>NZ_JAATVU010000080.1 GCF_013184745.1 Mangrovicoccus sp. HB161399
TGTTCCCGGACCAATGGCGGACAGGGCCGCGCTCCCCGTCGAGCGCGCCGGTTCCCCGCCTTTTCGATCCGGACCCGGATCAGGCTGCGCGGCAGGTCGCGGCGGCGGGACGCTGGAGGCAGTCCCATGGCCCGTCTCCGCCTGGCCGTGCCCGTCAGAAGTCTTCCCAGTCATCATCCGGATCATGGCTTGGCGAGGCGAGTGCCGCGGCGCTGCGCAGCGCCTCGCGGGAGACCGCCGGCGGGGCAGGGCGCGGCGCATGTGCTTCCGCTTTCGATTCGCGGAACTCTTCGGCCGGTGCGGGCGGCGGCACCTTTGCGCGGAAGCTCGAAACGGCCTCTTGCAGCGCTTTTGCCTCCCCGGCGAGATCCTTGCTGGCGTCGAGCGAGGTGCCGAAGAGGGCAGTGTTGGCCTGGGTGGCGTGATCGAGCTGCGAAACCGAGGTATTGATCTCGTTCAGCCCTGCCGACTGCTCGTTTGCCGAGCGTGCGATGTCGGAGACAAGTTCTGAGATGTTGGATACGGAGCCGAGGATCTGGCGCAGGGTGCTGCCTGCCTCGCTGACCAGACCCACGCCCTTGCGGACCTGATCGCCGCTTTCGGTGATCAGCCGGTTGATGTCGCGGGCCGCGTCGGAGGATCTCTGGGACAGCGCCCGCACCTCCGAGGCAACCACTGCGAAGCCCCGCCCGGCCTCGCCCGCGCGCGCGGCCTCCACGCCTGCGTTCAATGCCAGCAGGTTGGTCTGGAAGGCAATCTCGTCGATGACATCCACGATCTTCGAGATCGCTTCGGAGGATTGCGAGATCTCCCCCATCGCGTCGACGGCCTGCTCGACCACCGTTCCGCTGCGCTCGGCGCTATCGCGCGCCTCGGTCACAATGCGGTCGGCCTCTGCCGCGCCCTTCGCGGCATTGGCCACCGAGGCCGTGAGTTCCTCGAGCGCCGCCGCCGTTTCCTCCAAGGTTGCCGCAGAATGCTCCGCGCGCTTGCCGAAATCGTCGGCCGTTCCCGAGATCGTGCCGCTCTGGGCGCTAATCCGTTCGCTGGAGCTCCGGATGCGCCCGACGATTGCCTCCAGGTTTCCGACGGTCGCGTTGAAATCCTGGCGCAGCCGTTCGTAGGCTTCGGGAAATTCCCGCTCGATCCGCGTTTCGAGATCGCCCTGGGCAAGCTTGTGGAGCGCATCGCCGAGATCGGTCACGACGGCTTCCTGTTCCGCTGCGACGGCCGCGCGCTCGCGCTCCGCCTTCTGGCGCATGTCTTCCTTGGCGGCGGATTCCTGCCTTTCTCTCTCGGCACGCTCCCGCTCGGCGTCCGCTTGCCGGACGGCTTCCGCTGCATCGCGCGCCCGTTTCTCCTCTTCGGCGCGCGCTTCCGCCTCGCTGGCAGCGGTCCGCTGCAGGTCGGCCTCCTTCTCGGCAGCGAGCCTGTGGAGGATGTTCATCCGGAAGGTTTCGACCGAGCGGGCCATCTCGCCGATCTCGTTGCGGGATTTCAGGTGCGGGATGGGAGCGTCCAGCTCGTTGCCCGTCAGCGACTGCATGCGGGCGTTCAGGGCGCGGATCGGCCGCGTGATGCTCAGCGCCAGGCCGGTGCCGATCACGAAGAGCACGCCGACGCCGCCGCCTTCCGCCGATTTGGCGGCTGCGATCATGTCGCGGTAGATGTAGACCCCGTCAGGGTCCTGCAGGTCCCATGTATTGGTCCCGAGCCGCTCCGGCTTGGCATGGGCGACGATGTTGGCGTCGTAATCGGCCGCGAAGAGGTAGTTGCCGTTGTCGTAGCGGGCGCTGCCGATGATTCGCGCGCCTTCTGCCCTGGCGTCCTCCAGCGTGATTTCCCCAGCATCGACCCGGGCCTGCAGCGCTGAAAGCTGGGAGACAGAAGCATCGACGACGTCGCGCAGATGCACCTCGCGGAGCTGGTAGACATATTCGGCCACGCGCTCGTTCAGCGCGATGACGAGCAATGCGGACACGGCGACGGAGACCGCGATCAGGGTGTAGATCTTGGCGCCGATGCCGAAACTGGGTTTGAAAGTCATGTGCTGCGAACTCCGGAACTGGGCGCAGTCAAGACCATCCGGGTTAAGATACGCCTTCCAGCCTGCCTCGGGCGACCCGAAGCTGCGTCTGCCGCTGGATCCGGGCCGCGGCGCGGGTTGCGCGGCCGGACAGCCGCTGCGCAAGGCGATCTCCGATCGCCTGCTCCGATGCGGGATCCGGGATCTCTCTTGGCGCGTGACGCGCTTTTGCGCCAGGGCTTGGGTGTCAGGCGGAGCTGAGCCGGATGGCGCGGCCGGCCATTGCGTGACCGCCGGCGCGGGCGGCCGGTTTCGCGGCGGAGAGCGCGGGCGCTTCGTGCTGCAGTGATGCCTCCAGAGCTCGATCGCGATCTTCACCTCGGATAGGCCGCAGAAGATCGTGCGATTGAGAAGGCCGCCCGGAAGCCGGGCCTTGAAACTCTCGCAATGTCGGGCCGGCCAGGGACTGCCCGGCTCGGCACGGGCGGTCTCTGCGCCTCGGACAGCGATCCGCGACCTGACCGTTCCGGAGATCTCCTCGGGCTTGTGCCCTCAGCCGGGGCATCGATCCCCCGGATCTGTCCCTCGTCCGGCTCCGATCTGACCCATGTTCCTGTCCTCAATCTGGCTCGAAAACCTGTTTCCGGGAGGACAACTTTTCACCGGCGCGGCGCGGCGCGGCGCGGCGCTCGGGCGGGGCAGGGGCGGACAGTCCGCGGTCGTCGGGGACGGAAAGATCGGCCCTGGCGGGCGCCCCGGGCAGGGACCAACCGGCGGGTGTCCAAGGTCCGGCTATCGTCCGGTCCCGGTCAAGGCGGATCGAGCTCTTCGAGCACCCTGCGCAAGGTCCGCGCGCCGCGGGAGATCTGTGCCCCGGAAAAGGCGGAAAACCCCAGGATGATCTTGTCGTCGCGGCGGTAGGCGCGGGCAAAGTCCGACGGCGCCATCAGCTCGATCCCGGCGCGCGCCGCCGCGCGGCCGATCTGCGGCCCATCCAGACCGGGATGCAGGGTGGCAACAACCTCCAGACCGGTTTCGGTGGGCCGTGCGGTCATGAAGGACGCAAGTTCGGTCTCGATGGCTCCCAGCAGGATCTGCTGCCGGTCGGCATAGAGTTTGCGCATGCGGCGGAGATGCTTGGCAAAATGACCGGCCTGCATGAACCGGGCGACCTGCAGCTGCGGCAGGATCGGCGCATACCGGTCGAGCACGGTGCGCGCGGCCACGACCGGCTCGACAAGTTCCTTCGGGAGGATCGCATAGCCGAGCCGCAGTGCCGGGAACAGCGCCTTCGAGAAGGTGCCGAGGTAGATCACCGACCCGGAGGTGTCGAGGCTGAAGATCGGCGGCAGCGCATGTCCGGAGTAGCGGAATTCGCAGTCGTAGTCGTCTTCCAGGATCCAGGCGCCGCTGCTGCGGGTCCAGTCCAGAAGGTCCATCCGGCGCTGCAGGGCCATGGTGGAGCCCAGGGGGAACTGTTTCGACGGGCTGGCATAGATCATGCGCGCATCCGGCACGAGGCTGCGGCCCAGTGCGACATCCATGCCGTCCTCGTCCACCGGCACCGGCACCGGCTTTGCCCCGGCTGCCGTGGCGGAGGCGTAGATCCCGTCATAGCCGGGATCCTCGCAGGCCACCCGGTCGCCTTCCATGAGGAGAAGCCGCGCGCAGATATCCACGGCCTGCTGGGCCCCCGCGAAGATCACCACTTCGGAGGCGGTGCAGACGATCCCGCGGGTCCGCGCGACATGGATCGCGATTTCCTCGCGGAGCGCATGCAGTCCCTGCGGGTCGCCCTCGCCCAGCAGGTGGTTCGCCTGCTCGCCGCTCATGCTGCGGAAGACGTCGCCTACCGTCCTGGCCCATTGCGCCAGCGGGAACTGGTCGATGGCCGGGAAATTGGCCCGGAAGGCCACCGGACGCCGCATGTGGCGCAGCGTTGCCGGAACATCGGCCAGGTTGGCGTGGATCCGGGCTTCCTGTCCGATGTCGCCCGCCGCCGCCAGGGCCGGGTTCATCCGCAGCGGGCGGGCCGGAGCCTTCGGGGCGGCGTCATGGGCGACGAAGGTTCCGGCGCCCACCTGGGTGTCGATATAGCCCTCGGCGGCGAGCTGCTCGAAGGCCAGCACGACGGTGTTGCGCGACACGCCCAGCTCTTCGGCCAGCTTGCGCGTGGAGGGCAGCCGCGCGCCGTGCTCGATCCAGCCGCGCTCGATCACCGTGATCAGGCCCTCGCAGATCTGCGTGTAGAGCGGCGTGTCCCCCTGGTCGCGGTCGAGCGCCATGGACAGCGTGTCGAGAAGCGGGGCACCGCCGGTATCGGCGGCCTCGGCCGCCAGAACCGCGCTGCGGGCGGGGGACCAGGGCTCAGCCAACGGCCGCCCCCCGCTCCGGACGGTGCCCGAACTTCGCCCAGCCGCGGGCCATGGCGACATACATCCCGGCAAGGCCCGCGAGCACGGTCAGGTTGACCAGGGTGGCCAGGGCGAAGAGCTCGGGCTTCACGCCGTATCTCAGGGCGCCCCAGGCGACCGAGGGCAGGGTGGGCGTGGCGCCCAGCAGGTAGAAGCTGATCTCGAGATTGTTAAAGGACAGGATGAAGGAGATCAGGAACGCCCCCAGCAGCCCCGGCCAGATCAGCGGCAGCGTCACCAGCCAGAAGGTCTGGGCCGGGGTCGCGCCGAAGACCATTGCCGCCTCGTCGAGGCGCCAGTCGTAGCGGTAGAGCTGGGTGGCCATGATCAGCAGCGCATAGGCGAAGCAGTGGACCGAATTGGCCAGCATCGCCGAGAAGAGGTTGCCGGGGAGCCCGAGGAACAGCCCCGACAGCACCAGCGAGGAGATGCCGACGAGCACCTCGGCCACGAAGAGCGGCGCGACGAAGAGCAGGATGAAGATCCTGGCGTGCCGTCCGGCGAAGCGCAGCACGCCGATCATCGCCATGGTCGACATCGTTACGGTCAGGACCGCGGAGCCGAGCCCCAGCAGGATGCTGTTGCCGAGGGCCGTGCGGTAGAGCGCATTGGCGAAGAGGTCTGCATAGGCCTTGAAGGCCCAGTGCGGCGGGTAGGGGAAGTTCGTGTTGCGCGAGGCGGAGCCGAGGCCGATATGGATGATCGGCAGGTAGAGGAACACGTAGACCATCGCCGTGACCAGGCAGAGCGCGCCTGTCCGCAGGAGGATCCGCGGGGCAGGCAGGCGGCGGCCGCCGGCAGCGGGAACATGGGGGACCATGGTGGATGTCTCAGTCATGTCAGCTTCTCCCGAGGCCGGAATATCCGGTGCGGCGCAGATCGAGGCGGAAGGCCAGCGCCGTCGCCGCGATGGATACCGCGAACAGCACGACTCCCATGGCGGCGCCGAGCGCCCAGGTGCCGGATTCTCCGAACTGCTGCGACAGCGCCATCCCGTAGAGCGTCCCGTCCGGACCGCCGAGGAAGCGCGGCACCAGCGTCGTCGACAGGCACGGGATGAAGCACAGCACGGCGGCGATCATCGTGCCAAAGAGGTTCAGCGGCCAGGTCACCTGGAAGAATGCCTGCACCGGGCTGGCGCCGAAAATCTTGGCGGCATCGACCAGCCTTGCGTCGGAATTGGACAGGGAAAGGTATATCACCGTGATCGAGATGGGCAGGTAGAGATAGACCAGCCCGACGGCGCTGGCGACGTTCGAATACATCAGGAACCGCAGCGGCGCCGCGCCCATCCGGATCAGCGTGGCGTTGATGATCCCCATCGGTCCGAGCAGGCCCTGCAGCGCGATCACGCGCAGCACTTCGCCGGTCAGGAACGGAACCGCCAGCGCGAGCGAGAACATCAGCTTGTAGCGTCCGCCATAGAGCATGATCGCGTAGGCCACCGGCCAGGATATGGCGATGCAGAGTGCCGAAACGCTCAGCGCCATGACGACGGAACGCATCAGGAAGGTGCGGTAGGCCGGCTCGGTCAGGAGCGTGGCGAAGTTCCCGAGGCTGGCCTCGCGGATGATGTGGTAGTTCTCCGTCCTCCAGAGGCTGAGAACCGCCATCGACAGCAGCGGCAGCACGAAGAAGGCAAGGAGATAGACGGTGGGAATGCCGAGGAAGGCGAGGCCGGCCAGACGTTTGCGGGTCATGCAGCCAGCTCCCGGGGCGTGTCGGGCTCGAAGATGTCGACGGCCTCCGCGGGCCAGGATACGGTGACCCGGTCGCCTCTTGCCAGGTCGGCCTCGCTGCGCGGGCGGCTGGCGAAGATTTCCCGTCCGCCGGCATCCAGCAGGTAGTCGCAATAGGCGCCGCGCAGGATGATGTCGCGGATCCGGCAGGTCACGGTGTTGGGCTGCACCGACATCTTCTCGGTCTTGATGTAGGCCTGCGCGCGCGACCCGGCGAAGGACGCCGTGCGCGCGCCCGGCACGAGCGCCAGCCGGAGCCCGCCGCCGGCGTCCATCGCGCTGCCGTCCGGCGACACGGTCCCCTCGAACCGGTTCGACCGGCCGATGAACTGCGCGATGAAGGCGGTGCGGGGCCGGTCGTAGATCGCGGCGCGGCCGGCGAAGTCCTCCACCCGGCCGCCGCGGATCACCGCGATGCGGTCGGACATGCTCATGGCTTCCTCCTGGTTGTGCGTGACGTAGATGAAGGGAATGCCCAGCTCCCGCTGGTGGCGGCGGATCTCCACCTCCATTTCCTGGCGCAGCTCGCGGTCGAGATTGGCCAAGGGCTCGTCCAGGAGCAGCGCCTTCGGCCGCCCGACCAGACCGCGGCCCAAGGCGACCCGCTGCTGCTGCCCGCCCGAGAGCTGGCTGGGATAGCGGTCCTCCAGCCCGGTCAGCGCCATCAGCCCCGCGATCCATTTCAGGCGTTCGGCGATTTCGGCCCGCGGCATCTTCATCATCTGCAGCGGGAAGCACAGGTTCTCCGCAACGGTGCGGTGCGGGAACAGCAGGAATTCCTGGAACACCATCGCCACGCCGCGCCGGTGCGGCGGCAGCGCGGTCACGTCCGCCCCGTCGATCAGGACCCGCCCGCGGGTCGGGCGCTCCAGCCCGGCGATGGTCCTCAGCAGCGTGGTCTTGCCCGAGCCCGACGGGCCCAGGAGGGAGATGAACTCGTCCCGCCCGATGTCCATGCTGATCCGGTCGACGGCCCAGAGGCCGCCATAGGCCTTGGAGATTGCTTCCAGCTTGATATACATCTGCACCCTTTCTTGCGCGGTGGGGAGGGGCCCCCGGGATCCGGGGACCCGGGGGATCAGGCGGCCTGCATGTTCGACCAGACCCGCTCCCATTTCTCGGTGGAGGAGGGCTGGTCGAACATGTACATGTCCTCGAGCTCCGCGGTGCGGTCCATCAGGAACAGCGCCTGCTCCTCCGGCGTGGAGAGGCTGCGGATGTCGACCGTGGTGGAGCAGCCCGAAGCGAGCGAGATCTTCTTCATCACCTCCGGCGACGTGATCATGTCGATCCAGGCCGTGGCCAGTTCCAGGCGCCCGCCATCCTCGACGCCCGAGGTGACCAGCCAGGTGTCGACCCAGCCGAGCCCGCCCTCCTTCGGCACCAGCTGGTGGTCGAACTCGGTCGGAAGGTTTCCCGCGTCGTGCTCGGCGCGCAGGAGCCGGTAGACCTGCGCGAATTCAGGGGCGGCCACGACGGCCTGCCCGGCCAGCAGCTGGCGCAGGGTGTTGTTGTCCTGGTAGCGGGTCAGCAGCAGCCGCTTCTGCTCGATCAGCAGCGCCTCGACCCCCGCCAGTTCCTCGTCGGTCAGGACGTAGGGGTTGAAGGACTTTCCGTCCGGCCGCGGCGCGTCCTTGGTGCCCATGCGCTCGGCCACGAGGATCCCGGCCATGGCGATGTTCTCCTCGAACCGTGCCGAGGTGGACAGCCGTCCGGCGAAATCCGGGTCGAACATGAGCTCGAGGCTGCCGGCCTTTTCCGCCGGGACGGCATCGGCATTGTAGGTGATCCCGTAGCTGCCCCAGCAGAACGGCGCGCCGAAGACGTCCCCGGATTCCGCGTCCATCAGCAGCTCGAAGGTTTCCGGCTTGAAGGTGGGGAAGTAGCCGCCCGAGGAGGACAGCGCCGCGAAATCGAAGCTGCGGATCAGCCCTTCGCGGTAGTAGAGCCCCGGCCAGAAGCCGTCCGCCTGCACCAGGTCGAAATCCTTCGATCCGCCGACGCGCAGCTTGTTGTAGGCCTCCGAGTTGCCGTCGAAGAAGGTGGGCGTGAACCGGACGCCGTGCGCTTCCTCGAAGGCGGCGATCACCTCGGGCAGGGCGTAGCCTTCCCACATCAGCGCGCGCAGGGTGTTTTCCTGCGCTTCGGCGGGACGGATGCAGTACGGCGCCGCAAGGGCCATGGCGGTGCCGCCGGCCATCAGCTTCAGCGCCCTGCGGCGGGTGGGCCGGGACGGCGGAGTCGGGAAAGCGGTTCTGTCTCGGGTCATCGGTCGGTCCTCTGCACTCTGGATGGGGAAAGGCGCGCCGGCGGCGGGGACCGCCGGCGCACGCGGTCAGGCGGGCTCGGCCACGGCGAAGGGGTTGTCCGCGTCGGCATAGTTGACGGGGGTCATGTGCCAGCCTTCCCGGTGCTTCTGCCAGTAGAGGTCCTTGAGCTTCTGGCTCATCGGACCGGGCCGGTCATTGCCGTAGATCCGGCCGTTGACGCGCGAGCAGGGCATGACGCCGCCGGCGGTGGTGGATGTGCAGACCTCGTCGGCCTCCATCAGATCCTCGAGCGTCACCGGCCCGACGACGGGCTCCAGCCCCAGTTCCGGCGCGAGGTCCAGCACCGAGCGCAGGGTGACGCCCTTGAGCGCGCCCCGGTCCGGTGCTGTCAGGGTGTTGCCCTTGATGACGAACACGTTGAACCCGGCGCCCTCGGTCACGTAGCCGTCCTGGTCGATCAGGATCGCCGTGTCCGCCCCCTTGTCGAGCGCCTCGAACATGCCGCGGGTGAAGTCGCGCCACATGTAGTTCTTCAGCGTCGGGTCCAGCGACTTGGGCGAGATCCGCGGGGTCTCGGCCACGATCAGGTGGGCGCCGCGCTCCTGCACCTCCGGCTTGATCACGTCGACCCAGGGGACGGCGTAGGCGATGAAGGTGTTCTTGCAGTCGAGCGGGTTTCTCGAGCCGTAGACCGTCGGAACGCCGCGGGTCGACACCATGGCGACGAAGGCGTCCTTCAGCCCGCTCAGCACCACGCAGCGCCCCAGGATGTGGCGCATCTCGTCCCGCGTCACGCCCGGATCCAGCCGGTATCCGTCCAGCGAGGTGTGGAACCGGTCGAGGTGGTCTTCGAGGCGGAAGAACGCGCCGCCGGTGGTGTGGACCACGTCGTAGGTCACGTCCGAATGGGTGAAGCCCCAGTCTCCCACCGGCACCCGGGCCTCGGCGATCGGCACGTACTTGCCATCCATGTAGGCGGCGCCGCCCTCGAATTTCTTCAGGTCTTCCATTGTCCCTCCGGTCCTTTGCTTGCGGGAATGGCCCGACTATCCGGACGCAGCGCCTGTCCCGGAAAGGTCCACTTCCCGGAGCCCCGAGCGGACCACTCGGATCCGGACCGCGCATCTCCGCCCGGCCGGCGGTGTCGGAGCACCGGACCGGGGCCTCCGGAACAACCGGGATTGGCCATGAATTCCGGAGTTTGCCTGCCGACGCGGGCGGACCGGCAAAGGACGGAAGACCCAGCGTTGCCTCTTCCGCCGGCGAGGGTGCCGGAACGCGGATCTTTCCGCATGTGCGCCGGAACTTTGGGCGGAACGCCCTTCATTCCGGCGTTTCCTGGTCCGGCGGCCTCCAGGCGACCTGTGTCGATCGGGAGGCCAGGTTCCAGTTCTGGTGCATGACGGCGCCGATTTGCGTTGCGAGCGGACCTGGGCGGCTCGAACGCCTCCGGCGGCGACCGGCGGGCCGGACTCGACCGTGCGCGGTCTCGCAGCGGCAAATGTTCATGCCCCATTTGCTGATTCAGGGCAGCATCGAACCTTGGCACAAAGCCCCGGAGACCCGCCTCCTGCCGGAGACCATGATCGGCCCGGCGCACCCGGAACCGCCATCGCGGCCTCTTCGGCCGCCGCAATCATCGACATGTCCATGACCGCCCCGGAAACGTCACGCCGTCTCATGTCTGCTGCTGTCGAGCCGCAGCGATCTGGGCGAAAGAAGGCCGATCAAGACCGGGACCATCCGGCTGCGGCGCCTGCTCAGCCGAACCACGGCGGCCCAACCTGGACATGGACGAGCCAGCCTCTCCCGATCGCGGTTCATGTGATGACGGACAGTCGACGCCATGCCGGGTGCAGGCACGCATCTGACCCCCGTTGCGGCCTCCACTCTGCCGCATGCCCGCATGGCGTTCGCGGCGCGAGCCACCGAACGCGATCCGTCCGGGAGAGATGCCGAGCCTGCATATCGGCATCGCGCGCCAAATGGCACCCCGCTGCGGGTCGGCCCTGACGGTCCCGACCTGCGACCGTTGCACCAAGCTGCACCCGGTCCTGCGCCGCGGCCGGAGCCCGGATCTGAGAACTGCCTTCTGGATTGAAGCCAATGCCATAGCTGGGCCCGTCGGCAAGCGGGCCCGGAATCCCGTGACCATCTCTTCGCGTTTCCGCAGATAGCTTCAGCTCCGGCGGCATCGCTCTTTTCCCGCTTCGGGGAGGGGATCACATTGGCGGGCGGGATGCGCTTGGTGCCTTGGCTGGGCCGGCGCCGGTCTGCGCTGCAGGACTCTACCGCCACCAGGCGGGCGGCAGCTTGGCGGGGAACTTGGGCACCCCGCCTCGCCGGGCGTCCTGCAACGGCCCTCACCGCCGCCGGCGCCAGCACCGGCCTTCGCCGGGATTGCTCCGCCGGATCAACCGCTGGACCGCCGGAGCCTGGAACACGATCTCCGCTGGATTCTGCCCGGTCGTGGTCATCGCCGGCATGGCCGCGCCCTGGCCGGAGTGCTGCGATCCCGCCTCGGCATGGCGATGCCGCCCGGGAGCGGCAGCAGCAGCGTCCATCGCGGCCGCCCGCAAAACCGTTGACACATTTTCCTCGCTCTATAATGTCCGGACATACGGACAAAAGAATCAGCGGGAGGAAGACGCATGAGACAGGTCGGGCCGAACCGGTTCCGCGGCGAAATCGGCTTGTACTTCGAGGATTTCGAGGTGGGACACATCTACGAGCACCGGCCCGGTCGGACCCTGACCGATGCCGACAACATCCATTTCTCGCTGATCACGATGAACTATCATCCGATGCATTGCGACGCGAATTTCGCGTCCAAGAGCGAATTCGGAAAGCTGCTGATCAACAGCGGCCTGACCGTCGCGACCGTGCTCGGCATGTCCGTTCCCGAAATCTCGGGCAAGGCGGTCGCCAATCTCGGCTGGGAGGAAATCAAGCTGATGGCGCCGGTCTTTGCCGGAGACACGATCTATGCCGAGAGCGAGGTGCTGGAGAAGCGGGCCAGCAACTCCCGGCCGGGCCAGGGCATTGTGAAGGTTCGGACGCTGGGGAAGAAGCATGACGGCACGGTCTTCATGAGCTTCGAGCGGTCGGCCCTGATCAAGTGCCGCTCCGCCGATGCCGAAGTCGAAACCATCTACTGAAGCTGACACATCGCTCCGGCGCAGATGCCGGACGGGCAGGCCGGAAGAAGGATCCGCAGGGACGGATCCCGCCGGGCATGTCCCGACCCAATGGGAGGAAATCGAAGATGACCCTGAAGACGCGGCTCGCCGCAGCAGTTTGCACGTGCTCGATCGTGGCACCGGCCCTGGCCGGCGCCGAGGAGCTGGTCCTTCCGTCCGAAGTGGCGGCAACCCACTGGAAGACCGCCTACATGCAGGAGTTTGCCGACCGGGTGGAAGCGGCGACGGATGACGGACTTGCCGTAAAGATCTTCCCGGCCGGACAGCTCTATTCGGACCAGGAGGCGCTTGCCGCGCTCGGCACCGGCGCCGTGCAGATGGTCTGGCCGGTCTCCGTGCGGCTCGAGACCATCGCGCCGCAGACCGGCATCATCAACCTGCCCTTCGCCATCAGCGACGAGATGATGACGGATTCCTGCATGTCGGACGGCATCCGCGACATGCTGAGCGCCCAGCTCGCCCGGGCAGGGCTCAAGGTGCTCGGCCTCCTGCGCACCGCCGATCTCTACTTCATCTACTCGGGCCGCGAGATCACCTCCATGGAGGATCTGGAGGGCACCAAGGTGCGGGTCACCGGCGGCCGGGTCGTGCAGGACACGATGAAGGCACTCGGCATCTCTCCGGTCTCCATGTCGGCCTCGGAAATGTCCACGGCGCTGAGCCAGGGCGCGATCGACGGCATCTTCACGTCGCCCGCGGGCTGGTCGGAGATGATCGGCATGAGCGGGCGCTATGCCTGGTACGTTCCCGGCTTCTCGCTCCTGACCTATGCGATCGTCGTCGACAGCATGTGGTACGACGCCCTGCCGGAGGGCGAACGGACGGCCATCCGCACCTCCATCGACGACATCACGGCCAGGCAATGGTCCGAGGCGCGCGAGAAGGATGCCGAGTCTCTGAAGAAGATGACCGACCAGGGCGCGGTGCTGCATGTTGCGGACGAGGCCGAGATCGAGCGCTGGAAGGCCCTGACGAAAAAGACCTCGGCCAGCTTCGTAGAGGCGAACCCGGAAGCCGAAGAGGCCATGATGGCCCTGGAGGACAGCTGTGGCTTCGCAGGATGACACGCGCCACGCAGCGTTCCTTCCCGTCATGACCATGCCGCGGCTTTCCGGGGCATGGGACCGGATCGAGCAGGGCCTGCTGGTCGGCATCGCCACCGGATTTTTCCTGCTCGCGACCGGCATCATGCTGGCAGAGGCCTTCAGCCGCGCCTTCCTCGACCACAGCTATTTCTGGGCGGAGGAGGCGGTCCGCTACCTCGTCGTCTGGTCCTTCTTCATGTCGCTCGGCGCGGCGGGGACTGGGGGCTACCACATCCGGACCAGCTTGCTGACGGATTTGCTCGGCCACCGCGGCCGCGTCCTCGCGGGAGCGGTCGCGGCGCTGACCGGGCTTGCCTTCTCGGTGATGCTCTTCATCGGCGCGCTGCCGCAGGTCCACCGCTACTACACGATGGGGATGCTGTCGGAATCCAGCCTCGAGATGCCGATGTGGATCCTGTTCCTGGCGATGCCTCTCGGAGCGGCGCTCTTCGGCCTCTACTACCTGCGCCTTCTGGTCCGCTGCCTGAGGGGACGCGATCCCTTCGCGCTCGAGGACGAGACCGGCGCGGCCGGCAAGTTCTGAGGGGGACGCACCATGGTACTGGTTCCTGCTTTCGGGCTCATCCTCCTCCTTCTCGGCATCGGCGCGCAGGTGGCCGTCGTGCTGGGGCTCGTCACGGCCGTGCTCGTCCTGTCGGTGCATGGCGTGCCGCCGACGGTGATCGCGCAGACGGCCTTCAAGTCGGTCAATTCCTATCCGCTGATGGCCATCCCGATGTTCATCCTGGCGGGCAACCTGATGATGCGCGGACAGATCGCGCAGCTGATGATCGACCTCGTCGGCGCCATCGTCCGGGCGGTCCGGGGCGGACTCGCGCTGACCGTTCTGGTCACCTCGGTCTTCTTCGCCGCAGTGTCCGGCTCCTCGGTCGGAGCTGCCGCCGCCATCGGACGGTCCACCGTGCAGGGGCTGCGCGACGAGGCCTATCCGGCCCGGTTCTCGGCCGCCATCGTGGCGGTGGGCGGGACGCTCGGCCTGATGATCCCGCCCTCGCTCGGCTTCATCCTGATCGGCTCGATCGTCGGGCTGCCGATCGACAAGCTGTTCCTTGCCGGGCTGCTGCCGGGGCTGATGGAGGCGGTGCTGCTTTCGGCCGCGACGGTCTGGATGGCGCGCAAGCACGGCTACGGCGCGCAGACGGCACGGCCTGACTGGCCGGGCTTCGGCCGCGCGCTTCCCGCCGCGCTCCCGGCGCTGGCAATGCCGGTCCTGGTGCTCGGCTCCATCTATGCAGGCTTCCTGACCCCGACCGAGGTGTCTGCCTTCGCCGCCGTCTACGCGCTCTTCCTCTGCCTGGTCGTCTACCGTTCGATCCGGCCCGGCGAAGTCTTCGGCATCGCCCGCGAAAGCCTGCTCCAGACCACCATGATCTTCGCCGTGGTCATGGGCGGCAGCCTGCTCGGCTTCGTGCTGGCAAGGCTCGGCGTTTCCGGCCAGATGGTGGCGGCGCTGCAGGAGATGGGCCTGTCCGGATGGCAGTTCCTCCTTCTCGTGAACCTGCTGCTGCTGGTCATGGGCATGTTCCTCGACGGCATCGCGCTGATCGTGCTGACGGCGCCGCTGCTCTTCCCGATCGCCCAGGCGCTCGGCATCGACCCGATCCATTTCGCGGTGATCATGGTGGCGAACGTGGAGATCGCCACGCTGACGCCGCCGATCGGTCTCAACCTCTTCGTGATGAGCGGGATTTCCAGGATCCCAGTCCACGAGGTCGCGCGCGGGGTGCTGCCCTTCTATGCGGTGCGCCTCGTCGGGCTGATGCTCATCACCTTCGTGCCGGCGATCTCGCTGGCCCTGATCTGACACTGGGAGGACGACATGAAAGACACTGCACCCGACGAGGTCCGGCCCGGCCCCACCCTGATTGCCGGGCAGCTTGCGGGATTTGCCTGCCGCCTCGCGCCCAAGGACATTCCCGGCGAGGTGGCTGCCCGGGCCCGCCACCTGATGCTCGATGCATTCGGGATCTCGCTGGCCAGCACCGGCTACGATTTCGCCCATCGCACGCTGTCGGCAATGGCCGAGCTCGGCTCCGGCGGCCAGCGCCGCGCGATCGGCTTCGGCACGAGGCTGCAGCCGCGCGAGGCGGCCCTCCTGAACGCGCTGCTGATCCACGGGCTCGACTATGACGACACCCATGTGCCGGGCGTGATCCATGCCACGGCCGCGGTGCTGCCAGCCGCCATGACGGTGGCGGCGGAGAGCGGCGCCACGGGTGCCGAGATGCAGACCGCATACGTTGCCGGGATGGAAGTCGCGACCCGGCTCGGGGCTGTCGCCCGCGGCGGCTTCCACCAGGTGGGCTTCCATCCGACGGGACTGATCGGCATCTTCGGCGCCACGGTTGCCGCCGGACGCCTCCGCGGCCTGACCGAGGAGCAGCTGGCCTCGGCGCTCGGGATCGCGCTGTCCATGGCTTCGGGATCGCTCGAGTTCCTGGCTGACGGCGCCTGGACCAAGCGGATGCATCCCGGCTGGGCCGCCTCATCCGCGATCACGGCGGTGGCGCTGGCCCGCAATGGCTTCGTCGCGCCGAAGGCTGTCTTCGAGGGCCGGTTCGGGCTCTACAACGCCTATCTGGCCGGGCGCGAGGTCGACCTTTCGCTGGCGACCGCCGGGCTGGGCGAGACCTGGGAAATCATGAATGTGGCGGTGAAGCCGCTGCCCGCCTGCCATTTCACCCATGCCGCGGCGGATGCGGCCATGGCGCTGCATGGCGAGGTCGCGCCGGACGAGATCGAGAGCGTCTCGGTGCTGGTCCCCGAGGAGGTCGTCAAGACGGTCTGCGAGCCGCGCGAGACCAAGATACGCCCGCAGAACAGCTACGACGCGCAGTTCTCCATTCCCTATGCCGTGGCTTCGGGGCTGCTGCGGGGCCGCTTCGGCCTGCCGGAGCTGTCGGCCGAAGCCATCGCAGATCCCGGGGTGCTGGCGCTGGCGGCGCGGGTGCATCACGCGCCCGATCCGGACTCGCCCTTCCCGCGCTACTATTCGGGCGAGGTGATCGTGACCACGAAAGACGGCCGCGAGCTGCGCCACCGCGAGGAGATCAACCGCGGCGCGTCGGACCGGCCGCTGACCGCTTCCGACATCGACCTGAAATTCTTCGAGAATGCCTGCATGGCCACGCCGCGCCCGCGGGCGGACCTGATCCGCGATGCGGTGCTCGGCCTCGCGGACGCGCCCTCGGTCCGGCAGCTCGAGGCGCTGCTGGCCGGCGACACCGGAAAGGACATCCAATGCTGATGCAAGACGAGATCATCGAACAGGAACGCATGATGCTCGACTCGGTCGAGCGGTTCCTCAGGACCGATGTCGACCCCTATGTCCATGCGCTCGAGGCGGCGGACGAGTACCCGGCCGAGATCGTCGAGAAGATGAAGGAGATGGGGCTGTTCGGCTGCATCATCTCCGAGGATTACGGTGGGCTCGGCCTGTCGACCTCGACCTATGCCAAGATCATCGAGCGGATCTCCGCCTCCTGGATGTCGGTCTCCGGCATCATCAACTCGCATCTCATCATGGCCTCGGCGGTCGAGCGCGCGGGAACGCAGGCGCAGAAATCCGAGTTCCTGCCGCGCTTTGCCACCGGCGAGCTGCGCGGCGGCATCGGCCTGACCGAACCCGATGCCGGGACCGACCTGCAGGCGATCCGCACCACGGCCGTCCGCGACGGCGAGGATTACGTGGTCAACGGCACCAAGACCTGGATCACCAACTCGATGTACGGAAACTGCATCGCGCTTCTGGTGAAGACCGATCCCAAGGCCGAACCGCGCCACCGGGGCATGTCGCTGCTGATCGCTGAGAAGGGGCCGGGCTTCAACGTCACGCGCAAGCTCCAGAAGCTGGGCTACCGCGGCATCGACACCTGCGAACTGGAGTTCAAGGACTACCGCGTGCCCCATGACCGGCTGATCGGCGGGGCCGAGGGCAAGGGGCTGAAGCAGATCCTCTCGGGGCTGGAGCTCGGGCGGATCAATGTCGCGGCGCGCGGGGTCGGTGTCGCAGATGCGGCGCTGATGAAGGCGGTCCGCTACGCACAGGAGCGCAAGACCTTCGGCAAGCCGATCTGCGAGCACCAGGCGATCCAGCTGCTGCTGGGCGAGATGGGCACCCGCGTCGAGGCGGCGCGGCTGCTGACCGAAAGCGCGGCGAAGGCCTATGACCGGGGCGAGCGCTGCGACATGGAGGCCGGCATGGCCAAGTACTTCGCCACCGAGGCCGCTGTCAGCAACAGCATGGACTCGATGCGGGTCCATGGCGGCTACGGCTATTCGCGGGAATTCGACATCGAGCGGCTCTACCGCGACGCGCCGCTTCTGACCATCGGCGAGGGCACGAACGAATTGCAGCGCATCATCATCGCCAAGCAGCTTGTCGAAAGGAACCCGGCATGACCCTTCCGCTTTCCGGACTCCGCATCCTCGCGGTCGAGCAGTACGGCGCCGGCCCGTTCGGCACCCAGCACCTCGCCGATCTCGGCGCCGAGGTGATCAAGATCGAGAACCGCGCCCAGGGCGGCGACGTCGGCCGCCTCGTCGGCCCGCATTTCTTCGCCCCCGGCGACAGCCATTTCTTCGAGGCCTTCAACCGCAACAAGAAGTCGGTCACGCTCGACCTGAAGGACCCGGGTGACAGGGCCGCCTTCCTGCGGCTGGTCGGCGAGGTGGACGCGGTGTTCAACAACCTGCGCGGCGACCTGCCGGAGAAGCTGGGCCTCGACTACGCGGCCCTCTCCAAGGCCAATCCGCAGATCGTCTGCACGCATCTGTCGGCCTATGGCCGGGACGGCGAGCGGCGCGACTGGCCCGGCTACGACTACCTGATGCAGGCGGAGGCGGGATATCTCTCGGTCACCGGCGAGCCCGGCCAGCCGCCGTCGCGCTTCGGGCTGTCGATCATCGACATGATGACCGGCACGATGTCGGCCCTGGCGCTGGTCTCGGCCGTGCTAGGGGCGCGCGCGACCGGGAAGGGCAGGGACATCGACACCAGCCTCTACGAGGTTGCGATGCACAACCTCAACTATCTGGCCGCCTGGTACCTGAACGAGGGCGAGAATACCGGCCGCCACCCGCGCTCCGCCCATCCCTCGCTGACGCCGAGCCAGCTCTACCGCACCCGCGACGGCTGGCTCTTCGTGATGTGCAACAAGGAGAAGTTCTGGGGCATTTTCTGCGACGCGATCGGACGGCCGGACTGGCGGACCGACCCGCGCTATTGCGACTTCAAGGCGAGGCTTGCCAACCGCGACGCGCTGACCGAAGAGCTGGACAGCGTGCTGATGGAGGCCGATACGTCCGAGTGGATGGAACGGCTCGGCGGGCGCGTGCCGGTTTCGCCGGTGCATGACATCGCCGGCGCGCTCGACGCGCCCTTCGCGACCGCGCGCGGCGTGATCGCCGAGGTGCCGCATCCGGTGCGCGGGACGATCCGGACGGTGGCCTGCCCGATCCGCTGCCCGGGCGAGACGCTGCCGCTGAACGCCGCGCCGGCGCTCGGGGAGCATGATGGCGAGATCCTCGGCATGCCGGGATACGCTGCAAGCCAGGCGTGAGAGAAGGACGCGACATGGACCAGGCAAGGCAGGACGGACGCATCGGCGGTCGCACGCGCTATGCGATCCTTGCGGAGGCGCTGATGGAGGACATCCGCAGCGGACGCTATCCGGTAGGGAGCCTCCTGCCAACCGAGCTCGACCTGTGCAGCGAGTTCGACGTATCGCGCCATACCGTCCGCGAGGCCATCCGGCGGCTGGTGGATCTGGGGCTCGTCACGCGGCAGGCCGGGGTCGGGACGACGGTGCGCGCGGACCGGCTGTCCTCGCGCTACGTCCAGACCGGCGAGTCCTTCCTGTCGCTCTTCCAGTATGTCCGGGAGGTGAACCTGCGCGTTCTCGGAACGCAGGACATCACGGCCGGGGAGGAAATGCTCGACCTGCTCGAATGCAAGGCCGGACAGGTCTGGCTCCAGGTCGACGGCGAGCGCTACCTCGTCGGCGACGAGCAGCCGATCGCGCTGACCGCGATCTGGATCGCGCGCCCCTACCGCGCCATCGCATCCGAACTCCGGGCGCCGTCCGAGCCGGTCTATTCCCTGATCGAGCGGCGCTTCGGCCTCACCACGACGGAAATCCGACAGGAAATTTCATCCGTCCTGATCGAGGGAGAGGCCAGCCGGCGGCTCGGCGTGGCCGAGGGGGCGCCGGGGCTGAAGGTCGTGCGGAAATACATCGACGAGGGCGGCGCCATCTACGAGGTTGCCGTCTCCCTGCATCCGGGCGAACGGTTCAGCTATTCTTCCGCCATGAAGGTCGAGCGCGGCCTGCCGGAGGCGAAATGAGCGCCTGGCTGGTGCTGGCTGTCACGCTCGGGCTGCAGGCGGCGATCTCGGCGGCGGCCCTGACCATGCCCGTTCTGGCTCCGGCCGCCGCGGCGAGCTTCGGCCTGCAGGCGGTCCAGATCGGGCTCTATGTCGGGCTGGTCTATGCCGGTGCCATGGCCTCTTCGCTGGCTTCGGGGACCATCATCCGACGGTACGGGGCAATCCGGACAAGCCAGGTCGCGCTTCTCCTCGCCGCGGCGGGGCTGTTGCTCGGCCTTTCCGGCATGGCATGGCTGCTGGTTCCCGGCGCGCTGGTCATCGGCTTCGGGTACGGCACGGTCACACCGGCCAGCTCCCACATGCTCGCGCGCAGCGCGCCTGCAGGGCGGATGGGGCTCGTCTTCTCGCTGAAGCAGACCGGCGTGCCGCTTGGCGGCGCCATCGCCGGGCTCCTCCTGCCGCCGGTGGCCGGCCATGGCGGCTGGCACTGGGGCGTCGCGCTGTCCGCCGCGATCTGCCTCGCAGCAGCGGCGCTGGCCCAGCCCCTTCAGCCCGCGCTCGACGCGGACCGCGATCCGGCGGCACAGCCGTCCCGCGCCCCTCTCTTCGCCCCGCTCCGCAACATCCTGTCCCGCCCGGCGCTGCGCGATCTCGCCGCCGCCTCCTTCGTCTTCGCGGCGATGCAGCTCGTGCTGACGAGCTACCTCGTGACCTTTCTCAGCGGCGAGCGCGGGCTGTCGCTCGGCACGGCCGGGGCAGTCATGGCCATGAGCCAGGCGGCCGGGATTGCCGGGCGCCTCGCCTGGGGCTGGATGGCGGACCGGCTGGTCGGGCCGCGCCTGCTCCTGTGCCTCCTGGCCGCGGCGATGGCGGGCTGCGCCTTGGCCTTCGCGCTCAGCGGCAGCGGCTGGCCCGTTGCGGTCCTGATCCTGGCGAGCATCCTCTTCGGAGCGACCGCCATCGGCTGGAACGGCGTCTTCCTGGCCGAGGTCGCCCGGCTCGTGCCGCGCGAAGAGGCGGGGGCCGCGACCGGCGGCGCGCTCTTCATGACCTATGGCGGCGTGATTGCCGGTCCGCCGATCTTCGCCTTCCTGATCGGCCATGGCGGCTACGGCAGTGCCTTCCTGGCCTTCTCCCTGGCACTTGCCGGGCTCGCGGTGTTTCTCGCCCGGTCCCCGGCCGCCCTCCACACGTCCCGAAGCTGAGGCAATCCCGATGATCGACACCGCACGTTCCGTCCTCTTCGTTCCCGGCGACCGGCCGGAGCGCTTCGCCAAGGCTGTCGCGACCGGGGCGGACTGCGTCGTCCTAGATCTCGAGGATGCCGTCCTTGCCGATGCCAAGCCCGCCGCGCGGCAGGCTGTCCGCGACTGGTTTCTCGGAGGCGGCCGGGGCGCGATCCGCGTCAACGCCGCCGAAACGCCATGGCATGCGGAGGATCTGGCGCTGCTCTCGCTGCCCGGCGTCAGCGCCGTCCTCCTGCCTAAAGCGGCCGATCCCGGCGAGATCGCGCGGCTGCGCGCGGCTGCGCCGGAGCTTCCGGTCGCGGCCCTGGTGGAGACGGCGAGGGGGATATGCCGCGCGTCCGAGCTGGCGGCCGTGCCGGGTGTCGCGCGGCTCCTCTTCGGGTCCGTCGACTACCAGAACGATACCGGCATCGAGGATGACGGGCAGGGCCTCCTGCACGCCCGTTCAGCGCTGGTCGTGGCCTCTGCAGCGGCCGGACTCGCCGGTCCGGTCGACGGCGTCACGCTGGCGCTTGGCGACCCCGGCCAGCTGGCGCGGGATTGCGCGGCCGCCCGGGCTCTCGGCATGGCGGGCAAGCTCTGCATCCACCCGCGCCAGGTGGCCGATGTGGCGGCCGCCTTCGGCCCGCGGCCCGGAGAGGCGGAAGAGGCCCGCCGCATCGTCGCCGCCGCCGACGCCGAAGGCGCGCAGGGCGCCTTCCAGCTGGATGGCCGCCTGATCGACCGGCCCGTGGTCGAGCGCGCCAGGCGGCTGCTGGCCCGCGGAAATCAGCGCGAACCGGCCTGAATTTGCCGGCCAGCCGCTGTTCCGGGACAGCTGCGCGGCAATCCGGCCATGGCAGGAAGGCGCATGGCGCAATTCCCCGTCACGCTCCAGGTCCCATCGGCGCATAGCGTCCCGGGAACCCTGCGGATTGCCTGCCGGAGCGTCGGCGGTCTCCGGGGTGCCGTTCAAGCCGCGGCGGCGGGGGCTCCTGCGGCCAGGTGGCGGCAGGAGCGGACGGTCTGGGCCATGATCGTCAGGGTCGTGCCGGAGACGCCGCTGCCCGCGAAGGTGGCGGCATCGGTCACATGCAGGTTCGGCATGTCCCAGCAGCGGCCCCAGCCATCCGTCACTGATGTCGCCGGATCGTCGCCCATCCGCGCCCCGCCGGTCTCGTGGATTGCCGCCCCCATGGTCATGACCTGCGGGAAGAAGCGGCGGAACAGCATCCGCGACAGCGGATCGGCGCCCGGATGCACGCCGGCGCCCCATTCGCGCATGCCCGCGGGCGATCCGAGGAATTCCATTTTGCCGCCGACGCCGGTGACGGTCTCGATCAGGGCGTCTTCCTGCCGCTTCAGCAGCGCGCGGTCCGGCGCGCGCATCCGGCAGCAGACATGCGGCACCGGGATGCCCCAGCGGTCGGCTTTCCGCGGATCGAGGGTGATGCGGTTGTCTTCATGCGGCTGCATCTGGCCGAAGCCGAAGAACTGGATCTTCGCGGGGTCCTGCGGCCCGGTTTCGGCGCGGCCGATGCTGCCCTGGAAATCGAAGGCACCGCCGCCGTCGAAGCGCGTCAGGAACACGCCGCCCGACTTCGCGTAGAACGGGTCGGCCGGTGCAGTTTCGTCGGCGGCAAAGCCGGTGGCGGCGGGATACCGCCCCATCGCCAGCATCGGAATCTGGTCCATGAAGTAGCGTCCGAGATTGCCGGAGGAATTGCCGATCCCGCCGGGATGCGCGTCGCTGGCGGAGTTCAGCATCAGCCGCACGCTTTCGATCGGCGAGGCGGCCAGAACGACATGCCGCGCGCGGGCGGTCCAGCTGCTGCCGCCTTCCGCGCCGATCACCTCGACGCCGGTGGCCAGCTGCCCCTCCGACAGGATGCGCCGCGCGATGCTGCCGTGCCGGATGGTCAGCCTGCCGCTTGCCAGCGCCGCCTTCATCGGGGCGAAGACGCGGTCCGGCGCGGGCAGGATGGAGCGCCAGGACACGACATGCCGCTCCGGCCAGCGGGATTCCACCGCCGCCTTGAAATGCTCTTCGGCCGGGGAAAGCCAGGCAGGCGCCGCATAGACCCCGTCCGGCAGCACCTCCAGCCCGTCGGCATTGCCGCGCAGGCCGAGGAAGCGTTCGACCTCGGCGTAATAGGGTTCCATGTCCGCATAGCAGACAGGCCAGTCCACGCCTTGCCCGGTGCGCGACAGGGCGCGGAAATCGTCGTCGGTCCAGCGCATCAGAACGCGGCCGAACGTATGGGTGCGCCCGCCCGCCTGGCGGCCGCGGATCCAGGTGAAGGGCGCGTCGGCGGGCGTGGTATAGGGGTTGTCGCGGTCGCTGACGAAGAGATGGCGCATCATGCCGCGGAAGAACACGGCGCGCGACTGCACCGGCTGGCCCATGAGCGTGGCCAGCGCGCGCTCGCCGATATTGACCGGGCGCATCTTCTTGGGCTTCTTCGCCGGGTCGAAATGCTGCGGGCCGATCTCGGGGCCGGCCTCCAGCATCAGGACGTCGAGCCCCTGCTCGGTCAGTTCCTTGGCCGCGAAGCTGCCGGCCGCACCGCCGCCGATGACGATGGCATCGTAGAATTTTTCGGACATTCCGTGTTCCCGTGGATGGTGGGCTCAGAGCCGGCGGCCGCTGGCCGCGTCGAAAAGCGAGGCTGCGCCCGCGAAGAAGAAGATGGTCTGCTCGGTGCCGGGCGGTGCATGGTCCGCGCCCGGAACCGTGTAGCAGAGCCGCAGATCGCCGGCCTCGCCCCAGATCACCGAACTGGCGCCCAGCCGCTCGGTCATGGCCACGCGGATGTCGATGGTCTGCGCGCCCTCGGGGACGGGACCGTCGGCGCGGAAGATCTGCTCGGGGCGCAGGCCCAGCACCGTGCGGCCCCCGCGGGGCGCCGCGGCGAAGGGATAGGTCTGCATGTCGATCTGCCGGCCGCCGCCGAGGGTCAGGGCCGTGCCCTGCAGATCGCCCTCCAGCCGGTTCATCGGCGGCGCGCCGACGAAGCCCGCGACGAAGAGGTTGGCGGGCCGGGCATAGACGTCGTCCGGCGTGCCGACCTGCTGGATGACGCCGTCCTTCATCACCACGATCCGGTCCGCGAGGGTCATCGCCTCCACCTGGTCATGGGTGACGTAGACCATGGTGCGGCCCAGCGTGTCGTGCAGGCGCCGCAGCTCGATGCGCAGTTCGCCGCGCAGCTGGGCGTCGAGGTTGGACAGCGGCTCGTCGAACAGGAAGACCTCGGCGTTGACCTTGCCCCCGGATCCCGGACTGGGGCGATATTCACTATGCTTCCATCGCGGCGGCCATGTCGATCCGTGTCTGCTCGGGCGTGCGGTAA
>NZ_JAATVU010000081.1 GCF_013184745.1 Mangrovicoccus sp. HB161399
CATCGCGGCCGGGATTTCCGGGGCGATCCAGCACCTTGCGGGGATGAAGGACTCCAAGGTGATCGTGGCGATCAACAAGGACGAGGAGGCGCCGATCTTCCAGGTCGCCGATTACGGGCTGGTTGCCGACCTCTTCGACGCCGTGCCGGAGCTGACGGAGCGGGTTGGATGACGGCGGCGCTCCTCGACGGCAAGGCCTTTGCCGGAAAGCTGCGCGGGCGGATCGCCGCCCGGGTGGCGGAGATGGCAGCGCAGGGGATCGTCCCCGGCCTCGCCGTGGTGCTGGTGGGCGAGGACCCCGCCAGCCAGGTCTATGTCCGCAGCAAGGCCCGCCAGACGGTCGAATGCGGCATGCGGAGCTTCGAGCACCGGCTGCCCGCGGAGACCTCCGAGGCGGCGCTTCTGGGCCTGATCGCCCGGCTCAATGCCGACCCGCAAGTGCATGGCATCCTGGTGCAGCTGCCGCTGCCTGCGCATCTCGATGCCGATCTCGTCATCAACGCCATCGCGCCGGAGAAGGACGTGGACGGGTTCCACATCTCCAATGCCGGGAAGCTGGCGACCGGGCAGAGGGCGATGGTGCCCTGCACGCCGCTCGGCTGCCTGATGATGCTGCGCGACCATCTGGGCGATCTCTCGGGCAAGTCGGCCGTGGTGGTCGGGCGCTCGAACATCGTCGGCAAGCCGATGGCCCAGCTCCTCCTGCGCGAGAGCTGCACCGTCACCGTCGCCCATTCCCGCACCGCCGATCTTGCAGATACCTGCCGCCGTGCCGACATCCTGGTCGCCGCGGTCGGCCGGCCGCAGATGATCCCCGGCGCCTGGGTGAAGCCCGGCGCCACCGTGATCGATGTCGGCATCAACCGCATCCCCCCGCCCGGGACAGGCGAGGGCAAGACCCGGCTGGTCGGCGATGTCGATTTCGCCTCTGCCGTGGAGGTTGCGGGCGCGATCACCCCGGTGCCGGGCGGCGTCGGGCCGATGACCATCGCCTGCCTCCTGGCCAATACCCTGACCGCCTGCGCGCGGATCCATGACCTCCCGGACCCCGCGGATCTGACCGCCTGATTTCCAACAGAGAGAGAGCCATGAATATCGAGACCCCCAAGACCCGGCCGCTTGCGGCAGGGGCCGCAGAAGCTGCGTCCAAATTCTGCCTGACCGTGGCCTGCCCCTCGACGCGGGGCATCGTCGCCGCCATCGCGGGCTTCCTGGCCGAGCATGGCTGCAACATTACCGACAGCGCCCAGTTCGATGACATGGAGACTGGCCGCTTCTTCATGCGCGTCAGCTTCGCGCCCGAGACCGGGGCGGCGCTCGACGCGCTGGAGCGGGACTTCGCCGCCGTCGCGGCCGGAAAGGACATGGACTTCGCCTTCCATGACGAGGCCGCGAAGATGAAGGTCGTGGTCATGGTCAGCCGCTTCGGGCACTGCCTGAACGACCTGCTCTACCGGGTGAAGATCGGCGCGCTGCCCGTCGAGATCGTTGCGGTGATCTCGAACCACATGGACTACCAGAAGATCGTGGTGAACCACGACATCCCGTTCCATTGCATCCCGGTGACGAAGGACACCAAGCCCGAGGCGGAAGCGCGGATCATGAAGGTCGTCAAGGACGCCGGCGCCGAGCTGATCGTGCTGGCGCGCTACATGCAGATCCTCTCGGACGAGATGTGCCGGAAGATGAGCGGAAAGATCATCAACATCCACCACTCCTTCCTGCCGAGCTTCAAGGGCGCGAACCCCTACAAGCAGGCCTATGCCCGCGGGGTGAAGCTGATCGGGGCGACCTCGCATTACGTAACGGCGGATCTCGACGAGGGCCCGATCATCGAGCAGGACACGGTGCGCATCACCCATGCGCAATCGGCGGAGGACTATGTCTCTCTGGGACGGGACGTCGAAGCGCAGGTTCTGGCGCGCGCGATCCATGCCCATGCCCGCCGCAGGGCTTTCCTGAACGGCACGAAAACCGTCATCTTCCCAGCCTCCCCGGGATCCTACTCCTCGGAGAGAATGGGGTAGGCAGAATGGCGCCGGGACAGGCCCCGGCGCCCCGTCTCAGCCGCAGCAGGCCAGGTCGTAGGAGTCGAGACGGTCGCGCAGGAAGGAATAGGTCTCGCGCACCTCGTCGAGTTCCGCACGGGTCATCTCCAGCAGGCGGAACTCCTCGCGGGACTGCGAGAAGACGCGCGGCAGCCGGGTCTCGTCATGCCAGGGACTGCAGAAAACCGAGTTGCCGTACTGTTCCCCGGCGCGGTTCAGCGACAGCAGGTAGCACTGGTTCTCCAGCGCCCGCGCCACCGCGAAATCGTGCCAGGTATGGAAGGACAGGTCGCGGTAATAGGCGCCGCAATGCAGGATCACATCCGCCCCCTGCCCCACCACCAGCGCGCGTGACAGCTCCGGGATGCGGATGTCGTAGCAGATGATCGGCGCCAGGCGGAACCCGTTCACCTCGAAGACGAAGAGGTGGTCGCCGCGGGAGAAGTACTCCTTCTCCATCGAGGCGCCATATTGCGCGAGGTGAAGCTTGTCGTAATGGCCCAGCAGGCGGCCGTCCGGCGCGACCGCCGCCGCCGAGATGTAGCGGCGGTCCCCGTCGGCCCGCGCGAAGCCATAGGCGACATGCACGCCGCAGTCGCGGGCCAGCCGGCTCCAGATCTGGAAGGACGCGCCGTCGAGCGGCTCGGCCAGCGCATCGAGGCAGGCGAAAGCCTCGCGCGAATAGTCGATGCTGGCAAGTTCGGGCAGGACCACCAGATCGGCGGGCTCGGCCGCCAGCCGGGCGCGGATCGCGGCGCCGAGACGGGCAAGATGGGCATCGCGCGCTGCCGCTGTGGTCATCGGCGGTATGTCGATCTGGCAGGCGAGAATGCGGAGGGCGGCGCTGTCGGCCATTTTCAGTAGTCCTTGTTCTTCCAGTATTCGCCCAGGGCGACGCGGTTGGCCTCCATCTCCTCGATCCGGGCCACGGCTCCGGGCTGCTGCATGGTGACGAAGCCGAGCAGCAGCTCGACCAGCAGCGTGACGGAGAGGTAGGAATCGAAGAAGAGCGGGCTTTTGTTCGGGGTCAGAAGGACCTCGTCGGCAATCAGGCCGAGCGGCGAGGCATCGCTGTCGGTGATGCCGACCAGCTTTGCGCCGCGCGCCTTTGCCGCCTCGGCCATGCGGATGGTGAATTCGCTCGAGGGGCGCATGGAGATGGCGAGCATCGCATCCTGCGGCCCGATCTCAGCAATGTCATCGGCGAAGACGCCCCCCAGCCCGGAGATGATGCGGAACCGGTCCGAGACCATCGTGCCCAGGTATTTCGCATAGACCGCCGACGAGACGGAGGCCTGCATGCCGATGACATAGGTGGTGCGGGCCATCGCCAGCACCTCGGCCGCGCTGACGACCTGGCTCAGATGGTTCTGCTCGAAGAGCGCGTCGACATTGCGGTGCGCTGCTTTGCGGAACTCCTCCCAGACGCGGCTCTGCCCCTCGCCGACCGCGACTTCCTGCAGGGTCTCGGCGCGCAGATGGTAGTCGCCGATCCCCGAGCGCTGGACATGGGCGCTGTAGACCGCGCGCAGCTCGTTATAGGTCTCGTAGCCCAGTGTCTTGGCGAGCCGCGGGAAGTTGCCCAGCGAGATGCCGGTATCCGCCGCCACCTGGCGCATAGAGCGAGTCGCGACATTGCCAGGGTTCTCCAAGAAATAGGTCGCCGCGGCCTGCAGCGCGCGGGGCAGCTGCGGCAGGGCCTGCTTCAGGCGGTCCTGTAGGGTCTGGTACTCGCTCATGGCCGGTCTCCGTTCCGGGGGACCGCACCGGACAGCGGGATCCGCTGCCCGGTCACGGACCGGCACAGGCTACCGGCAGCCCCGGGCCCGGGCACCGCGACCAGATGGCCCGCGAGGTATGCAGGAAAGGCCATCCGCTCACCTCCCTAGCAGGAGATCGGGCAGGAAGAGCGCGACCTGCGGCAGGAAGGTGGTCAGCATCAGCGTCGGCAGCCAGGCAAAGAGGATGAAGACGAAGGTCGGATTCAGCATCCGCGCCACCGGCGTCTTCGTCACCCGCGCCCCGAGATAGAGCAGCGGCGCGGTCGGCGGCGTGACATTGGCCATGCCGAGATTGACGCCGAGCACGGCGGAGAAATGCACCGGGTCCATCCCCACCCCCTGCACGATCGGCAAGAGCAGCGGCGTCGCCAGCAGGAGCCCGCTGATGTCGTCCATCAGCATGCCGATCAGGATCATCACCAGGTTGACCATCAGGAGGATCACCACCGGGTTTTCCGAGACCGAATAGACCAGGTCTTCGGCGATGCTGGGGATGTCCTCGAAGATCAGGAAGCGGCTGACGATCAGCACCATGAAGATCATCATCATCACCACGCCGACAGTGACACCGCCCTCGCGCATGGTGTCGAGAAAGCCGCGCCAGGTCATGCCGCGATAGACGTAAATTGCGACCGGGATCGCGTAGATCAGGGCAAAGCCCGCGGCCTCGGTCGGGGTCATGATCCCGCCATAGATGCCGCCGAGGATGATCACCGGCATGACCAGCGCGGGCAGCGCGCTCATCGAGCGGGTCTTCAGCTCGGCGCCGAAGTCGGCGGGCTGCGGCGGCAGGTCGAGCCCGCGCCAGGTTCTCAGCTGCACCTGGTTCACGATCGCCAGCAGCACGATCAGGACGATCCCCGGGATCACCGTTGCCAGGAAGCAGGCCAGCACGGATTGCTGCGCCACCCAGGCATAGAGGATCTGCGAGGCAGAGGGCGGGATCAGCAGGCCCAGCGGGCTCGCGTTGACGATCAGCGCGGCCGAGAGACCCTCGGGATAGTTCGCGCGGCGCAGATGCGGCATCATGATGCCGCCGATGCAGGTCAGCGTCGCATTGGCGCTGCCCGAGATCGCGCCGAAGACGCCGCTGGCGACCACCGCCGCCGTCGGCAGCCCGCCTTTCAGATGGCCGACGAAGAGCTCCGCCAGACGCACCAGCGGCTCTGCGATGCGGCCCTTCTCCATGATCGCGCCCGCTAGGATGAAGAGCGGGATGGCGAGGATCACCACCGAGTTCATCTTCCAGTGGCCGGAGGGCAGGTAGCCGGTGACGTCATGGCCGGCGGCCAGCGACAGGAAGATCAGCACGCCGCCGAAGGCCAGCGGCACGCTGAGGCCCACGAGCAGGAGGGTACAGAGGATCAGGATGCTTCCGGCGATGATCATGCGGTTTCCTCCGGCGCAGGGCCGCGCTTCAGCAGGACGTAGAGATGCAGCGCGGTGAAGACCGTCATCAGCACGAGGCCGAGCGAGATCGCGAGGCGCGGCACGACGAAGGGGATCTTCAACGCGATGGTGGCCTGCCACATCGGGTAGGCCGCGAGTTCCTCGGCCACCATCAGGATGCCCCACCAGCTCAGCACGCAGAGGATGGACAGTTCCAGCGTCTCGACGAGCACCGCGCGGCGCCAGCGCCAGGCCGGATCGGTGATCACGAGCCCCAGGATGTCGGCATTGACATGCGCCCGGTCATGGGTGGCGATCGCCGCCGCCATGAAGAAGCCCCAGAAGGCGGCCGCCATCAGCCATTCCTCGTAGGCGAAGAGATCGGCATGGAAGACGTAGCGCAAGATCACCACGCAGAAGAAGGTCACGGCCATCAGGCAGCCAATGGCGATGATGATGGCGTGCATGACGGCGCGAACCAGGCGCAGCGGACGCGCCATCGCTGGCGGGAGGGAGGCTGTCAGGTCGCTCATGCGGACTCCGGGGGGCAGGGGCGGTCCGCGCTGGACGACGCGGACCGAGGAGGGATCACTTCAGGTCGGCCTGGATGCGGTCCAGCACGTCCTGGCCCACGACCTCGGCCATCTCCGGCCAGATCGTGGCGCGGACATGGTCGCGCATGGCGGCGGCCTTCTCGGGATCGGGGGTCAGCACCTCGTAACCCGCGCCAGTGAGCTCGTCGCCGAAGGCCGCGTCATTGGTCTTGTTCCACTCGAAGAAGTCATCCGCGGCATGCGAGAACGCCGCCGAGACCACGGCGCGCTGCTCGTCATTCATCTTCTCCCAGGTCTTCGACGAGGCGTAGAAGGTCGAGATTTCCATGAAGGCATTGTAGTTGAAGTAGTATTTGCCCACGCCGCTCTTTGCGAAGATCGTGTAGGTCGCCTGCTTTGTGCAGCATTCGGCGCCGTCGACGATGCCCGACTGCAGCGCCGGGAAGATGTCGGCCCAGGCGATGGTCGTGGTGTTGAAACCGAGCGCCTTCATCGTGTCGTTGACGACATTCGAGGACCAGACGCGGATGTTCATCTCCTTCGGCCCCAGCCCGTCCCAGTCGGTCGGCATCTTCGTCGACAGCACGTTGGCGAAGCCTTCGGGGTTGTTAGCCAGAAGATGCAGCCCGACGCCTTCGAGATGCTCCGACATGATCTGGTTGAAGGCCGAGTCCGGGTTGCGCACGACCGACTGCATCTCGTCCCAGTCGCCCGCCAGATAGGGCATCGAGTTGATCTCGAAGACCGGGTCCTTGTGGGCATAGATGAAGCCCATCGAGAAATCGATGTTGCCGCGGATCGTGTCCTCGAAGAGTTCCTCGCCCGAACCCAGCTGGTTGGCCGGGAAGACGGTGACCTTGAGCCCGACATCCGAGGCCTCGATCTCGGCCGCGATCTGCTCCATCATCTTGCTGCCCTGGTGCTCGACCGGCAGCGTGCCGGCGAACTTCAGGCGCAGGTCCGCGGCCGAAGCCGGTGCTGCCAGGACTGCCGCGGCTGCAAGCGCCAGCGAGACCCCGCCCAAGGCGCGCAGCGCAGCACGGCAGGTGGTTCCGGATAAGTTCATGGTCATTTCCCCGTTGCTGTCCGGCCCGGATGCTGTCCCGGCCGGTGGCTCCCTTCGTGACTTCATGTGTTCACTCCAGAAGCTGTTCTGATTCATTTGTTCAATATGCACCAATTTGTGATCGTTTGAATCGTTTTGGGTTTCCAAAAGATCATTTGCATATTTTCGTCCGGATTCTGGGCTGAATGCACTCATGGCGACCATTTATTGTGCACATCTGAAATTCGCGAAGAGAGACAGCCACCGTATGGTTCCGGGCGGGACAGCGACTTCACCAGAATTCGCGACCGCGACCGCGGGCGCGTCCCTGGCCGACGTCGCACATCCCCGCCACCATGTCGGAATTTGCGAAGTTTCGGCTCATTTTTTCAGGCTTTCTCCCCACCAGAAAAAGGCGCGGGCCGCACGCGACGGTCCGCCAGCCTCCGTGCAAATCCGATACCAACAAGAGGCCACGCCCCTGACGGCGGGCCCTGCAGGGAGCCATCCAGATGCTCAACGAGTCCGAAGTGCTTGCCCGGCTGCTGCGCCGCCGTCCTGGCCATTCGCTTGCCCAGGAATTCTATTGCGATCCGGGCGTCTTCCGGACCGACATGGAGCAGATTTGGTACCGCGACTGGCTGTTCGTGCTCCCCGCCTGCGAGATCCCGAAATACGGCGACTATGTCGTCCACGAAATCGGCAACTATTCAGTCGTGATTGTACGCGGCACCGACAACGAGATCCGCGCCTTCCACAATTCCTGCCGCCACCGCGGGTCGGTCCTGTGCAAGTCCAGGAAGGGCCGCAATCCGAAGATCGTCTGCCCCTGCCACCAGTGGACCTACGAGCTGGACGGCAAGCTTCTCTGGGCGCGCGACATGGGCCCGGACTTCAACCCCGCGGAACATGGGCTGAAACAGGTGCATTGCCGCAACGCTTCGGGCATGGTCTATATCTGCGTCGCCGACGAGGCGCCGGATTTCGCGGAATTCGCCGCCGGGACCGCGCGCTACCTCGCCATGCATGACCTGGAAAACTCGAAGGTCGCCTTCGAGAGCACCATCATCGAGAAGGGCAACTGGAAGCTCGTCTGGGAGAACAACCGCGAGTGCTACCACTGCGCGGGCAACCACCCGTCGCTGTGCCGCACCTTCCCCGAGGACCCGCGCACGATCGGCAACGATGCCGACGGCTCCATGGCCTCGCTGCAGGCGGATCACCTGACCCGCTGCGAGTCCGTGGGCGCGCTATCGGCCTACCACATCTCGGCGATCGGCGACTGGCGCTTCGTGCGCACGCCGCTGCTGGGCACCTCGGAAAGCTACACGATGGACGGCAAGGTCGCGGTGACAAGGCCGAACTCGTCCATCCCGTTCAAGGACGCGGGCGCGCTCCTGAAATTCCGCTATCCGGGCACCTGGAACCACTTCCTGTCGGATCCCGTCATCCTGTTCCGCGTGACCCCGATCAGCGCCACCGAGACCGAGGTCTGCACCAAGTGGCTGGTCCACAAGGACGCCGTCGAGGGCGTGGACTACGACCTCAAGCGCCTGACCGAAGTCTGGGTCGCGACCAACGACGAGGATCGCGAGGTGGTCGAGAACAACCAGCGCGGCATCCAGTCCCCGGCCTATCAGCCCGGCCCCTATTCCGAGACCCACGAGGGCGGGCTGATCCAGTTCTCCGACTGGTATGCCGGCGCGCTGGTCCGCGGCATCACCGGCGCAGGTCCCTCGGCGCCCGCAACCCTGGCAGCCGAGTGACATGAACCAGATCGGCAACCTCACCGCCCCCGCGGACGCAACCATCTGGCGGGACAGCGAGGAGCTGGAATGCTGCTCCGTCGTCCCGGAGGCGCCAAACGCGGCCACATTCAGCTTCGCCGCCCTCTCCGGCGCGCTGTTCAGGTTCCAGCCCGGACAGTTCGTCACGCTTGGCGTGCCAGTGCCGGGCGGGTCGGTCTGGCGCACCTACACCCTGTCCTCCTCGCCTTCGCGGCCGCTGACGATCTCGGTCACGGCAAAGGCGCAGAAGGGCAGCATCGGCACGCGCTGGATGCTCGACAACCTGCGTCCCGGCATGCGGATCAGGGCCATGGGCCCGGCCGGGATCTTCACCCTGCCGAAGGCCGAGCGGAAGAAGTACCTCTTCATATCGGCCGGCTCCGGCGTGACCCCGTCCCTGTCGATGACGACCTATCTCTTCGACCGCGGCACCGCGATCGACGCCACGCTGATCGTCTGCGCGAAGAGCCCCAGGGACATCATCGGGCGTAACCACCTGGAGTCGCTCGCGTCGCGGGTGCCGGGCATCAAGCTGAACTTCATAGTCGAGGAGGACGACCCTTTCCAGGTCTGGACCGGCTTCCGCGGACGGCTGAACCAGATCATGATCGGCCTGATCGCCGGAGACTACCTAGACCGCGAGATCTACTGCTGCGGACCGGGCCCTTTCATGGACGCCGTGCACGAGATGCTGATCGATCTCGGCTACGACATGAGCCGCTACCAGCAGGAAGCCTTCACAGGCCCGCCGGTGGAGACCGAGGCCGAACAGGAAGCCCCGGACGACCTGGTGCCCGACGGGACCGCCAGGTCGCATGTCCCCTTCGCCGCCTCCGGGGTCGGGGCCGACTGCACCGAGACCGACACCGTGCTGGCCATCGCCAGGGCCGCGGGGCTCAACATTCCCTCGGGCTGCACCTTCGGGGTCTGCGGCACCTGCAAGGTCAGGAAGATCTCGGGGGAGGTCCATATGGTCCACAATGGCGGGATCTCGGTCGAGGACATCGGCGCAGGCTACATCCTCGCCTGCTGCTCGGAGCCCATCGGCACGGTTTCTGTCGACATCTGATCCAGGCTGCAGGCGCTGGCCCTGCCGCCGGACGCCCGGGGCAGTGCACCCTCGTCCCTTCCGCGCTGGTCCGGCCCAGGGACGCTCCCCGACTGGCCCGCTCCGCGCGAACGGGCCGCCTTCTCCAACCCTGACGGTCCCATCGATGAAAATCCGCGAGATCCACCTCTACCACCACGAGCTGCCCGTGAAGGGCAAGCCCTACCGCATGTCCGGCTGCGAGGTGACGCTGCTGCCCTCGATCCTCGTCCGCCTCGTCGGCGATGGCGGGCTCGGCATCGTGATCCTTGCAATCGTGCTCGACCGGATCTCGCAGGGGATGGGCCAGTCCGGCCGCGAGCGCGGCCACCGCCACTGGTGGCAGGGTGGCCCGATCAGGTTGGCGCTGCGTCTGGCAGGCCCGAAGCACGATCCTGCCGCGCCGGTGCCGCCCGGAAGCCCCGAACTCCAGAACTGAACAACGCAACAGGGAAAATACCAGATGTTCAAATCCACGCTTGCCGCCTCCACTATCCTTGCTGGAACCGCTTCCGCCAGCGAGAAGCCCGGCGAGGGCACCACCGTGCGCCCGGTCATCGGCCTGATCGCCGAGGAAAGCTTCCAGGCCCGGATCCTGTTCCGCGCGCTGGAGGATCTCGGCTATGACGTCGCCGATCCGCAGGAAGTCGAGATCCAGACCGCCCACCTGGCGCTGGCCACCGGCGACGCCGATTTCTATCCCGCGCACTGGCACAACCTGCAGACCGCCTTCTTCGAGGAATCCGGCGGCGACGACCTTCTCGAGGAGGTCAAGGGGCCCTTCATCTCGGGCACGCTTCAGGGCTACCTGATCGACAAGGCGACCTACGATTCCGGCGTGCACAGCCTGGCCGATCTCGCGAAGCCGGAGATCGCGGCCAAGTTCGACGCCGACGGCGACGGCAAGGCCGACCTGGCCGGCTGCCCGCCGGGCTGGGGCTGCGAGCGCGTGATCGAGCACCAGCTCGACGAATACGAGCTTCGCGACACGGTCACCCACAACCAGGGCGCCTACAACGCCATCATGGCCGACACGATCGCCCGATACGAAACCGGCAAGCCGATCCTCTACAACACCTGGACGCCCTACTGGGTCTCGGCGACGCTGGTGCCGGGCAAGGATGTCGAATGGCTGGAGGTTCCCTACACCTCGCTGCCTGACGGCGTCGAGGCAGACACCACCTACGAGGGCAGGAACCTCGGTTTCGCGGTGGACAACATCTACATTCTTGCGACCGACGAGTTCCTCGCCGACAATCCGGCGGCGGCAAAGCTGTTCTCTGTTGCCAGCATCAGCGCCGCCGACATCTCGGCGCAGAGCAAGCTGATGACCGAGGGCGAGGATGATTCCAGCGATATCGACCGCCATGTCGACAACTGGATCGAGGCACACAAGGCCGAGTACGACAGCTGGCTGGAGCAGGCACGCGCTGCTTCCGAGTAGGACATTCAGACCGGCGCGGGACCCCTTCCGCGCCGGCATCGCACGAGGACCACGCCGCCGACGAGCGCGCCGGAGCATTTCGTCTTCGCCCTGGTCGAGGACTACACCCATCTGGCCCTGGCCTCCGCCGCCGATCCGCTCCGGATCGCCAACCTGGTCAGCGGCAGGACCCTCCACCGCTGGTCCTATGCCTCGCTCGACGGACAGACCGTCACCGCCTCGGACGGCACGGTCAGCCTCGTGCAGCACCGGTTCGACGACCTGCCGCCCTGCGAGCGCGTCTTCGTCCTCTCCGGCTTCCACATGAAATCGATGGATCACCGTGTCCTGATCTCCGCCCTGCGCCGGATCGAGCGTGTCGGCGCTAGCAGGATCGGCGCGCTGTGCCTGGGTCCTGGCCAGGGCCGGGTTGCTCGTGGCGCAGCAGGCGGCGATCCACTGGGAATTCCATGACAGCTTCATGGAGGAATTCCCTGGCGTTAACCTGGTCCGCAACGTGTTCGTCGCCGACGGGAAATACGCGACCGCCTCGGGCGGCACGGCGACGGCGGACCTTATGCTGCACCTGATCGGACAGGCTCACGGGCAGGACCTGTCGGTCGCGGTCGCCGACCAGATGGTCTACAACGCGGTGCGCGATGCCACGGCGGCGCAGAAAGTGTCGCTGCAGTCGCGGAATGGGATGCGCAACACCGATCTGGCCCGTGCCATCGAGATCATGCGCGCCAACCTCGAGGAGCCGCTCTCCTCCCCTGCAATCGCCGCCCGCCTCGACATCTCCGTGCGGCAGCTGGAGCGGCTCTTCGGCAAGTTCCTGAACATCGCCCCGAAGAAGTACTACATGGAGATGCGGCTGGAAAAGGCGCGGCACCTGCTCCTGCAGACCGAGCTCAGCGTCACCGAGATCGGCCTGGCCTGCGGCTTCGACAGCCCAGGCAATTTCTCGCGCTGCTACCGAACCGCCTTCGGCGTCACACCAATGATGCAGCGCAGCCGCATGTCCTGACCGTCGCGTCCCGCCTATACTGCAATCCTGCCAGTCCCGGAGACACCCATGCGAAGCACCAAGGTCATCCACGTCGTTTCCTGCCATGCCGAGGGCGAAGTCGGCGACGTCATCGTCGGCGGGGTCGCGCCGCCGCCCGGCGACACGCTCTGGGACCAGCGCCGCTGGATCGCGGAGGATGCCACGCTGCGCAACTTCGTGCTGAACGAGCCCAGGGGCGGCGTGTTCCGGCACGTGAACCTACTGGTCCCGCCGAAGCATCCGGGCGCGCAGGCGGCCTGGATCATCATGGAGCCCGAGGACACGCCGCCGATGTCCGGCTCGAACTCGATCTGCGTCGCGACGGTGCTGCTCGATACCGGCCTCGTGCCGATGCAGGAGCCGGTGACCGAGATGCTGCTGGAGGCCCCCGGCGGGCCGGTGCGGGTCCGCGCCGATTGCGCGAACGGCAAGGCCGAGCGCATCCATGTGGAGAACCTGCCCTCCTTCGCCAGCCGTCTCGACGTGCCGCTCGACGTGCCCGGGCTCGGCACGATCACCGTGGACACGGCCTTCGGCGGCGACAGCTTCGTCGTTGCGGATGCCGCCGCGCTGGGGATCGACCTCTCCGAAACCAACGCCCGCGGCATCGCCGAACTCGGCATCCGCATCACCAATGCCGCCAATGCCCGCTACCGCTTCGAGCATCCGGAGCGGCCGGACTGGACACATCATTCCTTCTGCCTCTTCGCCGGGCCGGTCATGCGTGAGGGCAATGATCTCCGTGCCGCCTCGGTCGTCGCGATCCAGCCCGGAAAGATCGACCGTTCGCCCACCGGCACCGCGGTCTCGGCGCGGATGGCGATCCTCCATGCAAGAGGCGAGATGGGGCCTGCGGACCGCTTCACCGGGGTGTCGATCATCGGCTCGGAATTCAACGGACGCATCCTGGGCGAGACCCGCGCCGGCCCGCTTGCGGCGATCCGTCCCGAGATCTCCGGCCGCGCCTGGATCACCGGCATCCACCAGCACATGCTGGACCCTTCCGACCCCTGGCCGGGCGGCTACCGGCTGTCCGATACCTGGCCCCGGAGTGGCGGCTGAGCTGGCTGCACGCCTCGATGGTCGCATGCCAAGACTTGCGAGGCAGACGCCCTCGTGCAGGTGAAGCCAGAACCTCGCCGGACATGCGCACCTCGTCAGGACAGCTCTCCGAATTGAAGCGGATCATGACTGCCTCAATGGAATCAAGAGTTTCCTTCGGGAAAAGTTTCTGCATCCCATCGCTTTGGCTCATTGAAAGCATCGCCGGACGCCTGCGGCCCAAACGTCGATTCACCCGTTGAGGCACGTCGGCACACCGGCCAAGCGCCATGCGATCTCAGGACGTCCAATGTGCGGGCGCACTGCCGGATATTTCGGCGGATGGGGAAGGAATCCCTGCCTGCACGTCCCGGCTCCATGAATGCGTGACCGGCAGGATTGACAACCGGCCCCCAGCGCCGGTCGCGTTCCTTCGATATGAGTCTCGTATGCTCGGACCAGGTTGCCGAAATGCCGAAATGGAACACTGAAGAACAGGTCGCGGAAAAGCAGTTCGGTTTCTGGAGGGAAGTGGTCTGCGCCGCTTTCGTTGCGCTTGATCCGCGCCATGATGGGTCCGGGAAGTTCAGCGGAAAAGTCTCGGCCGATCTCGTCGGCAAAGTGAATGTCTGCGAGCAGGTGACTGACAACCATTCGGTCCACCGCACGAGACACGAAATCGCGCGAATGCCCGTGGAATGCTATTTTGTGAACATGCAAGTCGCCGGCGATGTCCGGGTCGACCATTGCGGTCGCGAGACGCTGGTTAAGCCTGGGGAGTTCTACATCGTCGACTCAACCGAGCCGTACTCGCTGGATTATCGCGGCGGCGCGAGCAGAATCCGGACATTTTCCTTCCGCTTCCCGAAAGCACTGCTGCAGCCGGTCTTGCCAAGATCGCGTGCCTTCATGGCTCTTCCCGTCTGCCGCCAGACAGCCGCGGGCGACATCGCGGCGGATTTCCTGGCCAGCTTGGCGCGCCGTGCCGAAAATATTCCTCCGGAAACTGCACCTTCGCTCGAACGCATGGCGACCGACATCGTCGCAATGGCGCTTGGCGCAAGAACCGACGCTGGCGAAACAACTGCCGCATCGCGCCAAGAAGGTCTTTTGCATTCAGTCAAATTGCATATCGAAAGAAATCTATCGGATCCCGGTCTCGGAGTTGAGGGCGTCTGTGCCCGGTTTCGGATCTCCCCGCGCTATCTGCACCGTCTCTTCGAGCAGCAAGAACGCAGCTTCGCCCGGGAAATAGCGGCTCGCAGATTGGCCAGATGCGCCTTGGCGCTTCGCACCGACCCAAATGTGCCGGTTTCCCAAATTGCCTATGGCGCCGGTTTCGGGGATCTGTCCGGCTTCAATCGCCAGTTCCGGAAAGAATTTGGAGTCTCGCCCCGCACGTACCGCACGACCGCGCAAACCGCTCCGCACCGGCATTCCTGACCGTCCTGCGGCAGTTGGCACGAATTGCACAGTTATTAGTCCCTGTGGTCCAAGACCGGACACGGGCGAACTTCCACGATGTCTTCACGAAAACAAGACAGAAGACAGGAAGGTTACAATGCCAATCGACTTCCAACTCAGCGACGACCAGCTCGCTCTTCAGGCAACTGCACGCAGTTTTGCGACCGATGTCATGAAAGACATCCGGCCCCTCGTCAACGGCATCAGCGACCCCATGGAGCGCTTCACGGCAACCCGGCCGCACCACAAGGCAGCCGTGGAGGCAGGACTGGTGAACGGCCTGTTTCCGAAAGAATTTGGCGGCAGTGACGTCTCGACCCTCGATTTCGCACTGGCGGCGGAGGAATTCTGCACCCAGGATGTCAGCCTTGCGGGAACCCTCCTGGGAACGGGCCTGGGCACTAAGCCGCTGATTTGGTTCGGCACGGAAGAGCAGAAGAAGCGGTTCCTGCCCGACTTCATCGAGGACGGCACAAGGCTTGCGGCGCTGGCCTTCACCGACACCGTGGGCGGCGCAAACTTCGATTCCCCGGATCCGTCCTGCGGCGTCCAGACCTTTGCCCGTCTCGAGGGTGACGAGTGGGTCATCAACGGACAGAAGCACTATACGACGAACGGTTCGGGCTGGGACGGCAAGGGGTGCCACCTGTTCGCCGTTGTCTGCCGCACCGACCCGTCCAAGGGCGCCGGGGACTCGCTCGCAATCATCATGGTGCCAGGTGCGACCCCGGGCATCAGCGTGGACGGGATCCTGGAACCGGCCGGACACAAGGCCTCGATCGCGCCGCGCATCCACTTCGACAATGTGCGTGTCCCCGCGTCGAACATCCTCGGCCAGCCTGGCGACGGCGTGGCAATGGTGACGCAGAACTTTGCCTGGACCGCAGCCCTGATCGGCGCGGCCTGCGTCGGCGTCATGCGCTCCGCCTTCGAGATCGCCCGTGACTGGGCGTGCCGTGACACGCGATCCGGGCCGCATCCGGTCATCGACTACCCGGTCATCGGCTACAAGTTTGCGGACATGAAGATGAAGATAGAGGCCTGCCGCTACATGACCTGGAAGGCGTGCCAACAATTTGACTTGTCTGGCGGAAAAGAGCAGGAGTTGGCGGTGATGACGAAGGTCTTCACCTCGGAAACTTGCGTCGACGTCGTCTATGACGCAATGAAGATCGTCGGCGTCGACAGCTACCAGAAGTCCCATCCGCTGATGGATCTGATGAACGATGCCCTCTGTTTCCCGCTCTACGATGGCGGCAACATGGGCGCGCGACGCCGCCAGCTGCATGGCATCATCAAAAGCCCGGGCTATGATCCGCTGACAGCGCCGTTTGCCCGTTATTGAAATTGCTCGGCTTTGCCTTGGGGCAAGCCTGGACGATCGGACAAGCTAATTCCGCCAGCTTCTGATCGGGGCCGTCCGGCCCCGATCACTGTCATTCTGGGGATGCTCCCGGATTCTTGAGCCCTTCCACCCGGTACTCGGTCGGGGTCATGCCATACTTCGCGCGGAAGGACCTGCTGAAGTGCGACAGGTCACCGAAACCCCAGTGGAATGCGATTGACCCTATCGGGGCGCTCGGGTCCCGGAGCAAGCTTTCGGCGCAAAGCTCCAGGCGCCGGTCCAGCAGCGACTTTCCGAAAGTCGTGCCGCGGCCCTCCAGAACCTTGTGCACATATCGCACCGAAATGCGGAAACGCTGCGCCGCCTTGGACGGCGTCATGTCTGGATCCTGGGCATTGGCCGAAATGTAATCCAGGATCGATTGCGCCAGGCATTCGCGCAGGTCTCCTTCGGAACCGGCCACGTCACCGCTGGGCGATTCCAGCGCGAGGCCCACCAGATTTACGATCTGGTTCGAAAGCGCGATATCGGCGGAAGACAGATCCTCCGCCAGCTTCGCAACAGAACACAGAAACGACACCGCAACAGAATTGAGCGGAGACTCCGCTCCGTAGCGGATCGCCATCCTCCGCTCTGTGCCACCGAGGACAGTTCCCAAGAGAGCTCCCGGGATGCGGAACGAGTGCTGTTCCCAATCGTCGCTGCAATAGTCCACCAAGTAGGGTTCAGTGGAATCCACAAGAGAGAAATCTCCGGGCTGCAGCAGCGCCTCCCGCCCGAACTGCACCATCCGGCTCTGGCCCCGGAGCTGCAGGTTCAGGAAGCAGACTGCATCGCAATCCTTCCGGATTTCTTGACGGCGCCGATAGATCTTCTGGCGGCCCGATGCGATCGTGGTGACGTTGAGCTCGCTGAGCGGAGCCGACCGCACCATTCCCCGGAAGCCGTTGTTCTGCTCGCTGATCGGCTGCAGCGAGGTATAGTTCTGGCAGAGCACTTCGCGCCAGTAGGGGAAGCGGTCTTTCTGGGGAAGACGGTCTGCGTTCCAGCTGGGCATGGATCTCTCGTCGGCTGCGTTCGGCGTGGAAGATATGATCCGCATGGCCGGCGCGTGAAGTGCGGCCGTCCCGCGTCGTCCTGCCAGTCTGCCGGCCGGTCATATGCTGACTGATCCCTCAGCGTTTCGCACATCAAATTGGCGCTTTCGGATTCCGGCACAAACGGTCCGGAACCCGCAGGGGCCTCCGGCGCGGCCGGAGTCTCGGGGGAGCGCCTGCGGAGCAATGGCTGTGCACTCTCGGACAAGCAAGTGTTCCTTCTGGTCCAAGACTGGCCACCAAGGGGCGCGCTAGCTTGCCGGAAACAGAAACAAACCAGCAGGATGACAGGAAACGCCAATGCGCGATCGCATGATCTTCAACTGTTTCACGATGAATGTGCCTTCCCATATCTACCACGGGACTTGGCGCCACCCCGAGAACCAGCTCGCGGATTTCAACAGCTTCGAGACCTGGTCCGGCTTGGCGCGCAAGCTCGAGGAAGGCAAGTTCGACGCGATGTTCTTTGCCGATATCCTGGGCATAGATCCGGCCTATGACGGCAAGTGGGACGCCTATTTCGAGCAGGGCCTGCACATGCCCTGCAACGACACGTTCACGCTCTGCACTGCTTTGGCTGCCGTTACTCGCGATCTGGGCTTCGTCTTCACCAGTTCGATCCTCTCCGAACACCCCTTCTCCTTTGCCAAGAAGGTCTCGACGCTCGACCACATCAGCGGCGGCCGCATCGGCTGGAACATCGTCACCAGCGTCACGGAAAACGCGGCCCGCAACTTCGGGCATGAGTCGATCGTCCCCCATGACCAGCGCTACGACTGGGCAGACGAGTACATGGAAGTCCTCTACAAGCTCTGGGAAGGATCGTGGGAAGACGATGCGCTGCTTGCCGACCGTCAGAGCGGCATTTTCAGCGACCACACCAAGGTTCACCGCATCAACCATGCCGGAAGCCGCTACAGGGTCCAGGGCCCGCATCTGGTCAGCCCCAGCCCGCAGCGCACGCCGATGCTCTACCAGGCCGGGGCCTCGCCCCGCGGCAGCCGTTTTGCTGCCCAGCATGCCGAGGGGACGTTCGTCCTGTATCCGAATGTCGGCGGCGCCCGCATCGGGATCGGCAAGACCAGGGAGATCGCCCGCCAGAACGGCCGCGACCCGGATGACCTGAAATTCATCCAGGGCCTGTCCTTCGTGGTCGGCAGCACGATGGAAGAAGCGCAGCGGAAGGCCGCGGAGATCGACGAGTGGGTCAGCTACGAAGGCCTGGCCGCGCATGTCAGCCGCGACATGGGCGTCGATCTCTCGCATCTGGACCCCGACCAGCCGGTGGATGAATCCGGGCTCGACGGCCTGCAGGGCTATGCCCGCATGATCGAGATCGGAAAGCAGAACGGTGACAAGGCGACGGTGAAGGAAGTGGCAAACGCCCTGTCCTACAACTGCCGCATCGTCGGCACGCCAGAGAGCATCGCCGACGAGCTGGAACTGTGGCAGGATGCCGGGATCAGCGGCGTGAACATGATATGCCAGCTTCACCCCGCGACCTATGTCGACTTCATCGACCACGTGACACCCGTCCTGCAGGAACGCGGCCTCGCTCAGCGCGACTATGCCGAGGGACCGTTGCGCCGGAAGGTGTTCGGCAAGTCGGCCCGCCTGCCCGCGACGCACCGTGGCGCAGCCTTCCGGAACCTGTCGGCGGTTGTAAGGACCCCGGCCGAGTGATCCTGCCCGCGGCACCGGTCCCACGGTGCCGCCTTTCCGACCCCAGACCAGATCGTTCCCCATGACAATCGTGAACTCGTCCAGACCGGATCACCGGCAAAACTTTCGCGACGCGATGGCCCGGATGGCCGCGGCGGTGAAGATTGTGACGACCGACGGCCCCGCAGGCCGCGCGGGCATGACCGCTACAGCTGCCTGCTCCGTCAGCGAGAAGCCGCCCCGGCTCCTCGTTTGCGTGAACACCTCCGCCTCTTCTCATCCGGCAATCGCAGGAAACCGGCGTCTAGCGATCAATGTCCTTGCCCAGAAGCATTCCGACGCCGCCCTCGCATTCGGAGGGAAGATTGCTCAGGAGAACCGCTTCGACAGTTCGGACTGGCACCCGGATTCCAGGGGCCAGCCGGTCCTCGCGGGAGCCTGCGCCACCTTTTCCTGCGCGATCGCCGACAGCTTCCCGGCAGGCACGCACACCATCTTTCTCTGTGATGTGCTCGAGGCCTGCGCGAACGACTCTGCCCTGCCGCTGATCTATCTCGACCGCACCTTGGTGCCTGTCCCGCAACCGGAAACATGAGGTTTGCAAATGTCCGACCGCAACTCCCCCAGAATCGGCTTCATCAAGGCGTCCTGGCACGCCGATATTGTCGATCAGGCCCTGACCGGGTTCTCCCGCGCCATGCCCGCAGCCGCCATCCGGGTGGTGACAGTACCCGGTGCCTTCGAACTGCCCCTGGCTGCCCGCCGGATGGCCCGGACGGGCAGGTACGATGCTATCGTCTGCGCAGCGTTCGTCGTCAACGGCGGCATCTATCACAACGAATTTGTCTCCCAGGCCGTCGTCAGCGGGCTGATGCAGGTCGGACTGGAAACGGATGTTCCGGTCCTCTCGGTCTCCCTGACGCCGCACAATTTCCAGGAGACCGACCCCATGATGCGCTTCTTCCTGGACCATTTCCTGATGAAGGGAGAGGAGGCGGCCGCCGCCGTGACAGGCATCCTGCAGGCGCATGACGAGATCGGCGGATTCGGCGGCCAGCTGGATGCGGGCCAGGCGAAGCTCGTTTCCTGATCCGGCGACCCTGCCGGGAAAATGCACGCTCCGGCAGGCCGCATGATCGGCAGGCCGCTCGATCGAAAGACGCAGAAGGACATCATGACCGGGAAACTTGTCGTCATCGGAGCCGGCATGGCCTCTGGCCGCGCCTTGGAACACATCCTGGAAACCCGGGCGGGCGACTGGGAGATCACGCTCTTCAACGCCGAGCCGCGCGGAAACTACAACCGCCTCATGCTGTCGCCCGTGCTCTCGGGGGAAAGGACCTACGAGGAAATCGTCACGCACGGTGACGCGTGGTACCGACGCAATGGCATCACGTGCCGGTTCGGAGAGCGGGTCACTGCCATCGACCGCGAAAGGCGGATCGTTGTCGGGGAGAGGGGCGAAGTGCCCTACGACAAGCTCATCCTCGGCACGGGCTCGGATCCCTTCATTCCTCCGCTGGCAGGAAATGATCTGGACGGCGTCATTTCCTACCGGGACCTTGAAGATACCAATCGCATGATCCGCGCGGCAGCATCGCCTGAGGCAAGGGCGGTAGTGATCGGCGGCGGGCTCCTCGGACTCGAGGCCGCCGCTGGAATGCGGATGCGGGGCATGGAGGTCACGGTTGTCCACATCATGGGCCACCTTATGGAGCGCCAGCTGGACGAAAGCGCCGCCTACCTCCTGCAGAAGGCTCTGTCAGAGCGCGGAATCCGGATCCTCTGTAGCGCCCGGTCCGAGGAGATCCTGGGCAGCGACGGCCGCGTCCGTGCCCTGCGGCTGGATGACGGGACGGAGCTCGCCTGCGATTTGCTGGTAATGGCCGCAGGCATCCGGCCGAACACGTCCCTTGCGAGCGCAGCGGGACTGGAGGTCAACCGCGGCGTCGTGGTCGATGACCACATGGTTACGTCCGATCCCGACATCCTCGCGCTCGGCGAATGCGTCGAGCATGACGGAGCGGTCTTCGGTCTCGTCGCGCCGCTCTACGACCAGGCGCATGTCGTCGCAGCGACACTGGCAGACGAGAGTCGGCGTTTCGTCCGGAAGGACGTGGCGGCCAAGCTCAAGGTGACAGGCTGCGACCTTTACTCGGCCGGAGACTTCGCCGCCGGAGAGGGGCGCGAGGAAATCGTCTTCCGAGATCCAGGCCGGGGAGTGTACAAGCGCCTCGTCCTCAGCGACAGCCGCATCATCGGCATCGTCCTTTATGGCGACACCGCGGACGGCCCCTGGTTCCACAGGCTGATGAAGGATCGTGCCGATATTTCCGGCGTGCGCGAGACGGTGATTTTCGGTCCTGCGCACCAGGCCGGGATGGCCGGCGACCCCTTGGCCGCAATCGCCGCCCTGCCCCCCGAAGCCGAAATCTGCGGCTGCAACGGTGTATGCAAGGGCGATGTCGTCTCCGCCATCAAGTCAGGTGCAGGGACCATCCCTCTCATCCGGACTGCTACCAAGGCCTCGGCCTCCTGCGGCAGCTGCACCGGGCTCGTGGAGAAGCTCCTGAAATCTTCGCTCGGAGACGTCTACGCCGCCGAGAAGGAAACCATGTGCGCCTGCACGCCGCTGACGCACGAAGACGTGCGTCGGCTGATTGTCAGCCGTGGCCTCAAATCGATGCCTGCAGTGATGCAGGAATGCGGCTGGAAAACGTCATGCGGCTGTTCTTCCTGCCGTCCGGCCCTGAACTTCTACCTGCTGGCGGCCTGGCCGCTCGAGTACCAAGACGACCCCCAGTCCCGTTTCGTCAACGAGCGGAACCACGCCAACATCCAGAAGGACGGAACCTATTCGGTCGTGCCGCGGATGTGGGGCGGGATCACGACTCCGGCAGAGCTCCGCGCTATCGCAGATGCCGCCGAGACTTACGGCGTATCGATGGTCAAGGTCACAGGCGGGCAGCGCATCGACTTGCTGGGCGTGGAGAAAGCCGACCTGCCCCGGATCTGGGCGGATCTGAACGCGGCGGGACTCGTGTCGGGCCATGCGTATTCCAAGGGGCTGCGCACGGTGAAGACCTGTGTCGGCTCCGAGTTCTGCCGCTTCGGCACGCAGGATTCCACCGGGCTCGGCATAAAGCTCGAAAAGCTGCTCTGGGGATCGTGGACGCCTCACAAGGTCAAGCTGGCAGTTTCCGGCTGCCCCAGGAACTGCGCCGAGGCCACCTGCAAGGATATCGGCATCATCTGCGTCGACAGCGGCTACGAGATCGGCGTCGCCGGGGCGGCCGGCATGGAACTGAAGGAAACAGAGCCGCTAGCCAAGGTGGCTACTGAAGCGGAAGCATTGGAAATCGCTGCCGCCTTCGTGCAGCTCTATCGGGAAAATGCCAGATATCTTTACCGGCCATACAAATGGGTGGGTAAAGTCGGACTCGACTGGGTCCGGACCAAGGTGGTCGAGGATACCGCCAGCAGGAAAGCGCTGGCCGAACGGTTCGAAATCTCCCAGTCGGTCTACCGGAAGGATCCATGGGCAGAGCACACCGCAGAAGAGACACGGGAAAGATGGGATGTCATGACCGATTTGACGCAGGAAACGGAAGCATGAGCGCCTGGACGGACGTCGGCAAGCTCGGCGACATCCCCGTTCGCGGCGCCCGCATCGTGCGCACCGCGCAGGGCTGCATCGCGGTGTTCCGCACTCTTGAAGGCCAGGTCTTCGCTCTCGATGATCGCTGCCCGCATAAGGGCGGCCCGCTATCCGAAGGCATCGTGCATGGCCAATCGGTGAGCTGCCCGCTTCACAACCTCGCCGTTGACCTCGCAAGCGGCGCCACGGCCGACGGAACTGTTCCGACCTATCCGGCCAAGATTGACGGCGGCCGCGTCTTCCTGGACGTCGGACGATCTGTTGCCCCGGCCGAAAGATGACTCTTCCCGCCGGGGCTCGGGATGCCTATCGCAGGATTTTCCATTCCCCGGTCAAATCAGGCGGCTGCAGCCTCGATGAGCTCGAAGGAGGCCCGGATGGCGGCTTCCAGATCCGGGCGGTCCCAGACCTCTGCGGTGGTGCATTCGAA
>NZ_JAATVU010000082.1 GCF_013184745.1 Mangrovicoccus sp. HB161399
GCGCTCATTGAGAAAGTCACTCCCTGCCTATCGCTGGAAATGAGATCTCAGAACCGCCGCCTCACAAACAGGTGGGGCCGGGACATCGCATACGAACCGTTTGCTGGAAGCTGGTTCCAAGAATCCCAAAATCGACTGGTTGCGGGAATTCGTCCTGCCCGCATCCGCTGCGGCAGCCGGAGCCTTGGCGCCGATCTACCTGCCACAGCTCTTCGGAACGATCGGTTCAGGTGCGAGCTTTCTTCTTGGACCGGACATCAAGGAATCGGTTGCCGCTCTATCGCAGTGCTACGCAGACTTCGTGCGCCCGGAGGTTGTGCCAAATCTGCCTGCGCCCGATACGGTTTTGGCGGCGGTTGAACGCTAGCGCGAAGGGGCGCGCCCGAGCCTGGGAGGGCGGGTGCTGCATGGGAGCTTGGCGGGACGCTGCCAGAGGACCTGACACCGGTGCTGGCCGGAACGTCGAAAGCGCCCTCCCGGGGGGAGGGTCGGGCGCGGCCCGGGCTGGCGCCCGTGCCAAGGTCTGCACAGTTGATCCTTGCATGGAACAGGGCTAGCGAAGGCCTAGATGTGGCGGACTCTTCCCGGAAAGGACAGGACATGACGGACAATCCCACGGCGGCGATGCTGGTGATCGGGGACGAGATCCTCTCGGGACGGACCCGCGATTCCAACATGCATTTCCTCGCCAATGCGCTGACCCGCCACAATATCCCGCTGATGGAGGTCCGCGTCGTCCCCGATGTCGCGGCCACCATCACCGCCTCCGTCCGGGCGCTGTCGGAGGCCCATACCTATGTCTTCACCTCGGGGGGCATCGGGCCGACCCATGACGACATCACCGCCGATGCCGTCGCCGCCGCCTTCGGCGCGCATATCGACGTGAGGGACGACGCCCGCGCGATCCTCGAGACGCATTACGCCAATCGCGGCACCCAGATCAACGAGGCGCGGCTGCGCATGGCGCGCATCCCCGACGGTGCCGCGCTGATCGACAACCCGGTCTCGGCCGCGCCGGGCTTCACGCTCGGCAATGTCCACGTGATGGCGGGCGTGCCGACGGTCTTCGAGGCGATGGTCGCCTCTGTCATCCCGACGCTCACCGGCGGCGCGCCGCTGCTGAGCCAGTCGGTGACGCTCTACATCCCCGAGGGCGAGCTCGCTGGGCCGCTTGGCGCCCTGGCACAGGAATTCCCCGAGCTGTCGATGGGCAGCTACCCGTTCCAGCGCGACGGAGCCTTCGGCGCGCAGATTGTCGTGCGCGGCACCGACGGGCCGCGGATCGATGCGGCGATGGCCCGGCTGGGCGAGGTGCTGCCGCAGGTGGGCAAGTGAGCCTGCCCGGCGCGGAGGAGATGCGCGCGGCGCTGGCCGCGACATGGCCCGCCGCCGAAGAGCATGCCGTTGGCCCGTTCCGGCTGCGCCGCTCGCCGGGCGGCGGCCAGCGCGTGACTGCCGGGCGCGCCCTGCCGGGCGCCGAGGGCCTGGCCGAGGCGCTGCCGCGGGCGGTGGCGCAGATGCAGGCCTGGGGGCAGGCACCGGTCTTCCAGATCCTGCCGGACACGCCGGGGCTCGACGCGCTGCTCGAAGGCGAGGGCTACGCGATCAAGGACCCGTCGATCCTCTATGCCGCCCCGCTGGCCGCCTTTGCCGGGATCGACGCGCCGCGGCTTTCCGCCTTCGCGCATTGGCCGCCGCTGGCGGTGCAGGAGGAGATCTGGAGCCTGGGCGGGATCGGCCGCGACCGGCTGGCGGTGATGTCCCGGACCGCGGGGCCGCATGTCTCGCTGCTGGCACGGGACGGGGACCGGCCGGCCGGGACGGCCTTTGCCGCGGTCCATGGCCAGGTGGCGATGATCCATGCGATCGAGATCCGGCCGGAGCTGCGCCGCCGCGGCAACGGCGCGCGGCTGATGGCGCGGGCGGCGGAATGGGCAGGGGAGCAGGGCGCTGCCTTCCTGGCCCTTGCGGTGACCGAGGGCAATGCCGGGGCGCGGGCGCTCTATGCCGGGCTCGGGATGGAGCCGGTGCTGCGCTACCATTACCGCGTGCTCCCTTGAGGCCGGGCCGGCCCCTGCTGGCGGCGCTCCTGCTGGGCGCTGCGCCTGCGCTGGCGGCGGCGCAGGAGGACGCGGCGGAAACCGGCCGCCGCGAGGACCCTGCCGGGCGCTACACCCTGCCGACCGGCGCCTTCGACGGGCGTTTGCTGCCGCAGCGGGCGGTGGAGGGGCGGCGCGAAATGGCCGCCTGGTCGCAGCCGGTCGGGCCGGGCGTGACGCCGCTTTCGGTTTTCGAGGGGCTGGCGGAGGCCATCGGCGGGAGCGGTGCGAACATCTTGTTCCGCTGCGCGGCCGAGGCCTGCGGCGGCTTCGATTTCCGCAGCGGGATCGAACTGCTGCCGCCGCCGGAGATGTATCTCGACCTGGCGGAATTCTACGTGCTCGGCGCCGAGACCGGCACCGGCGATGCGCAGGGACTGAAGCTCCTGGTGGTCAGCCGCACGTCCTCGGCGGTGTTCTGGCAGGTGACGGAGCTGCAGCCCGCCTCCGTCGCCCCGGCGGAGGGCCTTCCGTCCGCAACTCCGGACGCTGCGGCCCCGGAAGCCCCGCAGGGGCAGGGCGGGCTGGCGGCCACGTTCGACCGCGACGGGGTGGCCGTGCTCGGCGATGTCAGCTTTGCCAGCGGCAAGTCGGATCTCGGTCCGGAGCCTCCGGAGAGCCTTGCAGCGCTGGCGGCCTACCTGCAGCTCCATCCCGGCTACCGCGCCACCATTGTCGGCCACAGCGACTCCAGCGGCTCGGCAGCGGGCAACATGGCCCTGTCTCGCCGCCGCGCGGAGGCGGTGCGCGACATGCTGGTCAGGACATTCGGGGTGGCTGCCGGACGTCTCGATGCCGCCGGAGCCGGGGCGCTGGCACCGCGCGCCAGCAACGCGACCGAGGACGGCCGCCGGGAAAACCGGCGCGTCGAAGCGGTGATTTCCTTCGATTGAGGGGGTCAGGCGATGGCGCGGTCCGAAACGGACGGCTCTTCGACATAGCTGTCGAGCAGGAACTGAACGAAGCTGCGGACGCGCGGCAGGCTGCCATTGCTGGGCGCATGGGCGACGAAGAGCGGCGCGGTCTGGGCGGGCAGCCCGGGCATGGCGTGCTGGAGCTGGCCGCGGGCAACGGCCTCGGATACGAGGAAGTCGGGAAGGAAGGCGATGCCCATGCCGGCGATCGCGCTGTCTTTAAGGCAGCTTCCGCTGTTGGTCGCCAGGCGGCCGCGGGTGCGCACGACGCGGGCTTCGCCGCTTGCCGAGACCAGCGTCCAGGCCGGATCGTTTCCGGATTCCAGCTGGTGCAGCAGCACGTGCTGGGCCAGGTCCTCGATCCGGGACGGGCGGCCGCGGCGGTCGAGATAGGCTGGGCTGGCGACCAGCATGCGGGTGACGGTGTCGAGCTTGTGGCTGCGCAGCGAGCTGTCGGGTTTCGCGCCGAGGCTGATCGACAGGTCGATGTCGCTGCGGGTCGCTTCGGCGAGGTCGTGGCCCAGAACCAGGTTCACGTCGACGCCGGGGTTCTCTTCCAGGTAGCGGGCAACCATCGGCGCAAGAACGCAGGCACCGTAATCGGAGGGCGCGAGGATCTGCAGCGTGCCGGTCGGTTCGGCCTGCATGCCCTGCACGGCGGCGTCGGCCTGCAGCGCGGCATTCAGAACGCTCCGGGCTCGGTCGTAATAGACCAGTCCGATATCGGTCGGGTTGACCCTGCGCGTCGTCCGGTTGAGCAGGCGCGCGCCTAGGCGGCTCTCGAGGGACGAGACGTGCTTGGAGACTGCGGATTTCGATATCCCCAGCTTCTGGGCGGCACCGGTGAAACCGCCTTGGTCTACGACCGCGGCAAAGGCTTCCATTTCAGACAATCTGTCCATACAGCACTCCGAGCTTCATGACTGCGCAGATGTGATTACGCAGTAATTCTGTACAATTCGAATAAATTCATCGCATAATCGTACTCAAACTCCAAGTATCGGCCATTGGTCTGGTTAACACATTTCCGCCAAGACCGGAATTTTCCATAATATATGAACAGTATTTATGTGATGGCAATCTTTTCATTTCTTCGCCGTTCCCCCGCTTCTGCATCAAAAACGGATATAATTCTTAAGAAGTGAAAGGAAAGCAGACAGGATGATCAAATTTTGAGTGCAACGCGTACAGCCTGCAAGATAGCCCGCTTCGCATCGATTCCCTTTGCGGAGAGCGCGCCGCCGACCAAGTGGGTCCGTCCCTCTGGGCGGATTTCCGCCAACCGTGCCAGGGAGTCCACCGGATCCTGCCCGGCGCAGACCACGATCTGGTCCGCCGGATAGGTCCGGACTTCTCCAGACTTGGCGTATCGCAGCCCCTCGGGGCTGATTCCCAGGTACTCCACCCCGGCCTCCATCTTCACGCCCCTGGCGCGCAGGCTGCTGCGGTGGATCCAGCCGGTTGTCTTTCCCAGCGTTGCGCCGAACTTCCCGGGGCGGCGCTGGAACATCGTGATTTCGCGCGGCGCGGGCGCGGGCTGCGCGCCTCCGGGCCGCAGCCCGCCGCGGTCCTGCAGCGGATCGCCGACACCCCATTCGCGCCGCCAGGCCTCCGGGTCCTGCGAGGGTCGGTCGCCCGGCGCATGGGCCAGGAATTCGGCCACGTCGAAGCCGATGCCGCCGCCGCCGATCACCGCGACCCGCTGCCCGGGCTCGACCGCGCCCGACAGCAGCTCCGCATAGTCCACCGCCTGCGGCAGCCCGGTCCCGGGAATGCCGGGATCGCGCGGGCGGACGCCGGTGGCGATGACCAGCTCGTCGAACTCCGGGAGGTCCTCTTCCGCGGCGCTGCGGCCCAGCCTGAGGGCCACGCCCGAGGCCGCCAGCTCGGTTGCGTACCAGTCGAGCAGGCCGCGGAATTCCTCCTTGCCGGGGATGCGCGCGGCCAGCCGCAGCTGCCCGCCGATCTCGGGCTCCGCCTCGAACAGCGTCACCGCATGGCCGCGCCGGTCCGCCTCCAGCGCTGCGGCGAGGCCGGCCGGGCCCGCGCCGACCACCGCCACCGTTTTCGCCGCGGCGGCGGGAGGCGCCGCCAGGACGGTTTCGTGGCAGGCGCGCGGATTGACGAGGCAGCTGGTCAGCTTCATCGAGAAAGTGTGGTCCAGGCAGGCCTGGTTGCAGGCGATGCAGGGCGCGATCCGGCGGGCCTCGCCGCGGGCGGCCTTGGCGACGAAGTCCGGATCGGCGAGGAAGGGGCGCGCCATCGACACCATGTCGGCGCAGCCCTCGGCCAGCACCTCCTCGGCGATCTCCGGCGTGTTGATCCGGTTCGAGGTGACGACGGGAATGCCGACCTCTCCCATCAGCCGCTTGGTCACCCAGGCAAAGGCGCGGCGCGGCACGGAAGTGGCGATGGTGGGGATCCGGGCCTCGTGCCAGCCGATGCCGGTATTCAGGATCGAGGCGCCTGCCGCCTCCGCCGCGCGCGCCAGGGTGACGACCTCGTCCCAGCTGGAGCCGTCCGGCACCAGGTCGATCATCGACAGGCGGAAGATCACGATGAAATCCGGCCCGACCGCCCAGCGGACGCGGCGCACGACATCCAGCGGGAGACGCATCCGGTTCTCGTAGCTGCCGCCCCAGCCGTCCTCGCGCCGGTTGGTGTGCCGGACCAGGAACTGGTTGAGGAAATAGCCCTCCGACCCCATGATCTCGACGCCGTCATAGCCCGCTTCGCGCGCCCGTGCCGCGGCAGCGGCGATGTCGGCGACCTGCTTTTCGATGCCGGCTTCGTCCAGCTCCCGCGGGCGGTGGGGCGAGATCGGCGAGCGGATCGCCGAAGGTGCCACCGCGTCCGGCGAATAGGCGTAGCGCCCGGCATGCAGGATCTGCGCCGCGATCAGCCCGCCCGCGCCATGCACCCGCTCGGTGACCTGGCGGTGGTGCGCGACGTCCTCCGCCGACATCAGCCCGGCCGCCCCGGGCAGCACCGCGCCCTCTGGATTGGGCGCCAGGCCGCCGGTGACCATCAGCGCGGCCCCGCCCTCGGCCCGCGCCGCATAGAAGGTGCCGACCCGCGCCCAGTCGCCGGTCTCTTCCAGCCCGGTATGCATGGAGCCCATCAGCGCCCGGTTCGGCAGCGTGACATGGCCCAGGTCGAGCGGGCGCAGAAGATGCGGGTAAGCGGTCATGGCGGTCCTCCTGAGGGACAGGGAAAGCGCGGCCGGGCCGGGCTGTCCAGAGCCCGTGGCGGGAACGCGGCGTCACGGGACGCGGTCAAAGGACTGGGGCTGGGGTGCGGCGGATTGCGAGGGCGGGGATCGCGGCAGCGCTGCCGCGGGAGAGGCCGGAGAAGACGAGATCGACCCAGGCGCGGCGGGGCAGGCCCCTGAGCGGCGGCGGAGCGGACGGACCGGGACCCAGCGCGATCTCCTGCGGGCCGGGGGCGGCGGAGATCGGCACGGTCACCTGCCAGGGATCGCCGGCATCGCGGATCGACAGGCGCAGATGGGCCGCGCCCGGCATCGGGCCGTCGAGGGCGGCAAGGTCCAGCCGGACGCGCAGGTCGTGCGCGGGCCCGAGATCGGCCGCCATCTCCCCGGGCAGGTCCAGCGCCAGCGAGACATAGCCCGGCGCGGCCTCCCCGGCCCGCAGGGCCAGCCCGGTGCCGAGGGCCTCCAGAACCGGAGCCGCCGCGCCGCCGCCATGGTACAGCGCGGTGCCGGGGGCGAAGCGCCCCTGCAGAGGTCCCGCCGGCAGCGGATGGTTCCAGGGAGAGGGCAGATGCTCCAGCACCCTGCGCGGCTGCCGGAAGGCGCCGGGGCCGGGCAGCGGCGCTGTCATGCCGCCGGGCCTGCCACGGGGCGCAATGCCGGCCTGAGCAGGATGGCCCGACCGCCGCCGGTCCGGCCTCCGGGCGCGGCGGCGGCCGGGTCGGGCCTTGTCCTGCTCTCCGGGCCGGGCCGGTCCATCACATCATGAAGCTGCGGGCGATGCCCGGGATGATGATGTCGCGGATTGCGATGATCGCGATGAACACCACCAGCGGCGCCAGGTCCAGCGCCCCGGTATTCGGCAGGATCCGCCGCACCGGCGCATAGAGCGGCTCGAGCAGCCGGTTCAGCCCGTCCCAGATCTGGTAGACCAGCGGCTGGCTCAGGTTCAGCACGTTGAAATTGATCAGCCAGCTCATAATGATGTGCACGATCATGATGAAGAAGACGACGCTGAGGATCAGGTCGACGAGCTGCAGGATCATGATCATGGGACGTGTTCTCCTCGGGAATGACGCTTTGCCCAGCACCTAGGCATTCAAGGTAAAAAGAACAAGAACGGACGCCATGTCCAGCTTGACGCGGCCGCAGCGCGCCGCTCCCTTGCGGGCAGGCGAAAAGAGGGGTGCCATGTATCCGTTTGTCCGAATGGGAGTCGATCTGTGGCTCCACCGCAAGGCGCCGCCGCTCTCGCCGCTGGAGACCCACAGCACGGCCCACCGCATCTGGCCGTGGGATCTCGACATCTTCCTCGAACTCAACAACGGCCGCACCCTGACGCTCTACGACGTCGCCCGCGTGGTCCATGCGCGGCGCAGCGGCCTGTGGGACACGCTGAAGGCCGAGGGCTGGGGCATGACCGTCGCGGGGCTCTCGGTGCGCTACCGCCGCCGGGTGCGGGTCTTCCAGAAAGTGGAGTCGCGCGTGCGCCTCGTGGCCTGGGATGCCCGCTTCTTCTATCTCGACCAGTCGATGTGGCGGAAGGGCGAGTGCGCCTCGCAGATCCTCGCGCGGATCGCGGTGACAAATCCCGACGGCATCGTGCCGACCGACCGGGTGCTGGACGGGATGGGCTATGGCGGACGCAAGCCGGTGGCGCCCGAGTGGGTGCAGGCCTGGATCGAGGCCGAGTCGCTGCGCCCCTGGCCGCCGCGGTAGCCGTCCCCGACTCGCTTGGAACATCCCGGAACGCGTGCTATCCCTTGTGGAATGAACGCGCATGACCGCAATATCAGCCCTGCTCCGATCCGCCAGCTCGACGAGGCGGCGATCAACCGCATCGCCGCGGGCGAGGTGGTGGAACGCCCCGCCTCTGCCGTCAAGGAACTGGCGGAGAACGCGCTCGATGCCGGCGCCGGCCGGATCGAGATCGACTATGCCGATGGCGGCAAGACGCTGATCCGGGTCACCGATGACGGCCATGGCATCGCCGCCGCCGACCTGCCGCTGGCGATGGCGCGCCACGCGACCTCCAAGATCGACGGCACCGACCTGCTGAACATCCACAGCTTCGGCTTCCGCGGCGAGGCGCTGCCCTCGCTGGGCGCGGTCGGCCGCCTGTCCGTCACCAGCCGCCCGCAGGGCGCCGAGGCCGCCGCCATCTCGGTCGAGGGCGGGGCGCTCGGCCCGGTCCGGCCGGCGGCGCTGAACCGCGGCACCGTGGTGGAGCTGCGCGACCTCTTCTATGCGACGCCGGCCCGGCTGAAATTCCTGCGCACCGACCGCGCCGAGGCGCAGGCCATCGCCGACACCGTCCGCCGCCTTGCCATGGCCGAACCCGCCGTTGCCTTCACCCTGAGGGAAAGCCGCGACGGCGACAGCCGGACGGTGCTGAGGCTCGACGCGGAGGCCGGCGACCTGTTCGACGCGCTGCATGGCCGCCTGACCCGCCTGCTCGGCGCCGAGTTCACCGCCAACGCGATCCCGGTCGATGCCGAGCGCGAGGGCGTCCGCCTGACCGGCTATGCCGCGCTGCCCACCTATGCGCGCGGCTCGTCGCAGGCACAGTACCTCTTCGTCAACGGCCGCCCGGTGCGGGACAAGCTGCTCTCCGGCGCGCTTCGCGCCGCCTACATGGACGTGCTGCCCTCGGGCCGCTACCCGGCCGCGGTGCTCTTCGTGGATCTCGACCCCGTGGAGGTCGACGTCAACGTCCATCCCGCCAAGGCAGAGGTCCGGTTCCGCGATTCCGGCACGGTGCGCGGGCTGATCGTCTCCGCGCTGCGCCATGCGCTGGCAGGCGGAGGGCACCGCGCCTCCTCCACCGTGTCCGGCGCGATGCTGGGCGCCTTCCGTGCCGAGGAGCCGACGGCCACCGGCGCGCCGCGCATCTACCAGATGGACCGCCCCTCGCAGGGCAGCCTGCGCGCCGCCTATGCCGCCCAAGCGCCCGCGCCGTCGCCGGTCATGGACGAACTCCCGGCGCCGCAGCCGATGGCCGGGTTCGGCGAACCCTCCGCCCGGTTCGAACAGGCTGCGCCTGTCGACGGGGATGGGCCCGCGCCGCAGAACCATCCGCTCGGCGCCGCGCGCGCGCAGCTGCACGAGAACTACATCATCGCCCAGACGCCCGACGGCATGGTGATTGTCGACCAGCATGCCGCGCATGAGCGGCTGGTCTACGAGGAGCTGAAGGAACAGGCCGCGACGCGGTCCGTGCCTGCCCAGGCGCTCCTGATCCCCGAGATCGTCACGCTGCCCGCCGGCGGCGCCGAGGCACTGCTGGAGATCGCCGACGAGCTGGCGGGGGCGGGGCTGTCGCTCGAGCCCTTCGGGCCCGACACGGTGGCAGTGCGCGAAACGCCCGCGATCCTTGGCCATGTCGATGCTGCCGGGCTGCTGCGCGACATCTGGGACGAGCTCGAAGGCACCGGCGGCGACGCGCTGAAGGCGCGGATCGACGCGGTGCTGTCGCGCATGGCCTGCCACGGCTCGGTGCGCTCCGGCCGCCAGATGCAGCCGCAGGAGATGAACGCGCTCCTGCGCAAGATGGAGGCGACGCCGCTCTCGGGCCAGTGCAACCACGGGCGGCCGACCTATGTGAAGCTGCGTCTCCAGGACATCGAGCGGCTCTTCGGGCGCACATGACCGCTGCGGACCTGCCCATCGATCCGGCCGATCCGCGGCTCTGGCTGGCGGGGGCGGCGGTGCTGCTCCTTCTTCTCCTGCTGTCGATCCGGGCGTCGTCGCGGGCCGCGCGCCAGTCCGAGGCGCTGGCCCAGTCGATGCAGGCGGTGGGCAACCGCGTGCAGGGGCTGGGCGAGGCGCAGCAGCGGCTGGCCGGCGGGCTGACCCATGTCGCCGAGGCGCAGGCGGCGGCGCAGTCGGCGATGCTCGCCACCATGGAGCGGCGGCTGGAAGAGGTCACCAAGTCGATGGGCGACACGCTGCACGGCCAGGCGACGCGGACCGCGCGCTCCTTGGGCGAGCTGCAGCAGCGGCTGCAGGCCATCGACAAGGCGCAGGCGAATATCGAGAAGCTTTCGGGCGACGTGCTGGGGCTGCAGGACATCCTGGCGAACAAGCAGACCCGCGGCGCCTTCGGCGAGATCCAGCTCAACGACATCGTGCAGAAGGCGCTGCCCTCGGACAGCTACACGATGCAGGCGACGCTGTCGAACGGGCGGCGGGCGGATTGCCTGATCCACCTGCCGAACCCGCCGGGGCCGATCGTCATCGACTCGAAATTCCCGCTGGAAGCCTACGAGAAGCTGCGCAACGCCAGGGACGAGCGCGCCCTGGCCGAGGCGGCCCGCGACATGCGCACCGCCGTGCGCAGCCACCTGCGCGCGATCGCCGAGAAATACGTGATCGAGGGCGAGACCGCCGACGGCGCTCTGATGTTCCTGCCCTCCGAGGCGGTCTATGCCGAGCTGCATGCCAGCTTTCCCGAGCTGATCCGCGAGGGATTCGCGCTGCGGGTCTGGACGGTCTCGCCGACCACCTGCATGGCGACGCTGAACACCATGCGCGCCGTGCTGAAGGACGTGCGGATGCGCGAGCAGGCCGGGCATGTGCGGCGCGAGCTGGCGCTTCTGGCGAAGGACGTGGACCGGCTGGGCGACCGGGTCGGCAATCTCGACCGGCATTTCGGCCAGGCCGCGAAGGACATCGCCGACATCAAGATCAGCGCCGAGAAGGCCGGGCGGCGGGCGCAGCGGCTCGACAATTTCGACTTCGAGGAGATCGCGCCGGGCGCGGAGCCGCCGATCAAGGCTGCCGCCGGCCTGCCTCTGGCGGAGTGACCGCGGGGGCGCTATCTTGCGTCCTGCAGTCACCCATAAAAAAATGCAGGCAGAACCATCATGCGGATCCTTCCGGCACTCCCGGTCCTAGCGGGCCTCCTTCTCGCATCCCCCGTCCTTGCCGCCGAGGCGGTCTTCGGCATCGGCCAGAGCAACCCGCAGGAATCGCGCGATGACCGCGATCTCAGCGTCTCGGCGGACATCCGGTCCAACACCCTCGCCGATCTGGGCGGCGTCGAGCTCCGCGCCGGGGCGGGCGCGGTCGCGGACGGCATCGACGAACTCTGGGTCGGCGCCGGGTTCACCGCCGAGGTGCCGCTGGGCGGGTCCTGGTTCGCCGAAGGCAGCGTGATGCCCGGCTACTACGATTTCACCGACGGGGTGAACACCAAGGACGACCTGGCGCTGCGCACCCGGCTGGGGCTGGGCGTGCGCCTGGACTCGGGCGATGCGGTCTCGGTCGCGATCGACCACCGCGCCGGTCCGGACGGCGGATTCCGTTCCGAGGCCGAGCGGCTGGGCATCCAGTACCACCATTCCTTCGGCGGCTACTGATCCTTTCGTGCCCGGGCGACCGCGAAGATCGCCCGGGTCGCGAAGGAGACCGATCCGTCGGCATTGAGGTAATGTCCGAGCGGCTCCGGCGCCGCGCTGCGCAGCCGGTCCATCATCCCGTCGTCGACCATTTCCGCCAGCGTCCAGCCGCCGATCTCGGTATCCAGCCAGGCCGCCATCGACGGGTGCCGGACCTCGCCGGTGCGCAGGGTGATCTGCGGGTCGTGCAGGCCGGCCGCGGCGAAGAGGGCGGCGATCCGGGTCCTGTCGCCCAGGCAGAACGGCGCCTTCAGCGCCTCGGCCCCGGCCGGCCCGACGATCTCGCCGACCAGGGGGATCAGGTCGCAGTAGCCCGGCGATTTCGGCCAGCTGTCGAACACCGCGACGGCGACATGGCCGCCGGGGCGGGTGACGCGGGCCATTTCCCGCAGCGCCGCGGCGCGGTCGCCGAAGAACATCAGGCCGAACTGGCAGGTCACCGCGTCGAAGGCCTCGTCCGGAAAGGGCAGCGCTTCGGCGTCCGCCCGGCGGAAGGCGACGCCGGGGGCCAGCGGCCGGGCGACGGCCAGCATGCCCTCGTTGATGTCGGTGGCGGTCACCGCCGCGCCGCGCGCGGCCGCCGCCCGCGCCGCGACCCCGGTGCCGGTGGCCACGTCGAGCACCTGCATTCCGGCCCGGATTCCGGCGGCCTCGGCCAGCATCGGCCCGAACTGCCCGAACAGGGCGGGCACGAAGACATCCTCGTAGATTTCGGCGGCGCCCCGGCTGACCTGTCCGGCGGCGGCATCTTTCTCCTGAACCGTCATTTCTTCCTCCCGAGTCGTTCGACTCCACCCCTGCAGGATAGCACGGTCCGGGCCGTTTCCCGCGCGCGCCGGGACGCGGGCGGAAGGGTGTTCGCCAGCTGCGTCCCCGCCCGCAGCCTGCGCACCGATCCCGAGCCTTGGCTTTCCGGCCCCTGCCAACTACGTTCCGCGCCGAAAGGGAGCCCTGCATGCCGATCGTCTCCGTCCAGGACGTCAAGAAGACCTATGCCTCCGGTTTCGAGGCGCTGAAGGGCGTCAGCCTCGATATCGAGGAGGGCGAGATCCTCGCGCTGCTGGGGCCGAACGGCGCGGGCAAGACCACGCTGATCTCGTCGATCTGCGGCATCACCCGGCCGAGCTCGGGGCGGATCCTCGTCGGCGGCCATGACGTCGTTTCCGACTACCGCAACGCGCGCCGCCTGATCGGGCTGGTGCCGCAGGAGCTGAACTTGGAGCCCTTCGCGCCGGTGGGGCCTGCCGTCGCCTTCTCGCGCGGGCTGTTCGGGATGCGCCGGGACCCGGACAAGGTGGAGCAGGTGCTGCGCCAGCTGTCGCTGTGGGAGAAGCGCAAGTCGCGGATGCGCGAGCTGTCGGGCGGCATGAAGCGCCGCGTGCTGATCGCCAAGGCGCTGGCCCATGAACCGCGGGTGCTGTTCCTCGACGAGCCGACCGCGGGCGTGGATGTCGAGCTGCGCCGCGACATGTGGAACGTGGTGGCCGAACTGAAGAAGCAGGGCGTGACCATCATCCTGACCACGCATTACATCGAGGAGGCCGAGGCCATCGCCGACCGGATCGGCGTGATCAACGGCGGGCGCATCCTGCTGGTCGAGGACAAGGCCTCGCTGATGGCGCGGATGGGGCGCAAGAACCTCAGCGTGCACCTGCGCGAGCCGGTCGCCGCGGTCCCGGCATCGCTGGGGGATTACGGGCTGGAGCTGTGCAACGGCGGCCGCACGCTGATCTATTCCTACGACACCAAGTCCGACGGCACCGGGATCACCCGGCTCCTTTCGGACCTGCAGGAGGCCGGGCTGTCGATGCGCGACCTGGAGACCCGGCAATCCAGCCTCGAGGACATCTTCGTCGATCTCGTGAAGGAGCAGGCATGAGCCCGACCGCCATCTGGACCATGTATCTCTTCGAGATGAGCCGGTTCTTCCGCTCGCTGGTGCAGAGCCTGATCTCGCCGGTGATCTCCACCTCGCTCTATTTCGTCGTCTTCGGCGCCGCGATCGGCCGCAACATCGACGAGATGGACGGCATTCCCTACGGCGCCTTCATCGTGCCGGGGCTGGTGATGCTGTCGGTGATGACCCAGTCGGTGTCGAACGGCAGCTTCGGCATCTATTTCCCGAAATTCATGGGCACGATCTACGAGCAGCTATCCGCGCCGGTGAGCTTCCTGGAGATCGTCATCGCCTATGCCGGGGCGGCGGCGACCAAGGCGCTCCTGATCGGCTCGATCATCCTGCTGACCTCGACCTTCTTCGTCGAGCTGGACATCCGCCATCCGCTGATGGCGGCGGCGTTCCTGCTGCTGACCTGCATCAGCTTCTCGCTCCTGGGCTTCATCATCGGCATCTGGGCGGAGAATTTCGAGCAGCTTCAGCTGGTGCCGCTTCTCGTGATCACGCCGCTGGTCTTCCTGGGCGGCAGCTTCTACTCGGTCTCGCTGCTTCCGGGCATCTGGCACACGATCAGCCTGTTCAACCCGGTGGTCTACCTGGTCTCGGGCTTCCGCTGGGCGTTCTTCGGCACGGCCGAGGTGCCGGTCGGGCTGAGCCTGCTTGCGATCGGCGCCTTCACCGCGCTCTGCTTGCTGGTGATCTGGCGCATCTTCCAGACCGGCTGGCGCATCCGGCAGTGACCCCCCTCACCCCGGCCCTCTCCCCCCGCGGGGGAGAGGGCGGGCGGCACGTTTCCTGCTGGGGATCCGTGCCGAACCGGAGTAGCGTTGGCGCGCCGGGACAAGACAGGAGGGCAAGCGATGGGAATCCGCCAGACACAGGGGCGCGGCAAGCGCTATGACAGCGTTCTGGAGGCTGTCGGCGACACGCCGGTGATCCGCATCAACCGGATCGCGCCGGAGGGCGTCACCGTCTACGTCAAGTTCGAGGCCTTCAACCCGGGCGGTTCGGTCAAGGACCGCCTGGCGCTGAACATCATCGAGGCCGCAGAGCGCGAGGGCCGCCTGAGCCCGGGCCAGACCGTGGTCGAAGCGACCTCGGGCAATACCGGCATCGGCCTTGCCATGGTCTGCGCCGCCAAGGGCTATCCGCTGGTCGTGACCATGGCCGAGAGTTTCTCGGTGGAGCGGCGCAAGCTCATGCGCTTCCTCGGTGCCAAGGTGGTGCTGACGCCGAAGGCGCTGAAGGGCTACGGCATGTATTCCAAGGCCAAGGAGCTGGCAGAGGCGAATGGCTGGTTCCTGGCCTCGCAATTCGAGACCAAGGACAATGCCGACATCCACGAGACGACCACCGCGCAGGAGATCCTCGGCGATTTCGAGGGCGAGCGGCTGGACTATTTCGTCTCGGGCTACGGCACCGGCGGCACGGTGACCGGCGTCGCGCGGGTGCTGAAGGAGAAGCGGCCGGAGACCAGGATCATCCTGTCGGAGCCCGCCAATGCCGCGATCGTCGGCTCGGGCTACGTCAACACCCGCAATGCCGCGCACCAGCCGACCGAGGGCCATCCCGATTTCAACCCGCATCCGATCCAGGGATGGACCCCGGATTTCATCCCCTGGGTGCTGCAGGAGGCGATCGATGGCGGATATTACGACGAACTGCTGCCGGTGACCGGGCCGGATTCCATCGCCTGGTCGCGGCGGCTGGCGGCGGAGGAAGGGATCTTCACCGGGATTTCCGGCGGGGCGACCTTCGCCGTGGCGATGCAGCTGGCGAAGACTGCGCCGGCGGGGTCGGTCATGCTGGTCATGCTGCCCGATACCGGCGAGCGCTATCTCTCCACGCCGCTCTTCGAGGGGATTGCCGAGGGTATGACGGAACAGGAGGAGGCGATCTCCTTCTCGACGCCCTACGGCCAGATGGCGGCGGAATGACCTAGCCCAACGCGTCCAGATAGGCCCGCACGGCCGTCTGGACGTGGCGGAAGCGGTCGCCGCCCAGATGCTTGCCGCCGTACCAGCGCGTGACCACCACGATGTGGTCGCGCAGCCCCTCGCGTTCGAGCATGCGGACGATCACCATGCCGGCGCCGCTTTCGCCGTCGTCGTTCTTCACCGGCCCGTCCCCGCCGAGCCAGGCCCAGGTGTTGTGGGTGGCCTTGGCGAATTTCTTCTTCCGCTTGAGTTCCTTCAGGAAGGCCTGCGCCTCCGCGTCGGAGCGGCAGGGGCCGCCGGAGACCGCGTATTTCGAGCCCCGGTCGGTCAGGATGTTGTCGAGCACCAGCATGGGGGCAGGGGGTAGCCCCGCCCGGCGGGCGGGGCAACCGGTTTGATGCCGCGTTCAGGCCGCGACCGGCGCCAGCGCCGCCTTCAGCGCATCGGCCAGCGAGGTGGTCGGGCGGTGGATCAGGGTCGACAGGGTGTGGCCGTCATCGAAGAGCGCGCCCTTGGCGGCCTCGCCGTCGAAGCCGGCATAGGCGGCCGCGACCGGCGCCGGGAATCCCGCGCCCTCCAGCACGCCGGCATAGTCCTCCACGGACATGTCCGCGTAGGGGATCTGCTTGCCCGCCTGCGCCGACAGCGCCGCTGCCAGATCGGCCAGCGTGTAGCTGGCGTCGCCCGAAAGCTCGTAGGTCTTGCCTTCATGGCCTCCGCCGGTCAGCACCGCCGCCGCCGCTTCGGCGTAATCCTCGCGGGTGGCCGAGGAAATCCGGCCGTCGCCCGCTGCGCCGGCGAAGGCGCCGTGCTGGAGCGCGGAGGGAACCGAGGCCAGGTAGTTCTCGGTGTACCAGCCGTTGCGCAGGATCGTGAACGCGATGCCGCTGTCCTTCAGCGCCGCTTCGGTGGCGACATGCTCGGGCGCAAGGCTGAGCGTCGAGGTGCCGGCGTGCAGCAGGCTGGTATAGACGATGTGGCCGACGCCGGCCTCCTTGGCGGCGGCGATCACCGCCTTGTGCTGGCGTTCGCGCTGGCCTATCTCGCTGCCCGAGATCAGCATCAGCGTGTCGACGCCCGCAAGCGCAGATGCGTCGGGGGCGTCATAGTCGAAGGCTTTCGCGGGAATGCCCAGATCGGCGGCCTTCGCCGGGCTGCGGACCAGAGCCAGCAGGTCGGTGGCACCCTTTTCCTTCAGCTTGGCGACCAGAATGCGGCCCAGTTGGCCGGTGGCGGCTGTCACGGCAATCATGACATTCTCCTTTTCGTTGTCTGGCGCCAATCTATCCGCTATACGAACTTTCCGTAAGTACGCACGAAAAGGTAAGCACCCCTCATGGATGCACAGGACACCGCCCCCCCGCGCACATCGCTGCTGGAGCGCCACGACCGCGGCGACGTGATGGCTGCAGCCTGTCCCAGCCGGGCGATCCTCAGCCACATGACCAGCCGCTGGGGCGTGCTGGTCATGGTGGCGCTGGCCGAGGACACCCACCGTTTCAGCGCGCTGCGGCGCCGGATCGGCGGGATCAGCGAACGGATGCTGGCGCAGACGCTGAAGGACCTGGAGGGCGACCGGCTGGTGCACCGCCATGCGCTGGACACCGTGCCGCCGCATGTCGAATACAGCCTGACGCCGCTGGGGCGCGAGGCGGCGGCGCATCTGGAGGCGCTGACCGGCTGGATCGAGGACAATCTTCCGCGTATCTCGGGCACAGATTCGGACCTGAGCTGACGGAGCCCCAATGTCCCCCACGCTGACGGCCTACGGGGCCCTGCTGATCGCGATCCTGTGCGAGATCGCGGCGACGTCGACCCTGCCCAGAACGCAGGAATTCACCCGGCTCTGGCCCTCGCTTGCCGTCATCTGCGGCATCGGCGCCGCGCTCTACTTCCTGACGGTGGCGCTGCGCGTGCTGCCGCTGGGCGTCGCCTATGCGGTCTGGAGCGGGGTCGGCATCACCTTGACGGCTATTCTCGGCCTCGTGCTCTACGGCCAGCGGCTCGACGCGGCGGCGGTGATCGGCATCGCGCTGATCGTGGCGGGCTGCGTCGTCATGCAGGCGTTTTCATCCGTCGGGCATTGAGCCGAGATAGTCCTCCAGCAGGGCGGCCAGATGCGGGATCCGGCGCGGGTTCTGCATATAGGCCTCGGGCTCGATCAGCCGCCAGAACTGTCCCTCCTCGCCGAAGCGGATGTCGGCCTCGGCCCCGGCCGGCAGATGGGCGGCGAAGAACCAGTTGAGCCAGCCCTGTTCATGGCTGCGATGGGCGATCGCGTGGTGCAGCTCGCCGGGATCGAGATCCAGGCCGAACTCCTCGCGGGTCTCGCGCAGCACGGTCTCCTCCGGCGTCTCGTTGCCTTCGCGGCCGCCGCCGGGGAAATCCCACTGGTCGGGAAACGGGATCGAGGGAAGGTCGTCGCGCAGGTAGACCAGCAGCAGCCCGCCGATGAACAGCGCCACCTTGGCGCCGGCAAATGACTCGCGCGCCTCCTGTTCCGAACCCGCTGCACGGATTATACTGAACATATGCCTGCCCTCTGCCGCGACTGCCTCACTTCGTTCGAGACCGGTTCCCGCTGCCCGTCCTGCCGGGGGCCGCGCATCGTTGCGCATAACGAGCTCTGGGATCTCTCCATCGCCCATATGGATTGCGATGCCTTTTACGCCAGTGTCGAGAAGCGGGATTTTCCGGAATTGCGCGACCGCCCGCTGATTGTCGGCGGGGGCAAGCGCGGCGTGGTCTCGACGGCCTGCTACATTGCCCGGATCCGGGGCGTCCGCTCGGCCATGCCGATGTTCCAGGCGCTGAAGCTCTGCCCCGACGCGGTGGTGGTGAAGGGGCGGATGTCTGTCTATGTGGAGGTTTCCCGCCAGATCCGCGCGCTGATGGAGGAGCTGACCCCGGCGATCGAGCCGCTGTCGCTGGACGAGGCGTTCCTCGACCTGACCGGAACGGCGCGGCTGCACGGCGCGCCGCCCGCGGTGATGCTGGCGCGGCTGGTGAAGCGGATGGAGACCGAGATCGGAGTCTCGGGCTCGATCGGGCTGTCGCACAACAAGTTCCTCGCCAAGATCGCCAGCGACCTCGATAAGCCGAAGGGCTTTGCCGTGATCGGCCGGGCGGAGACGGCGGATTTCCTGCGCGACAAGCCGGTGGGGATGATCTGGGGCGTCGGACAGGCGGGGCAGGCGGCGCTGCATGCCGTCGGCATCCGCACCATCGGCGACCTGCGGCGCTGGGAGCAGAAGGAGCTGATTTCCCGCTTCGGCACAATGGGCGACCGGCTGTGGCACCTGGCGCGCGGCCAGGATGCCCGCAGGGTCACGCGCAACGCACCGGTGAAGTCGATCTCCAACGAGACGACCTTCCACGAGGATACCGGCGACCGGGACGTCATGGACGGCCATCTGTGGCGCATGTCCGAAAAGGTCGCCGACCGCGCCAAGGCGCAGGACAGGGCGGGCCGGGTGGTGGTGCTGAAGCTCAAGCGCGCCGATTTCTCGCTGATTACCCGCCGCCACGCGCTGCGCGAGCCGACCCAGATGGCCGACGTGATCTACCGTGCCGCACGGGAGCTCTTCGACCAGGTGCGGGAGCCCGGCCCCTGGCGGCTGCTGGGCGTCGGCATTTCGGAAATCGTGCCTGCCGAGCGCGCGGATCTGAGCGGCGACCTGCTCGACCCGGATTCGGTCAGGCGCGCCGCGGCAGAGCGCGCGACCGACGCGATCCGCGCGCGCTTCGGCTCTGCGGCCATCCAGAAGGGCCGAAGCCTGCGCTGAGCGGCTTTCTGCACATGCAATGCCGCGCATGCGTGAAATTTCCGCGGTCTGCGAACGGAAACGTGTCGCAAAAAATTTGGCAGATGTCGCAAATCAGGCTATACACAGGGTCATAGCCCAGCCGGGAGAGCGCGGAGCGATCCGCCGCCGAAGGAGCAATCGCCCCGAAAACTCTCAGGCAAACGGACCGGCTGGGGGTCAGAACTCCGAAGAGCGGCACGCGCCCACCGAAGGAGCAAGCCCATGTCCGGATGGTCCGGCGCGGGTGAATCTCTCAGGTCCCATACGGAGGGGGTTTAGGCGTCGGCCGCAGGCTGCGCGAACCCTGAGGACCTGTGACTATGCATATTGCCGTTCTGGGCGCCGGTATCACCGGCATCACCACCGCATTCCAGCTTCACGACCGTGGCTTCGAAGTCACCGTCATCGACCGGCAGCGCTATGCCGGGATGGAAACCTCCTTTGCCAATGGCGGCCAGCTCTCCGCCTCCAACGGCGAGGTCTGGAATTCCTGGGCCACGGTGTTCAAAGGCCTGAAATGGATGCTCAAATCGGATGCGCCGCTCCTGGTGAACCCGAAGCCGAGCTGGCACAAGATTTCCTGGATGGGCGAATTCCTCGCCAACATCCCGCATTACAAGGCCAACACGATCGAGACCGCCCGCATGGCGCAGGCCGCCCGCGGCGTCTTCGTCGAGATGGCCGAGCGCGCCGGGATCGACTTCAACCACGAGCCGGCCGGCATCGTCCATTTCTACCGCAAGGAAAAGGACATGGCCGCCGCGCGCAAGACCAACGAGCTCTACAAGGCTGCCGGCCTCGAGCGCCGCGAGCTGAGCCCGGCCGAGGTCCTGGCCGCGGTTCCGCAGCTGCGCACCGACGTGGTCGGCGGCTACATGACCGAGAGCGACACGACCGGCGACATCCACAAGTACACGTTCGGCCTGGCCCAGTGGCTGAAGGGCGAGGGCGTGCATTTCGAGATGGGCCGCGAGATCGTCGAGGCGAAGGCCGAGGATGACGGCGTGCTCATCCAGCTCGGCACCGAGAAGCTGCGCTTCGACGGCGTTGTCGTCTCGGCCGGGGTCGGCTCGCGCAAGCTGGCGCAGGGCTTCGGCGACCGGGTGAACATCTATCCGGTGAAGGGCTACTCGATCACCGTGCAGCTCGACGACGAGAAGAGCCAGCAGGGCGCGCCCTGGGTCTCGATCCTCGACGATGCGGCCAAGATCGTGACCTCGCGCCTGGGCCGGGACCGCTTCCGCGTGGCGGGCACCGCCGAGTTCAACGGCGAGAACCGCGACATCCGCGCCGACCGGATCAAGCCGCTGGAGAAATGGGTGGAGATGTACTTCCCCGATGTCTCCACCGAACGCTGCGTGCCCTGGGCGGGCCTGCGCCCGATGATGCCGAACATGATGCCCCGCGTCGGCCGCGGCAAGCATCCGCGCGTCTTCTACAACACTGGCCACGGCCACCTGGGCTGGACCCTGTCGGGCGTCACCGCGGCGACTGTCGGCGATGTCGTCGCCAGTGCCTACGAGATGGAGCGCCCGTCGGTCCATTCCATGCAGAAGCTCGCCGCCGAGTGAGCCTCAGCCGGTCGGGGAGAGATCCTCGACCTCGCCGTTCTCGGGGCGCAGCGCCTGCGCCTCGCTGACCAGCGCCGCGATCTGGCGGTCGACCGCCGCGCGGCGCGGTCCCGGCGCCAATGAGTCCCTCAGACTGGACAGCAGCCTGTGCGCGTGGCGCGTGACCATCGGGTCGCCCGCGACATAGGGACGGCTGTCGGTATGGGCCACGTCCAGCACGGTGGTGAAGCCCAGCAGCCGCTCGGGATCGCAGAGGCCCTCCGCATTCGCGGGATCGACCGGGCCGCGCGCGGCCAGCAGGTGCAGCGCGGCATGCAGCCAGTTCAGGCAGTTCATCGCCGTCACCGGGTCGTTCACGCCGGGCGACAGCGCACGGGCCAGCACCTCGAGCAGCTGCTGCGCGATGAACAGGGGATTCTGCGCCTCGGTCCGTCCGGTCCCGGTGGCGAAGCAGGCGCGCAGCTTGCCGATTTCCGCTTCCGTCAGCTTGTCCGCGCTGCCGACGGTGGCCACCGGCACATGCGGCCCGACGAAATCGCCTGGCCCGCAGTCCAGCCGCAGCGCCCAGCCCTTTTCCTTCGCGAGCGTCCTCAGCCCGTCCGTGTCCAGCGCCTGCAGGTATCCGTTGACCTCGAGCGACACCGTCTCGGTCCGCCCGGCGGGGCAGGGCGCGGCGCCCGGCCCGGCCTCGGGAAGGGTATCGATCGCCTCCAAGAGCCGCCGTCCGAGCGCGGCCGAAACGTTCTCCAGCGAGATGATCTCGGGGATGTGGTGGACGAAATAGATCAGCACCCCGACCGAGACGAAGGCCAGCCCCAGCGAGACCGAGAGCGACAGCGCAGGCAGCCAGGCAAAGCCGTTCTCGCCGTCCTGCACGCCGCGCAGGATGGTCAGCGAGAAGACGAAGGTGGAGAGCAGCACGCCGAGCGACACCTGCACGCCGCGGTCCTGCATGAAATTGCCGATGAGGCGGGGCCCGAAATTCGACGAGGCGAAGCTGACCGCGACCATGGTCATCGAGAACATAACGCCCGCGGCGCCGAGCGCGGATTGCGCGATCACGCCCAGAACCGACCTTGCGGCGCTGGCATCGGTTTCGAACAGCACATGCGGCATCCAGCCGGTGACGCCCTGGCGGTCGAGCCATTCGCATAGCGCGGCGGCGCCGAGCGCCAGCAGCGCCATGGCGGAGGGCACGAACCAGTAGCTGTAGCGCAGGTCGATCAGGAGCTTGCGCAGGAGCGCGGGCAGCAATTTGGTCATGTGTCCCCGGAACCGGTTTTTCCGGACCAACTGCGCATGGGGGCATCCGGTTCCCGATCCGGGCGGCGATTTCCGCTGGGCTCCGGACGGATCGGGGTTTCGCCGTGCGCGCACGATTCGTCGCCCTTGGCTCGGTTGGCCGGAAAATGCGCAGCTCGGGCACCATGGCCTCCGGGCAACCGCCCCTGCCTGTTGCACCGCTTCATGCAAGGCGCAGGAAATCAGGAAGCCTCGATCCAGCAGTGCCGGGGAACTAATCCGGAGCTTTTGGCTTCTGTCATTGTGATGTTTCTGGTGCTGGCTAGGCTCTGGACACATTGAGTTTCACAGCCAGTAGATAACGACTGCCGCGAGGGCGATAGCTGAGAAGAACACCTTCGGGCATCTGTCGTATC
>NZ_JAATVU010000083.1 GCF_013184745.1 Mangrovicoccus sp. HB161399
AGGGTGGAGACGAAAATGAACTGCGTGAAGCAGCTCGGCCAGCGGCTGATGTCGCGGGACTTCGACCGCCAGGTTGCCGAGGTCCAGATCCGGGTGGCTGTGCTGAACCGCTTCACGGCGCTCGGCATCCCGATGACCGTGGCCGCAGGATAGGTGTGTCCGGGGAAAGGGGGGACTGCGGTCATCAGCTGATTTGTCCAACAACGCCTTTCGCCGGAACTGCGGATTCCCAAGGAGTTGCAGGTTGCGCGCCGCGCTCCCGCCGCCGAGCGGACGCGCTTGCGCAACCGCGGCCGCGTCCAGATCCAGGCCCTTGCAAAGCGTCGGCCCGCGAAACGGCTGGCTCTCGCCCGGCGCCAGGTCGCGGACCTGGACGCCGAAATTGCCAGGCCGATGGCCAAAGACGGCACCATGGCCCGCTATCGCGAGATCCCGTGCTCCATTCCGGGCCTCGGCCCCGTCGCGACGGGGCTGATCCCGACCTTTCTGCCCGGGATCGGAAAGCCCGGCGGAAGGCAGGCCCTGCCCCCTTCAGCCGCGGATCCGGCCAGCGGAAAGGCAGGTCCTTCATCAGCGGGGGCCGCAAGCCGTTGCGGGATGCGCTCTGCATGCCTGCCGTCGTCGCAATGCGCTGCAGCCCTGGCCTCAAGGCCAAGCGCACCCAGCTCCGCGAGGCCGGGAAACCCGCAAAGGTTGCCCTTGTTGCGCCCATGAGAAAGCTCCAGCTCACAGCCAACGCGCTGGTGGAAGCCAACAGGCTGTGGACCCCAAAAGCCACTTGCGCACGGCGGATACTCACTCACTCCCCGTCGCAATGCGAGGCCGTGGAAAACGCAAGCCGCCGGGGCACGGGCGCGCATCGGGTTCCTGGGGCGCCAAGGCATCTGGCCCGGACGCTCCGGCGCAATTGGAGCGGGTGCCAGCGACGCAGCTGGGTCTAGACGAGAATGCTCTGAAGGCTCCAATGCGCGTGCACGGCATGGATCCTGCGCTGCCTCCCGAAGAAATTTCCGGCAAGGCGCATAGCCGTACATCAGCACAACATCGGCGGGTTGGCCCGGGAATTTTCAGCCGAACCCGCCCACTTTCCCCCCGGACACTGCCGCCGCCTCCATGCCGGGCAGCGGTTTCCTTCTGCCAGTCGATCGAAATATGGAATTGCTCTGGTCAATTTATTCATCGAAAAGCGAACGGTTGGCCGAGACAATGCCATGGCAACGTGATCTCCTGCGAGAGAACCGGACCTCGGCGGAGAGGAGCTGCCGTGTCCGGCATGGAAACCGGAGGAACACATGAAACGTCGCGACCTGCTTGCCGCCGCCGCCTTGGCGGCGCTTCCCCTGTCATCCGCATTCGCTGCGGACTATCCGTCCCGTCCGATCCAGATGATCGTGCCCTGGGGCGCGGGTGGCGGCACCGATGCGGTGGCGCGGATCATGGCCTCGGTCATGCAGGAGGACCTCGGTGTTCCGGTGAACGTCGTGAACCGCACCGGCGGCTCGGGCGTGGTCGGCCATTCCGCCATCGCCACGGCCAAGCCCGACGGCTACACGCTGGGCCTCGCCACGGTCGAGATCGCGATGCTGCACTGGCAGGGGCTGACCGAGCTGACCTACAAGGATTACGACATCCTCGCGCTGGTCAACCAGGACCCGGCCGGGCTGATGGTGGCCGAGGACTCGCCCTTCACGACCGCGGGCGAGCTGCTCGACGCGATCAAGAGCAACCCGCCGGGCACCTACAAGGGCTCGGGCACCGCGCAGGGCGGCATCTGGCATATCGCGCTGGCGGGCTGGATGCTCGACGAGGGGCTTGCCCCCGATCAGGTGACCTGGGTGCCGAGCCAGGGCTCGGCCTCGGGGATCACCGACATGGTCGCCGGAGGCGTCGATCTGGTGCCGTCCTCGCTGGCCGAGGGCACGGCGATGCTCGATGCAGGGCGGATCCGCGCGCTGGCCAGCATGTCGAAGGAGCGCCAGGACGCCTTCCCCGACGTGCCGACGTTGAAAGAGGCGGTCGGCAGCGACTGGACCATGTCGGTCTGGCGCGGGGTCTTCGCGCCGAAGGGCCTGCCCGAGGATGTCAAGGCACGGCTGACCGAAGCGGTGAAGGCCGCCTATGACAGCCCGGAATACCAGGAGTTCATGGCCGGGCGCGGGCTCGGCACGATCTGGGTACCCGGCGACGAGGCCGACGCCTTCATCGCCGCCTCGGATGCCGATTTCGGCAAGGTCATGAAGGCCGCCGGTCTCGGCGACGACTGACGGGCGGCGCGGCGGCCGGGACCGCCCTCCGCCGCGCGCCCTCCATCCGGAGGATCAGACATGAAAGCCAACGCGATGCTGCTCGGCCTCGTGATGCTCGTCCTGAGCGGGGCGGTGTTCCTCGCCTCCTGGACCTTCTCGCCGCTGCCGGGACAGGCCTATGGCTCGGATACCATGCCGCGCGCGGTGGGGGCCTTCGGGCTCTGCGTGGCGGTGGCGCTCCTCTTGCAGGCGGCCGCCGCCGGAGAGCGGTTGCCGCGGCTCGCCCTATCCGGCTGGACGCGCGAGCGCCGCGCGCTCACCGGGCTCGCCGCCGCCGCCGGGGCCGTCATCGGCTACTGCCTGCTGTCGGATCTGGCGGGCTTCGTGCCCACCGCCTTCCTCATCCTGCTGGGTCTGATGCTGCTGCAGCGCACCCCGGTCCTGGCCGCCCTGCCTCTGGCCGCGGCCGCCACGCTGGCGGTGCAGCAGATCTTCGGCCGGCTGCTTCTCGTGCCGCTGCCGCAGAGCGGCCTTCTGTCTTTCCTCTGGTAGGGACCTGCCATGTCCGTCTATCTCGACGCGTTCTCGCTGGTCCTGCAGCCGCAGGTCCTGATGGTCATCTTCCTCTCCGCGGGCTTCGGCATGTTCGTCGGCGCCATTCCCGGACTGACCGCAACCATGGCCACGGCGCTGCTCGTGCCGCTGACCTTCTTCATGGACCCGCTCCCGGCGATTGCCGCCATCGTCACCGCGACCGGCATGGCGATCTTCGCGGGCGATATCGCCGGCGGGCTGCTCCGGATGCCCGGCACCCCCGCCTCGGCCGCCTATGTCGAGGATGCCTACCGCATGACCCGGTCGGGGCGCGGCGCCGAGGCGCTCGGCGCCTGCCTCTTCTTCTCGGTGATCGGCGGCATCACCGGGACCATCGTGCTCAGCCTCGCCGCGCCGCAGCTCGCCGAAATCGCGCTGAAATTCTCGTCCTTCGAATATTTCTGGCTGGTGCTTCTGGGGCTTAGCTGCGCGGTCTTCGTCTCGCCCGGACCTCCCGTCCTGGGGCTCGTGTCGCTCTTCATCGGGCTGACGGCGGCGCTGGTCGGCATGAACAACCCCACGGCAGAGCCGCGCTTCACCTTCGGCTCCATCGAGCTTCTGGCGGGCATCCAGCTCGTTCCGGCGATGATCGGGCTCTTCGCGCTCTCCGAGGTGCTGCGCTACTACGTGCATCCGACCGGCTCGACCCGGACGCCGCCCGTCAAGGGCAGCATCCTGCGCGTCCAGCTCGGCAACCTGCGGCGCTATCCGCTGCAGGCGATGCGCGGCTCGCTGCTGGGCACCGCCATCGGCGCGCTGCCGGGCGCGGGCGCCGATATCGCCGCCTGGATCAGCTATGCGGTGTCGAAGAAATTCTCGAAGACGCCGGAGAAATTCGGCACCGGCCATGTCGAGGGGCTGGTCGAGGCCGGATCCTCGAACAATGGCGCCATCTCGGGCGCCTGGATCCCGGCGCTGGTCTTCGGCATCCCGGGCGACTCGATCACCGCCATCGTCATCGGCGTGCTCTACGTGAAGGGGCTGAACCCGGGACCGACGATCTTCCTGACCAATCCGCAGATGATCTATGCGGTGTTCATCGTGTTCCTGATCGCCAACCTGATGATGCTGCCGCTGGGCTGGCTGGCGATCCGCACCGCGGGCACCATCCTGTCGGTGCCGCAGCGCATCCTGATGCCGATCATCCTGGTCTTCTGCATCACCGGCGCCTTCGCGATCAACAACTCGCTGGCGGGCGTGCTGATCATGCTGGCCTTCGGCGTGATCGGCTTCGTGCTGGAGGAAAACGGCATTCCGCTTGCCCCGGCGATCCTGGGCCTCGTGCTCGGACCGATGCTGGAGGACAATTTCGTGACCTCCATGATCAAGGCGGACGGCGATTTCCTGGCCTTCTTCGAGCGGCCCATCGCCGCCGGGCTGGGCATTGCCGCCATCGCCGTCTGGACGCTGCCGCTGATCCTGCGGCTGGTCCGCGGCAGCCAACGTAACGGAGAGGCCACGTGATGAAGCCCGATATCCTGCTGATGGGTCCGCCCGCCCATCCCGACATCCCCGCAGAGCTGGAGCGTGATTTCACGCTCCACCGCTACTGGGAGGCGCCCGACCGCGCGGCGCTGCTGGCCAAGCTGGCGCCAAGCCTGCGCTATGTCTCGACCACCGGGCATCAGGGACCGGATGCGGAGGTGATCCGTGCGCTGCCGAAGCTTGAGTTGATCTCCTCTTTCGGAGTGGGCTATGACGGCGTCGATACGGCGGCGGCCAAGGCAGAGGGCGTGCGGGTGACCAATACGCCCGATGTCCTGAACGACTGCGTGGCCGAGCTGACGCTGGGGCTGATGCTGGCGCTGGCGCGCGAGATCCCGGCCTCGGACCGTTTCGTGCGCGAGGCAAAATGGGCGGCAGGCAACTACCCCTTCACCGGCGAGCTGACCGGCGCGCGTGCAGGCATCCTCGGGCTCGGCCGCATCGGCAAGGAGATCGCCCGGCGGCTGGAAGTGTTCCGCATGGAGATCGCCTATCACGGGCGGCGGCAGCAGGAGGGCGTGCCCTACCGCTATTACGGCGATCTGCGCGAGATGGCGCGGGAGGTCGACTGGCTGATCGTCATCGCGCCCGCCACCGCCGAGAGCCGCCATCTGGTCGATGCCGTCGTGCTCGACGCGCTGGGGCCTACGGGGCATCTGATCAATGTCGCGCGCGGCGCGCTGGTCGACGAGGCGGCGCTGGTCGCGGCGCTTTCGGAGGGGCGGATCGCGGGGGCTGGGCTCGACGTCTTCGAGGACGAGCCGCATCCGCATCCCGGGCTCCTGGGCCTCGCCAATACCGTTCTGACGCCCCATTCGGGCAGCGCCACCTGGCGCACGCGGCGGCTGATGGCCGAGGTGATGCTGTCGAACCTGCGCGCGCATCTGGCCGGGGAGCCGCTGAAGACCCCGGTCGTCTGAGACCCCTGGCCTGCCGGCGCTCCCCCGGCGGGCCCATCCTGCTGTCCCGCAGGAAAGACGGGGGCGGCGCCTTGCGGTGCCGCCCCCGTTTCCGTTGCCGTCCCGGCGCGCTTCAGGCGCGGGTGACGCTCTGGGTCTGAACCCCCATGCCCTCGATGCCGAGCCGGATGGTCTCGCCGCCCTTCAGATAGACCGGCGGCTTCTGCCCCATGCCGACGCCCGGCGGCGTGCCGGTGGAGATGATGTCGCCCGGCTGCAGCGACATGAACTGGCTGACGTAATGCACCAGATGGCGCACGCCGAAGACCATGGTCGCGGTCGAGCCGTCCTGATAGCGGTGGCCGTCCACCTCGAGCCACATCGACAGCGCCTGCGGGTCCGGCACCTCGTCGGCAGTGACCAGCCAGGGGCCGATCGGCCCGAAGGTGTCGGCGCTCTTGCCCTTGGTCCACTGGCCGCCGCGCTCGATCTGGAAGGCGCGCTCGGAGACGTCGTTGATCACGCAATAGCCCGCGACATGGTCCATCGCCTCCTCCTCGGGGATGTAGACGCCGGGCTTGCCGATGACGATGCCGAGCTCGACCTCCCAGTCGGTCTTTTCCGATCCGCGCGGGATCTTCACGTCGTCATCCGGGCCGCAGATCGCCGAGGTCGCCTTGGCGAACATCACCGGCTCCGCCGGGACCGGCAGGCCGCTTTCGGCTGCGTGGTCGGCATAGTTCAGCCCGATGCAGAGGAACTTGCCCACCGCGCCCACGCAGGGGCCGATGCGGCCCTGGGGCAGCGCGGGCAAAGTCGCGGGGTCGATGGCGGCGATGCGGGCGAGCCCCCCGGGCGTCAGCGCCTCGCCTGCGATGTCGCCGACCACGCCCGACAGGTCGCGGGCGATGCCCTCCGCATCGAGGATCGCGGGTTTCTCGGCGCCCGGGGCGCCCATGCGCAGGAGCTTCATCCTGTCTCTCCGTCTTTTCTCAAGGGTCAGTAGGTCGCGCGGCCGCCCGAAAGGTCGAAGACCGCGCCGGTGGTGAAGGAATTCTCGGCGCTGGCGAGCCAGGCCACCATGTTCGCGGCCTCGGCCACTTCGAGGAACCGTCCGCGCGGGATCTTGGCCAGCATGTAGCCGATATGCTCCTCGGTCATCTGGTCGAAGATCCGCGTGCGGGCGGCTGCCGGGGTGATGCAGTTGACCGCGATGTCCTTGCCCGCGGTCTCCTTGCCCAGCGACTTGGTCAGCGCGATCACCCCGGCCTTGGAGGCGGAATAGGCCGAGGCGTTCGGGTTGCCCTCCTTGCCGGCGATCGAGGCGACATTGACGATCCGGCCATAGCCGCGTTCGGCCATGCCCTTGACCAGCGTGCGGTTCAGGTTGAAGACGCCCACCAGGTTGATCTGGATGACGCGCTGGAACTCGGCGGGGTCGTATTCCGCCAGCGTGGCATTGGCCCCGGCGATCCCGGCATTGGCAACGAGGATGTCGACCGGGCCGATGCCTGCCTCGGTAGCCTCCGCCGCTTCCTCCACCGATGCCAGGTCGGTCTGGTCCATCTCGCGGAATTCGGCATTGCAGCCCAGCTCGGCGACGGCGGCGCGGCCAAGCTCGGCGTCGCGGTCCCAGACCGAGACCTTGGCCCCGCTCTCGACGAAGCGGCGGGCGACGGCAAAGCCGATGCCCTGCGCGCCTCCGGTGACGACCGCGCGGCGGCCCTTGAGGTCGATGCTGTTCATGAACGTGTCCTTTCGGAAAGCTACTGGCCGTAGCCGCCCAGTTCCCGCGGCAGGAACAGGGTGACGGCCGGCACGAAGGCGATGACGAGAAGCCCCGCGACGATGATCGCGAAATAGGGCAGGAACGGCCGCAGCGTGGCGGCATAGGGCACCTCACCGATGCGGCAGGCGAGGATCAGGATGATCGCCACCGGCGGCGTGATCGAGCCGAGCAGCACCGAGATGACGACGACCACCGCGAAATGGATCGGGTCGAGCCCGTAGACCCCGGCAATCGGCGCCAGCATCGGCGTGACCAGGATCAGCGCCGAGATGGTCTCGACGAACATGCCGAGCACGAGGAGCGCGGCAATGATCAGCGCCAGCGCCACGTAGCGGCTGCCGGTCAGCGCCTGCAGCGCCTGGGCGAGCTGGGCCGGGAAGCCCTCGCGCGCGATGATCCAGGCGAAGAGCGCGGCGCCGCCGAGGATGATCAGGATCGCCGAGGTCGAGAGCGCGGCATCGCGGGTCAGGCGCAGCGCATTCTGCAGATCGAGCTGCCGCGTCACGGCGCCGAAGATCAGCGCATAGACCACGGCGAGGATGCCGGCCTCGGTCGCGGTGAAAATCCCCGACTGGATGCCGCCGATGATCAGCACCGGCAGGACCAGCGCCGGGAGCGCGCGCACGAGGCTCTGCCCGATGGCCGGGAAGCCCGCCCAGGCATGGCGCGTGCCGCCGATCCGGTCGGCATTCCACCAGACCCAGCCCATCAGGAAGGCGGCGATGGTCAGCCCCGGCAGGATGCCCGCCAGGAAGAGCGTGCCGATCGAGAGCCCGGTCATCGCGCCATAGAGCACCATCAGGAGGCTCGGCGGGATGATCGGCCCGAGGATCGCCGAGGCGGCGGTGATGACGACGGCATGCTCGGGGCGGTAGCCCTCCTTCTTCATCGCCGGCAGCAGCATCGAGCCCACCGCCGCGACATCCGCCGCCGCAGAGCCCGAGATGCCTGAGAACATCACCGAGGTCAGGATATTGACCTGGCCGAGCCCGCCCCGGACATGGCCGACCATGGAGCTGGCGCAGCGCACGATGGCATTGGTGATGCCGCTCACGTTCATCAGGTTGCCCGCCAGGATGAAGAGCGGGATCGCCATCAGCGGGAAGCTGTCGAGCGAGGAGAAGAACCGCTGCGGCAGCACCATCAGCGGCACGCTGCCGCCGAGGATCAGGATCCCCGCCGCCGAGAGCCCCATCGAGAAGGCCACCGGCACCCCGAGCACCAGGAGCATCGTGAAGAGCAAGAAGAGAAGGAGCACGGTCATGCCAGCGTCCTCCCCTCGCCCAGCCGCGGCCGGATGGCGAGCGCGACGATGCCGAGCGCGGCACCGAGCGGGATCGGCGCATAGAGCCAGGCCCGCGCAATGCCCAGCGTCGGCGAGGCGAAGGCCCCGCTGCGTTCGGTGAACTCCACGCCCGACCAGGCGAGAAGCGCCAGGAAGAGTGCGCCGAGCGCTGCCGCCAGCCGCAGCCGCCAGACCGTCAGCCGCTCCGGCAGGGGCAGGATCTCGACCAGGATCTCCTCGTGCCGGTAGAGCACCACCGGCAGGCCCAGCATCACCGACCAGATCAGCAGCATGCGCACCAGTTCCTCGGTCCAGAACCAGCCGAACCAGGGCACGAAGCGGTCGACCACCTGGATGAAGACCAGCGCCATCATCGCCGAGAACACCGCCACGACCACCGCCGTCAGCACGGCGATGGCCCGGTCGGCTGCGCGGCGGAAACGCTCACCGCGCGGCATGGTCAGTCATCCCCGGCATCGCGGATCGCCTGAAGCACCGGCTCGGCCCCGGCCTTCTGGGCAAAGCTGTCCTGCAGGGGCGCCAGCACCTCGCGGAACGGCACCGGATCGACATCGTGGATTTCGAGCCCGGCATCGGCGAGCTTGGCGAACCAGTCGGCCTCGCGCCCCGCGCGTTCCTCGCGCTGCTCCGCCGCCACTTCGGCCGCGGCATCGAGCACGATCTTCTGCTCGTCCGGGCTCAGGCTGTCGAGGAAGGTGCGGCTGGTGACGAAGCTGCCGTCGAAGAAGATGTGGCGGGTCTTGTTGAGATGCTTGGCCACCTCATACATGCGCTGGATATAGCCGACCTCGGGCGTGCCCTCCATCGCCGAGACCACGCCGGTCTGCATCGCGGTGTAGATCTCGGGCGAGGGGATCGGCGTCGGCTGCGCGCCGAGCGCGGCGAAGGTCTCGACGAAGACCGGGCTTTCGGGGACGCGGATCTTCATCCCCTTGAAGTCCTCCGGCGCGTGGATCTCGCGGTCGGTCGTATAGGTGTCGCGATAGCCTGCCTCGATCCAGTTCATCACGACGAGACCGGTGGCGTCCTCAAGCTGCGCGCTAAGCCCGGTGCCGATATCGCCCAGCACCACGCGGCGCCAGTGTTCGGGGCTGTCATAGAGATAGGGCAGCGTCAGGATGCCGAAGGCGGGGACGTAATTCGCATAGAGCCCGCTCTCGCCATAGCCCATGTCGAGCGTGCCGATCTGCACCGACTCGATGATCTCGCGCTGCCCGCCCATCTGGCCCGCGGGCAGGATTTCCACATGCATCTCGCCGCCCGAGCGGTCCTCGACCAGCTTGGCAAAGCGCTCGGCGGCGATGTGCTGCTCGGAGCTGGTGGGCAGGTGATGGGCAAAGCGGATGGTGGTGTCGGCCAGCGCGGTGCTGCCCAGAAGCAGCGCCGTTGCCAGCGCGAGGCCCGAAAGGGTCGCGGTGTTCATGTCAGGTTCCTCCCTGTTTGCAAATCAGCCCTGGCCCGGCTCCTCCTGCCGGACCGGGGCATCGGTCAGTGGGTATAAGGGCGCTTGAGATTGAGCCCGGGGGCCAGCGTCACGCCGAAGCCCGGCCGGTCGAGCGCCGAGATATGCAGCTTGCCATCGACGGGCACGGGCTCGTTCTCGAGCATCGGCGAGAACATCGGCACGACCTTGTCGGCCTTCGGCGCCATCATCAGGAATTCGGCGAAGGGGCTGTTCTGCCGGGTGATGACGAAATGATAGCTGTAGACGCTCGATCCATGCGGCACGACCATCTTGCCGTGGCTGTCGGCAATGGCCGAGATCTTCAGCAGCTCGGTCAGCCCGCCGCACCAGCCGACATCGGGCTGGATGAAGTCGCAGCAGCCCATCTCCAGCAGCATCCGGAAGCCCCAGCGTGTCGCCTCATGCTCGCCCGTGGTCACCAGCATGCCCTCGGGCACGCGGCGGCGCAGCTCGGCATAGCCCCAGAAATCATCCGGCGGCAGGCATTCCTCGATCCATTTCAGGCCGAGCTCGTGCCCTGCCCGGGCGACCTTGGTGGCATAGTCGACGCTCATGCTCATCCAGCAGTCATACATCAGCCAGAAATCCGGCCCCGCCGCATCGCGCATCCGCCCGAGGATCTCCATTTCCTCGCGGATGCCCTGGGCGCCCTCGGCCTCGATATGGCGCCAGGCCATCTTGCCGCCGATGAAGCCCATGCCCTTGGCCAGGTCGGGCCGCGCGCCGGTGGCATAGAACACCTGCTCGTCGCGCACCGCGCCGCCGATCATGGCATGCACCGGCTCCTGCCGGACCTGCCCCAGCAGATCCCACAGCGCCAGATCGACGCCGGAAATCGCGTTCAGCACCAGCCCGCGCCGCCCGTAATAGAGCGTGGCGTTGAACATCTGGTCCCAGATCGCCTCGATCTCGGTGACCGCGCGGCCTTCGAGAAACCGCGCCAGGTGCTTTTCGACGATATAGGCCGCGGGCTCGCCGCCGGTGGTCACGGCAAAGCCGGTGACGCCGGTATCGGTCTCGATCTCGACGACCAGCGTGCCCAGCACGTTGATCCCGAAGCTGCGGCGGCTGTCGCGATAGGCCGGGTATTTCGCCATTGGCGTGGCGATCCGGTCGTCGATCCAGTGCCCGTCGTCCTGATCGTGATAATCCGCGCCGCCGCCCGTGACGGTATGGGCGCGCACCTGCCGGATGATCGGCATGGCCATCTGGGAACCTCCCTCGTGTCTCCTCGACCTCCGTCGTAAGGCAGATTGCGATGCGTGAATAATGAAGATAACCTTATGATCGATCGTAATTTGCGAACGCAGGGAGAGGCCATGCGCGACCTGGCGAGCTATCTGAAATTCCGGCATTTCCTGCTGATCCAGGCGCTGGCCGAGCACGGCACCATGCACGCTGCGGCGCGGGGGCTGAACATGACCCAGTCAACCATGTCGAAAATGCTGGCGGATCTGGAGGCGGAACTGGACGCACCGCTTTTCCGGCGCGAGCCGCGCGGCATGGCGCCGACCGAACTGGGCGAGTTCGCCATCGGCTTCGCCGCAACCATGCTGGGCCATCTCGGCCGCTTCTCCGAGGAGTTCCGCGACCGGCGTCTGGGCGGAGCCGGAACCCTGGTGATCGGCGCGATCATGGGGGCAGCGCCCGACTTGGTGGCGCGCGCGGTCGCCGATATCAAGCAGCTCTATCCGCTCCTGACCGTGCGGATGATGGGCGAGACCAGCGACCATATTCTCGAGATGCTGGAAACCGGCGATGTCGACATCGCGGTGGGGCGGTTCAGCGATCCCCGCTACCGCGCCATCTTCGACTTCGAACCGCTGGCTCTGGAGCCGCTGGCGCTGGTGGCGCGGCGCGGCCATGCCCTGGCCGGACGGCCGGTTGGCGGAGGGCTGAAAGCGCTGGCAGGCCAGCCATGGGTGCTTCAGCCGACGACAAACCCGACCCGGGCAGTGCTGGAGGCAGCCTTCCACGAGGCAGGTCTGCCCATGCCCCGGAACCAGGTGGAGTCGGTTTCGGTGTTCGCCATCCTGCACCTGCTGCAATCTTCAGAGGCGGTGGCACTGCTGCCCCTTTCGGTCGTTGCCGACCACCTGAAGGGAGGGCTGCTGGTCAAGCTCGACGTCACCGGCCTGCCGGCCATCCCCGGCTTCGGCATCCTGACGCGGCGCAGCGAGACGCTCGGGCCGCGCGCGGAGCATTTCCGCGTCCTGCTGCGCCGGAGAAACGCCGAGCGCACGGAGGCGGGCTGACGGGGCGTCGGAGGGCCCCTGCCGCAATCCGCCGAAAAAGCGGAGCCGCCAGGCGAGATCTTCCGGCATGACGCTGCCGGGGGGCCTGTTGCACAAGGCGGGCTCGGGAGTCACATCGTGAATCCAAGGTCGTAGCCAGATGGCATGAGCAGACCGCCGAAGCCGACCTGCGGGACCTCCAACTGGATCGCGTATGATCAGGAACTGGGGCAGCGCGGATCTCTGACCGTCTGCTTCGATCCCTCGATGCCATGGAGGGCCATTCCCTCGGGGCGTCGCGGCTGTCAGCAAGCCCATGGCGACGCTGCAATGCAGACCTGTCTTGCTCTGAAGGTCCTCCCTGGCCTGCCGCTCCGCCAGGGTGAGCCAGCGAAGCGCCACCGGATCAAGCCCGCTGGAACTGTCCGGGCTCGGCTGCTCCGTGCCCGACTTCGGCACCCTGTCATGGCGGCTGAGCGAGACGGGACCGTGGCGCCAGAGGCGCCGCGAAAGCCCGACGGCGATGGACGCGACCATTCCGTTCCGCGGTTCGAAAGGCGCCTTGCACCTGCTCGTCCCCTCTCGGGCAGCGGACAGCACCGGCATCAAGGTGGAAGGCGAAGGCGAGCGGCACAGCCGCAGGCATGGCGGCTCGAAACGCCCGGTCTGTCGGAAGATCCGCCTCGGGATCGACGGGGAAACGCCGGGGATCCAGTCTGCCGAAGTCACTTCCGACAATGCCGACGATGTCGAGCCGTTGAACGCCACCGGTCCGGGCGAACCGGCGCGGGATGCTGCCGGGGCCCCTGAAGCAGATCGGCCCGGCCCCAGAAATCGTCACGGTGACAGCCCACAGGGGCCACGGCACGCGCGCCTGCCACGGCGCCATTGCCGCTTGCGGCGCGGCGGCGGTTCGTTGGGCAAGAGGTCCCCCCGGACCTTTTGCTGATCCTGCTCACTGCCGCCCTGCCGGAACGCCATGCCGTGGAAGCCAGCCACGGCAGGAGCCCGGGCGCGCAATGATATCCTGCGGGCGTCGAAACACCTTGGGCGACCATTCTGGAGGAACTGGAGCGCGTACCGTCGACGAAACAGGGTGGAGAAATGAGCCGGATCGGGCAAAGGTCCGAGCGACCTTTCCCGGCGATTGGATGAACTACGTGAAGCTTTTCGGCCAGCGGCTGAGGTCGCGCGGCTTCGACCGCCAGGTCGCCGAGGTCCGGATCCGCGCATTCGCGGTTGCGCTCGAACCAATGGCGCATGCCGCTCATCCCTGAACCGGTTCAACGCCCTCGCCCCCCCGATCACGGTGGCGCTGGGATAAGTGTGTCAGGGGAAAAGGGAAGCTATGGCGCGCAAACTGATTTGCGTAACTGAGGTGGTCCGCATTTCCCGGACAGTTTTGCGGCGGCGCTAAGCTTGCCTGTTGATCATGCCGCCACTTTCAGGCCTGGGCCCTCGTGGGCCCCGAGCGGTGTCCGTCCTCCGAGCGCCGAGTGGGGGCGTGCGGCGTTGCGGAGTGAGGCGCCGAACGCGATCCGTGCGGGAGAGATGCCGAACGGTGATGCCTGCGCACCAGGCCCGGTCCTGGCGGTCGATCGCCATGTTCCGGAGCAGACGAGCCTCGTGCGCCATTGGTTCAAGCACAATGGCGAGTGATGCTTGCGGTGCTCCGGATGGGGCACCGCCGTCTTCGGTCTCTGGCAGGCGGCGCGCAGCCCCATCCTGGCCATCAGCCGCCGGACACGCTTGCGCCCGACGCAGCAGCCCTGCTTTCGCAGATGCCTCGCCATCTGGCGGCTGCCGTGGAACGGCGTCTCCAGGAACTGGGCATCCCCTCTCGGCGATTGCTGCGCAATCCCCTGCCGGGCAGCGGATCAGCTTCATCAGCGCCAGGTTCGGCGGCGTCTCGGTCCTGCCCGGCCCGTACCAGGCCGACCGGCTCATGCCGATCAGCGCGCATTGCCGGACGACCGACAGCACGGGGTGCCGTGGATCGATCATTTCCCGCCTCCGGGCCGCACTCACCGGCCGTTCGCGGGCTCTCCCGGACCGATGGCTTCCGCCCGCTCACCTCTCCAGAAAATCGCGTTCCGCCACCAGCTGGCCGATCCTGGCGTGGAGCCTCTCGAACTCGCCCTCCTTCCCGGCGGCCTTCGCCTCGGCCTTGCCCGGAAACGCCCCGGCCATCCCCTCGATCGCCCGGGTTCGGGTCACGCCCTCGGACCGGTGGCGGGCGGACCCTCGCTCCAGGTGTTGATCACCGTCTGATGCACGCCATGCTTCGCCACCAGCTCGGCGGCCGTCATCTCGCCCCTGATCGCCTCGAGGGCCACCTTCGCATTGAACTCGGCGCTGTCGTTCTTCCGTTTGCCAGCCAAGCTGTCAGTCCTCGCACTCGTTGGCGGCAAGCTTGGCAGGGTGTCCGGATTTCGGGGACCACCTCAGACAGCGCCATAGAAAATCCCGCCTGCCCGCCGGAATTGCCGCCAGCTGGCGCGCCCGGAGGCGACGCAAGCGCAGGGCGGCGGCCGCTCCGAGACGCCCGGGGGCGGCCAAGAGAAGATCGGCCTTCCCGTCCGGATGTTTCAGCGCCCTGTTAACGCTGTCCTGCGAGGACCGGATCGCTGCAAGGGAGTTGCAACCCTTTTCGGTGCAAGATTCGCGGAACCCCGCCACATGAGGCAAGCCCATGCTCTTCCGGCACCTGTTCCGGCGCAAGATTGACGTCCCGTCCCCCGATCCCGTGCTCGCCGCGATCGAACGCAGCCATCTGACCGCGAAGCTCGGGCCGGACTGGCGGATCCTGGCGGCCAACGTCAAGCTCTGCGCCGCCACCGGATATGCACCCGAAGAGCTTGCCGGGAAGGACTACGGCATCCTCCTGCGCCCCAAGGACAGGACTTCGGCCGAAATGGAGGAGATCCGGAGCGAGGTCGCGGCACTGCGGGACGTGACGCGGATCATGCCGCATCTCGACCGCGACGGCAGGGAGATCTGGCTCGACATGGTGGTGTCCCCGGTCTTCGGCGATGGCGGCGTGCTGCTGCATATCCTGGTGACCGCCCGGGACATCACCGCCTATCACCTGCGGCGGCGCGACAACCGCGGCCAGGTCGATGCCGTCGCGCGCAGCATGGCGGTCATCGAGTTCGACCTCGACGGAACGATCTTGGCGGCCAACAGCCATTTCCTTGCCGCCACCGGCTATGCACTCGACGAGATCAAGGGGCGCAAGCACAGCATCTTCATGCCTCCGGAAGAGGCCGGCACCGAGGATTACCGCCGGTTCTGGCAACGCCTGGCCGAGGGCACGTCCGAGAACGGCCAGGTCCGGCGCATCGCCAAGAACGGCGAGGCCATCTGGCTGGAGGCGACCTACGAGACGCTGCTCGATCCGGAGGGCCGTCCCTTCAAGGTGGTGAAATACGCCTTCGACATCACCGAGGCGAAGAACCGCGAGGCGGATGTCGCCGCGAAGCTGGCCGCGATCGAATTGGTGCAGGCCGTCATCGAATTCGATGCCACGGGCAAGATCCTCGCGGCGAACGACATGTTCTGCAAGGCGATGGGCTACCGGCGCGACGAGATCCTCGGACGGCAGCACGGCATGTTCCTCGATGAAGAGCAGCGCGGCAGCGCGAAATACCGGACGTTCTGGGACCGGCTTCGCGCGGGCGAGACCATGCGCGACAACTTCAAGCGGATCGGCAAGGGCGGGCGCGAGGTCTATATAGAGGCCAGCTACAACCCGATCCGCAATGCGTCAGGCAAGGTCGTGAAGGTGGTGAAGTTCGCCGTCGACACGACCGCCTTCCGGGTGACGCTCGAGGAGGCCTCCGCCGCGCTCAGGCGGCTGTCGGACGGCGACCTGCACAGCCGGATGGAAAAGGATCTGGGCGACCTTGATGCGATCCGGGCCAGCTTCAACGAGGCCGTGGACAGGATCGACACGGTGATGGGCGAGATCCTCGGCCAGTCGGAAGACCTTGTAGCGGATTCCGCAGCCATCCGCAGCGCCAGCGACGACCTCGCCCGCCGCACCGAGCGGCAGGCCGCAACGCTGGAACAGAGCGCCGCGGCGCTGGAGGAACTGGCCTCCTCGGTCAAGGGCACGACGGCGCGCAGCCAGGAGGCCCGCGGCGAGGCGCAGGCGGCAAAGGAGGATACGGTGCGGTCGGCCGGGGTGATTTCGGTGGCCATGGAGGCGATGAACCGGATATCGGTCTCCTCCGGGAAGATCTCCAAGATTACCAACGTGATCGACGACATTTCCTTCCAGACCAACCTCCTGGCGCTGAATGCCGGGATCGAGGCGGCCCGGGCCGGCGAGGCGGGTCGCGGCTTTGCTGTGGTCGCCTCGGAAGTCCGCGCGCTTGCACAGCGTTCCGCGGATGCGGCGCGGGAAATTGCCGATCTGATCGCGGAATCCGGGCGGCAGGTGGCCGACGGCGTGCAGCAGGTCGGCGAGGCCGAGACCGCCCTCGGCCAGATCGACGCGCGCATGACCACCGTGCTGTCCCTGATCCTCGACATCGCGTCCTCGGCCGAGGAACAGTCCGGCGGCCTGGCCGAGATGAACCGGGCGATCGGCGACCTGGACCGGGTCACCCAGCAGAACGCGGCGATGGCGGAGGAAACCAACGCCGCGGTGCAGAGTTTCGGCGGAAAGGTGGAGGCGATGCAGGACGAGGCGGGCTATTTCCAAACCACCGCGCATCTGCGGTCCGCGGCCCCCGCCCGGTCCGGAAGCGGCTACCGCGCGAGCGCCTGACCGGCGATCCGTCCGCGCCGTGCCGCCCCTGCGCCGGAGGTGGCAGCGCGCTTCCCCCCTGCCCCGGCGCAGCGGATCGAAGGAAATCCGGGTCGGCCGGACCGTGCCGGCGTCCCCGGGCCTGGCAAGCGCAGCCTGGTCGGCCGAAGCGAGATGCTCCCAAAAGGTCATCGATCCGACGGTGCAGAGCGCGCCCCCCGGGTCTCGGCAATCCGGCCGAGACGCGCGCCGATGAAGCGGCAAGGCACCAGACCGGCCGAACTCGTCACCATCGTCGCGGCTCCGATGGCCAGCGCGCTTGCGAGGATGTTCACCTCCAGGAAGGCCAGCGGCACCCCGACGGACATCGCGTCGATGGAGGTGCCGATCGCGGCGGCGGCCGACGCACCGCAGCGCGAGCCGGAGCGCGGCTCGCCCTTCGGGCGGGTCCATGCCAGAAACGCCATGTGCAGCCCGGCCCCGCCGGGCAGGAAGAAGGCGATCCAGCGACCGGCCGGCGCAACGCAGCGCGAGGCGGCCGCTCCGGCCGCCCAGCGGCGTCACCGCCTACACAGCGCCGAAGACCGCGCCGGTGCGCAATGTCATGGCGAAATCGGGACGCGGGCCGGATGTGCCCTGGCCGGCCAGCGCGATGAACGCGGCCAGCGCCATGCAAATGGCCAGGATGCCGACGAACACCGGAGACATGCGCATCTTGCCCGGGGCTGTGCCCTGCTATTCACGGATCCCGCCCGCAGGATCCTCTCGGCACGGCCTCGCAGAATCCGGAGGGTCGGACGCGCCACACGGAGCTGCCCCAAGACTGTTGACGTGCCTCCGACAATCTGGCGGCCGCTACTCCCCGATGGCTTCCAGATGGCATCGCCCCGTGGAAAATAAAGCATTTACAATATGCTGGAATGCAACTTGCCAGCTGACGAATCTGCGTCCGGCCGTCCGCAGGCCGGGCCTGGCCCGTTCTGCACTGCTTGCGGGCAATTTCAGCCTCCGCCGCTGCGCCCGGCGTCCTCGGCTGACCGGTCCCTGCCGAATGCAACTTTAAGTTGTTGACATCCCTGTAGCGATGATCCGGAATGGGGTTCGGCGGCAATGGAGGCGCGGATGCTTTCCGGAGGGGGGGATGAACCGGAGACAGCCAGCAGAGGCGCCGCCGCAGCAGTCCTGCAGCCCGGCTGCCGCCTGTGCATGATGGAGGCCGGTGCCGATGCCGGGGCGGTGGCGCTCTGCCTCTCCGAGGCGTTCTCCGCCGGGATCTGGGCAGAGACCCCCATGCCCGTCGGCACTGCCTCGGATCCGGACAGCGCCATGGGCGTGATCAGCGGTCTGGGCCGCCGCCCCGCCATTCTCGCCGCCTCCGCGCCACACGCCGTTGCGGGCTGCGTGCTCGGCGCGGTGCTCACGCCCGCCATCATCGCGCAATACGGGCTCGCCCCTTGGGGAGCGCTGCCGGGCGACGGGCTGCTGGCCTTCATCGGAATATCCCCCGGCGCGCAGGGCAGCCGCATCCGCGCCTGCCCCGGAGACCTGTTCGAACTGAGCCGCGATCCCGGAGATCCCAGCCTCGCCGGGATGCTGTTCCGGCGCTGGCTGCGCCTGCCCGCCTTGGCAGGCTGTCCGCGGCTGTTCTTCCGGACGCGCCACCGCATCGGCGCCATCCGCCATCTGGGCAGGCGTTGCGGCTTCGCCGAATGCGGCAGCTTCGAGATCATGTTCCGCGGCAGGTGCCAGACCCGCCTCGTCTACCGGCGCGAGCATGCGGCCGCTCCGCCGCAGGAGGGACGGCCGTGACCGGCAGCGCCTTCCTGATGCGCAGCCCCGCGCATGCCGTCCTGACCACCCGCAGCCACGCGATCTTCGCCGGCGGCCCCGGCCGCCCCGAACAGGTGCCCGTGGCCGATCCGGCGGCCTGGTCGCTGTTCCTCCGCCGTCTTGCCGCGCCGGTCATGCGCAACGGGATGGACTGCCCCGCCGAGTTCGGCCCGGAGCTTGCCGGAAGGCTCCTGGACGGGGGGCATCTTCTCGGCGGCGCAGCGCCGGAGCCCCTGCTGGCACGCCGCCATGCGGCCATGTGCGCGGCCCCAGCCTTCCATCTCGATCCGCCGCCCCGGCAGGCGGGGCACCTGATCGTGGGCTGCACCGGCTCGGTGATCGCGGGACTGATGCCCCAGACGCTGCTGAGCCTCGTCCTCTCCGGCTTCCAGGAACGGCTGGACGTCATACTGACGGAAACGGCACAGCGCTTCCTCGCGCGCAGCCTGCTCGAATCCTACGGCATCCGCTGCTGGGCCGACGGGTTCGAGCGCCAGGACGGGATTCGCGTGCCGCATGTCAATCTGGCCGCATCCGCCGATCTGATCTGCGTGCTGCCTGCGACGGCCGATGCCCTCGACCGGCTTGCCCGCAGCGCCTGCTCGGATCTTCTTTCGCTGGCGGTTGCCGCCTCTGCCGCGCCGGTCGTGATCTGCCCTGCCATGAACCAGGCGATGTGGGCGAACCCCGGGATCCAGCGCAATGTCCGGCGCCTGAGGGAGGACGGACATTTCGTCATGGAACCCGCAGTCCTGTTCGCCGCGGCGGATTTCGGCGCAGGCGCCCGGCTCGGCTATGGCGGCCATGGCACGCTCTGGGCCGGTCCCGGCGTCCTCATGCAGGCGCTGTCGGCGGTTCTGGACTTCGCGCGCGGGGAGACACAGGGGAGCGACGGGCAGTGACGGGGGGCGCCCGCGCGCCACGCGCTTCCAAGAGCGCGCCATCGCGCCCCGAGCTTGCCCCCGGCGTCCTCTCGCTGGAAGCGCGGCCAATCCCTGTCCGGAGACCGGGTGCGGGCACAATCCGGGCCTGGACGGGACACGCACGACGCCTCCGACCGGCCCGCATTCCAGCGCCATGCCACCCCGCCGGCCCTGCAGTCCGCTTCGGGGCACTGTGCCGCTGCCCAGGCGGTCAGCGGACCGATGATGCGGCTTCCGCCTTCAGCCAGTCGGCAAACAGGGCGAGCCTGGGGTCCGCCTGCCGCGCGCCGGACACCAGGTAGATGCCCTGAGGACGCTCCACGGCCAGCGGACTGAGACAGACGAGCCGTCCGGCGGCCTCGTCGGCCGCCGTCATCCTGCCATCCGCCAGGATCACCGCCTGCCCGGACAGCGCCGCGTCGAACATGAAGGCGCGGCTGTCATAGCCGGCGGCCCGGCTTGCCTCCGGGGATTCCGCTCCGGCAGCCTCCGCCCAGGCAGCCCAGTCGCCGGGCCAGCCCCGTCCGAAAGCCCGCGGCAGGGCGAGGATTTCGTCGGCGGAGAGCGGCAGCCGAAGGTCTCCGGCCAGCTGCGGCGCGCAAACCGGGCGCAGGCAGTCGCGGAAGATCGGCACGGCCTCCAGCCCCGGCCAGTCGCCCGAGCCATAGCGCAGGGCGGCGTCGAAGCTCCCGTCCGCCAGATCGACATAGTCGAAGGACAGGGACGGCTTGACCTCGAGGCCGGGATGCAGGGCGTGGAACCCGGGCAGGCGCGGCAGCAGCCAGCGGTTCCCGAAGAAGGGCGCGATCGAGATGTTCAGCGTGCCGCCGGGATCGCGCCGGGAAGCCTGCGCGACCGCCTGTTCGAGCCTGTCCAGCGCCAGCCCGACTTCCCGCGCCAGGCGGCGCCCGTCCGCGGTCAGCTCCAACCGGCGGGGCCTGCGATGGAAAAGAGCCGTGTCCAGCGCACGTTCCAACGCCTTGATCTGATGCCCGACCGCGGCCGGGGTCACGCAGAGTTCCTCCGCCCCGTCCTTGATGCTTCCGTGCCGCGCCGCCGCCTCGAACGCGCGCAGCTGGTTGAGAGAGGGAAGGCGTCTGGCCATGGCCCCATGCCGTAGGAAAACTAATTCGAAGATCAAATTATGATCGTTTGCCGCCAATCGCCAGCAATACCTACACTCGGGGCATCCCAAACATCCCGGAGGAGAGCACGATGCCCCGACCCGCACCGCTCCTGCCGCACCAGACGGACGGAATTTTCCTGACCGACGGCGGCAACGAGACCTGGCTGATGTACAAGCGCGGCTTCGAGCTGCCGCATTTCAGTGCCTTCCACCTGCTGTCGGACCCAGTGGCGACGGAGGCCGTGCGGGAGTACTACCGCCATTTCGCCGAGCTTGCCGTCCGGTTCGGCACGCCGTTCATCTTCTGCTCGATGACCTACCGCGCCAGCCGCGACTGGGGGCGCCTGCTAGGCTATTCCGGCGAAGGGCTGGCCGAGATGAACCGCAGATGCCTGGACCTCTACCGCGAGGTCGCGTCCGAAGCGGGCCTGCCGCCGGAAAAGACGGTGATCAGCGGCTGCATCGGCCCCAAGGGCGACGCCTACGGGACCGGGCACCGCCTGGGCGCGGCGGAGGCCGAGGACTATCACGCCGAACAAATCGCCACGTTCAGAGAAGCGGGCGCGCATGTCGTGACCGCGCTCACGCTCAATTCGGTGGAGGAGGCGACCGGCATCGCCCGCGCGGCCAGGGCGGCTAGGCTTCCGTCGGCGATCTCCTTCACGCTGGAGAAAGACCGCAAGCTGGCCACCGGCGCCACGCTGGAAGAGGCAATCGCGGCGGTCGATGCCGCGACGGAATCTTCTCCGGCCTATTACATGGTCAACTGTTCGCACCCGCTCGATTTCGGCCCGGCCCTGCCGCGCGCGCCCTGGGCCGGGCGGATCCGGGGCATCCGGGCGAATGCCTCGACGCTCGATCACGGCACGCTGTGCCAGCTGGGCCATCTCGAGGAAAGCGATCCGGACGAACTGGCAGCGCAATACCGCGAACTCAGGGCGGCCCATCCAGAGATGAACGTCTTCGGCGGCTTCTGCGGCACGGATTACGTCCATATCGCAAAGATTGCCGAGGCGCTGCTGGCCCCGGCCTGAGCCGCCGCAAGGCGCCCTGGCCTGGCGGCATCTCGTCGGGCCGTTCCGGGGTGAGCCAGAGGGAGCCGATCGGCGTCCAGAGCCGCGTGCCGCCTGACCAGCGTTCCGGCCGCGCCGCCCGGGCCAGTTCGCAGACCTGGCGGCGCTTTTCCAGGAGAGCCCGCTCCCCGCCGCGGTGGCGCTGCCCGGGCGTGACGAAGCGGATCGCGCTGTGGCGGTGCTCGCGGTTGTACCAGAAGACGAAGCCTTGGACCCAGGTCCGCGCCACCTCGATGGTCGCGAAGCCGCGCGGCGGCCAGCCGGGCCGGCACTTGCAGGTCCGGAACAGCGCTTCGGAAAACGCATTTCCATTCGATGCGCGGGGCCGGCTGAAGGAGGCCGTGATCCCGAGCCGCTCCATCGTCGCCCTCATGGTCGCGCCTTTCATGCGCTGCCCTCTCGAGCATTGCCCAGCAATGCCCGAGAGGGGACTGCCGTTGTCGGAGTGCAAAACCAGCGGGCTGGCCACGCATTTCTCCGCCCAGACCGCGCGCTGCAGAAGAGCCGCGGCATTCTCCGACGTCTCGCGCTCATGGACCTCCCAGCCGGTGATTTTCCGGCTCCAGATGTCGGTGATGATGTAGAGGTAGAAGAACCGCCCCGCGACCGGCTC
>NZ_JAATVU010000084.1 GCF_013184745.1 Mangrovicoccus sp. HB161399
GACATTGGCAAGATCGACGCCGCTGCCATCCGCCTTCACGCGGACCTTCACGTTGTAGTCGATCACCCGCTTGACGGGCACGAGGATCTTCATGGGGGTCTCTCTTCTGTCTCTGGTGCCGGACGCGGCGCCGGCGGTTTCCAGGGCAGGCCGCGGCAGGCCTCCGCCCGCAAGGGACGGAGGGGCCATGGGCCTGCGCGATGGCCGCAGGGGTCAGGCGGCGATAGCGGCCATGACCTGGTCGACCGCCAGCGAAAGCCGCTCGACCAGCTCGTCGAGCTGAGCCTCGCCTGCGATGAATGGCGGGGCCAGCAGGACGTGATCGCCGTTGCGGCCGTCGCGGGTGCCGGGCATCGGATAGCAGATCAGCCCCTGGGCCAGCGCGGCTGTCTTCAGCTTGCCAGCGATCCCGAGCGCCGGGTCGAAGGGGGCCTTGGTCCCGCGGTCGGCGACGAATTCCACGCCGCGGAACAGCCCGCGCCCGCGCAGGTCGCCGACATGCGGATGCTGGCCGAAGCGGGCTGCAAGCTTCGCTTCGAGGCTGGCGCCGAGGCTGCGGACTCGGGCGGGAAGGTCATGCTCAAGGAGCTCCTGCAGCACGGCCAGGCCTGCGGCCGCCGCGACCGGATGGCCCAGATAGGTATGGCCGTGCTGGAAAAAGCCGGTGCCCGCCGCAATCGTGCCGTAGATGTCCTTCGAGCAGAGCATCGCCCCGATCGGCTGGTAGCCCGCGCCCAGGCCCTTGGCGATTGTCAGGATATCGGGGGCGATGCCTTCGGCGTCGCAGGCCAACAGGTGCCCGGTCCGGCCCATGCCGCACATGACTTCGTCAAGGATCAGCAGCACGCCGTAGCGGTCGCAGATTTCGCGGATGCGCCGGAAATAGCCCGGCACCGCCGGGACCGCGCCCAGCGTCGCGCCGACCACCGGCTCGGCGATGAAGGCCATCACCGTATCCGGTCCGAGCCGCAGGATCTCGGCCTCGAGCTCGTCCGCAACCCGTTGCCCGTAGGCCTCCGGGGTTTCGTCCGGAGTGCGCTCCGCATAGTCGTAGCAAGGCGCGATATGGCTCATTTCGATGAGAAGCGGCGCGAATTGCGCGCGCCGCCAGGCGTTGCCGCCCGCCGAGAGCGCGCCGATCGTGTTGCCGTGATAGCTCTGGCGGCGGGCGATCAGGTGCCGCCGCTGCGGTTCGCCGCGCTCGACATGATACTGGCGGGCGAGCTTGATCGCCGCCTCCACGGCTTCGGAGCCGCCCGAGACGAAATAGACCCGGTCGAGATCGCCCGGGGCATTCGCGATCAGCAGCTCCGCGAGCTCTGCGGCCGGATCGGAGGTGAAGAAGGCGGTATGGGCATAGGCCAGCCGGTCGACCTGGGCCTTGATGGCCTCGCGGACACGGGTGTTCGAATGGCCGAGGCAGGAGACGGCCGCGCCGCCGGACCCGTCGAGATAGCGCGTACCGGCGGCGTCGATCAGGTAGCAGCCGTCGCCGCCGACGGCGGTGGGCAGGTCCGAATTGCACTTGCGGGGAAAGACGTTGCTCATGGGTCCTGACTTTCGAGAAGGCTGCGGAGGGAGGCGACCGAGGCCGCGTTGTCGGGATGGACCGTGCCGTCGGGGGCGGCGAGGCTGTTCTCGAACCCGACCCGCAGCTTGCCGCCAAGGCGGGCGGCGGCCGCGAGGCAGGCGTGCTCCCCGGGCCCGAAGGCGCAGACGGTCCAGTCGGCGGCATCCGGCATGGCAGCGAGGAACGGGGCGAGATCGGCGGGGGAGGAGACCTGCCCCGGTGCGTAGCGGCCGAGCACGAAGATCACCGCCTGCTGGCCGGGACGGACGATACCGCGGGCCTGCCAGTCGCGCAGCCGGGCAATATCGGCGGTGTCATAGAGGATGTGCTGGACCTCGGTTCCCGCCCCGGCGCAGGCCGCGTAGACCCGCGGCGCCAGGCCTGGATCGCGGGCGATCTCGCGCACCGAGACCGAAGCGCGGGCGGGCCGGACAGCCTCGAGGCAGGCAAGCTGTGTGGCGACATCGAAGACGCCCGCGGCTTCCGTGGTGATCTGGACCGGCATCGCGGGGACCTGCGCGCCGAGTTCGGCAAGCGCCTCGCGGTAGCGCCCGGCATCGAGCGAATGGCCGCCGGCGCTGTCGCGGACATGGAGGTGGAGCGCATCGGCCCCGGCGGCATGGCAGTCCCGCGCCGCCGCGACGATCTCGGGCAGGGTGACGGGCAGGGCGGGGTGATCCGCCTTGCCGCGGCGCGCCCCGTTGGGCGCGACCATGACATGGGGCCGGCGCATGGCTCAGGCCTCCGCGGGCACGGGCTTCATCCGCGCGCCGTCGGGATCGAAGAGCGGCCCGCAGGTGACGGTCGCATCGAAGAGCGTCCGCGCGATGTCGACCTGCACGCGGGTGCCGTCGGCCAGCGGGTGATGCAGATGGGCCAGCGCGACCGGCTTGCCGATGCGGTAGCCGAAGGCGCAGGAGGAGGTCTGGCCGACGATCTTGCCGTCGAGATAGACCGGCTCGTGGCCTAGCGGCACTGCCGTCCCGTCATCGAGGGTCAGCGAGACGATGCGCGCGGTCTCGCCCGAGGCGCGGGCGGTCTCCACCGCGTCGGCGCCAATATAGCCGCCCGCCTTGCGCAGCGCGAAGCCGAGCCCGGCCGCGATCGGGGTCACGTCGCTGTCGAGCTCGTGGCCCATGGCGCAGAAGCCCTTCTCGATCCGCATCGAGCTCTGGGCGAAGAGGCCGGCGGGAACCGCGCCCCCGGCGGTCAGCGCGGCATAGAGCCGGGAGGCCTCGGCGGCGGCGCAGGTGATCTCCCAGCCGGCCTCGCCGACATAGGAGAGCCGCGCCGCGGTGACCTCGATCCCGGCGATGCGGGCCGGGGCGACCCTGAAATAGCCGATCCCGTCCAACCCTTCGGCCCCGCAGGCGGCGGCGATCCGGGCGGCGTCGGGGCCCATCAGTCCGAGCGTCGCGTAGTCCTCGGTGACATCGGCCAGGGCGACGTCGAAGCCCTCGGAATGGCGGCGGAACCAGGCCAGGTCGCGCTTGATCGCGTTGGTGCCGACGAAGAGCCGGTAGCGCTCGGCGCCGAGACGCTGCACGGTGATGTCCGACTCGAAGGTGCCGCGGTCGTTGAGCACGGCGGTGTAGATGACCGAGCCCGGCTTGCGGCCGACATGGCCCGCGCAGACCCGCGCCAGGAAGGCCTCGGCATCGGGGCCGGTCACGTCGATCTTGCCGAAGGGCGAGGCGTCGAAGATCGCCGCCTTCTCATGCGCGGCGGTCACCTCGGCCTCGACATTGCCGAACCAGTCGGGGCGGCCGAAGGTCATCTGCGGCTCTGCGGTCTTGCCGAAATAGAGCGGCCGCTCCCAGCCGTAGACCTGGCCCATATGCGCGCCCGCCTTGCGGTACTCGGCATCGAGCGGCAGGCGGCGCAGGTCGCGCGCGGTCTTCAGCTGCTTGCCCGGATAGGCGATGTCGTAATGCGTGCCGAGGATCTCCGGCGCGCGGGCCATCAGGTGCTCGACCGAGTTGAAGACCGGGGCGAAGCGCTTGGCGTCGGCCTCGCTGAGGTCATAGGCGGTGCGGCCATGGACGATCGCATGGGCCAGGTTCATCCCCGCGCCGCCGCCCGAGGCGATGCCGACCGAGTTCAGGCCGCAGCCCAGGAAGAGGCCGTGCGTCTCGGCGGTCTCGCCCAGCATGAAGGTGCCGTCGGGGGTGAAGCTCTCGGGCCCGTTCAGCAGCATCTTGACCTCGGCCGTTTCCAGCGCGGGCAGCCGGTGCAGCGCGTTCATCATCATCGGCTCGAAATGGTCCCAGTCCTCTGGCAGGAGGCCGAATTCGAAGCTCTCGTTCAGCACGCCCGGGGCGATCGGCTTGCCCATCGGCTCGAAGCAGCCGACCAGCAGCCCGCCGCTGTCGTCGCGGATATAGAGGTGGCTGTCGTGGTCCGAGAGCGTCGGCGTATTGCCGGTGATCCCGTCGATCGGCTTTGTGAGCAGGTAGAAATGCTCGCAGGCCAGCGCCGGGACCTCGGCCCCCGCCATCGCGCCGACCTCGCGCGACCAGAGGCCGGTGCAGAGCGCGATCGCGTCGCACATCACCGTGCCCTTGTCGGTCTCGACGCCGGTGATGCGGCCGTTCTCGGTCAGGATGCCGGTCACGCCGGTGCGTTCGAAGATCTTCGCGCCGAGCGATTTCGCGCCCTTCACCAACGCCGCGCAGACATCCGAGGGCGAGACCCTGCCGTCATCGGGCGACCAGACCGCGCCGAGCACGTCCTCGGCATTCATCAGCGGCCAGCGTTCCTTGGCCTCCCCGGCCGAGACCGACCAGGCGTCGATCCCGTAGGCATGCGCCAGCGCCTCCTGGCGCTTCACATGGGTCAGCCGGTCCGGGGTCGTCGCGATCGATAGCGAGCCCTTCTGGATCCACCCGACGGACTGGCCGGTCTCCTTCTCCAGCTGGGAATAGAGGTCGACCGAATACTGGATCATCCGGGTCAGGTTGCGCGAATGGCGCAGCGCGCGGACCTGTGCCGCGGAGTGCCAAGTGGTTCCCGAGGTCAGCGCGTTGCGCTCCAGCAGGATCGCGTCGGTCACGCCCATCTTGGCGAGGTGGTAGAGCGTGGAGCAGCCCATGATTCCGCCGCCGATGACGACGACCGAGGCATGGGAGGGAAGGGTGTCGGCCATGTGAAATCCCTGAGGTCTGGTGCACCGGTCGATCCGCGGCCGGCTGTTCTGCGGCCAAATCTTGCGTCCGGAACGAAAACAGTCAATGTTGACCAAAAATAACGTTTGTGCTGTTTTTCAGCCGCGCAGGAAACCGGGGGCTGCCATGGATCCGACACTGAAGAATCGCGTGATATCAGAGCTCAAGGCGGTGATCCCCGAGCTGCCGCGGGGGCTGAGGACGGTCGCGAAGTATGTCGTGGACCATCCGTCGGATTTCGGGCTCGACTCGATCCGCGAGACTGCGCGCAAGGCCGGGGTCAGCACCTACACCCTCGTGCGGCTCGCCGAACGCATGGGTTTCTCGGGCTATGACGAGATGCGCGACCCGTTCCGGCATGCCCTAGTCTCCACCGCCGCCGGGCTGGAACAGCCGCAATGGGTGGAGCGGCTGGAGGAGGCCGGCGCGCTCGGACGGGTCCAGGCGGAGGCCTCGGTGAATGCCATGGCGATCGTCCAGCGCTCGCTGGAACGGCAGAAAGCGGCGCAGATGCAGCGCGTGGCCGACCTGCTGATCGGCGCGCGATCGGTCTATCTGACGGCCGTCCGGGCAAGCTACGGCATGGCCTACTACCTGCACTATGTCGGTGAGATGGCGCTGCCCTCGCTGCAGCTGGTGCCGCGCCACATGAACAGCGCGATCGACGAGCTGCACCAGGCGGGCGAGGGCGACGTGCTGATCGCCATCATGGTAACGCCCTATTCCCGCGAAACAATCGAAGCCTGCCGCTTTGCCCGCCGCAAGGGGATGAAGCTGGTGCTAATCGCAGATAGCGAGATCGTCTCGCCGGATCTGCAGGCCGATGAGACACTCGTCGCCGCGGTGATCAGCACCTACCATTTCGGCTGCTACGCCGGGCTGGTCGCCGTCATCGAGATGCTGCTGGCGTTGCTGGTGGAACGTGGCGGTGACGCCGCGCGGGCGCGCATCCGGTCCTATGAGGAGCTGCGCCGGGATACCCAGGCCTACTGGAGCGCCGGCAAGGCCAGGTGAAGCTTTCCCGGGCAGCTGCCGTCCCGGCAATGCTGGCCGCCGCGGCGCCCGGCGGGACTGGCGGGTTCGGCCCGGATGCGATCCCGGGAGGTGCCAGCAGCCCGGTCCCGGGATGGCCGACTCGTAACCATCGCTCACAGTGAAGGCAGGTGCCAAAAAAAACATCAGTTTTGTCGTGACATCTCCGGCATGATCGACAAATCGTCGGCGCCAGACGGCAGGACGCGGCGGATCGCGCCGCCTGCCGCAGCAGAACACGCGATCCCGACACGGAGACCACCATGACCTTTCCGAAGGCCCTGACCGGGCTGACCCTGGCTGCCGCGCTGTTCGGCGCCCCCGCCGCAATGGCGCAGGACCAACAATTCGTCACCATCGGCACCGGCGGCGTGACCGGCGTCTACTACCCGACCGGCGGCGCCATCTGCCGACTGGTGAACGCGAACCGCGCCGAGAACGGCCTGCGCTGCACTGTCGAGTCGACCGGCGGCTCGGTCTACAATGTCCGCACCATCCGCCAGCAAGAGCTCGATTTCGGCGTCGTGCAATCCGACGTCCAGGCCGCTGCGATTGGCGGCACCGGCGCCTTCGAAAGTGACGGCGCCTACGAGGGGCTGCGCGCGATGTTCTCGATCCATCCCGAGCCGCTGCATGTCATGGCGCGCAAGGATGCCGGGATCGCGGCCGTCGCCGATCTGGCCGGGCACAAGGTGAATATCGCCAATCCCGGCTCGGGCACCCGCGTGCTGGCCGAAACGCTGATGGCCTATTCCGACCTGACCGCGGACGATTTCTCGCTGGCGGCAGAGCTGGGCTCAGCCGAGCAGGCCTCGGCGCTCTGCGACGGCAATATCGATGCGACGATCTGGGCGGCGGGCCTGCCGAACGGGTCGAGCCAGGAGGCGACCTCTACTTGCGACGTGGCGATCCTGCCGCTCGAGGGCGAGAACATCGACCGCCTGCTGGCCGAGAACCCCGCCTATGCCGCCGCGACGATCCCCGGCGGCATGTATTCCGGCAACCCCGACGACATCCCCTCCTGGGGCCCGCGCGCGACCTTCGTGACCTCGGCCGACACGCCCGATGACGTGGTCTATGCCGTGGTCAAGGCGGTCTTCGACAACTTCGGCGACTTCAAGCGCCTGCACCCGGCCTTCGAGCGGCTCGACGAGGCCGAGATGATCTCCTCTGGCCTGACCGCGCCGCTGCATCCCGGCGCGCTGCGCTACTACCAGGAGCGCGGCTGGAAGTAATCCGCCGCTCGTCCCGAAGGCCCGTCCGGCGTCCTCCGGACGGGCCTTTCCCGTTGCCTGTCGCGAGGACCTGCCTTGACCCCGAAGACCGAGACTTCAGCCGCCGCGGCCGGAGACCTAATGGCCGAAGCCGATACCGGCGCCCGCGCCCCCACCCGCGCCCTCGACCGGCGCGTCCTGTGGTTCGTGCCGCTCTGCTGGTCGCTGTTCCAGCTCTGGATTGCCTCGCCCTTGCCCTACGAACTGGGCGTCCTGGTGGTCAACAACGCGCAGGCGCGCTCGATCCACCTGGCCTTCGCGGTCTTCCTGGCCTTCTCCGCCTTCCCCACCACCACGCGCGGCCCGCGCCATGCGATCCCGGTCCGGGACTGGGCGATGGCGCTCCTCGGCGCCTTCTGCGCGGGATACCTGTTCCTGTTCTGGGATGGGCTTGCCGCGCGGTCTGGCGCGCCGACCTCCGCCGATATTGGATTCGCCTGCCTCGGGGTTGTCCTGCTTCTGGAAGCCGCGCGCCGCTCGCTCGGCTTTCCGCTGATGGCGGTGGCCGCAGTTTTCCTCTCCTATGTCTTCTTCGGCTCCTGGGAGGGTCTGCCCGACATGATCCGCTGGCGCGGCGCCTCGGTCGAACGGGCGATGAGCCATTTTTGGCTGACCTCCGAGGGCGTGTTCGGCGTCGCGCTCGGCGTCTCCTCGGGCTTCGTCTTCCTCTTCGTGCTGTTCGGTGCGCTGCTGAACCAGGCGGGTGCGGGGAACTACTTCCTGTCGCTGGCCTTTGCCGCACTCGGTCATCTCAGCGGCGGCCCGGCCAAGGCGGCGGTGATCGCTTCGGCGGCCACGGGCCTTATCTCGGGCTCGTCCATCGCCAACGTCGTCACCACCGGCACCTTCACCATTCCGCTGATGAAGAAGGTCGGCTTCTCCGCCGCCAAGGCCGGGGCGATCGAGGTTTCCTCCTCGATCAACGGCGTGTTGACGCCGCCGGTGATGGGGGCGGTGGCCTTCCTGATGACCGAATATGTCGGCATCCCCTATATCGAGGTCGTGCGCGCCGCCATCGTTCCGGCCGCGATCTCCTATGTCGCGCTTCTCTACATTGTGCATCTCGAAGCGCGGAAGATGGGCATGACCGGCACGCTGCGGACTGGCGCGCTGCGCTTCATCCTGGCCGCCGTGCTGTCGGTCTGCGGCGGCATCGTCGCAGGTGGCGGCATTCTCTGGGCGACAGGGATGATCGTCGACCTGCTCCGGGCGTCACTCGGCGAGATGGCCCTTCCGGTTCTGGTGGCGCTGTTTCTCGCCGCCTACGTCGCCGCCCTCCGCCACGCGGCGCAGCGCCCGGATCTGGAGATGTCGGTCTCGGGCATGGAGCACCTGCCGCCCGCCCGCGAGATCCTGCAGACCGGACTCCACTTCCTGCTGCCGATTCTCCTCCTGATGTACCTCCTGATGATCGAGCGGAAATCGCCGGGCTTCTCCGCCTTCTGGTCGGCGGCCTTCATGCTGCTGGTCCTCTTCACGCAGCGGCCGCTGAAGCTGTGGTTCCGCAACCAAGGCGGCATTGCCGAGGCGGCCTGCGCGGGCTGGACAGAGATGCTCGAAGGACTGATCGCGGGCGCACGTAACATGATCGGCCTGGCCTGCGCCATGGCGGTCGCCGGGATCATCGTCGGCTCGGTGACGCTCACGGGGATCGGCCAGGTGATGGCGGAATTCGTCGAGTATCTCTCCGGCGGCAACCTGATGCTGATGCTGGTCTTCGTCGCGCTGATCTCGATCGTGCTCGGCATGGGCCTGCCGACCACGGCCAACTACATCGTCGTCTCGTCGCTGATGGCGGGGGTGGTGGTCGAGCTCGGTGCGCAGAACGGGCTGATCGTGCCGCTGGTCGCGGTGCACATGTTCGTCTTCTATTTCGGGATCATGGCGGACGTGACGCCGCCCGTGGGCCTCGCCAGCTTCGCGGCGGCGGCGATTTCCCGTGGCGACCCGCTGAAAACCGGCTTCCAGGCGTTCTTCTACTCGATCCGCACGGCGCTGCTTCCGTTCCTCTTCATCTTCAACACCGACCTGCTGCTGATCGACGTCAGCTGGGCACATGCCCTTGCGATCTTCATCGTCGCGATGATCGCCATGCTGGTCTTTGCCGCCGGGACAATGGGCTGGTTCGTGACGCGCTCGCGGCTCTGGGAGTCTGCGGCGCTCGTGCTTGTCGCGCTGACGCTGTTCCGGCCCGGCTTCTGGCTCGACCGCTTCGCGCCGGAATGGACGGCAGAGCCGCCTGTCGCGATCTTCGGGCTTGCGTCGAACGCCCCGGCTGATGCCTCGCTCCGGGTTGGCCTGGAAGGCGACACGATCGGCGGCCGCCACGTGTCCTCGATCTTCCTGCTCCCGCTCGGCCCCGCGGGAGATGACGGAGCAGCGCGGCTGTCCCAGGCAGCCGGGCTGGACCTGATGGCACGGGATGGCCAGGTTGTTGTCGACATGATCGCCTTCGGCGGTCCGGCAGAGAAGCTCGGGATCGACTTCGACTGGCGCGTGACCCATGTCGATATGGAGAACGAGCGTCTGCCCAAGGAGCTGTTCTATCTGCCGGCGTTCCTGCTGCTCGGCTTGGTGGCTGCCATCCAGCGGCGGCGGCTGTAGGTAAGATGGTTCCGGCGATTTCGGTTGCCGGAACGCCTTGGTCGAAGCAGACGAGCCTTGTCGCATTTTCATAAAACAGATTACCGCACTACAGGTGGTGGTTAGGTGCGTTCTATCCCGCCTTGCGACACCGTCGGCATCGATACCGCAAGGTGGCAAGCTTTGTCACCGCCAAGGGCAGATCCCGCTTTGCTGCCGTTCGCCGGGGCAGCCCTGTCCGACAGAAGTGCGCAGAAAGCAGCCAGTGGCAATCAGGCTATGTCGGATCGACGATTTTGCCGCCGTTCCCTAGTCCGGTCATTCAAAGTTCGGCGCCGCTGCGCTGCCGCCTTCCCCGAAGCGGCCGCTTGACTGCGTCCCGCAGCATTCCGCGAGCCTTGGGCGGCAGAGGAAGCGCAACTTTCTGCCGGTCACAACCCATCCGGGCCAACCGCGGACTTATGCGCACGTATTTCTTTGGTCTTCGCGAGTTCGAGGACGACTCGTTTCATCTGGAGTTTTCAGCATCGCCGGTCAATTCGCTCGATTCGGAAGACAACCGACTGATTTCACCTGTCTTGGCAACGATAGTTCCAAACGACGGCTGCGCACGCATAGCCGACAGGGCAGCTTGCAGAAGCACTTTGTGAACTTCAGCTGACCGGGTTAGGGTTGACTTGGAAGCCAACTTTTTTCGCGAGCCCGCTTGTCAAACATAGACCTCAAATCTTTTGCTCCGGCGGAAGCCGACCGTGAGGCGTTCCGGCAGAGCTTCTTCGGATCCCTCATCGGGCAGGCAGCAGTACTTGTGGGCTCCCTGGTCTTCTATTTCGGCGGACTTGCGATGCTGGTCGCGCTTGCAGGCGAACCACTCCGGCAACTCAGGGGCTGGCTCGAGACCGATTTCGGCCCCGCAATCGGGGTTGCACTATTCTACTTGCTCCTGGCGGCGCCGCTGGTCGCTGTACTGCTGTTCAGCGCTCTGCCGTTCACGCTGAGAAGCCGTGCCGAAGCCCGGGCGAGAAGGCAAAGCTTCGAGGACGTGCCGCAGCCACGGGACTCTTCCTTTCGCCTGTTCCCCTACGGCCCGGCAGATGCCAGTACCTACAGCCGACTCGACGGTCTCCATGAAGCTTGCCTGCTTTGGCTGGAAGCGGCCTCAGGCACGGTGCTGCACCTCTCGGGCGAAAGCGGGGTCGGAAAGTCCTCGCTGGTCAGCGCCTTTCTTTTGCCGAAACTCGTGGCGCGTGGTTGGGCAGTCCTGGAAATGCGCCCTTGGGGCGATGCCGCTTCGCGGCTGTCAGACAAGTTGCAAACCGACAAGGCCCTCTTCCCGCGCAAGTCGAAGGGGAACGCGACGACGCGTGAACTTCTGGCGCAGGCAGCAGACCGCCGGGTGAGGGAGCATGACAGGCCGTTGCTGGTGGTGATCGACCAGTTCGAGGAACTGCTGATCCTGAACGAGGAGGATCAGGGCAGTGCCTTCCGCCACCTGATTGAGGATCTTGCCGCCCACGCCGTCGATGGTCTCAAGGTGCTGCTGGTCTATCGGTCTGATTACGAAACCGAACTGTTCAAGCTCGATTTGCCGGCGCCTGTCCAAGGCACCAACGCCTTCCGGCTAGGTCGCTACAACCGGGGCGAGGCCGCTGCCTTCCTGAAGGCCGGCGGACGCCTTCCCGCGCCCGACGGCCGCGAGAGCCTTTTCCATGGGCTAGACAGGATCGAGGGCACGCCGGGGCTCTACCGGCAGATCACGCTCAATATGGTCGGGCTGTTCCTTGAACGGATGGGTGACAAGCTCAACGGCGATCCCGGCCTGCTTATCCAGGACTACCTGGAAAGTAGCCTGACAGAGGGAGCGGAGCACGCCGTTGCTGCGAGGATCGCGGTTCTGGATTGCCTCATCACCGATGCAGGCACAAAGAGGCCGCGACTGGAGCCGGACATGGTCGAGGCCACGGGCCTGCCGCCTCACATGGTGCGCGCCACCCTGCACGGGCTGGCCGGAAAGGGACTGGTACGAACCCTTGAGGCGGAAGAACGGATCTGGGAAATCTCGCATGATTTTCTAGCCGCGCTGCTCGGCCGCGCCATTGGCCGGAAGACGCCATCCGTTTGGACGCGCCTGCGCCCCGTCCTCGGACCTGCTGCAGTGGTGGGCTGGGCGGCTCTCTTCGCCCTCGGGCTGCCATTCTGGCAAAACTGGCGTGAGGACCGCGCCATCGAGACGATCCGGGCGGCCGAAGGAGCGATCGGAAAACACCGTGACGGCGGCGGCATCGAGGTAGTCTTCAATATAGGGCGCCTGTCGGAAAATTGCTCCAAACCGTCCCCGGACTGGGCGGCGGTCTTTGCGGCCCTTTCCACGCTAAATGACCTTCAAGGACTTCGGATTCGAGGCAGCGGAGGACCGCAGGCTCCCGGCTGCAGCACGCCAGATGCGAGCAGATACTGGGCAAATTTGGACTTTCAAAGGCTCATTGAAATTGACCTCTCCGGCACGCAGATCGCCTCCCTCGAGCACATGCCGGACCTCCCGGCCCTGGAGACGCTCTACCTTTCCTCCACGCAGATCGCCTCCCTCGAGCACATGCCGGACCTCCCGGCCCTGGAGGCGCTCGACCTCGCCTCCACGCAGATCGCCTCCCTCGAGCACATGCCGGACCTCCCGGCCCTGGAGGCGCTCTACCTTTCCTCCACGCAGATCGCCTCCCTCGAGCACATGCCGGACCTCCCGGCCCTGGAGGAGCTCGACCTCTCCTCCACGCAGATCGCCTCCCTCCAGCACATGCCGGACCTCCCGGCCCTGGAGTGGCTCAACCTCTCCTCCACGCAGATCGCTTCCCTCGAGCACATGCCGGACCTCCCGGCCCTGGAGACGCTCTACCTCTACGGTACGCAGCTCGATCGCGATGACGTGAGGTTCGTCGCAAAGCGCAACCCCATGGCCGAAATCGTTGTCGGTGATCCCTAGATCCTCATTGGGCTGCATCTCAAGCACGCAGCCCCTGACCAAACTAGCCCGCTGACAAGGCGCTGCCATGAATGCCTTGTTCTGGCACCAATTAGCGAGCGCAGCCTTGGTGCGCCAGAACGCTGCCGTGCGGCAGAATTTCGTCCATCCGGCAATCTTGTCAGTCCTATTTCGCGGGAGAAGGTCTCTGCAGCTTTTAGGGTGAGTCAAGCTAAGTGAAGTCTGGCGGCGCGCTACCGTGCCCCAGACCTTCCGGGATGAATGAGGGCGGATAGCGAAAGTGTCGGAACCGCGAGCGCGGTCGCCGCCCCGAATACGAACTTCTGCTATTCCTATGATGCCGCAGCTACACCTTCGCGGCGGAGAAAGTCCGCTTTTCTTCGCCCGCCGATCCGGAGACCCCAAGCAAGGCGCCGCCACGACCGGCCGGAAAGGGCTGAGAAGTGCCGGACGCCGCCTCTGCGGGAACGGCAGGGTGTCGCGCAAATGCCCGACTGCCCGGAACGGGTGCCGGAGATGAACTTTCCATGACGATCCAAGAAACGGCGGAACAGCGGCCGAGTTCTGCACGCTGATCCCCCGCAACAGGAGGGCGCGCATGTCCAGGCATCCGATCGAAAGTATCATGAAGGACCTGTCCGGGCTCGCGGAGGACCGCGAGACGGTGCAACTTGGCGATCTCGTCGGCACGCTCGAGGCCCGCGGCTTCGGCCCGCTGCTGATGGTGCTGGCGGCGCTGATGATGCTTCCCGTGGGCATGCTGCCGGGCTTTCCGGCCCTGATCGGCCTGCTCTTCGTGCTCTGCGGCGCGCAGATGGTCCGCGGGGCGAAGGGGCTCTGGCTGCCCTCCCGGCTGAAGCGGATCGAGGCGCCCGCGGACAAGCTGCGCAAGAGCCTCGTCAAGGCCTGGCCCGCGGTGCGGCGGCTGCGCAGGCTGATCGGCGGGCGGCTGCACTGGGCGGTCTCGGGATCGGCCGCGTGGGCCATCGCGGTGCTGTTGATCCTGATCGGCGCGGCGATGGCGGGTCTTGGCTTCCTGCCCGGGCTGCCATTCCTGCTGGCGCTGCCGGTGCTGCTCTTCGGCCTCGGCCTGACCGCGGGGGACGGGCTTGTCGCCATCCTCGGGATGCTGCTGATCCCGGCAATCTGGACCGGAACGGCGGCGCTCTGAGCCTCGCCGGGTCAGTCCCGGGCGAATGCAGCGACAGTCCGGCCTGTTGCGTCGAGCAGGATGAGCTTGCGCCGGTCCGGGTCGATCTTCCAGGAGCGGGTCCCGCCGAGGGCGGCGAGAAACTTGGCCTCCTGATCCATGACCGCGGGCGGGCAGAGCTTCCGCGTCGTGGCGAGCGGCCCGAAGCTCAGCGCCGCTCCCGACAGCTCCGCTTGGCCGGAGATGGCATTGCAGCCACCCGAACCCGAAACCCTGCCGTCCGGCCCGAGTTCCAGGACCGTCCGCACCCGGTCGACCACCCCGCCGCCGCCAATATCCTCCGCCAGCCAGCGCCCGACCGGGGTCTCCGCCGGGACCGCGGCGCGCTCCAGCACAAGCTCGGTGCTGGCCTGGCCGCGGGTGAGGACCCCGAAATGCTGCACCGTCCGGAACAGCACCTCGTCGCCCTGCAGGATGCGCGCGCGCAGCGCATAGCTGTGGCGCGCGTCGATCACGCTGCCGTCATAGTCCAGCGCAAAGGCGAGCGGCACCTGTGTCTCCGGCACGAAGGCGGTCTCGGCAATGGTCACCGAGGGAGCATCGGCGCGCGAGACATCGAGCAGCTCGACCTCCACCCGCGCCTCCGGCGGCAGCGCGATGCGCTCGCGATAGGTGACCGTGCCGGTCAGGGTCCTCTCCTCTGCAATTGCCGGCCCCGTTGCCAGGACGAGCGCGACCGCCGCACAGAGAAGGCGCAAGGGAGAACGAAGGTCGCTCATGGAATGCTCCGCGGGTGGGGCCGTGCCGTCGCGGACAGGGTGCAGCCTCCGGCGCGCGGAGGCAAAAGCCGATTTCCATGACGCCGGGACAAGTCCGCGGGCTGTCAGGGAGCCGCCGCCGGATAGGTGAAAAGCAGCAGATGCGCGAGGTTGAAGCCGAAATGGAAGAGGACCGCGCAGCCAAGCCCGCCGCCGAACTGGAAGGCCGCCCCGTAGGCAAGGCCCGCGAGCCCGGCGAAGAGTGCCAGCAAGGGACCGCCGCCGATATGCGCGAGGCCGAAGAGCGCGGCAGAGACGGCGAGCGCAGGCCAGATGCCGAGCCTGTGCGACAGGCCGCGCTGGACGTAGCCGCGGAAGAACGCTTCCTCGGGCAGACAGGTCAGAAGCAGGTTGCCAAGACAGAAAAACGGCAGCCAGTCCGGCACCGAGAGTTCCCAGCGGATCATCCCGGCGGCGAGGGCGGTGGCGAACAGGCCGGCGAGCAGAATTGCGGCCGCTCCGGTCCGTTTCGCATCGGGGTCCTGCGGGCGGTCCAGCAGGCCGGGCAGCGCGAAGAGCAGCAGGAAGAAGGCGAGCGGCTTGCCCGTCCCGAGGCTGTAGCGGAAGGGAACGCTCTGCGGGCCGGTCAGGACGTCCGCCGCAACAGTCAGCCTCCCGAGTCCGGGAACAAGCCCGAGGCTGAAGGCGAGACAGGCAAGGATCAGGACAGCATGCCCCGCCGGACGGAACCTTGCCGGAATGGCCGGAAGACGGGACGCTGCAGCCAGGCAGGCCGGGAAGATCAGGAGGGCCGGAACGCCGAGGCTCCCAAGCCACCATCCGGAAACCATCGCCGCGGCCAGGAACGGCATCGCCGTTGCGCGCCACCCTGCCCAGCCAGCGGCCAGGGCGGCCGCGAGGAGCATCCAGACCGCTATCTCGGGCCAGAGTCCGGTCAGGGTGCTCGACATCTGTCTCCTCCGGAACGTCCCGCGCCGAAGCCGCAGTGCGGGACGGGGCATCCGGACGATTGCCGGATGAGGAACTTCAAGCCGGAGGACGTGGTCAGCGCAAGCAGAACGTCGTCCCCCGACCGGCCCTGAAGCTCCGCCTGACCGGGCCTGCTGCCCATGTGCTGCGTTCCCATCCGGAATGGCGCCGCCCGCAGAGGCGGCTTCCCGGATACCGGTGACCAGCCGGGAACAGCAGGAAGTTCTGCGGGAGCATGGACGGGCACTGGTGCCCTGTCCGGCCGACCGGCGCGGGCGGCCCGTGCTCGCTGCGCCTGCTCGACAGCCAGGTGCCGGACCGCTGGTCCTGCCTCGGTCCTACTCTGCCGCGATCTGCTGGCTCCGAGGCTCGGGCAGGCCGATGCTCTGGGCGTGGCCGCGGAAATTCCGCAGCCACCAGGCCCAGTCCTGCGGCACGAGGCTGAACGGGTCCTCGTGGCCCAGTTCGCGCGCGGCCCAGACCGGCCAGTGCGGGTTGGCGAGCGCCGGGCGCCCGAGGAAAACCAGGTCGATCAGCTCGTCCCGGATCGCCCTGTCCGCGTTCGACGGCACGCCCAGGTTCCAGCTCGTGGCCACGGGAAGGCCGACCTCGCGGCGCACCCGTGACGCCCGCTCCAGCATGAAGCCGACATCGTTGAAGGGCGGATCGACCATCTCGTCGGTGTTGAAGCCCAGCGAGACATCCGCCAGGTCGAGGCCGTGCTCCTTCATCATGGCGATTGCCTGGACCGCGTCCTCGAACTGCACGCCTGCGGGGTTGTGGTCATCGACCCCGAGACGCATCGTGAGCGGGTACCGCTCGGGCCAGACCTCGCGGACGGCATCAAGCGCCTCGAGATGGAAGCGGGCCCGGTTCTCGACGCTTCCGCCATACTGGTCCGTTCTCTGGTTGGCCAGCGGCGAGAAGAAGCTCGCCCCGAGATAGCCGTGGGCATAGTGCATCTCGAGCCACTGGTAGCCCGCCTCCAGCGCCCTGCGCGCGGCTTCGGCATAGGAGCGGTGCAGCCCCCGGATCTCCTCGACGGTCAGTTCGTGGACCGGGTAGACATGCCCGCCGCCGCCATAGGGGATCGCCGACGGCGCCACGCAGGTCCAGCCATCGGGGTGGTCGGGCGGCAGCTGCTTCCACGTCCCTTCGCTGTTCGTGCCCTTGTGGGGCGGCAGTTCCGAGCCCTTGCGGCCCGTATGGCCCAGCTGGATCGCCGGAACGCCGCCCATCCGCTTGATCATGGCGCAGGTGCGCGCATGCCCCTCGATCTGGTCGTCGCTCCAGATGCCGGCGCAAGACGTCGTGGTCCGGCCGTCGGGCGTGATGGCCATCTGCTCGCCGAAGACCAGAGCAAAGCCGCCGGCAGCCCGCGCGCTGAGATAGCTGACGTGGTAGTCGTCGAGCTTGCCATCGACGGAACTGTACATCGTCATCGGGGACATCACGATCCGGTTGCGCAGCGTGACGTCCTTCAGCGTGAAGGGGGAGAAGAGGTGTGGCATCTGGTGAACTCGCTATGGACTGTACGGAAGCCTGAGCCCCGAGATTGCGGCCCCCGGATGCTGCCGCAAGGATTGCGGGCTCTCGCACCGGTCACGTATCCCGGCGCGCACAGAAAACGGCAGCATGGCAGGGATCTGCCGCGATATTCCGCATCCCTTGCACTGGCCCCGCCGGAGATGCCTATGCCCGGACCGCAGCCGTCGCCTGCGGCCGCCGCCCAGGCGCGCTGCAGCGTCTGCGCCGGCAGGCGGGATGCAAGCTGTTCCAGTCCGATCCCTGCCGTCTCGTCCGGTCAGCGAGCACCAGTTGCCGATCGCTCTGAACCGGGACCCGCTCTTCATGTCTCAGCCTGGCCCGATGTCGCGCAGCTTTCACGTGGCGCAGCGATGCCGGGCCAGATAGCGTCCGTCCTGTGTGGATGCACATGAACCCAGCCTTGTGGCCACGCCTTGTCCGGCCCTGGCTCGAGGTTCGCAATTGCGGACGCATTTCCGGCTGCTCCGAGCAGCCCTCTCGATCCTTCGTCGCCGCGGGAGCATGGCGGATGAAGATGAGCGGCCGGACTTGGAGGGGCCTGGCCGCGGCGGCGCCAGTCGTCTCATCATCGTCGGGACCGGCCGCTTCTACGGGTTTGCCGCCTGAGCCCCGCCGCGCCGCCGCACGTCCGCTTCGCCTGGCAGGCCGCAGCGGACCTCTCGAGCCCGGCGCCGTCGCGAACGGCAGTAAAGGGCTGAGCGCGGGCGCTCAGGGAGTCAGGCGCGATCGGCTGGTTCCGCCCTTCGGCCGGGCATGGTGACAACCGATGAACCATCGGCGCCAGCGCCAGGCTTCCGCGCCGCCGCAAGGCCGTAGAGAGCCCCAAAGCCGCCGATCATATTATTTTTTGAAGCTAGTAATTTTGACCTTCGAATGAAATTGCCGACCTCAGTTGAGAGAGCGCATATTATTCTCTCTGAAAACTTCGCCTCCCTTTAGCAAGTCTGCCGTCGGGAGGCGTTGTCCGATCCATCATGAATGCCCTTGTGACCATTTCTTCGATTTCTTGGGCAAGATTAAGGGACGAGTTGGCAAAATATGCCGCCTAAGTCCCGTAATGCGTTGCAACCGAAACCTAAAGGTATATGTCTCCCAGATCGGCAATCTGGCCATTGCCGTTCAGGTCAATAATCGCATCATTATTCTCATCACCGACATAGTTGTAGTTGCCTATCGCGTATTTTACAAAAGCAATATCAGGTGTCCCTGAGTCGACCGGATCGAAGATGATCTGATGACCGCGGGCGTCTTGAGACGCGCCACCGTTTTCAAGAAATTCGATCATGATCGGCCCCGTAACGTTGAGACTTTCCACATACGTGAATTCTCCGTCGCCGTCTTCGTCAACATAGACTTTGACATGCCACCCGGGAGAGATGCTAATTAGGTCGTATTTTCCGTTGCCATTGCTTTGCATCCCGACGACAGTCCCACCACCTGCAGGAGTCGGCGCGTAGGCTTCAAGTAGGATATCGCCGTCATAAATGTCGGCTCCTACAACTGCCTCTGGATCGAAGCTGAACAGAAACTCAAAATTATCAGTCTGTTGTCCTTGGGACATGGTTTTTCTCCTCCTGACATGTCTTGAATACCCATTTAATTCAGCGCGCTCCTTTTCTGACGGAAATTGAACATCGCGCTGCTTGGCCCGAACTTGTCACTCAGAGAGCAGTCTTCACCCTCTAGGAAGAATTTCATTGATGTGGATCAACCTAAGATTGTTCTCATCCACGCGAAACTACCCTGTGATTAGGAAGACGGCTCGCAACGATCGTCTGCTTAGTGCGCATAGGGTGAGCTCGGCTGCTTGAGGATGCTGCGCAGGCGTTCGAACGGCAGCTTTAGCCTGGAATCACTCGTAGTCGTGTCGTGTGAACTATCGGAACCAAGGCCGGGCCTCCGCGCCACCGCAAGGCCGGTCCGAGCCCCAATTCGGGCGTTCGTGCACCTTGCGGCATTGGGAAAGACGGCCAGAGAGCCGACCTTCGCTGCTGCTGAGGTCAAGGTCCATTAACTTGACGAAAGCTCGCAAGGATACGCTCACACTGAAACTCTTTCGTGGTTGAAGCTGCCGCTTGCGCCGCTGACACGATTAACACCTTTCCCGTCGACCCCTCGTTGATTACAAGGTGTTGTCGGACAAGAGCCGATGGACCAATAAGATAGTTGATCAATTAAAGAAAAAGGTGGTGTGTTGCAGGACATCCAAGGTGACGACAAAACACTTGAAATGCTGCTTTCTGGATCGGCATTTGGCATCGATTACTACCAGCGTGAATACCGCTGGAAGCGAAAGCAACTCCAGGAACTTGTTGATGACCTCTACGGCCAGTTTTCGCAGACTTGGAGCCCTGGCACAGCATTGGAAAAGCAGTCGAAGTACTTCCTCGGCTCCATTGTAATCAGCAAGTCAGGCGATGTGCGTAACATCGTTGATGGGCAACAGCGCATAACGACGTTGACGCTTCTCCTGATCTATCTGAATCATCTGCAGCAGGACCATACGAAGAAGGTTAATAAGATCGAACAGTTGGTCTTTGATGAGGATCCAGGCGGCCCTAAATTCAAGCTCGACATCCCTGAACGCAACGACTGCATGTCAGCCTTACTTAGTGGCGAAATCTATAATCCAGAGGGAAAATCCGACTCTGTTCGCAATCTGGTGGATCGTTATGACGATCTCGGAGAGATTTTCCCGAAGTCCATGTCTCCCGACGAACTCAACATGTTTATCTGGTGGATTATTCGGAACGTTAAGCTGATAGAGATCACTGCGAACGACGACGGTGACGCCTACACGATCTTCGAGACGATGAATGACAGGGGCCTCTCCCTGACCCCTACAGACATGCTTAAGGGCTATTTGCTGGCCAATATCGAAGACCCTGATAAACGGCTTGAAGCGGATAAGCTGATCAAATCTTACCTAACCAAATTCGCAGAGTTCGGCGACAACACAGAGGCAGATTTCTTCAAAGCATGGCTACGATCGCAATATGCCAAGCGGATCAGAGAGCGCAAAAAAGAAGCCAAGAACGAAGACTTCGAGTTGATCGGAACAGAGTATCATCGCTGGATAAGAAACAACGCTAAGGAGGTGGGACTGAACACAAGCGATGATTTCTTCCAATTCGTCATGAAGAACATGCGCATCTTCGCGGACCTATACTTGCGGCTCCTCAAGGCGTCGGCTAGCCGTAAGAATGAGCTGGAGAGTGTCAAATATAACGCCGATGCGGGCTTCACGCTCCAACACCATATCATTCTCTCGGCTGTGGATGCGGATGACGACAAAGACACCGCCAAGGTCAAAATGAGCGTCGTTGCCGACTTCATAGATTGTTGGCTGAACGTTCGTTTCTGGAACTACAAATCCAATAGCTATTCTCAGATGCAGTATGCTGCTTTCACCGTTATCCGCAGCATTCGAGGGAAAACATTAGCCGAGGTGCGGCAGGTGCTACACAAACGGTTGAAGGGAGAATTTGAAGAGATTGACTTCGAAAACTGGGTGCGGCTCAATCAGTTCACCTCGAAGGCAATCCATCGACAATTGGCACGTTTTACCGACTGGCTGGAACGACAAGCAGGGGAACCAGGACGGTACGAGGATTATATCGTCCGCTCTGGAAAGAACGCTTATGAGGTTGAACACATCCTCGCCGACAAGTTTGAGATGTTCACCGAAGAGTTCGAGGACACCTCCGCATTTGAGGAATGGCGCAACTATATTGGCGGACTTCTACTTCTACCCAAGAAGGTGAACGCTAGTCTGGGGGATGATCCGTATGAGACGAAACTGCCGCATTACCTGAAAGCCAATGCGCTCTCCCAATCGTTGCATCCAGATTTCTACAAGAAAAATCCCGGTGTGCTGAAGGCGATTAGGACGCACGGGTTAGAGTTTGAGCCCCATGATAAGTTTGGCTGGGAGGACATCGAACAACGATCTAAACTCTACAGTGCCCTCGCGAACCTGATCTGGTCGCCGGACCGGCTGATTGAGAAAACCATATAGAGCAGCCATCCGTTGCAGTTCGCATCAAAGTCGGCTTTGCCCGATCCTACCAGTCGGCTGCCGCTCGGCGAGGGGCCGTTTTGTGCGCTTCTCCGTCAGCCAGCTGGTGGAGAATGCTGCGGCACGGATCGAGCGGCGGCTTCAGGGAAAGCCGCAGCGCAGCGGCGCCGGACTTCGAACGACCGACCTGTGACGCGACGATCAGATTGCCACGGATAAATGGCCTGCCCCCCGGAAATTCCGGTGCTGCCCGACTGAGTGCCCGCGCTCAATGCGACAGGAACCTTGTGTCCCCGTCCGCCACCGGGGTCTCGGTGAAATCCTCCTCCTCCGGGATCCGCCCGAAGGCGATCTTGGCGCCGACATAGCCGCCCGGGATCTCCTCCTGCAGCCCGAAGGACAGCGCCTTCGCGCCATGCGTCCGGCGCAGGCCGTCGAGAAGCTCGCTGACCTTCTCCCATTTCGCCGTATGCGATGTCCCGGCCCCACCTGTTTGTGAGGCGGCGGTTCTGAGATCTCATTTCCAGCGATAGGCAGGGAGTGACTTTCTCAATGAGCGCATATTTTGAGGTTCTCACGAACCGGTGGTTTTCAAGGTTGTTGTCACCGGTGTCTATTTTCAGGCTGCGCACTCTCCTGACGCGGCCATGGGACCGCCGCCGACTGCTTCCCTGG
>NZ_JAATVU010000085.1 GCF_013184745.1 Mangrovicoccus sp. HB161399
CGGGCAGCGGTTTCCCCGGCCGCTCCCCGAGGGCCCCGGGCATCGCCCCGAGCCTGCGGTCCAGCCGCCCGTCCCCCGGATCGCACCCGGCGGCTTCCGTTTCCACCCGGCTCCGTGCCATGCCCGCACCTCGCGCATCCGGTGCCGCATGGCGCATCATGGCCCTATCGCCGTCGCCAGGGCCAAGGCCGGCAGGCGAACCAATTCACCGCACCAACTTGCGGGGAACTGCAAGACAAACCGGAGATCAGCCGACCTGCCGGCCGCGGCTCCAGACGCCGCGCAGCACTGGCTGGCCGCCAATGCCGGCGACGCGCAGCATGTCCGCCCGCTGCCCCGCCTCCAGCCGTCCGCGGTCGGCCAGCCCGGCAGCCCGGGCGGGTGCCTCGGTGACGGTGCGCACCGCGCGCGGCAGGTCGTCCCAGAACTCCGCCAGCCGGAACGCGGCCAGCAGCAGCGAGGACGGCACGTAATCCGACGACACGATGTCGAGCAGCCCGAATTCGGCCAGGGCCAGCGCCGCGACATTGCCCGAATGCGATCCGCCGCGGACGATGTTGGGCGCGCCCATCATGATGGCGATGCCCTGCTCGCGGCAGGCGGCGGCGGCCTCCGCCGTCGTGGGGAACTCCGCGAAGGCCACGCCCTTGCCGCGCGACTCTGCCACCTGGTCCGGCGTGGTGTCGTCATGGCTGGCCAGCACCGCGCCCAGCCTGCGCGCCTCGGCGGCGGCCCCGGCCGCGTGGCTGGCGCCGAAGCGGTCCTGCAGCGCGTGAAGATGGACGACATGCGCCTCGAAGGCCGCATCGGTGAAGCCGCGCTTGCCCGCCCAGTACGCCTTCAGCTTGGAGATGTCGCGGAACTGCCGCTGCCCGGGCGTGTGGTCCATCAGGCTGAGGATGCCGATCCGGTCGCCGGGGCCGAACTCCGCCAGTTCCTCAAGCAGCGTCTCCGAGCAGATCTCGGCGCGCAGATGAACGAAATGCGAGATCCGGAAGGCGCCGAGGCGGCGCAGCTCTGTCAGTTCGTCGGCCACGCCGCGGGCGTATTTGCCGTAGCCCTGGTCCTGCGAGGTGATCGATCCGACGCGCAGCGCGTCGAAGACCGTGGTGATCCCGGCCGAGGCCAGCTCGCCGTCATGCGCCAGGAGCGCCGGGCGGTGCGGCCAGGCAACTTCGGGGCGGGGCTCGATATGCCGCTCCAGATTGTCGGTGTGCAGCTCGACGAGGCCGGGCATCAGCAGGTCGCCGCCGCAGTCGACCGCACCGGCAGGCAGACCCGCGCCGAAGCCGATCCCGGCGATCTGCCCATCCTCCACCGCGATCCAGCCGGGCTCCACCCGGTCGGGAAGCACCAGCCTGGCATTGCCGAGGCGGAAACTGGCGGAAACCGCAGGATGCGGCAGGGCGGAGGCGACGAACTGGTCCATGGCAGGGGTCCTTCGGGGGAGGCTGGCGGAAAAGGGTCAGGCGTGATCGGCGGCCAGCAGCGCCAGGGCGCGGGCCACGGTGTCTTCGATCGGCCCGTCATTTTCGACCGGGTGGGCGGCGATGCCGGGTGGCAGCGGCGCGGCGGCGCGCGCCAGCCGCCGCGCGATCTCGCCCGCATCCTCGCGTCCGCGTCCCCTGAGGCGGCGCGCCAGGGTGTCGGGCCGAGCCGTGACGTTGAGGACGGCGAGGCGGGGAAAGACCGCGGCGGCCTCGGCCAGCACGCTGCGCGACAGGTTGGCGATCCGGCCGCCCCCGGCGGAGACGTCCGCGGCCACCCCGGCGGGAATGCCGTAGCGCAGGCCGTGCGCCGCCCAGCAGAGGCAGAAGGCGCCGGCCGCCTCGCGGACGCGGAACTCGGCCTCGCTGACCGCGATGTAGTCTTCGCCGCCCAGGCCCGGCGCTCGGGTGATCACGCGGCGGACCGGCACGAGATGCGGCGCGGCGCGGACGAGGGCGCGGATCAGGCTGTCTTTTCCCACGCCCGAGGCGCCGACCACCGCGACCAGGCGCCCGGTGCCGGTCATTGCGCGCGCTCCGGCGAGAAGGCGGTCATGTCGATCTCGCGGTCGCAGATCTCGGCGCGCGCCCCGGCGTCGTGGAAGATGCCGACGATCGCGCAGCCCCGCGCCTTGGCCTCGCGGATGAGATCCAGCACGACCGCGCGGTTTGCCGGGTCGAGGCTGGCGGTCGGCTCGTCGAGCAGCAGCGCCGGATAGGGATGGACGAAGCCGCGGGCGATGTTGACCCGCTGCTGCTCGCCGCCCGAGAAGGTGGTGGGCGAGAGCGTCCAGAGCCGCTCGGGGACGTTCAGCCGCCCGAGCAGCGCGGCAGCGCGGTCGCGGGCCGGGGCCTCCGCCATGCCGAGGATGCGCAGCGGCTCGGCCACGACCTCGATGGTCGGCACCCGCGGCACGACGCGCAGGAACTGGCTGACATGGCCCAGCACCTCGCGGCGCAGCCGGATCACCTGCCGCGGCTCGGCCCCGGCCATGTCGATCCCGCCGATGGCGATGCGGCCCTCGTCGGTGCGGTAATTGCCGTAGATCATCCGCATCAGCGTCGACTTGCCCGCGCCCGAGGCGCCGGTCAGCGCCACGCATTCGCCCCTTGCCACCGAGAAGCCCGCCCCGGCCAGAACCGGGATTTCCGCGCTGCCCTGGTTGTGCAGCACGAAGCGCTTCGACACGCCCGCGATCTCGATCATCCGTCCGTTTCCGTCCATGTCCGTCCCCTCAGGCTGCCAGAACGCTGGAGACCAGCAGCTGGGTGTAGCCGTGCTGCGGATCGTCGAGCACCTGGTCGGTCAGGCCCTGCTCGACGACCTCGCCGGATTTCATCACCATCAGCCGGTCGGCGAGCAGGCGCACCACGGCGAGATCATGGGTGACGATCACTGCCGAGAGCCCCATGTCGCGCACCAGCCCGCGCAACAGGTCGAGGAGCCGCGCCTGCACCGAGACGTCGAGCCCGCCGGTCGGTTCGTCCATGAACACGAGCCGCGGCCCGGTGACGAGATTGCGCGCGATCTGCAGCCGCTGCTGCATGCCGCCCGAGAAGGCCGAGGGCCGGTCGTCGATGCGCCCCGGGTCGATCTCGACGCGGGCGAGCCAGTCCTGCGCCGCGCCGCGGATCGCGCCGTAGTTCCGCGCGCCCGCCGCCATCAGCCTCTCGCCGACGTTGCCGCCCGCCGAGACGCCCATGCGCAGCCCGTCGCGGGCATGCTGGTGGACGAAGGCCCACTCGCTGCGCGACAGCGCCCGCCGCTCGGGCTCGGCCATGGCCAGCACGTCGCGCGGGCCGTGGCTGCGCGTGTCGAAGATCACCTGGCCCGCATCCGCCGCCAGATGCCCGGCAAGGCAGCCGAGCAGCGTCGACTTTCCCGAGCCGCTCTCGCCGACGATGCCCATGACCTCGCCGGGCCAGAGATCGAAGGAGACGCCGCGGCAGCCGAGCCGGGGCCCGTAGGATTTGGAGAGGGTGCGGACCGACAGGATCGGGGTCATTGGGCGGCCTCCAGGGCTGCGTCGCGGCGGGATGTGCAGAAATCGGTGTCGGAGCAGACGAACATTCGGGTGCCGCGGTCGTCGGTGATCACCTCGTCGAGATAGCTCTCCGTCGCGCCGCAGAGCGCGCAGGGATGCTCCGGCTTGGAGGCCTCGAACGGATGGTCCTCGAAATCGAGGCTGACCACGTTGGTATAGGGCGGCAGGGCGTGGATGCGCTGCTCGCGCCCGGCGCCGAACAGCTGGATCGCCGGGCAGCCGGAAAGCTTGGGGTTGTCGAATTTCGGGATCGGCGAGGGGTCCATGACATAGCGGCCCTCCACCATCACCGGATAGGCATAGGCGGCGGAGACATGGCCGTGCCGGGCAATGTCCTCGTAGAGCTTCACATGCATCAGCCCGTAATCGCCGAGCGCATGCATCCGCCGCGTCTCGGTCTCGCGCGGCTCGAGAAAGCGCAGGGGTTCGGGAATGGGCACCTGGTAGACGAGGATCTGGCCTTCGGCCAGCGGCGTCTCGGGGATGCGGTGGCGGGTCTGGATCACGGTCGCGTCCGCGGTGCGGGTGGTGGTGGCGACGCCGGCGGTGCGCTCGAAGAACTTGCGGATCGAGACGGCGTTGGTGGTGTCGTCCGCGCCCTGGTCGATGACCTTGAATCGGTCCTCGGGCACCAGCACAGCGGCCGAGAGCTGCACGCCGCCGGTGCCCCAGCCATAGGGCATCGGCATCTCGCGGCTGGCGAAGGGCACTTGGCAGCCCGGGATGGCAAGCGCCTTGAGGATGGCACGGCGGATCATCCGCTTGGTCTGCTCGTCAAGATAGGCGAAATTGTAGGCGGCATCGGTCATGGCAGCAGCTTTCGCGCGATCCGGTCCAGGGCGGCGTCCGGATCGTCCAGGATTTCGGCTTCGGTGAGGTGGAGCGTTACGATCCCGAGGCGGCCGAACCCGGCGTCGGTCCGCGGGTCGGGGCTGTCGATCTGCAGCACGGTCCGGCGCTCCGGGCAGGCGAAGCTGGCGGCGAGGCCGCGCAGCACGGGCCGGCGGCGGAACCTGAGGCCGTGGAACCGGCGGGACCGGAGCTGCTCCCACAGCCAGGTTTCGGCGGGGGATGCCGCCTGCCGCAGGAGCCGCGCGTTGTGGATGTCGACGGGATGGTTTCTCATGTGCCGCTTCCCCCTCACCCCGGCCCTCTCCCCGGCGGGGAGAGGGAGGCCGCTGAACGACCGGAGGTTCGGCAAGATTGGCAAACGGAAGGTTAACGTGGGCGGGTGGCCAGAGGGACGTCTCCCTCTCCCCGCCGGGGAGAGGGATGGGGTGAGGGGGGCTCCGGCGGCGCGGCTCATGCGCTTGCCTCCGCTTCCGCGCGCAGCTTGCGGACCAGCTCCAGCTCCGACTGGAAATCCACGTAATGCGGCAGCTTGATATGTTCGAGAAACCCGGTGGCCTGCACGTTGTCGGCGTGGCTCAGCACGAATTCCGCATCCTGGGCGGGGGCGCCGGTGAACTCCTCGCCCAGCTCCCGCCAGCGCAGCGCGCGGTCGACCAGCGCCATCGCGATTGCCTTGCGCTCGGTCTGGCCGAAGGCCAGCCCGTAGCCGCGGGTGAATTGCGGCGGCTCGGTCTTCGAGCCTTTGAACTGGTTCACCGTCTCGCATTCGGTCAGCGTCACCTCGCCGATCTCGACCGGGAATCCCAGCTCGGGGATGTCCATCTCGACTGCGACCTTTCCGATGCGCAGCTCGCCGACGAAGGCATGGTTGCGCGCATAGCCGCGCTGGGTCGAATAGGCGAGCGACAGCAGGAAGCCCTCGTCGGCGCGGGCCAGCGCCTGCAGGCGCAGCGCGCGGCAGGCCGGCAGCTCCAGCGGTTCGCGGGTCAGGTCGGGCGGCACGGCCTCGCCATCTCCGGCGGGCTCGATCAGCCCGTCGCGGCCGAGGAACGCCGCCACATGCGGCACCGGCTCGGGCGCCGCGGGATTCTCCGGGGCCGCTTCGGGCGTCCCGCCTTCGGCGGCGAGGCGGAACTCCAGCAGCCGGTGGGTATAGTCGAAGGTCGGGCCCAGCACCTGCCCGCCGGGCAGATCCTTGAAGGTTGCCGAGATGCGCCGGTCGCAGGCCATTTCCGCGGTTTCCACCGGCTGCGCCGCGCCGAAACGCGGCAGCGTCGTCCGGTAGGCCCGGATCAGGAACACCGCCTCCACAAGGTCGCCGCGGGCCTGCTTGATCGCCAGCGCGGCCAAGTCGGGATCGTGCAGCGCGCCTTCGGCCATCACCCGGTTGACCGACAGCGCCAGCTGCCCGCGGATCTGCGCGACCGATAGCTCGGCCACGCCGACATCTCCGCGGCGCTCCTCCTCCAGCCAGGCATGGGCATTGCCGATGGCGCGCTCGCCGCCCTTGACTGCAACATACATCAGCCGACCCGCGTGCTGCGCGGCAGCGCCGCCAGGCGCGTGCCGCTGGTGAACAGGAAATCCAGCCCGAGCGGGAAGCGCGCCGCATTTGCGCGGAAGGCCTCCGTTTCCGGCAGCGACAGCCAGGCCTCGCCGGCGATCCCGGGGCCCGACAGGCGCGTGCCCTCGGCGGCAAGCCGCGGCAGTTCCGCGATCAGCGTTGCGGAGCGGTCGGGATAGTCGGCCGTGCCGGCCCGGTAGCGGCCGAGCGGAGCCAGCGCCTCCCAGGTGCCGACGGCAAAGGCGCAGTCCGCGGCCGCAGCCAGCGGCGCCCCGCAATGGAAGGAGACCCAGGCGCGGACCTCCGGGCAGTCGGCCTCACCGGCCAGATGCAGCGGCGTGTCGCCGTCGCAGAGCAGCAGAAGCACGGTCCCGGCGGCGACCGAGAGCGGCGCGGGCGGGCTGGCGCCGCCAAGCTCGGCGATGCGGCCCGGCCGGGCCATCGCCTCCATCACCTGGCGGAAGCCGCGCGCGGCCTCCTTGGCGGGGGCGGCAAAGCCGCCTTCGAGTGCCTCTGCCGGCATCAGTCGTCTCCCCTGACCATCGTGAAGAAATCCACCTTGGTGGCCGCCGCCTTCGAGGCGCGGCTGCGCCGGGCGGCGTCGCGTTCGCCGGCCAGCGGATCGAGCACCGCCGTCCTCAGTGCCGCAGCCGCCCCGGTCTGCATGAGCGCGTCGATCAGCGCCGCGGCCTCGGCATCGGGCTTCGAGCGGCCCTGCAGACAGGCATGGCCCACCGTGCCGCAGCCGAGCCGCAGGCTGCAGCGCGTCACGGTCATTTCGCCCAGGTTGAAGGGCGCGCCGGTGGCGCCGGCCCGGCCGCGCACCATGACGCTGCCGGTCTCGGGCGCGCGCAGCCAGGCAAAGGCCGGGCGCGCCATCGCGGCATCGAGCAGCCCGGCCGCCCGTCCCGGCGGCGCCTTCGCCAGAAGGCCCATCCAGGCCTGCCGCTCCGCGTTCGCGCTTTCCATCTCGACAACTTCCCAATATACTAGACAACTAGACACATTATGCCCCAGGCCGGAGCGGGGCGCGAGAGGGGAATTGTGAATTTTGGGTGACAGGACACCGATCTGGGCGGAAATCGCCCGCGCACTGCGCCGCGAGATCGCCGAGGGCGGCTATGCCCCGGGCGACCGCCTGCCCACCGAGGCGCAGCTCTCCGCGCGGTTCGGCGTGAACCGGCACACGGTGCGCCATGCGCTGTCCGCGCTGGTGGAAGAGGGGCTGGTGCTGACCCGCCGCGGCTCGGGCGCCTTCGTCGCGGCGCGGCCCGCGGACTATCCGATCGGCCGCCGTACCCGCTTCACCGAGAACCTGCTGGCCGCGGGGCAGCGTCCCGGGCGCGAGAGCCTGGGGCAGGAGACCCGCGCCGCCACCGGGGCCGAGGCCGGCTGGCTGGGGATCGCGCCGGGCGAACCGCTTCTGGTCAGCCGCGGCCGGTCGCTGGGCGACGGGCGGCCGCTGGCGCTGTCGGAGTCGCTTTTTCCGGTCGCGCGCCTGCCCGGCATTGCCGAAGCGCTGGCCGGAGGGCAGGGGGTTACCCTGGCGCTGCGGGCTGCGGGGGTCGCCGATTACACCCGAGCCTGGACGCGGATCACCGCCGTGCCGGCCAGCGCAACCCGAGCGCTCCTGCTGGAACTGCCGGAGGGCGCGCCGCTGCTCTGCACGACGGCCCTCAATCTCGGCCCCGACGGGCAGCCGGTGGAGCATGGCCGCACCTGGTGGGCCGGGGAACGGATCACGCTGACGCTGGGCGGGGAAGACTAGCCGCCATGCGCCTCGAGGAAGGCCTCGGCCGGAAGCCTGCGGAACGCCTCGAGGGCGGCGCGCAGGCGGCCGTGGTCCCAGTCCCACCAGCCGAGCGCGATCATCCGCTCGGCCAGCTCCCGCGGCAGCCGCTCGCGCAGCGGCGCCGCCGGGACGCCCGCGACGATCATGTAGGGCGCCACGTCCCTGGTCACGACCGCGCCGGAGGCGACGACCGCGCCATGGCCGAGCGTCACGCCCGGTTTCACCATCGCGCCATGGCCGATCCAGGTGTCGTGGCCGATCTCGGCGATCCGGGCATGGCGGCGGGCGAAGAACGCCTCGTCCGGGTCTGCATCGTCCCAGTAGTCGTCCGAGCGGTAGAGGAAATGGTGGCAGGCGGCGGTCTCCAGCGGATGGTCGGTGGCGCCGATCCGCGAGAAGGCGGCGATGTTGGCAAATTTGCCGATCCGCGCATTGGCAATCTCGGCATAGCGGTCGCAATAGCTGTAATCGCCCATCTCGACCCGAGTCAGGCGGCTGCCGCGGCCGATCTCGCAGAACGTGCCGAAGCGGCTGTCCGAGATCTCGCAATCGGGATGCTGGACCGGATCGGGGCCGAGACGCGGCATCAATGTCCGCTCCCGCGCCCGATCAGGGCGGCGCGCAGCTTGCCCGAGAGCCAGTCCATCGCCATTACCATGAGCACGATCAGCACGATGTAATAGGCGACTTCCTCCCAGTCCTTCTGGGTCTGCATCGCCTGGGTCAGCAGCAGGCCGATGCCGCCGCCGGTGATGGCGCCGATGATCGTCGCGCTGCGGGTGTTCGACTCGAGGAAATACAGCACCTGGCTGGCCAGCACCGGCACGATCTGCGGCAGCACGCCGAAGCGCGCGCGCTGCAGCGCGTTGGCGCCGGTGGATCGGATGCCCTCCACCTGCTTGCCGTCGATGTTCTCCAGCGCCTCGGAGAAGACCTTGCCGAAAGTGCCGGTGTCGGTGACCAGGATCGCCAGCGCGCCGGTCAGCGGGCCGGGCCCGAAGGCGCGGGCCAGCACGATGGTCCAGATAAGCGAGTCCACCCCGCGGATGAAATCGAAGACCCGGCGGAACAGTCCGCGCACCAGCCAGACCGGCGTGAAGTTCCGCGCCGCGAGGAAGGCCAGCGGCAGCGCCGCGAGGGCCGCGCCGAAGGTGCCGAGGAAGGCCATCAGGATCGTCTCGCAGATTGCCCAGGCAACGTCCTTGTGGTGCCAGACGGCGTTGGTCCACCAGTCATGCGCCGCGCCCGCTATGTTGCCGCGCGCCGGATCGAGGCGCGGGCCGAATAGGATCTCGCCCGTTCCGTGACCGAAATACGGGCTGTCGAGGGTGAACCAGAACAGGTCCCAGCCGAAGAAATAGCGGAAGATCTCGGTGCGGGCCGGGGTCATCGTCACGCGCGCACCGGGCAGGGTGACCATCACCCGCTTGTCCGACGCGCTGACCCAGGCGGGCAGCACGCCGCCGAAATCGTTCGAGATGTTGCGGCCTTCCAGCGCCAGGCGCGCGCTGCCGTAGCCGGGGATCTCCAGCTCGGTGACGTTGCCGGGCAGCAGCCGCGCGGTCGCGCCATGGCCCAGATTGACCGTCACCATGTCGCCGAGGCCGATCCAGTCCGGCGCCTGGCCGGGGGGATAGGTGCCGCGGCGCTCGCCCTCGATTGCGATCTCGATCTCGCCCGAGCGGTGCTGCCGCTCGACATGGGTCTTGTAGCTCCAGCTGTCCGAGGCCAGCACCACGGCGTTTTCCCAGCGCGCCCGGCCCAGCAGCCCGGCAATGTCGAAGGCGAAGGCGGCATAGGCGAGATAGAGCACGACGCCCGCCAGCAGGCCGAACCCCGCCAGCTGCTTGCGGCGGAACAGGCGGCTTGCCGAGGCGCGCAGGTCGCCTGCATCGACGGCGGTCATGTGCGGCTTCCTTCGACGAGACGGCGGCGGACATGGCCCGAGAGCTGGTCGAAGGCCACGATCGCGCCGAAGAGCAGCAGGAAGATCGCGGCGGCGTCGCCGAACCGGCCCGGCCCCCAGGACATGGCGTTCTTCAGCTCGTAGCCGATCCCGCCCGCGCCGACGAAGCCGAGGATCGCAGAGGCGCGGACATTGATTTCGAAGCGCAGCAGCGCGTAGCTGAGGAAGTTGGGCGCCACCTGCGGCAGCACGCCGAGCGCCATGCGCTGCCCCCAGGCCGCCCCGACAGAGGCCAGCCCCTCGACCGGCTTGGCATCGGCATTCTCGGCGACCTCCGAGAACAGCTTGCCGAGCGCACCGGCGGTGTGGAAGGCAATGGCGATCACCGCCGGGACCGGCCCGCCGCCGAGCACGAAGATCAGCATCAGCGCAATGACGATCTCGGGGATCGCGCGCATCAGGTCCATCAGGCGGCGGAACAGCGGCACCGCCCGCGGCCAGGGCGCGAGCCCGGGGATCGACAGGAAGGCCAGCACCGTGCCGGCCATCGCTCCGGCCAGGGTGGAGACGGCGGCGATGTTCAGGGTCTCGACCAGGTCCGGCAGGTATTCCAGCAGTTTCCCGGGCAGCTGGGCGCGCTTCTCCCAGGCCTCGGACAGCACCATCGCGGGATAGTCGCCGATCCGGTGCAGCCCGTCGAGGAAGCCGCCGGCATTGCGGTCATTGGCCGTCTGGAAGCCCGCGGCCATCAGGGCGGCGAAGACAAGCAGCGCCAGCCCGCCGTAGAGCCTGCGGCGGCGCAGCTCGGCCATGTAGCTGTCGCGGATGGCGCCCGCGGGCGCATGGGCAAGGTCGGACATGCGGAGACTCGGCAAAAGGGCGCGGGCCCGGACATTGCCGGGCCCGCGGGAAAGGGATCAGGCGGTCAGGAGCCCTGCTCGATCTTCGCGCGGCGCACGGCGATGATCGACTCGTAGGCGTCATGGCTGATCGGGTTGAAGCCCAGCGTGTCGCCCCCGGCCACGCCGTAGGCGCAGTCCGCGTCGGTTTCGTAGAGGTTGTCCATGATCGAGGTGACCTCGGCCCTGACGTCCTGCGGCAGCGCCTTGCGCAGGACGAAGGGGCCCTCGGGGATCGGTTTCGACTGCCAGATCTGGACCATCTCGTTCATGTCGACCAGGCCCGCATCGACCGCCTTGCGCAGCGCGCCCGAGTTGTAGCCGTCCTCCCAGTTGCCCTGGCCGTCGGCCCAGGTCACGCCGGCGTCGATGTCGCCGTTATAGACCGCGACGATGGTCTGCTCGTGGCCGCCGGTGAACTTGACGTCGGCGAAGTAGTCCGATGCGCCGTCCTGCATGGCGGCCGCCGGGATGTCGGGGTTGGAGGCGGGGATCTCGACCGACGGGATCAGGTAGCCCGAGGTGGAATTCGGGTCGCCGAAGCCGAAGACCTTGCCCTTGGCATCGGCCAGGGTGGCGATGCCGCTGTCCTTGCGGGCGAAGCCTATGGAGTAATAGGCGTAGGAGCCGTCGAGGTTGGTCTTGACCAGGACCGGCTCGACCGCTTCGGGGTCCTGGAGGTAGACGCCGGCATAACCCGAGGCGCCGAGGATCGCGGCGTCGATGGTGCCGCCCAGCAGGCCCTGCATCACGCCGTTGTAGTCGGCGGGCGCGAAGATCTTGACCGGCACGCCCAGCTTGGCGGTGATCTGCTCGGCCAGGCATTCGTTGTTGGCGATGCGGTCCTGGGCGTTCTCGCCGCCGAGGATGCCGAGGCGGAATTCGCTGATCTCCTGGGCGGAGGCAGCGGAGACGAGGGCCGTGGACGCGGCCAGGGCAAGTGCAAGAGCTTTCATTTTCTCTCTCCTTGGTATGGCCGCCCCGGACCGGGACGCGGCCGGTTGGGTCGGATCAGATATGGGCCTCGGCCTCGCGCAGCGCGGCGGCCGGGGTGACGATGGCGGTCGAGGTCGCGTATTCGGAGAAATCCGCGCCGGCGCCGTAGATGTCGCGGGCGACGCCGGTGGTCAGCTGCGCGGGGGTGCCGTCGAAGACGATGCGGCCGTCGAGCATGCCGATCACCCGGTCGCAGTAGCGCCGCGCGGTGTCCAGCGTGTGCAGGTTCGCGATCACCATGCGGCCGTCCTCCTCGTGGATGCGGCGCAGCGTGTCCATCACGACTTGCGCATTCATCGGGTCGAGCGAGGCGATCGGCTCGTCGGCGAGGATGATGTCGGGTTCCTGCATCAGCGCCCGGGCGATGGCGACGCGCTGCTGCTGGCCGCCCGACAGCGCTTCGGCCCGCTTCGGCGCGTGCTCGGCGATGCCGAGGCGCTCCAGGATGCCGATGGCGCGGTGGATGTCGGCCTCGGGGTAGAGGTTGAACATCGTGGACAGCGTGGAGCGGCGGTTCAGCGTGCCGTGCAGCACGTTCGACACCACGTCCATCCGCGGCACCAGGTTGAACTGCTGGAAGATCATCGCGCAGCGGCTCTGCCAGCGGCGGCGGTCTGCGCCGCGGAACGCGGAGATCTCCGCGCCGTCGAAGAGGATGCGCCCCTCGCTGGCATCGGTCAGCCGGTTCAGCATCCGCAGCATCGTCGACTTGCCCGCGCCCGACCGGCCGATGATGCCGATCATCGCGGGTTTCTCCACCGCGAAGCTGGCCCGGTCCACGGCCGTCCTGCTGCCGAAGCGCCGGGTCAGATTTTCGACCTGCAACATGCGTCACCTCTTTCGTCGCGGGTCCTGCTAGGGCGCGGGCGCGTCGGTTTCGTGACGGGCGCGCAACGGATTTGTGAAGCCTGCCCGCTCCAGCGGGGGAAGTTGCGGCAGGCTCGCGCTGCGGCCCCGTGCCGGCCGGGCAGGGAGGCGCGCCCGGAAGCGGCCGGGGTCCTCTCCGTCTCCGGAGGCAGGGCTGCCTCGCCGTCGGCGCGGGCGTCCGCCCGGACGGCCCCGGCCCGAGGCGCGTGGGGGACCCGCCGCTCCCCGCCGCGGGCGGAGCAGCCCCGGTCGGCCGCACGGCATCCGCGATGCCTGCCTTCCCGCAGCACGCCGACCGGGGCACGCGGCGGGAACTGTCCGCCTGGCGGACAGTTGCGGGCTTTCCGTGTTGGGCCCCCGGCGCAGGGCCTAAGAACGGGGCACCGCGTCTGGGAGGAACGCCATGCACATGCCCAAACCCCCGAACCTTGCCGCCGCTGCGGAGTCGCGCCGATGATCCGGCCCTCCGCGAAGAAGATCGTCTCGCGCGGCTTCCTTGCCGCCGCCGGAGCCTGCTTCCTCTTCGGCACCGCCGTGACCGTCGGCGATGTCGTCCTGCGCGCCGCGGCTTCGCGCAACATCCCCGGCGCGATCGAGCTGACCTCGCTGTCGATCGGGCTAGGGGCGCTGCTGTCCATGCCGGTCTGCTACGCGATGCAGAGCCATGTCACCGCGCGGCTGCTGTCCGAGCTGATGCCGAACCGCTTCGGCCGGCCGCTCGGCCTCATGGGCGCGGCCGTCTCGGCGGGCTTCGCCGGGCTGCTCTTCTGGATCATGGCGGAGGCCGCCGCCGAGAAGATCGGCTCGCCCGAGACGACGGCGGACCTGGGCCTGCCGATCCCCGCGGCCACCGCCATCGTCGCGGCCGCGCTGGCCGCCTGCCTGATCGCGGCCCTTGCCGGGCTGCGCTACGCGCTCAAGAACGACCGGAGCTGGTGATGGACGGCATCCTTCTCGGCGGACTCGGCTTCGGCGCCGCCATCCTCATGATCTTCCTCGAAATCCCGGTCGCCGTGGCGCTTGGGCTGGTCGGGCTCCTCGGCTCCGGCCTGATCATCGGCTTTCCCGGTGCCATGGCCATCGGCTCCACGACCATCTGGGACAGCCTGACCAACTACACGCTGACCATGCTGCCGCTCTTCGTGCTGATGGGCAATGTCGCGGCGAGGAGCGGGCTCTCCGCCAAGCTCTACCGATCCATGGCGGTGCTGCTGGGCCACCGGCGCGGCGGGCTGGCGCTGGCCACGATCGGCGCCTCGGCAGGCTTCGGCATGATCTCGGGCTCGTCGCTGGCGACCACCGCCACGATGGGGCGGATCGCGCTGCCGGAGATGCAGGAGGCCGGCTATTCCCGTTCGCTTTCCGCCGGTTCCGTTGCGGCGGGCGGCACGCTGGGCATCCTGATCCCGCCCTCGACCGTGCTGGTGATCTATGCCTTCATCGCCGAGCAGTCGATCCGCGACCTCCTTCTTGCCACGGCCGGGCCGATCTGCCTGGCGATCCTGCTCTATTGCCTGGCGATCTGGCTGCCGATCCGTCTGGGCTGGTCGGCCGCGCCGGAGCGCGAACGCGCCTGCCGCGAGACCCGCCGCGCCGCCGTCCGAGAGCTGCTGCCGCCGGTGGGAATCTTCGCGCTGATCATGGGCGGGCTCTATACCGGGCTCTTCACCGCCAACGAGACCGCCGCCATCGGTGCGGCCGTGGTGCTGGCCTATGGCGTCCTGTCGCGCAGGCTGTCGGCGGAGGGCTTCCTCGGCGCGCTGATGGACACGGCACTGACCTGCGGGGCGCTCTATCTCGTGCTGATCGGGGCGAACCTCTTCAATTTCTTCCTGGCGCTTTCCGGCCTGCCGTTCTCGCTGACCGGGCTGTTCTCGGGCATCCTCGACCAGCCATTGCTGGTGATCCTGCTGATGCTGGCGATCTACCTGGTCCTCGGCACGCTGATGGACAGCCTCGCCATGCTGCTGCTGACCGTGCCGCTCTTCGTGCCGATCGCCGATGCGGCCGGCATCAACCTGATCTGGTTCGGCATCTTCGCCGTCATGGTCGTCGAAATGGGGCTGATCACGCCGCCGGTCGGCATGAACCTCTTCGTGCTCAAGGCCGTCGTTCCCGAGGTGAAGCTGACCGAGCTCTGGAAGGGCGCCGCGCCCTTCGTTGCTGCCGATTTCATCCGCGTCGCCATCATCATCGCGCTGCCCGCGATCGTGATCTGGCTGCCGCTCAACGCCGTCTGAACCTGAGGGAGGAACCCATGTTCAACCGATTGACTGCCGCCAGCCTTCTGGCGCTTGCCGTCGCCGCGCCGCTGGAGGCCCGCGAATTGCGCGTCTCGTCCTTCGAACCGGCCCAGGGCTTCTATTCCGCGAAGATCCTGCAGCCCTGGATCGACGAGGCCAACGCGAAGCTCTCCAAGGCCGCGCAGCTCCGGCTCTATCCCGGCTCCATCCTCGGCGCGCCGCCGGCGCAGGCGGAACTGGTGAAGAAGGGCGTCGCCGACATCGCGCTGGTCGTGCCGACCTATACGCCCGGGCTCTTTCCGCTGACCGGCGTGGTCGAGCTGCCGGGGCTGGTGGAAACCGGGGCGATGGGCGCCGACATCCTCAACACGCTGCAGGAAGATGGCGCGCTCGACGCGGAATATGCCGATTACAAGGTGATCGCGCTCTTCACCACGCCCGCCTACCGCTTCTTCATGACCGATGCGGCCGTTGAGGAACCTGCCCAGCTGGACGGGCTGAAGCTGCGCTCGCCCTCGAAATTCGGCTCGGAGCTCTTCGAGATGGCCGGGGCCTCGGGCGTCGGCATCCCGGCACCTCAGGTCTATGAAAACCTCGAGCGCGGCGTGGTCTCGGGCGCGGCCTGGGTGATGGATGCCTACCGCACCTTCCGGCTCGACGAGGTCGCGCCCCATATCTCGACCACGGGCTTCATGGCGCAGCCGATGTCGATCCTGATGAACCGGCGCAGCTATGACAGCCTGTCGGAGGCGGACCGCGCGGTGATCGACGCCATGTCCGGCCGGGCCACTGCCGGCTGGATCGCCGGGGTGGTCGATGCCACCGATGCCGAGATCGAGGCGGCCTTCCGCGAGGGCGGCAAGGTCACCTTCACCGAGCCCGATGCCGGTCAGGCGGCACTCTGGCAGGAGGCCTTTGCCGCCGCGCCCGAGCTCTGGATCGAAGAACAGCCCGACCCCGAAGCGGCGCAGGCGGCGCTGGAGCGCGCGCATGAGGTCGCCGGGCACTGACCTGTCCGCCTCCCGGACAGGCCGGGCGCGGCGCTCCCCCGCTGCGCCCGGCACTGGCAGGATGGCGCATCACATGACATTCGAAGGAGACAACCATGGCAATCAATGCTCTGGGCTATCTCGGCATACGCTCCGACAGGCTCGATGACTGGGGTGATTTCGCGGGCAAGCTGCTGGGAATGCAGAAGATCGACCGCGGCGGCAAGGCGCTGGCCTTCCGCATGGACGACCGGGCGCAGCGGCTTCTGGTCACCGACGAGCCTGGCGACACGCTGGCCTTCATGGGCTGGCAGGTCGAGCGCCGCGAGGATCTCGAAACCTATGCGGCGCGGCTCGACCGTGCCGGGGTGCAGGTTCATCCCGGCTCGCCCCAGCTCTGCGACCGCCGTCTGGTGGGCAGCCTGATCTGGTTCGAGGACCCGATGGGCAACCGCGTCGAGCTGTTCCACGATCCGGTGATCGCCACCGATCCCTTCCGTCCGGGCCGCCCGATCGACGGGTTCCAGACCGGACCCTACGGGATGGGCCATGCGGTGCTGCATGTGAAGGACATCGACGTGATGCTGCCCTTCTACCGCGACAACCTGGATTTCCATGTCTCGGATTACGGGCTGACCCCCTACGGGCTCTACTTCTTCCACGTCAACGGGCGGCACCATTCCTTCGCGATGGTGGGCTCGGGGCAGGAGGGGTTCCACCATTTCATGGTCGAATTCCGCAATCTCGACGATGTCGGCCAGGGCTTCGACCTCGCCCAGCAGGAAGAGGGACGCGTCGCCTATACGCTGGGCCGGCACACCAATGACTACATGACCTCCTATTACGCGCATTCGCCCTCGGGCTTCTTCGTCGAGAACGGCTGGGGCGGGCGGGTGATCGACCCGGCGACCTGGGAGCCGCACGAGACCCATGACGGCCCGAGCTTCTGGGGGCACGAACGGCTCTACCTGACCGAGGAAGGCGGGCGGAAGCGGCTGCGCGACATGCGCCTCGACGCCGCCCGCAACGGCCGCCGCGCGCCGCCGGTGGCCGATTGCCCCTGGCTCTATGCCGAACTGACCAAGCAGTGGAAATGACCATGGACCATTACGACGTTGCCATCGTGGGCTATGGCCCCGCGGGCGCCACGCTCGCCCATCTGCTGGGCCAGTGCGGGCTGAAGACCCTGGTGCTCGACCGCGAGAGCGCCCATTACCACCTGCCGCGGGCGGTGCATTTCGACGCCGAGGTGATGCGGGTGTTCCAGTGGATCGGCATTGCCGACGCGATGGAGCCGATGACCGCGATCCATCCCGGCATGCGCTTCGTCGACGGGGCCGGGAAGCTGCTCCTCGACTGGCCGCGCCCGCAGGGCGAGGGACCGCAGGGCTGGCGCGCCAACTACCGCTTCCACCAGCCGGATCTGGAGGCGCTGCTGCGCGGGCGGCTGGCGGAACGCCCGGAGGTGACGGTGCGCACGCGCTGCGACGTCTTCCATGTCGAGGATCAGGGCGACAAGGTGGCGCTGCGCTTCGAGGACATGTCCTGCGGCAGGGTCGAGCGCGTGACCGCCGCCTATGTCGTGGGCTGCGACGGCGCGCGCTCGCTGATCCGCCGCTATATCGAGAGCGGCATGGAGGATCTGGGCTTCCACGAACGCTGGCTGGTGGTCGACCTGATCCTGAAGGGCGAGAAGCCGGAGCTGGGCGACCATTCCATCCAGTATTGCCGCCCCGGCCGCCCGGCCACCTATGTCCGCACCCCGGGCAAGCGGCGCCGCTGGGAGATCACCGTGCTGCCCGGCGAGGACAGCGCCGAGATCGCCAAACCGGAAAACGTCTGGGCCCTGGTCTCCGACTGGATCGCGCCCGACGAGGCCGAGATGGAGCGGACGGCGGTCTATGTCTTCCACTCGCTCGTCGCCGAGGACTGGCGCAAGGGCCGGCTCATCCTGGCGGGCGATGCCTGCCACCAGACGCCGCCCTTCATGGGCCAGGGCATGTGCGCGGGCACCCGCGACGTGGCGAACCTCTACTGGAAGCTGGCGCTGATCTGCAAAGGCAAGGTGACGGGCGCGGCGGCGGAGCGGCTGCTCGACAGCTACGAGAGCGAACGCAAGCCCAATGCCCGCGAATACATCGCCACCGCCGTGCGGCTCGGCGGGCTGATCAATACCGCCGGGACCGAAGCGGCGCTGCGGGCCGCGCTGCCCTCGGCGGACGGCTCGGCGCGGATGGAAAGCATCGCGCCGCCGCTTGGGGAAGGGCTCGGCACCGGCGAAACGGCCGGGCGGCTCTTCGGCCAGCCGCGCCTGTCGGACGGCACGCGGATGGATGACCGCTATCCCCACCAATTCGTCGTGGTGGCCGAGGCCGGTCTGGCCGAGGGGCTGGACCTGCCCGAGGGCGTAGCGCTGGTCACGACTGCGGACTCGAACGCGGCCGAGCATCTGGCCCGGCTCGGCGCCCGCGCCACCGTCCTGCGCCCCGACCGCCACACGCTGGGCGGCGCGGACACTGCGGAGGAACTGGCCGCGCTCTTCGCCCTCGTCCTTCCGAACCCAATCGAAACTCAGCAACCGGAACTGGTGTGATCCCATGAAACTCTGCTCCTTCTCCAAGAACGGAACCTCTTCCTACGGCCTCGTCACCGAGGCAGGCATCGTCGATCTCGGCCGCCGCTTCGCGGAGCCTGACCTGCGCGCCTTTCTCGCGGCAGGCGACATGGCCAAGGCCGCGGCACTGGCCACGGCGGCGCCTGACTACGCTTTCGACGAGGTGACCCATGAGCCGGTCATCCCGAACCCGGACAAGATCATCTGCGTGGGGCTGAACTACCACGCCCATATCGAGGAAACCGGCCGCGAGGAGACGCCGAACCCGGTGCTCTTCGCCCGCTATGCCGGGTCGCAGATCGGGCATGGCGCGCCGCTCGTCAAGCCGCTGGAATCCGACAAGTTCGACTACGAGGGCGAGGTCGCCGTCATCATCGGCAAGGAAGGCCGCCGGATTTCCGAGGCCGGGGCGCTTGACTACGTGGCCGGCTATGCCTGCTACAATGACGGCTCGGTGCGCGACTGGCAGAAGCACACGCACCAGTTCATGCCGGGCAAGACCTTTGCCGGGACCGGCGGCTTCGGCCCCTGGATGGTGACCGCCGACGAGATCCCGGACCCGGCGAAGATGCACCTGCAGACCCGGCTGAACGGCGAGGTCATGCAGGACACCACCGTCGATCTGCTGGTGACCTCGATCCCGCGGCTGATCGCCTATTGCTCGACTATCCTGCCGCTGCTGCCCGGCGACGTCATCGTCTCGGGCACGCCTGGGGGCGTCGGCGCGCGGCGCAACCCGCCGCTCTTCATGAAGGACGGCGATGTCTGCGAGGTCGAGGTCTCGGGCATCGGCATCCTCAGGAATCCGGTCATGGCCGAGGTCGCGGCAGGGGCGGATGCGCCCGTCACCGAGGATGCCTGACTTCCGCGCGGGGGCGTGACATGCTGCTGTCCATGACAGACGGTTCCGCCCCGCCGAAATCCTCGCCCGGCTCCGTGCGCGCGCTCGTGCGGGGCCTCGCCATCCTGCGCCATGTCAACAAGGTGGGCGAGGCGCGGCCGGGCGAGATCGCCAGGGCCCTCGGCATTCCCCGTCCGACCGTCTACCGGCTGCTGGAGACGCTGGAAGAAGCGGGCTATGTCGCCTTCTCCGCCACCTCGCAGCTCGTGCGGGTCACCCGGCTTGCCGCGGCGCTCGGCGACGGGCACGCGCTGACCACGGAGATCGCCCAGGCGGCCGGCCCGATCTTCGGCGAATACGCCAGTCAGGTGGTCTGGCCGCTCGACCTGACCGTCTATCACAACGCCGCCATGGTCATCCAGGAGACCACGCATGGCCGCTCGCCGCTGTCGATCGACCGCGGCATGACCGGCTACCGGCTGCCGATGCTGCGCACCTCCGCCGGGCGGGCCTATCTGGCCTTCTGCCCCGACGAGGAGCGCGCGCTGATCCTCGACCACCTCCGGCGGCTCGGCGATCCGGAGGATCTGCCGTTTCTCGGCGAGTGCTGGCTCGTCCGGATGATCTCGGAGACCCGCATGCGCGGCATCGCCGTGCGCGACAGCGGCGAGTTCCGGCAGGAGACCGCCTCGCTCGCCGTGCCGATCCGCGCGGAGGGGGGGCTGCTGGGCTGCGTCTCGCTGATCTGGATCCGCACGGCCATGGGCACGCGGCGGGCGCTGTCCGACTACGGCGGCCCGCTGCTGGACATTGCCGGCCGCATCGCCGCCGCCCTGCCGGACTGAGGGCTCAGAGCGGCCTGGCCTCCATCTCGGCGGCGACCGGGGCATCGACAGGCACGTCATAGGTCATCAGGATCGTGCCCAGCACCGAATAGAAGCCCACCGTGGCGATCAGGTCGAACACCGCCTCCCGCCCGAAGGCCGCGGCCAGCTCGCGCTCCAGCTCCGCGGGCAGGCGGTGATGCTCGAAGATCGCGTCGACCGCCCGCACCAGCAGCCCGTCCGGCCCCGCGGGCATGGCCAGCACCGCGGCGATGCGTTCGTCCGGCATGCCGAGCGCGCGCGCCCGCGAGACGTGATGCGCCCATTCATATGACGACCCCAGCCGGACGCCAGTGCGCAGGATGGCGATCTCGGAATTCTCCGGTCCGAGCGCGCTGTCCTTGACCACATGCTGGCGCAGCGGCGCCCAGGCGCGCAGCAGGTCGGGATGGTGCGCCATCGTGCGGTAGATGTTCAGCGCCCCGGCGAAGCCGGTCCTCAGGTCTTCGGCCCGTTCCGGCCAATCGGCATCGCCGAGCGGGCCGATTCCAGTGTCTTGCGTCATGCCAGTCCCCCTTTTCGCCCCATTGAACCGGCCCGGCCGCCGGTCCGCAAGTTCCGGCGCGGCACCGTCCGCCAGGCGAACGTCGCTGCCATGCCGCTTGCGGCCAGACTGCGTGCATGGATAGCTGTCCGCATCGCGCAGACCGCGCAGGGAGACCCCAGATGGCCCGCATGACCCTGTTCCACGCCCCCGGATCCTGTTCGCTGGGCATCCACCTGCTGCTGGAAGAGACCGGCGCGCCCTATGCGATGGTTCCCGTCGACCTGGCGCGGGGCGAGCAGCGCGGGGCGGCTTTCCTGTCGGTCAATCCCAAGGGCAAGGTGCCGGCGCTGAAGCTGCCCGACGGGTCCGTTCTGACCGAGTTCCCGGTGATCGCGCTCTGGCTGGCGCGGCAGCATCCGGAGGCGGCGCTCCTTCCGGCGGAACCGGACCGCGAGATCCGCGTGCTGGAACTGACCGAGCACATCGTTTCGGGCCTGCACATGCGGGGATCGGTCTTCGCCATGCGGCCGGACCGGTTCGCCGCCGACCCGGCCATGCAGGAGGTGCTCCGCGCGCATGGCAGGGAGGTGCTTTCCGCGGGGCAGGCCCGGCTCGAGGAGCAGCTCGGCGGCCAGCCCTTCCTGTTCGGCAGCTTTTCGATCGCCGATGCCGCGGCCTTCTACCTGCTGTCCTGGAGCGGCCGGACCGGCGTCGCCCTGACGCCCGCGCTGGAGCGCTACATGGACGGCCTGCGCGCCCGTGCCTCGGCGCGGACCGTGCTTGCCTGGCCCGCCCGCCCGGCAGAGGCAGGCTGACGCCGCCCGCCTCTGCGCCCGGCGCCGGATCGCCGTGGACGGGCGCGGAAGATGGCTCCGCCGTGCGGTCTCCGCCGCTCCGAGGCGCGGGTCGGTGCGGGGCGAGGAAGGCGGCAGGCTGAAGGCGGGGAAGCTTCCGGCACGGTCACCAGGCTTTGCCCGGGGGGCAATTCGCGGCACTTGGATTGCGCCGCTGCGGGCGGGCCAGGCGGCCGGGTTGAATTCGCCCTCCGCGGGCTTCCAGAGGAAGAATGCCCATGCCCGGACGCCACCGAGG
>NZ_JAATVU010000086.1 GCF_013184745.1 Mangrovicoccus sp. HB161399
GCTCACTGCGCTGCGCCTGCCCAGCATCCTGCGCCACTGGCCTGCGCTGGCCGGGCGTGCCGATGCCGAAGGCTGGCCAGCGTCCCGCTTTCTTGCTGCCCCGAACCGCAGGCTTGGGGCGATGCTCGAGGCCCTCGGGGAGCGGCCGGGGAAATCGCTGCCCACGGCGTTCCAGGACTGGTCGAACACCAAGGCGGCCTACCGGTTTTTCTCCAGCGGGAATGTCAGCGAAGACAGGATCCCCGAGACCAGGTTCAGCAGCGCCATCGGCTTGCGGCGCAGCGAGTGGATGACATGGTGGTAGTTCACCACCTGGTCATGCCTGCCCCCGGCCTTCGCCCTCCCCCGGGGCAGGGTGAGCAGCAGGGTTCTTCCCGAGAGGACCTCCAGGCGGTCATCGAACAGCCGCACGCGCAGCCTGTGCCCGATCAGGCGGGAGGGCACGGTGTAGAAGACCTTGCGCAGGGTGAAGCCGCTGGTGCTGGAGACGGTGACGATCATCTCCTCGAAATCCGTGCTGCGGCGTTCCGGAAGCTCCTGCAGGTACGGGCGCTCGGCCGCGATCCGCTTGCTCCTGGCTGCATTGTGCCGCCCCACGACCTCGTCGATGAAGGCCCGGTAGCCGTCCAGAGAGGCGAAATCTGAACTGCCGCGCATCAGCAGCGCGTCGCGGATGGCGACCTTGAGATGGCCGTGGGCACTTTCGATCGAGCCGTTCTCGTGCGCCACCCCCTTGTTGTTCCGCGTCGGTGTCATCCGGTAATGCGCACATAAGGCATCGTAGCGCGTCGTGAGGTCCGACCCGGCTTCGGCGTCGAGTTTGCGGAAGCGTAAGACGGATCAGCGAAAGGTCCGGGGGACCTTTCGCCCGGCGAACGAGAGGCTGTCGCTGCGATGCTGGGACGGGGCGCGGCCCAGGGACCAGAGCGCGTTCTGCAGCCCCTCGGCCAGGGCGACGAAGCTCTCGCCGCCGAGAATGACATGGGCATGCTCGAAGCCCGACCACGGCATGCGGAAATGGTAGAGGAGATGCTCCAGCGGCTGGCCCTCGACGGTCACGCCGCAGGCGCCCATGTCGGTGAAGTCCGACAGTCCGGCCCGGCCCGGTTCATGCACCTGCCGGAACATCACCTCCTGCTCCTCCGCGTGCTCGGCGCGCCACGCCCGGATCCGGCGCTCCAGCGTCCGGCGGATGCCGTGCGGCAGATCGGGATGGCGCCGGAGCATTTCCCCGAAGATGGCGACGGGGCGGAGGCCGGGGGCAGCTTGCAGCAGCGGCACGACCTCGGCGTCGAATATGTCCTCCAGCGGATCCGGCCGCCGCCGTCCGCGCGCCGCCGCCTTCTGCGACGGCAATGTCGGGTCCCTGGAAATGCGGTAGCCGGCTGCCCGGCTCATCCCTGCCTTCGCCGCGGCGGTCTCGACGGGATGGTCCTGTCTCAGCTTCATGAAGAGCCTCGTCTGGTGATCGGTTACATGGCGCCCCGGCACAAGGGTGGTTCTCCATTCCTCAAAACCACCAGCCTAAGCGGGACGGCCGCGATCACGGGCCCCGAAAATCCGGTCGCCGCGGCGGGCGCGAGCCTCCGGCCGGGCTACGCCCGCCCTCCGGCTCGCACCCGCCGCAACGTCTCATCCTGATTGTCGCGGAATCTCACCCTGTTTGTCGCGCCGCAGCCCGCACCTCGCGCATCCGGTGCCACATGGCCACTCATGGCCCTATCGTCGTCGCCAAGGCCAAGGCTGGCAGGCGAACCAATTCACCGCACCAATTTGCGGGTAACTGCAAGGTGCGGCGGATGAATACGGACCAGGCGTCCCAGTCGACTTTCACTTTCCGCCAGGCGCGGCTAACGACATCCTTGCTGACGGCCCCTTCGAACGGGCCGAACAGCGCCCGCTTCACCCGGCGCGTATTGGTTCCCGCCAGATACACCGCCGTGATCAAGCCTCGGCCTTCCCGGTCAAGCGCTCGTAACGCGGCAGCGCCTTGGAGCGCCATTCGGTGGCCTGGTCCTCTCCAGCCTCGATCCGGGCGCGCGGCACGCGCACGGTTTCCGTTCCAAATGTGCCGGTGAGCTGCTGCTCGCGGTGGCCGTGGCGGTATCCCTTCGGCCCGTTTCCGTCCCGCCCGTAGCGCAGGCGGCCGAGAAACTCGGCAAGTTTCTCTTCGAACATCGACTCAGTGGTGGCGCGCACGTTTGCCCGCAGGCGATCCTCGATCGGATCGTATTCCGTGGCATCGGGAAGCAGCGAACGGGACGAGCAGGCGTTAGTCTGGTTCATGGCGTGATCTCCCTAGCGGTTGCAGCCGCCGGTTGGTTGGGTGTCAGTTCACCCGGAGATTACGCCGCCAGCCAATTTCCACCACTTCCGAGACACGACCGACTTTGAATGGAACATCAATAGACGAGCGAGAGGTCAGTCTGTTTCGAGCCCCCTCGTGCAGATGTCGTCATGGGGCGGCCAGGACCGGATAGGCTGGCGCTTCCACATCCCAGAGGATTGCCGCATAGTGAATATCGGCCCAGTCCGGGATCCGGGGGCAATGTATGAACTGCCTTCCCCTGCAAGCGATTTGTCGATGTCCCGCTGACCCTGCTTCTATGTATTCGGTCTTCGTGCGGGGCCATTCGTATGCTCCCTGACCAAGATGGGAAGTCGTACGTCCGGTGTCTCATTAGCTCATCGGCACTCTGGGGCCATGCTCCCCGCCAGACTTGCCGAACGTCGACCGGTCGTTGGTCCATCTCCTCGTCGCTCGCAGATTCCTATGATTCCGGTTCGGCTCCCGCCGGGCTACATCCCGCTCAGCGCTTCGGTCCGGTAACGCTCACCCTTCGTCAGCACGGCCCAGGCAATGGGCGCCGCGCACGGTTCGCTCGGACCGGTGGCGCGTCACCGCGCGCTGTTGGCCATGGCAACCGCCGCGACATTCACATGCGCGCGCTCCTTCAGCCCGTCTGCCCAGGCCATTATCGGCGACGACCTGTCCCGTACGAGATGCAGCACCGTCCGGGCCCCGTGAATGAAGAGCTTGCGCAAATACCTGTTGCCGCGCTTCGAGATCCCGATCAGCCTGGCCTTGCCCCCCGTCGAAATTTGGCGAGGCACCAGACCGAGCCACGCGGCGAGATCACGTCCCTTGCCGAAGCTGCTGCCGGTACCGATGGCGGCCACGAGCGCCGTCGCGATCGTCGGGCCGACGCCCGGTATTTCCATAAGTCTCTGCATGTCGGCATCAGCCCTGGCCAGCGCCTTGATCTCGGCATCTATGGCCGTGATCCGGTCATTGATCGCCTTCAGCTCCGAAGCCATGTAGGAGAGGAGCGCGCGCATTCGGTGCGAAACGTCGCCGGAGCCCTCTGCGGCCAGCAAGGCCAGTTCCTTCTGGAAGACGTGGCGCCCGGTGCCGACCCGGATGCCGCGTTCCATGAGGAAGCCGCGGCCCTGGTTGATCAGCCGCGTCCGGCTGCTCACCAGACGCTCCCGCGCGCGGTGCAGGGCCTGAAGATCGAGCTGCTCCTCCGGCTTGATTGCGACGAACGGCATCGTCGGGCGCGTCGCGGCATCGGCAATCGCCTCGGTGTCCCGGACATCGTTCTTGTGGACCTTCACATAGGGCCGGACATAAAGCGGAGGCATCAGCCGCGGCTCGTGTCCCATCTCGAGGCAGAAGCGCCCGATGTGATGCGCGCCGCCGCAGGCCTCCATCGCGACAACGCAAGGCGCAAGACCCTCCAGAAAATCGAGAAGGCGATGCCGCTGGAGACGTTTGCGGAACACGATCGCCCCGGCTCCGTCCAGCCCTGCGAGGCTGCAGACGGTCTTGCCCAGATCGATCCCCAAAACCTTGATGTCCATAAGATGCTCCTCTCTCCACCTATGCCCGCAACGATAGCCGCGGTTTGGCGGGAAGGCAGTTCATCCCATTGGGTCAATGTGACGGAAGCCTGACATCAGGACTAGGCGGCAGACCCCGCCTGGTCCGATTTCCATATGCGGACTACTGGCCGATCAGTTGCGGCACCAGCAGCACGATGCCGGGCAGCATCAGCAGGAGGCCGACTCGGATGATCTCGGCGCCGAGGAAGGGCAGCACGCCGCGGAAGACGGTCGCCATCGGCGTGTCGCGGGCCAGCGAGGCGATGATGAACACGTTCAGGCCCACCGGCGGCGTTATCAGGCCGAGCTCGACCACGATAAGCGCGAGGATGCCGAACCAGATCTTCAGGCTGTCATTGTCCATGCCGAAGGCGGCGGTCTGGGCAGTGACGTAGTCGCCGCCATTCAACGCGATCAGCGTCGGCCAGAAGAACGGCACCACGACGAGGATCATCGCCAGGCTTTCCATGAAGCAGCCGAGGATCACGAAGATCACCAGCATGATGACCAGCACCAGCATCGGGTCGAGCCCGCTCGTCGCGGCCCAGTCGCTGAGCGCCTGAGGCAGCCCGGTGCGGGTGAAGAAACCCTTGAGCACTTCCGCGCCGAACAGGATCAGGTAGATCATGCCTGCAGTCGAGGCCGTGGCGCGGATCGCGCGCAGGAGCCCGTCGAAGCCCAGTCCGTCGCCCGTGCGCCAGCGCAGCAGGAACCCGTAGGCCGCGATGACGAAGACGCCGATCGAGGCAGCCGGGGTGGGGGTGAAGAGGCCGAAGCCGAGGCCTAGAATGATCGCCCCGAAGATCGCGATGACCGGGAACAGGCGGCGCAGCGCGGTGCGGCGCGCCTCGCGCTCCATCGGTTTCGGCTCGGGCGCCAGCGAGGGATTCAGGCGCACCGAGATCGCGATCACAAGGATGAAGCCTGCCACGGCCATCAGCCCGGGGATGACCGCCGCCTGGAACATCTTCAGGATCGAGCCCTCGACGATGATCGCGTAGATCACCAGCGCGACCGAGGGCGGGATCAGTATGCCGAGCGTGCCGCCCGCGGCCAGCGCGCCCGAGGCGAGGCGCGGCGAATAGCCGAGTTCGCGCAGCTCGGGCAGGGCGACCTTGCCCATCGTGGCCGCGGTGGCCAGCGACGAGCCGCAGACCGCGCCGAAGCCGCCGCAGGCCGCGACCGCCGCCATGGCGACCCCGCCGCGCAGCCGTGTCATCAGCGCCTCCAGCCCCTTGAAGAGATCGGAGGAGAGCCGCGCCTCGGAGGCGATGTAGCCCATCAGCACGAAGAGCGGCACGACCGACAGGTCGTAGCTGGCGACGTTCTCCCAAAGCAGCGTCTTGAACTGGCGCAGATAGGGCACGAAGCGGACGAAGGGCACGGCGAGGCTGAGGACCCAGGTGCCGGCGATGCCGACGACGATCATCGCGATGCCAACCGGCATGCGGAAGATCAGCAGCACGAAGAGAACCACTAGGCCGAGGATGCCGATGGCGATGGGATCAGGCATTGTCGAGTTCTCCGGAAAGCTGGGCAAGGGCGATGGCGGCCCAGAGCGCCATCGACAGGATGCCGGGCAGGTAGAAGGGCCAGATGGTCCAGCCGAGGACGGCCGTGACGGCATCGTCGCTGCGGGTCTCGAGCATGCCGAAGACCATCCAATAGGCCAGGAACAGCGCCACCGCGGCGGTCACGGACAGCCAGACCCGGTCGGCGCCGCGCTGGAACCACAGCGGCAGCCGCTCCATGAAGAGCTCCACCGCGACATGGCTGCGCCGCGCCTGGCAATAGGGGAAGAAGCTCAGCGCGGCGCCGCTGATCGCGAGCTGGACGAAATCCTCGTAGCCCGGCAGGCCCGGGACATCGATGCCCGCGGCGGCGCCGATCCGGTCGAGGATGAAGGCTCCAGTATTGGTGGTGGTGACGCCGACGATGGCGATCAGGACCGCACCGCCGAGCAGTGCGAAGACGTCGGCCGTCCGCATGAGCGCTGCGCGCATCGTTTCCTCCCTGGGTTCCGTGCAGATGGGAGGGGCCGGCGGCCCCTCCGGGGACGGGTCAGCGCGTGGCCGCTGCCGCCGCGACCGCCGCGCGGGCCTGCTCGACCAGCCCCGCGCCGTCGATGCCCTTGGCCGTCACCTCGCCGATCCATTCCTGGACGACGGTTTCGCTCACCGCGTTGAACTTGGCCGCCTCCCCGGCGGGCAGCACGATGCGCTCGACGCCCGCCGCGTCCAGCGCGGCGATGCCGGGTTCCTCGAAGCCTTCCCAGAGCGCGCCGATCTCGGCGGCGACATTCATGCCGGAATTGGCGTCGATCACCGCCTTCAGGTCGTCGGGCAGCCCGTCATAGACGTCCTGGTTCATGGCCAGCATGAAGACGGCGGTGCCGAAGCGGTCGCCGTCCGGCAGCTCGGTCGTGTACTTGTCGAGCTCCTGCAGGTTGAGCGCCGGGACGATCTCGTAGGTGGTCAGCGCGCCGTCGACCACGCCCTTCGACATCGCCTCGGGCAGGGCAGGGGCGGGCAGGCCGACGGGCTCCGCGCCCATTCCCTGGATCTCCCAGGCGCCGGTCCGGCCGGGCGTGCGCAGCTTCAGCCCGGCGGCATCCTCGAAGGTGCGCACCGGCTTGGTGGCGGTGTGGATCAGGTTGCCGTCATGGCTGTGCAGGAACAGGACATGCACGTCCTTGAAGTCCTCGGCCAGCATGTCCATCGAGGCATTGAGCGCAACCGTCGTGTCCCGCGCCGAGCCGGCATGGACCAGCGGCAGCTCGAACACCTCGGAGCGCGGGAAGACCCCCGGCGTGTAGCCCAGGATGGTCCAGACGATGTCGGCCGACCCGTCCCGGACCTGGCCGTAGAGCTCGCCGGGCTTGCCGCCCATCGACATCGACGGAACGATCTCGATGTCGATCCTGCCGCCGCTCTCGGCCTCGATCTTCGTGGCCCAGGGCTCCAGCATGTCCTTGTGGGCATTCGAGACCGGCGGCAGGAAATGGTGCAGGATCAGCTGCACGTCCGCGGCCATGGCCGATGTGCCGATGAGCGCCGCTGCGGCCGCCGTGCACAGAAATTCCGAAATTCGGGTCATCCGCTCCTCCTCCAGGATGGCTCCTGCTGCCCGGGGCAGCTTCGAAGATAGATAGTAAGCACACATTTTATTCCGGTCAACAAAAGATATGTACACACACCAAGGACTGCAGGGTATTGATATCTATAACTCATACTGGAAAACTTATGCGTTGGCGCTGCTCGCCCGGGCTCGGGCTGCGCGGCGGGGCCGGGCGCGGACCTAGCCGGGCATCTTCCCGACCGCCTTACCGGCCAGCTCGAGAAAGGCGGCCTTCTCGGCCGGAGCCAGGCCCTGCAGCACGTCGTCCTGCAGCGCCGCGACGATCGGCAGGATCCTGTCGAAGGCGGCGATGCCCGCCTCGGTCGCGCGCACCTCCCTTGCGCGCCGGTCCCGCTTGCAGACGGAGCGGACCACCAGCCCCTTCTGTTCGAGCCGGTCGATCACCCCGCCGATCGTGGCGCGGTCATAGGCGATCTTCGCGGCGACGCCGGCCTGGTCTATCCCCGGATGCGTCAGGATGGCATCCATTGCGGCGAATTGCACGGGCGTCAGGTCGAATCCGGCCTCCTGCATGTGCCTGCTGAAGACGTGCGTCGACATCTGGTTGAGGCGCCGGATCAAATGGCCGGCCATCCCGTGCACCCGCATTCCTCAGCTCCTCCTCCAAGGATAGATGAGCAAAGACGGTAAGTTGCGCAATACGATTTGTACACTTATTTTTTCTTGACGCAATATAGTAAGTACAGTTACTAGTTATGGGAGAAGAGGAACCGCATGGCGGACGAGGAGGAGCGACGATGCAATATTACGTGGATGGCTTTCGCGGCGGCGACCCGGACCTGAAGGCAGCGGCCCCCTGCCGGCGGGACCGCAGCCCTTTCGCGCCGCTGCCCGACAAGGTGGACGTGCTGATCGCGGGCTGCGGTCCGGCGGGCCTGTGCCTGGCCGCGCAGCTGTCGCAATTCCCCGAGATCGACGTGATGATCGTCGAGCGCAAGCCCGGCCCTATGGAGAAGGGCCAGGCCGACGGCGTGAACACCCGCACCATGGAGATGTTCCAGGCCTTCGGCTTCGGCGAGAAGGTCAAGCGCGAAAGCTACTGGGTGAACCAGACGGCCTTCTGGACCCCGGACCCGGAGAACCCCGCGCATGTCCGCCGGATCGGCCGGGTGCAGGACGTGGCCGACGATTCCTCGGAGATGCCGCACACGCTGATCAACCAGGCGCGCATCCACGAGCTGTTCCTCGACGTGATGCGCAAGTCGCCCGCGCGGCTGGAGCCGGACTACGGCTGGTCGGTGACCGGCGTCTCGGTCGATCCGGACACGGAGGACCACCCGGTCACCGTGACGCTGGAAAACACCGGCGTGAACGCCGGGAGCACGCGGACGCTGCGCGCCAATTACGTGGTCGGCTGCGACGGCGCGCGGTCGAACGTGCGCCGCGCGATCGGCGGCACGCTGCATGGCGACGCGGCGCACCAGGCCTGGGGGGTGATGGACATCCTCGCCAATACTGACTTCCCCGACATCCGGCAGAAATGCATCGTCGCCTCGGCCGGCGAGGGCAACGTGCTGATCCTGCCGCGGGAGGGCGGCTATCTCTTCCGCATGTATGTCGAACTCGACAAGCTCGCCCCGGACGAACGCGTGTCCTCGCGCAACCTGACCTCGGAGCACATGATCGCCGCGGCCAACCGCATCATGCGGCCCTACACGATCGACGTGAAGGAGGTCGTCTGGTGGTCGGTCTACGAGATCGGCCACCGCATGACCGACCGGTTCGACGACGTGCCGACGGGCGAGGACCGCAACCCGCGCGTCTTCACCGCGGGCGATGCCTGCCACACCCACAGCCCGAAGGCCGGGCAGGGGATGAACGTCTCGATGCAGGACACGTTCAACCTCGGCTGGAAGCTCGCCCATGTCTTCCAGGGCCGGGCGGATGCCAGCCTGCTGCGCAGCTACTCCGCCGAACGCTGGCTCGAGGCCAAGCGGCTGGTGGAGACCGACCACAAATGGGCGCGGATCATGTCGGCCCCGCCGGGCGAGTCCGAACTGGACGGCTCGGACGTGCCCCGCGTGCAGAAGCAGTTCGTCGAGAACCTGGAATTCACCGGCGGGCTCGCGGTCGAATATGTGCCCTCCTCGATCGTGGCTGAGCCGGTCCACCAGGCATTGGCCACCGGTATCGGCATCGGCCGCCGCTTCCACTCGGCGCCGGTGGTGCGGGTCTCCGACGCGATGCAGATGCAGCTCGGCCATGCCGCCGAGGCGGACGGCCGCTGGCGCATCTATGCCTTCGCGGGCAAGGATGACGGCGCGGCGCCGGGCTCGGCGATCCACCGGCTGGCGGCGTGGCTGGAGAGCGACCCGGCCTCGCCGGTGGTGAAATACACCCGCAGGGACGAGGATATCGACGGGCTGATCGATCTGCGCGCGGTGTTCCAGCAGACCTTCGACCAGCTTGCCTACGAGCAGATGCCCGCGCTCCTGAAGCCGGTGAAGGGACGGCTCGGCCTGCAGGACTACGAGAAGGTGTTCTGCACCGACCACAAGGGGCTGGGCGACATCTTCGACATGCGCGGCATCGACCGCGGGCAGGGCTGCATGGTCGTGGTCCGTCCCGACCAGTACATCGCGAATATCCTGCCGCTCGACGGGTTCGCCGAGCTGGCCGCCTTCTTCGACGGGTTCCTGGTCCCGGCGGCAGCCGCCTGACGGTCCGGGCCGCCAGGGCAAGCCCCGGTCGGCCTATCCGGGGGCATCCGCTTCCGCCGCCCGGGCCGGGGGCTCCGCCGCGCCCGCGGGCCCGCCGGGTGCGGCGGGGGCGGCATGCCAGAACCGGAACCTGCTGGTACGCGACCAGGCGCGGTCGAGCCGGCGGAATCCGGCATCCGCCGCCGCGCCGTCGCCGCGTGCCGCGGTTCCGGAAATGATGCGCGCGGCTTCCGTCCGCAGTTCGCCCTCGGGCAGCGTGGCCAGGAACCGGCCGAAATCCGCGCTCCCGCCCAGCCCCGCCCTGACCGTCTCGCGGAACAGCTGCCCGGCCTCGGCGGACATCCCGCACTGGATGGCCAGGCACAGCTGGACCGGCCGGTGGAAGGGCATGCTGCCCAGCTCGCTGCCAGATGTTCCGTGCACGAAGGCGTCGAAATCGCTGCCGGTCTGCAGCGCGCGGAACAGCCGGTAGACATTGACGAAGCGTTTCACAGTGCGCGGCGACGAGCCGCCGAGGAACGCGCCCATGGCGGAGAGCCCGGCGATTTCTTCCGGCTCCAGCTCGGCCCGGATCGCCGCGGCCCGCGGATCGGCGGCCGTGGCGTGGCCCGCCGACGGTTCGATGGCCAGCGGCTCCACGCGCGGCGCCGCGCCGCCCTGGCCGCCATGCGCCGTGCCGGCCGGCTGCTCCTCCGTGCCGCCGGTCCCGGTAGCCGTTCCCGTCTCGCCTACCTTGCTGCTCCCGGCCAGCGACTCGACCATCGTCACGTAGGTCGAGGCCGGATGCCCGTCCTGCGGCAGCGCGTATTCCAGCTGCGACAGCCGGATCGGCACCTGGACGATCTTCTCGATGTATTCGTGGACCGTGATCGACCGGTCGCCCTCGCGGGCGCTCAGCTCCTTCTCGAACACCGCCAGCAGCGCGCTTTCCAGCCAGCGGCTGTCCACCGCGATCACCACCGCGAAATTGGGAAAGGTCAGCAGCAGGTGCACCGCCTCCAGCATCCGGACCACCTGTTCGGCCCGGCAGCGGTCAAGCTCGTCGATGTAGAACACGATCCGCTCCGGGACGGGCGCCGCATCCTTGCGGGGTCCCTCCGGCGGGTCCTCTTCGCCGCGGACGGTCCGTGCCTGCCCGAGATCGGCCAGCAGCGTCCGCGCCAGCAGGGCGTCCCCGGCATCCGCGCCCTGCGGCCGGTCCCGGATCATCCGGTCGAGCGTCTCGAAGGCGGCCTTGACCTGGCGCGTCAGCCCGGCTTCGCCGGCAAGCTGGCGCGCGAGGCGGCTTTCGCGCAGGAAATAGCCGAAGCGGTCCTCCGCGGTTCCGCTGCCGAAGCGGTCCAGCCGCTCCTGCAGGCGCTCCAGCCCGTGCCGGCTGCGCTCCAGGTCGAGCGCCGCGCGTTCGCCGGCAATCTGCAGGGCGCCGATGGTCCGCTCCCTGTCGGCGTCGGCCTGCGCCAGCGCGCGGACATAGGTTGCCATCGTCCGGGCGATCTCCGCGGTCTTCGCGAGATAGGGCAGGGCGGGAAGCAGCAGCGAGGCAAGCCAGGCCAGGCGCGTGTCCAGTGCCGGGGGCAGGATCTGCGCCGCGATGCCGGGCCAGAGCAGGACCAGGACCGCCAGCCCGGCCCCCGCCAGCAGCAGCGAGGCACTCCAGGGCGCGGCGCGCAGCACGTCGAGATCGGTCAGAAGCGAGACAAAGGACATCCTGGCAGGATCGCTCCGCGCCCGGTCCAGCAGGTTACCGGCCGCAGGCGAATTGCAGGCGAGCTGGCCGAGCTGGTCCAGCGCGGTCTCTGCCGCCCTGGCCTTGGCAGCGGCCGCATCCCTCGTGGCCTGGTCGATCGCCTCGCTGGCCTTGCCGACCGCGGCCTCGGCCCCGCGGACCGCGTCGCGCTTGTCGAGCCGCTCCCACCGCCAGTCCAGCAGCGCCGACTGAAGCTCGTCGTCGATCTCCTTTTCCAGCGCCTCGTTGCGCAGCTGCGCCAGCGTCTCGTTGGCGAGGGCGAGCATCAGGTTGGCGTCGTTGTATTCCCAGACGTTGAAATGCACCGGCTGGACGCCGCCGACGAAGGGGCTGGCCGCGCGTTCCTGCGCCGGGGCATCGCCGACCGCCCCGGCCAGCCCCTCGATCTCCTTCTGCAGCAGGTTGAGGAAGGAGGACTTGCCGCTCCCCCAGTCGCCGAACACGCCGAGCGCCAGCGCGCCCGACTGCTTGAGGCAGACCAGCTCCGCCACCGCGCGGGCATCGTTGCGGAAGCCCATCAGGTCCTTGTCGAGGCTGTCGATCGGCCGGTCCGGCCGGTAGTCGGGGGCCTCGATGCGCTGCGGCAATGGCGGCCAGGCGCTGTCGGCGGCAAGGATCTGCAGCAGGTCGGAGCTGCGCTTGCCGGTCTGCTGCATCAGGTTGGACGCGTCCAGCCGGCGGAGCAGACCCTCCCGCGCGGCGGCGCGGAATGTCCTGGCATCGAGCCCTGCCTGCGCGTCCAGGCAGCGGGTCAGGGCCGCGGCTTCCAGCGCCGCGGTCACGACCAGGGCGAAGACGAAAAGCTCCAGATCGACGCTCATCTCTTCGGGCGTGCCGGAGGGCGAAAGCGATGCGGCCAGGGCCAGCGCCTCGACCGCGCCGGGGCCGAGCGCGGCAGATGCCAGCGCCTGGTTGACCTCGGCACTCTGGGCGGTGTCAGCCGACGGCGTCCTCTCCGATGGAGTGAGCGGCACGGGGGCGATGGGCGGCGGGCGGTCGAACAGCGTGCCGACAAGGTCGATCCCGTGGCCGAGGCTCTTGTCCGCGACCCGCCGCATCAGCGTGCAGAGGAGCGCGTCGAGATCGATGATCCGGGGATAGCCCTCCGCGGCAAATGCGGGATCCTCCATCCCGAATTCGGCCGCCCCGGCGATAAAATCGTAGGTCGAGTGGCTGTAGAGATATTTCGGATTGTGGCTCCGGCTCTCGGCGAAGGCCTTGTCTGCGGCCGCCAGATCCAGCGCGCCGACATGCCGTCCCGCGCATCCGGCCAGCGGGTGGCCGGATGCGGCGAAGCCCGCCTTCCAATCGGCAAGGTCGAGTGACGGGGGTGCGTCTTCTGGCAAGGCCTCCTCCCTCCTGCCGGACATGCCGGAATTTATGCCGGGCGCAGCCGCAGATTCAAAGGACTAGTTGCCGGAACCTCGTGCGCGCCTGTCCCGCCGCGGGTTCAGCCCTGGCCCCGGCTTGGCGCAGCGGAGACGCCTCTGGTGACCCATTGCTTCCAGGGCAGGACGGTGGCGAGCAGCAGGAGCGCGGCGACGGCCAGCAGCGCGGCACTGCCCGGACGGGTGACGAAGACTCCGGGGTCGCCGCGGGAGAGCAGCATCGCACGGCGGAAATACTCCTCCATCATCGGGCCCAGGACGAAGCCGATCAGCATCGGCGCGGGTTCGAAGCGGAACAGCCGCAATGCGTAGCCGATGGCGCCGAAAGCCAGCGCCGCCCAGACATCCGCGATCGAATTGGAGATCGAGTAGACGCCCACGCAGATCAGCACGATCACCGTCGGGTAGAGGTAGGAATGCGGCACGCGCAGCAGCCGGACCCAGATGCCGATCAGCGGGATGTTGAGGATCAGCAGGAAGACGTTGCCGAAGACGAAGCTGACCACGAGGCCCCAGAACAGCTCGGGGTGTTCCGAGATCAGCCGCGGGCCGGGCGTGATGCCGTGGATCATCAGCGCGCCCAGCATCAGCGCCATGGTGGTCGAGCCGGGGATGCCCAGGGTGAGCGTCGGGATGAAGGCGGTCTGCGCGGCGGCATTGTTCGCCGATTCCGGCACCACCACGCCTTCGATGGTGCCCTTGCCGAACTGGTCGCGGCGGCGGTTCACCCGCTTTTCCACCGCGTAGCCGACGAAGCTGGCGACCGTCTGGCCGGTGCCGGGCAGCGTGCCGAAGAAGCTGCCGACCAGCGAGCCGCGGATCGCGGGCATCAAGCTGCGCCCCCATTCGGCGGCGGTGGGGAACATGCTGCCCATCAGCCCCTTGCCGGCATAGCTCTGCGTTGCGCCGCGCAGCGAGACCATGACCTCGGAAATGCCGAACAGCCCCATCGCCACCACGACCAGCGAAATGCCGTCGCGCAGCTGCGGGAGGCCGCCGGTGAAGCGGGTCTCGCCCGAATTCACGTCGATGCCGACCGTGCCGAGCAGCACGCCGAGGCAGACCATCATCAGCCCGCGCACCGCGCCGGAGGAACTGACGATGGAGGCGGCCACGAGGCCCAGCACCATCACCGAGAAATACTCGGCCGGCTGGAACAGCAGCGCGAAGTCCGCCAGCTTCGGCGACAGCAGGACCATGACGGCGACCCCGAAGAGCGCGCCGAACATCGAGGCCATCGCGGTGGAGAACAGCGCCACGCCCGCGCGGCCCTGCTGCGCCATCGGATAGCCGTCGATGCAGGTCACCGAGGCCGAGGGCGTGCCAGGGATGTTGAGCAGGATCGAGGCGACCGAGCCGCCGTATTCCGCGCCGTAATAGACGCCTGCCAGCATCACCAGCGCGGTCTCGGGCGGCAGGTAGAAGGAGACCGGCAGCAGCATGGCGACCGCCGCCAGCGGGCCGACCCCGGGCAGCACGCCGATGAAGGTGCCGAGGAAGACGCCGGCGAAGCAATAGGCCAGGTTCTGGATCGTCGCCGCGGTGGCCAGTCCGAGCGCGAGGTTGGAGAGCAGGTCCATGTCAGAGCCCCCTGACTGCGGTGAAGGGAATGTTCAGGCCGAGGACGAAGATCGCCCAGACCGCCGCCGCCACGCCCAGGGCCAGGGCGATGCGGTGCGGCCAGCGGAAGCCGGGGATGACCGAGCCGGTGGCCAGCACTGCCAGCGTCGTGGCGGGCAGGACGCCGGCGAGCGGCGTGAAGAAGGCGAAGGCCGCGACCCCGCCGGTCACGCCGAGAACCGCCATCGGATCGGCGCGGTTCATCTCCATCGGGTGCCGCAGGTTCTGCACCAGCCCGATCAGCGCGAGGATCGCGAGCAGGCTGCCGACCAGGAGCGGGAACGCCCCGGGGCCCATGCGCCGCAGCGAGCCCAGGTCGAGCGTGGCCGCCGCGCCGATGGCGAAAGCCAGCCCCGCCGCCAGCATGATCAGCGGTCCGAGATGGCTGGTCAGCTGCCGCATGGCACCGGCTCCGGCTCGAATTCGGGCCCGTCATAGCTGTCGGGAACCGCGATGCGGCCCGCGCGGATGCCCTCTGCCGCGGCTTCGACGGCGTCGCGGGCGGCTTGCGGAACGTCGGCCCCGAGGCTCAGCGAAACGGCATCGCCGTCGCCCAGCCCGAATTCCGCGATTTCCGCGGGTGTGTGCCCGGCGGCCATGTCGGCGATGGCGCGCTCGACGCCGATGTCGATCCGCGCCAGGGCCGAGGCGACGAAGACCTCCGGGTCGGTCGCGACCCAGTCGAGCGCATTGCCGATCTGGCGTGCGCCGCCCGCGCGGCAGGCCTCGATGGCGCCCTGCCGCGCGGCGTTGAGCATGGTGAAGATCACGTCCGCGCCGCCGGCGATCTCCGCCGCGGCCCAGGCGCGGGTGACCGCGCTGTCATCCTGCGTGCCGCAGAAGCCGGTCAGCACTTTCACGCCGCGCCCGGCATGGGCCACGCCCGCGGCGAAGGCCGCGCGCCCCTTCAGCCCGGGCCGCACGCGGTGGCCCGAAAGATGGCCGACCGTGCCGGTCGCGGTCAGATGCGCAGCCAGCACCCCGGCGAGGAAGGCCGAGTCCTCCTGGCGCACGTCGTAGCTGGCCAGGTTCGGCCCGGTCTTCTGCCCCTGCACGATGGCGAAGCGCTTGGCCGGATGGGCAGCGGCGATCTCCGGCGTTGCGATGTTGCCCTGGCCGCCGATGAACACGAGCCCGTCGATCCCGGGCACGGTTTCGGCCAGCCGCGCGCGGATCTCGTCCTGGTCGTAGCGCACGCCCGAGACGATGCCGACCTCTGCCAGCCCCGCCGCCGCGGCCCGGTCCGCACCGGCCAGGGCGGCGGCGTTGAAGCCCGCGTCATGCAGCTCGCCCACGAAGAAGACGGCAATTTTCGTCGGGCCGCTCATTCCGTGGCCGCCTCGACCAGCGGCGTCCATTGCCGCAGCTGCGCCGCGACATAGGCGGAGAACTGTTCGCTGGTCTTCGGCACCCGGATCAGGCCCCAGCTTTCGAACTGGTCGAGCACGTCGTCGAGCTCCATCGCTGCGGCGAGCGCACCGTCGAGCCTGGCCTCGATGTCCCCGGGAACGCCTGCCGGCGCGCTGACGCCCAGCCAGTTCTCGGCGACGATGTCATAGCCGGCCTCCGCGAAGGTCGGCACGCCGGGCAGCGAGGACAGGCGCTCGGGTGCGGAGACGGCCAGCGGGATGGCGGTGCCGTCCTCGACCGCGGGCAGGTTCTGCGGCACCGCGTCGAAGATCAGCGGCACCACCCCGCCCATGAAATCCAGCCGCATCGGGCCCGAGCCCTTGTAGGGGATATGGAACAGCTCGGTGCCGGTCTCGTCCTGGAACTGCTCGGCGATGATGTGCCCCCAGGAGCCGACGCCCGAGCTGCCGTATTCGTAGAAGCCCGGATCGGCCTTGGCCTTTTCGATGAACGCGGCGAGGTCGGAGGTGCCGGCCGAAGGCGCGGCGAAGAGCCCCAGATGCACGGCGCCGACATAGGTGATGTGGTCGAAATCGGCGATCGGGTCGTAGGGCGTGTCGGGGAAGCGCACCGGCGCGACGTTGAACGGCGTCAGGTTCGACAGCATCAGCGTGTAGCCGTCCGGCGCGGCTTCCTTCAGCGCGGTGGCGGCAACGGTTCCGGCGGCGCCCGGCTTGTTCTCGACGACGAATTGCTGTCCGAGCGAGGCCGACAGCTTCTCGGCGAGGAGCCGCGCCACCAGGTCGGAGGAGCCGCCCGGCGGGAAGGAGACTAGAATGCGCACCGGGCGCTCGGGCCAGTCCGTCTGGGCGGCGGCGGGCAGGGCAGCGGCAAGGGCGGCGAAAGCCGTGGACAGGAGCGTTCTGCGGTTCATCGTGACATCCTCTCTGTTGTTGAAACCACAGTTTCTCAAAGCGGCTTTCACGACAAGAAAAGGAACCATGATTTCAAAATGGCAAAATCATGAAACTGTGGTTCCGTTGCAAATGCGGGCAGACCATGCCGGATGCGTCCAGTTTCCCGGCGGAACATGAATGGAACATGCCCAGAGATAACATAGCCGGGACCGTGCTCTCCCGACCCGACACGGCGAATCCCCTCAGCTCTGCTTGCCATGGCCGCCGCGCTGGCGCAGATTGCCGGAATGGAACCACAGTTTCAAAATGACCCAGAGGCGTCCTTCCTGGCGCGCGTGCGGGCGTCGCTGCCGGATCTGCGCCGCGCCGAACTGCGGCTCGGCAGCTTCCTGCTCGACTTTCCCGGCGACCTCGCCTCCTACGACGCGCAGGAGCTGGCGCGGCTCAGCGGCGTCTCCAAGGCGACGGTGTCGCGCTTCGTGCGGCGCATCGGCTTCGAGAATTACGAACTTGCCCGCCGCGCCGCCCGTGACGAACGGCAGACCGGGTCGCGCCATTTCATCGCCCATGCCGAGGCGGTGCCGGAGGAACGCCAGATGGCGCTCAGCCTGCAGGAGGAGATGGCCAATGTCGCCTGGACGCTGGAACGCATCGACCCGGCCGATCTCGACCGGCTGGCCGACGCGATCCTGTCGGCGCGCCGGGTCTGGCTGGTCGGCTACCGCATCAGCCGGGTCTTCGCCGACTATCTCTACTGGCAGCTGCTGAAGGTCGTCCCGGCCGCCACGGTCATCCCGCAGGCGGGCGAGAGCCTGGGCGAATACGTGGCCGAGATGGGGCTGCAGGACGTGGTGATCCTGGTGGCGCTGCGCCGCCGTGCGGCCAATACCGAGCGGCTGGTCGCCGAGCTTGCGCGGATCGGCGTGCCGACGGCGCTGGTCACGGACGAGGGCAGCCAGCCCGACGCGCGTGCGGCCTGGCATTTCCGCTGCCGGATCGAGACCTCCAGCCCGCAGTTCAACCACGCCGCGGTGGTCAATCTCTGCCACCAGATCGTCACCCGCACGACGCTGAAGGCCGGCAGCGGAGCCCGCACCCGCCTGCGCCGCATCGACGAGGCCAACGAGCGGCTTGGCGAGGTCTGACCGCCGTCGCCGCCTTTCCCGGTGTTGCGCTCCGCGCGGCGCGGCTGTAGCAGGGGGCAAGGTGCCGGGCACCTGCCGCCTGCAGACGCGAGTCACTGTGAAGCCCGGAACGACAGGACATCCCATCCCCCCGATGCATTTCGCTGGCGGGCAAGGCAGGCCCCCTCCCGATCCGAAATGCCTCCCCGGAGGACCGAGCGATGCCTGGCGGACATGCCCCGGAAGCAGGTGCAAACCCCTTTCTCGACCTGCCTGTCGGCAGGCTTTTCCTGTCGAACGCCCTTCCCATGGCCGTGGTCATGTCGATGGGCGGCGTCCTGAATGTCGTCGACGGCATTTTCGTCGGCCGATTTGCCGGGCCGCAGGCGCTGGCTGCGGTCAGCCTGGCCTTTCCGGCCGTGATGGGCCTGACCGCCCTCTCCACCTTGCTGGGCGGCGGCATGTCGAGCCTCTTCGCCCGCCGCCTCGGCGCCGGGCTGAGGACGGAGGCGGGGGCGGCCCTTGCCGGGGCCCATGGCCTGGCGGCACTGGTCAGCGCTGCCCTGCTGCTGGCCGTGCTAGCCTCCGGTCCGCGCCTCCTGCCGGTTTTGAGCGCTGGGAACGATGCGGTCGCGGGGCTGGCGGGCGAGTACCTGCTGATCCTGGTCCTGGGCGCGCCGCTGCAATTCGGCCTGGCGCTGCATGCCGATGCGCTGCGCAACGAGGGCAGGGCGGGGCTGATCGCCCTGCTTTCGGTGCTGGTGAACCTGGCCAATATCGCGGCCAACTGGGTCGCGATCGTTCTGCTCGGGCTGGGCGTCGCCGGGTCGGCGCTCGGCACGGTGGCGGCGCAGGCGGCCGGGCTGCTGCTGCTGCTGGCGGTGCGGGCGCGCGATCCCCGGCTGGTGCCGCTCGGCGCGCTGCGCCGGTCGAGCTGGCTGTCGGACTGGCGGCAGATCCTCGCTCTCGGCCTGCCGCTCTGCCTGGGCTTCGCCGGCATGGCGCTGGTGGGCGCGACCGTCCTGGTCGCGGCCGGAGGGGCCGGGCCGGGGGCGGCAGGGCAGGTCGCCGCCTATGGCGTGGCGACGCGTCTCCTCGGCTTCGCCTTCCTGCCGCAGATGGCGATTGCGCTGGCCACGCAGAGCATCACCGGCAACAATGCCGGGGCCGGGCGCATGGACCGGGCGGCGGCGGCGCTCCGGCTGGCGCTTGGCTTCGCTTTCCTGTGGTGCCTCTGCGTGACGCTGGCCGGGACGCTTGCGGGCGGACGGCTCGGCGCGCTCTTCACCGCGGATCCGGGCATCGCCGCGGCGGCCGGAGACGTCCTGCGGCCGATGACGGCGCTCCAGGCCGCGGCCGGGCCGATCCTGGTGCTGGCCATGCATTTCCAGGCGATGGGGCATCCGCTCCGGACCGCGGCCCTGACCCTGGTCAAGCCCTGGCTGCTGACGCCGCCGCTGATCCTCGGCCTGAGCGCTGTCCTGGGCCCGAGCGGCCTTTGGCTCGCCTTCCCGGTCGCGGATGCGCTGATGCTGCTGCTGGCCGCGGCGATCGTGGCGCGGTCGGGGCTTTTCGGCCCGGTCCCGGCTGCGCCCTGACCCCGGCCGCGGGGGCCGGGCGGAGCGGCCGCCTCCACTTGGGCGTCTCCCTCGCGCCATTGCCCCGGTCCCGGTCATCGTCGCTGATCTCCAGAATCGGGCGGCAGGGATAGACGGCGGCGCAATGCACAAGCCTGTCGACGCGCCCAAGCGTTCCGGCGATCTCTGCAAAGGGGGCATGCGCGCGGCGAGCGCGGCCGCGACGATCTTCGCCGGCTTCTCCAAGGGCATGCGGTCGAGCCGGCCGGGCGCCGCATAGTGCGAGGACGCGTGCCGCCCCCGCCGCGCGCTGACCCGCGCCATCGCGCCGGGACAGGGCAGCCGCCGCAGGCAGCGGGTCCCGGCCCCGGAGATCCGCCCGGACCGCTCCTTGCCGCCAGGCGGGTGCGCCCGCGGCGCCGGCCCGGGCCGGGCGGCGCGGTCGCGGGCGGACCGGAAGACAGCCACGCCGGGCGCGGCCGCGGCAGAGGCCGGGGACGCGACGGGGCTGAGGCCGGGGATCGTGGCGGGCCGCCGGGCGGGCGGGCCGGTCTTTCGCGCCGCCGCGATGCCGGTCCTCTCCTCCGGATCGCGCAGCTGGCCGGCGGGCAGGCCGCGTGCCGGGCCCGCCGCCCCGGGCCCGCCGCGCGCGGCTCCGAGCAGCCGGTCCAAGCCGCGAATGCCCTCCGCGGCCGCGATCCCGAACTCCGGCAGATGCGCGCGGATCGCGTTCGCCGTCCGTGTCCTCTGGCGAACCGGGACATCCCGCGCCGCATGATCCGGGAGCGCCGCCTGCCTGCCTGCCGGCTTCACCGGCACGAAGCGCATGGCGGGCCGGGTAGCGGCCTCGCGGTGTCGAATGTCGTGCTAAAGCGACTCTCCGCGACGGGGATAGCCTTAAAGTCTTGGTCGCCCACCCATGCTCTGCCAAGCATTCCCGACCCAAATGCCAAGCATTTCTGACCCAAGACATGCCGTTGCCCGACGAGCCGCTTCTTGGTGAGTGCGTCACATGACTGTGCCCTACCCAATTCGGTCGTTGCCGCTCAGGATGGCATCTCGGCTACTACTGTCCTGCGCGCGCTATTTGTCCAAATGGATCGAAGCGGGAACCGGAGCGTTCGGGGCGATCTGATCTAAGGTTAGTGCGCTGATCCCCGCCTTGCGGCATGTCTCTAAGACAGGCGTGCCATCCTCCGCCTGCTTGATGATGAACGCCTTCTGTGCGACCGTGAACTTCCATACCTTCGTGCGTTTCCGCTCCTCTCCCAGCCAAGGATTCCGTCCGGAGAACTCTAAGCTGGAACGAGGACGTTTTCGGGGATCACATCAGTATTGAGCAGCTTCGGCACCATGTGCCTCGACGACCACTTTCGCCCCAGAGCCCTTACGAGCTGAGAAAAACCTCACCTCACCTCGCGCTCGCATGCCTCAAGCATTCGCTGCGTCACGAAACCCATCGGAACGATAGCGCCGTCAGCCTGTCGCTTTGCGAGGCCGCGGCGCACCAAGTCCTCTGCGTTGCGCTTGGCGAAGCCCTTGAGCGGAAATGGCTTCTGTGCGTTCAACGCAGCCTTTCCCTCCGACGGCACCCCAAGCACCAGCACTCCTCTTCTGACAGAGAAATGTGGAGGTCCCCGAAATCCGGACACCCTGCCAAGCTTGCCGCCAACGAGTACGAGGACTGACAGCGTGGCTGGCAAACGGAAGAACGACAGCGCCGAGTTCAAGGCGAAGGTGGCCTTGGAGGCGATCAGGGGCGAGATGACGGCCGCCGAGCTGGTGGCGAAACACGGCGTGCATCGGACGGTGATCAACACCTGGAGCGAGGGTCCGCCCGCCACCGGTCCGAGGGCGTGACCCGAACCCGGGCGATCGAGGGGATGACCGGGGTGTTTTCTGGCAAGGCCGAGGCGAAGGCTGCCGAGAAAGAGGGCGAGATCGAGAGTGAGCCTGCCCGCGCCACCGGTCCGAGCGGAGCAGGCGAACGCACGCCAAGATCGGCCAGCTGGTGGTGGAA
>NZ_JAATVU010000087.1 GCF_013184745.1 Mangrovicoccus sp. HB161399
CGCATGCCGTGCAGGAGGCGCGGTTCCCGGCGATCGGCGGGCGGACCACGCGGCACGAGGGCCATGCCCTGTGCGGACCTGGAGCGGGCATCGGCGGCGCAGCAAGGTCGGGACATGAGCCGGATCGGGAAGAGCTCCGGGGGCCCTGTTCCCCGGCGATAGGATGACCTGCGTGAAGCTGCCCGGCCAGCGGCTGATGTCCGTTCGGCATCGGCCCCGGACCGATGGCGGCACGATGCCTCGCCTTCGGCCGCCAGGTGGCCGGGGTCCAGATCCGCGCATTCGCGGATGCGCCCGGACCAATGGCGCTTGCCGCCCGTTCCTGGACCGCGTCGCCGTCCTCGCCATCCCGGCCACGATGGGCATGGGACAAGTGTCTCCGGAGAAGGGGGAGTTTCGGCGGTCCGCCGAGTTGCGCAACAGCGCCCCGCCTGAAGGGTTCAGACGGCAGCGACCTGCTGGAGGGCGGAAAGGGCGACGACCGCCTGCTCGGCGGGTCCCAGGCCGACCATCTGGACGGCGGGGACGGCGAAGACATGCTGTCCGGCGGGAGCGGCAATGACTGGCTCGAAGGCGGCGCCGGAAACGACACGATGCAGGGCGATCTCGGCGCCGACGACTTCGTCTTCGATCTGGCCGCCAATGCCGGGGCGCGCGACGTGATCGCCGATTTCGACGCCTCCGAAGACCGGCTGCATCTGGCAAGCAGCGGCGAGAGCCTCGCCTCCCTGCTCGGGCAGGCTGTCCAGCAGGGAAGCGACGTGCATTTCGCCTTCGCTGACGGTGCCGAACTCTGGGTGGCCGGCGTCGATCTCGCCGCGCTGGAGGCCCGGACAGACCTGCTCTGATCCGGGCCCGCCCGGATCAGCAGGGCAGCGTGATGCCATGCTCGGCCAGGAGGCCGCCGACCGCGACCGCCTGCCCCCGCTCGATCGAGACATTGGCCGCGATGCCGGTCAGGATCGACCAGGCGCCGTCGACATGGCTGGAGCCGCGGCCATAGGGATCGGGCGCGGCCTCCGGGTCGAAGAGATAGCCCAGCATCACCGGATCGGCTCCGCCATGGTCGCCGTCGCCCTGCCAGACATCCAGAACCTGCGGCGCCTCGCCCGCGCGGTGCAGCACGGTGGTCATCGACTCGCGCCCCTCCGCCTTCTCGCGCTGGCCGCCGAAGACGCCATGCACCTCGACATGGCGATGGGTCAGCTCGCCCTCCGTGCCCTGGAAGGTGATGTCGAGCCCCTCCCAAGGCGAATAGGCGGTCAGCGTGTAGTTCAGCAGCGCCCCCGAGCCATAGCGGGCATGGACCTGCATCGTATCCTCGATGGTGATGTCCGGATCGAAGACGCAGCGGTCGCGCAGGTAGCCGTCATCCTCCTCGGCATCTAGATACATCGTGCGCAGCTTCTCGTCTGCCTCCAGATCCATCCGGAACTGGCATTTCGCGGCCGAGGGGCAGGAATGGCAGCGCGGGCCTCGCGGGCTTAGCCCCATCGCATCGCCGGTTTCGGGGCGGTACATGTGCCGCGCGCCATGGGCGCTGACCGTCTCGGGGGTGGAGCCGAGCCACCAGTTCACCAGGTCGAAATGGTGGGTGGACTTGTGCACCAGAAGCCCGCCGGAGCGGTCCTTGTAGCGGTGCCAGCGGCGGAAATAGTCGGCGCCATGCACCCGGTCGAGATGCCAGCGGAAGTCGATCGCGGTGATCTCGCCGATCGCGCCCGACATCAGCAGTTCCTTTATCTGCGTCCGCGCCGGGGTGTAGCGGTAGTTGAAGGTCACCGTCACCTGCCGGCCGGTGTCGCGCTGCGCGTCGAGGATCGCCTTCAGCTTCGACAGGTCGATGGTCATCGGCTTTTCCGTGATCACGTCGCAGCCCGCGCGCATCGCCGCCACGATGTAATCGTGATGCAGGTCGTCGGGAACGGTGACGATCACCGTGTCGGGCTTCTGCTCGGCCAGCATCTTCGGGAACTCCGCGGCCGCATAGGTGGCGATGCCGTTGCCGCCCGGATCGGGCACCTGCGAGGCCGAGAGCGCCAGGCGCCGCTCGTTCAGGTCGCAGAGCCCGACAAGGTCGTTGCGGTCCGCATAGGTCTCGGCAACGGCGCTGCGGAACATCGCGTGGCGGGAGCCGGTCCCGACGATTGCATATTTCATCACTGTCTCTCGCTCGCAGGGACCGGGGCCAGACACGCCCCGGCCGGTCAAATGGGATCTGTCCGCCCGCGTCCGGGAGCATGGACGCGGGCAGCTTCGCGGCGCGGAGTGAGGGCTCCGGGGTCGCCGCTTGCGGACCGGGGAGGAAGATCCGGTCCGCGGGGGGTCGTGCCGTTTCAGGCCGTGCGCTTGAGCGCGGTGCCGTCCTCGGCGAAGACATGGGCGTTGGCCGGGTCGAGCCGCAGCGGCAGCACGTCGCCGGTGCGGATGACCTGCTGGCCGGGGGCGACCACGTTCAGCGCCTCGCCCGACCGGGTCACCGCATAGAGCACGGTGGTGCCGCCGAGATGCTCCACCAGCTCGACCCGCGCCTCGCCCAGGGAGGCGCCGCCCTCGCCGCCGACCTCGACATGCTCGGGACGGATGCCGAAGGTGAGCTTGCCCGGGGCCGGGCGCGCGGGGATGCCGCCGAGGCTCTGGCCCGCGACGTCGAGACCCGCCTCGGACGCGGTGGCATCGAGGAAGTTCATCTTCGGCGAGCCGATGAAGCCCGCGACGAAGCGGTTTGCCGGGTTGTTGTAGAGCTCCAGCGGCGTGCCCGCCTGCATCACCTGCCCCGCCTTCAGCACGACGATCCGGTCGGCCATGGTCATCGCCTCGACCTGGTCGTGGGTGACATAGATCATCGTGTTGCCCAGGCGTTCATGCAGCTTCGAGATCTCCACGCGCATCTGCACCCGCAGTTCGGCATCGAGGTTGCTGAGCGGCTCGTCAAAGAGGAAGATGTCTGGGTCGCGCACGATGGAGCGGCCGATGGCGACCCGCTGGCGCTGTCCGCCCGACAGCGCCTTGGGGCGGCGGTCGAGCAGCTGGGTGATCTGCAGCGTCTCGGCAGCCGCAGTAACCCGCCGGTCAATCTCGGCGCGCTTCATCCGCATCGTCTCCAGCCCGAAAGCCAGGTTCTTGCGGACGGTCATGTGCGGGTAGAGAGCGTAGCTCTGGAAGACCATGGCAATGCCGCGCTTCGAGGCCGGCGTGTCGTTCATGCGCTGCCCCCCGATCATCAGGTCGCCGTCCGAGATGGTCTCGAGCCCGGCGATCATCCGCAGGAGCGTGGATTTCCCGCAGCCCGAGGGGCCGACGAAGACGGTGAACTGCCCGGGCTCGATGTCGAGGTCGAGCCCCGGGATCACGGCGAGCTGGCCATAGCGCTTGACGACATTGCGCAGGCGGATTGGGGTGGTCATGGCAAGTCTCCTTGTGTCTCAGCGCTTCATGCCGGTGGTGGCGATGCCCTCGATCAGCAGGCGCTGGAAGAAGAGGAAGATCAGGAAGATCGGGATCAGCGACAGGACCGACATGGCGAAGAGCGCGTTCCAGTTGGTCGAGCCGGAGCTGTCGATGAAGGAGCGCAGCGCGAGCTGCACCGTGTAAAGCCCGGTATCGCTGATGTAGATGAGCGGGCCGAAGAAATCCTCCCAGGTCCAGATGAAGGAGAAGATCGCGGCGGTCGCCAGCACCGGCAGCGACAGGGGCAGCATGATGCGGGTGTAGATCCGCCAGGGACTGCAGCCATCCATCATCGCCGCCTCGTCCAGCTCGCGCGGGATGCCGCGGAAGAACTGCACCATCAGGAAGATGAAGAAGGCGTCGACCGCGAAGTATTTCGGCAGGATCAGCGGCAGCCACGTATTCACCCAGCCGAGCTTCAGGAACAGGATGTACTGGGGGATCAACGTGACATGGTAGGGCAGCATCAGCGTGCCCAGCATCAGCGCGAACCAGATGGCGCGGCCGCGGAACTTCAGCCGGGTGAAGGCGAAGGCGGCAAGCGAGGCGGCAAGCACGTTGCCGATGGTGGCGAGCGTCGCGATGATCAGCGAGTTCAGGAAGAACTTGCCGAAGCTGACCTGCAGCCCGAACCAGCCGTCCTTGTAGGCCTGCACGGTGACCTGCGACGGGATGAGGCTGGTATTGCCGCCGAAGAGGTCGTCGGCGGGACGCAGGGACCCCGCCAGCATCCACAGGATCGGATAGAGCATCACGAAGGACACGGCCATCAGAACCGCATGGCTGATCCCCGAGCGGAGCATCGGATGGGCCGGGGCCTGGCCCGGCATGGCATGGGCGGCGGCATCAGTCATCGTAATGCACCCAGTATTTCGTGGTCAGGAAGGAGACCGCGGTGAAGGCGGCAATGATCGCGACCAGCACCCAGGCCAGCGCCGAGGCATAGCCCATGCGGAAATGGCCGAAGGCCTCCTGGTAGAGATAGAGCGTGTAGAAGAGCGTGGAATTCACCGGCCCGCCGGAGCCGCCCGAAACGATGAAGGCAGGCGTGAACGCCTTGAAGGCGTCGATCGTCTGGATCACCAGGTTGAAGAAGATCACCGGGGTCAGCAGCGGCAGGGTGATGCGGAAGAACTGGCGCCGTTTCGACGCGCCGTCGATGCTGGCCGCCTCGTACATGTCGGTGGGGATCTGCCGCAGCCCGGCGAGGAAGATGATCATCGGCGAGCCGAACTGCCAGACCGACAGGATCACCAGCGTGTAGAGCGAGGTATGCGGGTTGGAAATCCAGCTCGGCCCCTCGATGCCGAAGGTCCAGAGGATCTCGTTGACCAGCCCGTCGGCGGCAAAGAGCTGGCGCCACAGAACGGCGATGGCGACCGAGGCGCCCAGAAGAGACGGCAGGTAGAAGATCGCGCGGTAGACGGGCAGGCCGCGCAGCCCGCGGTTCAGCATCATCGCGACGCCGAGCGCGAAGGCGAGCTTCAGCGGCACCGAGAGCGCGACATAGAGGAAGGTCACCTTCATGGCGGCGCCGAAATTCGGGTCGGCGGTCGCCATGTGGACGTAGTTCGACACGCCCGCGAAGCGCGGCGCCGAGAGCAGGTCGTAATCGGTGAAGCTGAGATACAGCGAGCCGAGCGCGGGGCCCAGCGTCAGGCAGAAGAAGCCGATCAGCCAGGGCGACAGGAACAGGTAGCCCGGCAGGTTGCGCCGGAGCCCTTCGGCGAAGCGGGAGGCGGAGCGCTGCTCCTCCTCCCAACCGGTGGATGCGGTTTCCATCGTCACCGGATCACCTCGTCAGGCTGGACGACGCCTCGTCGACCAGCTTCCGTCCGCCCTCCGCCGGGTTGACCATGCCGAAGCCGACTTCCTGGCTGACCTTGGTGAGGATCGAATAGATCTCGCCCGCGCCCTTCGGCGGCGGCGGCGGCAGATCCCCCGCATAATCCGACAGCGCCGAGATGTAGCTGACCGATTTCTTCTGCGCCTCGTCGAGTTCGGGCAGGAGCGCGTCGCGGATCTCGGGGGATGCCGGCACGCCGCGGTCGAGGCCGAGGATCAGCGCGCCGCGCGGATCGCGCACGAGGAAATTGGCAAGGCTCACGGCGGCTTCGGGCGCCTTCGACTTGGCCGAGACCACGAACATCTGCGACGGCTTCAGGTAATGCCCAGGCGCGCCTTCCGGCAGCACCGGCAGCGCGGCCATGTCGAGCGAGGCCTTGTTGACCGCCTGGTAGCCCACGAACTGGTTGGAGAAGGCATAGTCGGTCGCCGCCGTGCCCAGCGTGATCGGCGAGGTCTCCAGCGAGTTCTTGAACTGCGCCTGGACGTCGGCCGGAACGCAGCCCTTGGCCGCGCGCAGCTTTGCCCAGTAGTCGAACCACGCGCCCGCGTCATCCGCGTCGTAGCCGAGCGTGCCGTCCTCGGAGTAAAGCCCCTTGCCGCGCTGCTTCAGCCAGACCTCGAAGCTGTTGCCCTGCCCGCTCGTGTCGGCGGTGGCGTGGAAGCGGCGGCGCGGCGTTCCGTCCTTGAAGGCAGCACATTTCTCCGCGAACTCGTCCCAGCTGGTGCCGAAGCCCGGCGCCTCGACCCCGGCCTCGTCCCAGGCGGCCTTGTCGATGAGCATGCCGAAGGCGTTGACGCCGACATTGGCGCCGTAGAGCTTGCCGTCCACCGAGCAGGAGTCGAGATTGGCCTGGCCGAAATCCGAGATTTTCAGCGCCCCGCCCAGGTACTCGTCGAGCGGCAGCAGCGTGCCGCGGCCGGCGTATTCGAAGAGATAGCGGTAATCCATCTGGATCAGGTCGGGCGCGTTGCCGCCCGCGACCTGCGTGGCCAGCCGGGTCCAGTAGTCGTCCCAGCCCATGTATTCGGTGGCAACCGCAACGGAATCGTCATTGGCGGCCTCGAAGCCCTTGATCGCCTCGGTCGTGCGGCGGGCGCGTTCCTCGTTGCCCCACCACACCATGCGGATCGGCGTTCCCGCCGCCTGCGCCATGGGTGCCAGGCCTGTCGCCAGGGCAAGCCCCATCCCCCCGGCGAGCAGCTGCCGCCGGCCGATCATCGCGTTCGTCATCCGGTTTCCTCCCTGGACGATTCTATCCCGGGCGCCGGTCCGGTCCTCCGCCTCGCAACGCCCCGGCGTCCCGCTTCCGCGGCGCCTGCCCGAACGTTAGCAATAGGTTTTCTATTTATAAAATACAATTTTTCGCGCACGATATAAATGACGTTTATAGCATGACGGAGAAGCATATGGACAAGGCGCTGGAACAGTTCCTGGCAATCGCCGAGGCGGGGTCCTTTCTCGCGGCGGCGGAAACCCTGGCCGTGTCGCAGCCGGCGCTCAGCTACAGCATGCGCAAGCTGGAGCAGTCCCTGAGCGTCGTGCTGTTCGAGCGGACCTCGCGCGGGGTGCGGCTGACCGAGGCGGGCGAGACGCTGTTCGAGAACGCGATGATCATGCGGCGGCTCTACGGCAACGCGCTCGACAAGATCGAGCGCCAGCGGGTGCGGGCCGAGCACGGCATCAGCATCGGCTCGGGCTATTCCTCTTGGGACCTGTTCCTGAAAGACATCGTGCTGGAGCAGTTCCGCGCCCATCCCCATGCGCCGATCCATGTCAGCCTGGGCTCGGCGCTGCGCTGCATGGCACAGCTTCTCGCAGGGGACATCTCGCTGTTCATCGGCAACCAGATCCCCGGCTTCGCCCATGCCAACGCGGTCGAATTCCTGCCGATGGGCATGTCGCAGGACGGCTACTACGTGCGCGAGGGCCATCCGCTGCTGGGCGCGCCGCGGACCCTTGCCGAGATCTTCGCCTGGCCCAGCGTGGTCGCCGTCCCGTCGGAATCGCGGCTGGACAAGCTGCAGGCCCAGGATGCCGAGACCTTGCCGGAACTGCCGCAGGGCAGCTTCGGCCATGCCTTCACCTCGAACTCGCTGGCCGTCTGCCTGGACTTCCTCCACGCGGCCGACGCAGTTCTGACGCACAGCGTCCTGCTGGAGCCCTATCTGGAGCGGCAGCGCGTCGTGAAGGTGGATCTGGCCGCGGGCGAGCGCGAGCGCGCCTGGCCGCTGGGAATCTATGTCGTGGCCGAAGCGCTGAACGATCCGAAAGTCGCCGAGATGGCAGCGCTGATCTCGGACCGGCTCAGGGCGCTCGACCTGCCGCCAGTCCCCGGCCCGCAGGCGCCGCGCTGACGGACGGGTCCGGACCGCCAAGGAGAGCCGTTCAACTTTAACATGAATTCCTGATGGCCATTTTGAAAGTCGATAAGAAGACCTGATCGACCTGTTCAGAATTTACGATGTGATTCCCGCGCCGCGCTTCGCTAGGCTGCAGTCAAACGGGGGGAGGTACACCGCCGCGGGGCGCGGATCCGGTCAGGATCCGCGCCCCGCGCGATCCCTTCCCTGCACCTTTCAGCCAGCACCTCCAGGAGGACATCATGGACGGAAACGACATTAAGATGACGGGGAAATGCCCCGTCATGCATGGCTCCAACACGGCCAGCGGCACTTCGGTCATGGACTGGTGGCCGAATGCCCTCAACCTGGACATCCTGCACCAGCACGACACCAAGACGAACCCGATGGGCGAAGGCTTCTCCTACCGCGAGGCGCTGAAGGATCTGGACGTCGAGGCGCTGAAGGCCGACCTGCGCGAGCTGATCACGACGAGCCAGGAATGGTGGCCGGCCGACTGGGGCTCCTATGTCGGGATGTTCGCCCGCGTCGCATGGCATGCGGCCGGCTCCTACCGCCTGGCCGACGGCCGCGGCGGCGGCGGCACCGGCAACCAGCGCTTCGCGCCGCTCAACAGCTGGCCGGACAACGTCAACACCGACAAGGGCCGCCGCCTGCTGTGGCCGATCAAGAAGAAATACGGCAACAAGATCAGCTGGGCCGACCTGATGATCCTGTCGGGCACCGTCGCCTACGAGGTCGCCGGGCTCAAGACCTTCGGCTTCGCCTTCGGCCGCGAGGACATCTGGCATCCGGAGAAGGACACCTACTGGGGCGCCGAGAAGGAATGGCTGGCCCCCTCCGACGGCCGCTACGACGATGTCGGCAAGCCGGAGACCATGGAAAACCCGCTGGCCGCCGTGCAGATGGGCCTGATCTATGTGAACCCCGAGGGCGTCAACGGCCAGCCCGACCCGATGAAGACCGCCGCCCAGGTGCGCGAGACCTTCGCCCGGATGGCGATGGATGACGAGGAGACCGCGGCGCTGACCGCCGGCGGGCACACCATCGGCAAGTGCCACGGCAACGGCGACGCGGCCGACCTGAGCCCCGATCCCGAAGCGGCGGGCCCGGAATACCAGGGCATCGGCTGGATGAACACCAAGGGCCGCGGCGTCGGCCGCGACACGGTCGTTTCCGGCATCGAGGGCGCCTGGACCTCCAACCCGACCCAGTGGGACATGGGCTGGTTCGACATGCTCTTCGGCCATGAGTGGGAGCTGAAGAAGTCGCCGGCGGGCGCCTGGCAGTGGATGCCGGTCGACATCGCCGAGGCCGACATGCCCGCCGATGTGGAAGACCCGTCGATCAGGACCATGCCGATCATGACCGATGCCGACATGGCCATGAAGGTCGACCCGGTCTACAACGCGATCTGCCAGAAGTTCATCGCCGACCCGCAGTACTTCGCCGACACCTTCGCCCGCGCCTGGTTCAAGCTGACGCACCGCGACATGGGCCCGAAGGCGCGCTATGTCGGTCCCGACGTGCCGCAGGAAGACCTCATCTGGCAGGACCCGATTCCGGCAGGCCCGACCGGCTACGACGTCGCGGGCTTGAAGGCGAAGATCGCCGCCTCCGGCCTGAGCCTGCAGGACATGGTCGCCACGGCCTGGGACAGCGCACGGACCTATCGCGGCTCGGACATGCGCGGCGGCGCCAACGGAGCGCGCATCCGCCTCGCGCCGCAGAAGGACTGGGAAGGCAACGAGCCCGAGCGCCTCGCCCGCGTCCTGTCGGTGCTGGAGCCGATCGCTGCAGAGGCCGGTGCCTCGATTGCCGACACGATCGTGCTGGCCGGCAATCTCGGCGTCGAGATGGCTGCGAAGGAAGCGGGCTACCCGCTGGAGCTGCCCTTCTCTCCGGGCCGCGGCGACGCGACCGACGAGATGACCGACGCAGCGAGCTTCGACGTGCTCGAGCCGCTGGCCGACGGATTCCGCAACTTCCTCAAGACCGACTACGTGGTCAGCCCCGAGGAGATGATGCTGGACCGCGCGCAGCTGCTGGGTCTTTCCGCCAAGGAGATGACCGTGCTCGCCGGCGGCATGCGGGTCATGGGCGCCAACTACGGCGGCTCGTCCCATGGCGTCTTCACCTCGAAGCCCGGCGCGCTCAGCCAGGACTTCTTCGCGAACCTGACCGACATGGCGTTCAAGTGGGTTCCGGCCGAGGGCGGCACCTACGAGATCCGCGACCGCATGACCGGCGAGGTGAAGTTCACCGCGACCCGCGCCGACCTGGTCTTCGGCTCGAACTCGATCCTGCGCGGCTATGCCGAGCTCTACGCCCAGGACGACAACGGCGCGAAATTCGTCGCCGATTTCGCCGCCGCCTGGACCAAGGTCATGGAAGCCGACCGCTTCGACCTGAAGGCCTGACCCCTGCCCTCCCCGCGGCAAACCCGCGGGGAGGCTCCGACCAAGGTGGGTCCGCTGCCAAGGCGCGCTTGACATTCACCTTGATTTGCCGCCCCTACGGCTGCCGTGAGGGGAACGGATACGCCAGCCATCGCGATACGCGGCCTGACTTGCCGCCTGGGGGACCGCGAGGTCCTGACCGGGCTCGATCTTGTTCTGCAGGAGCGCCGCATCGGCATTCTCGGCCGCAACGGATCGGGCAAGTCGACGCTGGCCCGCGCCATGGCCGGGCTGATCGACACGATCGAGGGCAGCATCACCATCGGCGGGGACGATATCCGGAAGAACCGCAAGGCGGCCCTGCGGGCCGTGGGCATCCTGTTCCAGAACCCCGAGCACCAGATCATCTTCCCCACCGGGCTGGAGGAGGTCCGCTTCGGCCTTGCGCAGATGGGCCACTCCAAGGCGGAGGCCACGCGGCTGGCCCGGGAGGCGCTGGCCCGCTTCGGCCGGGCGTCCTGGGCGGAACGCAGCACCGCGGCTCTGAGCCAGGGACAGAAGCACCTGCTCTGCGTGATCTCCCTTCTGGCAATGGAGCCCGCCGTGCTGATCCTCGACGAGCCCTTCTCCGGCCTCGACATCCCGACCGAGCGGGCGCTGCGCCGGGTGCTGGAGGACTATCCCGGCACGCTGGTGCAGATCACCCATGACCCGCAGGTCATCGCCGGATACGACCGCGCGCTCTGGATCGACGACGGGCGGGTGCGGGGTGACGGGCCGCCCGGCGCGGTGATCCCGGACTACCTGGCGGCGATGACGGCGGAGGGCACGGATGCTTTCGCTGACCTCTGAAATCCCGACGCCCTTCCACCGCGTTCCGGCCGGGGCGAAGCTGGCCCTGCTGGCCGCCGCCTCGGTCGCGATCTTCGCCATCCCCTCGCCTGCCCTGATGGCCCTGCCCGTCATCCTGGCTGCCCTGCTCTATCTCGCCTGCGGCCTGCGCTTCGCCCGGCAGGGGCTGCGCGCGCTGCGCCCGCTCTGGCCGTTCCTCCTGCTGCTGACCGTCTGGCACGGCTTCACGCAGGATTGGGGCAACGGCATGCTGCTGGGAGGGCGGCTGCTCTCGACCGTGGCGCTGGCCAACCTCGTCACCATGACGACGCGGCTCGAGGCGATGATCGCCGTGATGGCGCGCCTCCTCGCGCCGCTGCGCGTCTTCGGCGTGAAGCCCGGCCGCATCGCCTTCGCCATCGGGCTGGTGCTGCGGCTGACACCGACCCTGCTCGACCGCGGACGGCAGCTGGGCCTCGCCTGGCGCGCCCGCGCCCGCCGCCGCAGGCCCGGCTGGCAGATCGTGCTGCCGCTCTGCCTGACCGCCCTCGACGACGCAGACCACATTGCCGACGCGGTGAAGGCCCGCGGCGGCATTCCCGACTGACCCCAAACAACGAGGACCCCAATGGATCGCGACCTCATCATGATCGCCCTCTTCGCCGCGCTGATCGCGGCGCTCGGGCTAATTCCCTCCGTCACCCTGATCTCGGGCGTGCCGATCTCGGCGCAGAGCCTGGGCGTGATGCTCTCGGGCGTCATCCTCGGCGCGCGGCGCGGCGCGATGGCCGCCGGTCTCGTCGTGCTGATGGTGGCGCTCGGCCTGCCGCTGCTGGCGGGCGGGCGCGGCGGCATCGGCGTCTTCGCCGGGCCTACCGTCGGCTTCCTGCTGGGCTGGATCGCCGCCGCCTGGGCCGCAGGCTTCGTGATGGAGCGCACCCGCCGCCTGCCGGTCTTCGCGGCCGGCGCCCTTGCGGCCTTCCTCGGCGGGGTGGTCGTGCTCTACATTCCCGGCATCATCGGCATGGCGGTCGTGCTCGACAAGTCGCTGGCCGTCGCCACCGGCTATGCGCTGCCCTTCATTCCGGGCGACATCCTCAAGGCCGTGGTGGCCGGCGCGCTGGCGACGGCGCTCCACAAGGCGCGCGCCGGCGCATTGATGTCCCGCGCCTGACAGCGGCCCGGGGGAGGGGCCGGGGAGGGGGCAGCCCCCTCCCCGCTTCCTCAGAGCCAGGTCAGCCCGACCGCGATCACGATGCCCGACAGGATCAGGTGCAGCGTGCAGAACCCCATGATGTCCTTGGCCCTCAGCCCCGCGATCCCGAGGATCGGCAGCGCCCAGAAGGGCTGCACCATGTTTGTCCAGGCATCGCCCCAGGCGATCGACATCGCTGCCCGCGCCGGATCGACGCCGAGCGCCTGCGCGGCCGGCAGGATCACCGGCGCCTGGACCGCCCATTGCCCGCCGCCCGAGGGCACGAAGAAGTTCACGACCCCCGCGCTGATGAAGGACCAGAAGGGCAGGCTCGCCGGCGAGGCCAGCGATACCAGAGCATCCGAGATCGTCGCCGCCAGCCCGGACTTCACCATGATCGCCATGATGCCCGCATAGAACGGGAACTGGATCACGATCCCCGCCCCGCCCTTCACGCCTTCCGACAGGCTCGCCAGCAGGTTCCGCGCGCTGCCGTGCAGCACGATGGCAACCATCAGGAAGAGGAAGTTGACGATGTTGAGCGTCAGCGTGCCGGAGCGGATGAAGTAGTCGACCAGATAGGCCAGCCCGGACACGCCGACGACGATCGGCAGGATCTTGGAGTCCATCATCCGCTCGGACGGCGTGTCGGCAATGCCGCCCGCGGGCTCCGTCTCCCCAAGCAGCGCCGGATCGACATAGACGCTCTCGCTCTCGGGCGGCATCATCGCACGGTTCACGAGCGGCACGACGATCAGCAACACCACGACGATGGCGAGATTGAAGAAGGAGAAGATCGTCTGCGAGGTCGGGATCACGCCGATCTGGTCCGCGAACGTGTGCCCCTCGGTGGCAATGGCGAGCGGGATCGACCCGGCAAGCCCGCCATGCCAGATCAGGAAGCCGGAATAGGCGGAGGCCACCAGCAGCCGGTAGTCGACGCGGACCGTGCGGGCGATCTCCTTGGCGAAGAGCGCGCCGACCACGAGGCCGAAGCCCCAGTTGAGCCAGCTGGCCACCAGCGAGACATAGCTGACCATCAGGATCGCAGCGCCGGGGCTTGCCGCCATGCCGGCGAGATGCGACAGCGCTCGGCGCACCAGCGGCGTCGAGGCCATCATGTAGCCGGTGACCAGAACCAGCAGCATCTGCATGGAGAACTGCAGCAGCGACCAGAAGCCGTCGCCCCACATGCGCACCACGGCCAGGGGCGACTGTGCCTCCACCCCCATGGCGGCGACCGCGACGACGACGGTCAGTATCAGGACGAAAAGATATGGGTCCGGCAGGTACCGGTCCATCAGCCGCACAAGCGGCCGGGATATGACATTGAGCAAGATGTGCCTCCCATTCTGGCAACTGTCCGGCCGGGGCCGGACCTCGTGCCATCAGGTGGCATGCCACCCCCTGCCCTGTCGCCGGGACCAGATGTCGGGGGATGGCGCAATCACTCCATCGTGATCGCAAATTGCGCCGTCTCGCGCGCGAGACGCGGAGTCACTCGCCGCGTGCGGGCAGGCCTTCGGGGATCAGTCCGGTCCAGAAGGCATGGACCTTGGGAAAGACCCCGCGGGCCTGCCAGCCGTAGCGGCGGAACTGGCCCTTCTCGAACTCGTCATCGAGCCCCAGCTCGAAGCGGTCGCGGATCGCCTTGCGGCTGACGGAGCTGCGCTTTTCCAGGTTGGCCTCGATCGCCTCGAGACAGGCCCGGCGCCAGCGCCCCTCCTCCGCCTGCTCCCGGTCCCGCCGTGCCGCCTCCAGCTCCGCCTGGCTCGGCTCGGACGGCGGCGCGGGCGGGACCGCGGCCGCAGCGGCAGGCTCCGCTGCCTCCGCCCGGCGGTAGTCGCCGTTGATTGCCGCGGTCAGATAGCCCGCCGGGGTCTTGCGCACCCTGCCCTTGCGCCGCTCTTCCTCCACGAAGTCCAGCTTCTCGGAAACGTAGGTCTCGCCATGCTCGGCGATCCAGCGCTGCGCCAGCCGTGCCGAGACGCCGTTCTCCACCAGCCGCCGGAAGGCCGCCGACTTGCGCACCGCATCGTCGTCGCCGAGATCGAACAGCGTCTCCTGCCCGTTGCGCGTGATCAGAAAGCGGATGAACTTCACCTTGCGGCTCTCGCGCTTGGTCTCCGCCACCAGGGAGATGTCGGAAACCGCGTTCACCTCCTTCACGGCCGGCTTGACGATCTTGGCGTTGAGCTTGGAGAAATCCTCGTAATAGGCGCTGTCATCCACGCCCATCAGGCGGCGGAAGACGTCTATCTCCCACCAGCCGGTCGAGCCGGTGCGCACGAAGCGGAAGCAATTCTCGTAGAGCGCCAGCGCATGGCCGGAGGTGAAGTTGCGCTGGATGCGCATGTTGATCATCGAGAAGACCGACGGATCGTAGAGCTTCGCCGCCAGCGGCGCGGCATAGGCGTATTCGCAGACCCCGCCGGCGAGCTTGGCGTAGGAGATCAGCGAGGAAACGCCCCATTCCTCCTCGCCGTCATCGCCCAGCATGTTCCACTCCGCGGTGGTTTCGGCCAGCGCCCGCAGCGCCGCCTTCAGCGTGTCGCGGTCGCGCGACGCGTAGCCCGACATGGCGCACAGCGTCTCGGCATCGATCCTGTGCGAGGACTTGGTGGTCAGCTCGTCATAGGCATGCAGCAGCAGGCAATTCGACAGCTTGCGCTGCAACAGCGTGAGCTTGCCGCCGATATGGATCGCGGCCACGTGTTTGCGCAGGCTCTCGCGCTCGGTGATCTGGCGGAATTCGGTCACTGCTCGACTCGGTGTTCTGGGTTGGCCCAGAATTTTCCCATACCGACCCGCGTGTCAAGCACCATGGGTCGGTCTTGTGGGAAACCCTGGGGACATGCACACGCAAACGGGTCGATTACCGGAAGGCATCGACACGCAAATGGGTATGTTTCGGGGATCCGAGTCGTCCCAGCCGGGGAATTCGGGCCTTATAACGGCCCATTCCGGGCTCCGCGAGTCGAAAATGACCTCTCCGGACCGCGAATTTCCGCGGTCACGCGGAGGGGTATCTTTCATCACGCAGACGGGTCGCTTTCGCCACGCAAACGGGTATGCACGGTCACGCAGACGGGTCGGAGTCGTCCCGCAGAATGGTGGGACTTTCCATTCAAGTTATTGTTAAACATCAACTATTGAAGCCGCAAAGACTCTAAAACTCTCCAAAGAGATTCATACTTTGATGCCGCTCCTTCTAAGTTTCGGAGGATCTGGGGAGCGTTTGAAGGGCGTCTCGCGCGCGTGACAGGCGCTCCGGCATGCGGTATGAGTCGGTGCAAGAGCTGTGTTCGCGGTTATGCCGGACAACCAGCCAAAACAGGAACATCGAGGCGGAACGGAAATGAGCAGTCAAACCCCGTCCATTTCTCTGCAGCATATCGACCCTGCGGAAGCGCTGGAAGACGTGCCCGCGCGCGTGACGACCGACCGGTTCACCGTCGCGGCCGAGATCTGCATGCGTGCCCGCGACGACCTGGCCCGCCGCGGCTACAAGCCCGACGGAGCCAAACAGCTAAGGCTCTTCGGGATCTGGGAAATCACCACCTACATGATCCCGGTCTCTGCCCAGCATTTCCGCCGCGTGCTCAAGGCCAACCCGGACCTGCCGCAAGGCATTTCGGAGAAGCCGGGCGGGGCCAAGATGTTCACGCTGGACGAGGTCAACTCGATCCGCGCCTTCCTCGAACATGAGGGCCAGCAGGGCAAGGGCTACCGTCCCTACCGCCCGAAGAACAGCCCCGCCAAGATCGTCTCGGTCTGCAACTTCAAGGGCGGCGTGGCCAAGACGACCACTGGCGCCCATCTGGCGATGGCCGCGGCGCTGGACGGCTACCGGGTGCTGGTGGTCGATCTCGACAGCCAGGCCAGCATGTCGACCATGTTCGGAACGCTGGCCGAAGACGAGGCCCAGACCGCCTATGCGCTGATCGCCCGCCACCGCGCCCGCCATGTCGCCGCCTCCATGGGGATTGACGACTATGACAGCCGGGAGCTGGACGAGGACGTGCGGGACGCCGCGAAGGTGACCGCCGACGACGTGATCTTCGGCACCCACTGGCCGACCATCGACATCTTGCCGGCGCAGCTCAACCTCTACTGGGCCGAATTCCAGGTGCCTGTCTGGATGCAGACGCACCGCAGCTGGCAGTTCTGGGATGCGCTCGAAGGCTTCCTGCGCGACGAGCGGCTGCTGGAAGACTACGACATCATCCTGATCGACACGCCCCCTGCCCTCGGCTACCTGACGATCAACGCGCTTTCGGCGGCCGACATCCTGCTGATCCCGGTCGGGGCCAGCTTCATCGAGTTCGACTCAACGGGCCGCTTCTTCGACATGCTCTACACGACCTTCGCGTCGATCGAGGACAGCATGGCGCGGATCTCGGAAAACGCGCCGAAATTTTCCTGGGATGCGGTGCAGGTCCTGCTGACGCGGTACGACGATGCCCAGCAGGCCGAGCTGGCCAATGTCATCCAGGTCTATCTCGACGATTTCGTCGCCCAGCACCGGCAGGAATTCACTGCGCTGGTCGGACAGGCCGGCGAGCGGGTCTCGGGCATCTACGAGGCCAGCCACACCGACTTCAACCGGGACACCTACCGTCGCGGGCGCGAGACATTCGACCGCTGCTACCACGAGTTCAAGAAGCTGCTGATCGGCTGCTGGGAACGCGACCGCGTCGAAGCCGAAGCACGGGAGGCCGCAGAATGAGCCGCAAGCGCCTGGGATCGATCGACCGCGACTCCATCCGGGACATCCGCGAAGGGGCGGAGAAAACAGCCGCCGAGCGCCGCGAGCTGGCGCTGGGAAAAGCGCCTCCGATCGGCAAGATGGCCGGCTCTGCAGCTTCCAATGTCGAGGAGGAACTCCTGCGGCTGCGCCGCGAGAATGCCGGGCTGCGCGAGGACGGCACGGCCCTTGCCGAGGCCCGCGAGGATGGGCGCGTGGTGGAGCTGGTGCCGCTGGAGCAGATCGACCTGCATGCGCTGGCCCGCGACCGACGGATGCTCGACCGCGAGGGCGAGGCCTGGGAGGAACTCAAGGCCTCCATCGCCGCGCGCGGCCAGCAGGTTCCGGTGGAGCTCGGTCCGCGCGACCGGTCGGACGGCAAGTGGCGGCTGATCAGCGGCTACCGCCGGATCAGCGTTCTGCGCGAGCTGTTCGAGGAAACCGGAGATCCGCGCTTTGCCGAGGTCCGTGCGCTGATCCGCGCGCGGCGGGCGACGCTCGAAGACATGGTGGCGATGATCGAGGAAAACGAGATCCGCCAGGATGTCAGCTTCTACGAGCGCGGCCGGATCTGCTGTCTCGCAGCCGAACAGGGTGTCTGCGGGACTGTCGATGACGCGATCCTGGCGCTCTTCCCGAGTTCCAGCCGGAACCGGCGCTACAAGATCCGCAACTTCACCGTGATCCACAATGTGTTCGGCCCCTACCTGGACTACCCGGAGGCCATCGGCGAACGGCTCGGCGCGCGTCTGGCGCAGGCGGTGAAGGACGGGCGGGAGCGCGAGCTGGCGGCCTTCCTGTCGGACCGCGACACCAAGTTTGCCGACCCGTCGGAGGAGCTGGCGCTGCTCGAAGCCTTCGTCGCCGGCAAGGGACCCTTCGGCGCGGAGAAGGCGGTGCCTGCACCGGTGCTGGCCGCGGACTGGACGGGCAGCGGGCTGCGCATCCGGGCGAGCGCAAAGGACGGCAAGGTCACGCTGAAGCTCGACGGCGTCGGGGCATCGGATGCGGCGGCGCTCGAAGAGCTGGTCGCGCGGGTGGCGGAAACCCTGCGGGACGCGTGACGCGTCTCGCGCGCGAGACGCCCTGACCCGGGGGCAGATGCCGCATTCCAGACGCAGCTTTGGGCGCTAACATGGCCGCTGGAGGGTGGAAGCATCCCTCCGGAGGAGCCCCGCCGGTGCACGAGCGGGGATGGTCAATGCTTAACGAGGGCCCGACATGGAAAACGTCTCTGCCGCGCAGTCACTGAACACGCTCGTCTCCGATCTCGGGGATCTCCTGGGCGAGATCATCCGCGAACAGGAGGGCGACCGGACCTTCTCGCTGGTCGAAACGCTGCGCCGCCGGTCGATCAGCCATTACCGCTCCGGCCTCGTGGAGCTGCGCGCCGAGCTGAGGAACCTGATCGGCGAGAGCGACCCGGAAGAAATCGGCAAGGTTCTGCGCGCCTTCACGCTCTTCCTGCATCTCGCCAACATTGCGCAGGGGGTCGTCAACGGCGATTCCAGCGGCGCGCGGGAGTCGCTGGACAGGGCGCTTGCCAAGCTCGATCCGAAAATGCGGGAACGGCTGTCGGTCGGCATCGTGCTGACCGCTCACCCGACCGAGATCCGCCGCCAGAGCGTCATCGACATCGAGGGCCGCATTGCCGGGCTGATGGGCCGCGATGGATCGATCAAGGACCGCCGGGCGCTGAAGCGCGAGGTGCTGACCGTATGGCTGACCGAACTGGCCCGGCGCGAGAAGCTCCGCGTGCAGAACGAGATCGTCAACGGTGTCTCGGTCGCGTCACGCTCGATTCTGCCCGCCATGATGGCCGTGCAGACCGAGGTGGAGCGGTTCTTCGGCGGCGACCCGGCAAAGCCGAAGCCGATGTTCAGCTTGGGCACCTGGATAGGCGGCGACCGCGACGGCAACCCGTTCGTGACCAAGGACGTCTTCGATTACGCCGTCACGCAGCAGCAGAGCGCGCTCTTCGGCTACTACCGGATGGAGCTGCACCTGCTGGCGATGGAACTGCCGGTCTCCGACCGTTTCGTCGACCTCTCGCCGGAGCTGCAGGGGCTGCTGGCCAAGGAGCCGATGCTGAGCGACCCCTACCGCGAGGGCGAACCTTTCCGGCGCGCGATCTACCATATCCGCGCCCGGCTGGAGCAGACAGAGACCGGCGGCGAGCATGCCTATCCCGGCGCCGAGGCCTTCATCGCCGATCTCGAGACGCTGGCAAGCTCGCTGGAGGCGTCGCAGGCCGCCGTCATTGCCGAGGGACGGCTGGCCGAGCTGCGCGCCACGGTGAAGATGGTGGGCTTCCATTTCTTCACCATCGACCTTCGGCAGAATTCGCGCATCCACGAGCGCACCGTCGCCGAGATCCTGACCGCCTCCGGCATCACCGAGGGCTATCCGGACATGGACGAGGCGGCGCGCGCCGCCTTCCTGTCGGACCTGCTGCTGAAGCCGGTGCCTGAATTCGATGCCTCGGGCCTGTCGGAAGAGGCGCAGCGCGAACTCGGCATCTTCGCCACCGTCGCCGCCGCGCGGAGGCGGCTGGGCGCCGGACTGGTGCGCTATTCGATCGTCTCGAATACCGAGAGCGTTGCCGACATCCTGGAAATCTCCTGGCTCCTGCGGCTGCATGGCTGCTTCGGCGAGGACGTGGCGGAGCCGATCCTGCCGGTGCCGCTTTTCGAGACCATCGAGGACTTGCGCGTCTCGGTGCCGATCATGCAGGCGCTCTATGCCGTCCCGGCCTATGCCGCGGCGATGAAGGCGACCCGCGCCGAGATCATGCTGGGCTATTCCGACAGCAACAAGGACGGCGGCATCGTCACCGCGCGCTGGGAGGTCTGGAAGGCCGAGGCCGCCCTGACCGAGCTGTTCGAGGGCGTGGGGCAGGGGGTCGCCTTCTTCCACGGCCGCGGCGGTTCCGTTGGCCGGGGCGGCGGCGCGACCCGCGACGCGATCCTCGCCCAGCCGCGCGGCAAGCTGGCCCGCGGCTTCCGCCTGACCGAACAGGGCGAGGTGATCTCCAAGCGCTACGAGACGACGGACCAGGCGATCATGCGCTTCTGCGAGCTGGGCCAGGGCCTGGCCGAGGCCGAGGCAGCCGGCGAGTTCGCCCGGCCGGCCACGCATTTCGTCAATGTCATGGAGGCGATGTCCGAGGCGGCGTTCCAGCGCTACCGCTCGCTGACCACGGGCGAGCGGTTCCTGACCTATTTCCGCGAGGCGACGGTGATCGACCATATCGCCTCGCTGAACATGGGCTCGCGGCCGGTCTCGCGCTCGACGCTCGACAAGCTGTCGGATCTCCGGGCGATCCCCTGGGTGTTCTCCTGGGCGCAGACCCGGCACAACCTGCCGGGCTGGTTCGGCTTCGGCACGGCGGTCCGCGAGAAGGGCGGATCGATGGCGCAGCTCGAGGAGATGTACCGCAGCTGGACGACCTTCCGCAGCCTCGTCGACAGCGTGACCATGGTGCTGGCCAAGGCCGATATCGAGATCGCCGGAGCCTATGCCGAGCTCGTCGAGGACAAGGGACTGAAGGACCGGATCTTCGGGCTGATCCGCGAGGAATGGGCGCTGTCGATGGAAATGGCGGAGGCCATCACCGGCACCTGCCCGAAGGACACCGATCCGGATTTCATGCTGCGCAAGGCCTATCTCGATCCGCTGCATTTCGGCCAGATCGATTTGCTCGCGCGGATCCGCAAGGACCCGGAAAGCGAAGTGCTGCAGGACGCGCTGAAGATCTCGATCAACGGCATCGCCTCGGGGCTGCAGAGCACCGGCTGAGGCGATCTCCGGGACCGGCGGCAGGCGGACCGGGGCCCGACCCGGCTGCCGCTGCGCTCCGGTCCGCAGGTCTGCGGGTCGGGCCATCCTGCCTGCCGGACCGTGCTCGCGGGGTGGCAGGCTCTGGGCTTGGTTGTTATCGGACATGATGGGGCTATTCAGGAGGCGGCGCTTTTATGGATTTCATGACCGTAAAGCGCTGCTCGAAATGCGGTGCCGTACGGGCCTGCCGGGTGAGCCAATCCATGCGGATTTCCGGCGCAGTGTCGCGGAGGGTACTGGAAGGGAGAGAGAGGGAGGCGGCGGTCCCAGGGAGGAGGAGGGGACCGCCGCAGAATTCCGGGGTTCAGGGAGGAGGAGGAACCCCAGGAAACTCTCTGGCGCGTTGCCGTGCCATGAAGCCTAGATAGGCCTTGCCGCGACGCAGCACAACAACCGCCTGTGCAGTGCCGTCCTGCGCTGGATGCATGGCGCTGCAGGAGCGCGGATCAGGCCTCGTCGAGGCCGATATCGACGCAGGGCGCCGACTGGGTGATGCGGCCGACCGAGATGAAGTCCACGCCGGTCTCGGCCTTGCCCCG
>NZ_JAATVU010000088.1 GCF_013184745.1 Mangrovicoccus sp. HB161399
AAGGCGAAGGGGGGCTCTGCCCTGGGCTCCCGTTCCCCGTGCCGAGCCGTGCGGGATCCTCCGGAACTAGGCCCTCGGACTGCGGTTCGGGGGTCCTTTTCGGACGTTTAGATTTTCGCGCGAGGCAGATTTCCGGATTTTCCATGTCTCTTTTTGGTCTAGGACCCGGGGCTGTCGAGCGTCGGCCAGTAGGTGGGCGGCGGCTGTCGAGCACTTTCCATGTCTCTTTTTCGGGTCTTGAGGGGGTGCCAGAGGGGTTCTAGGAGGGTGGTTTACCTTAGGGAATTTCCGCTTTCCAACAACTTATGCGGGAAACGAACTATCGGTTCGATACAACCATAGGTTATTTCACTCTGAAAAGGGACATGTAAAAACTGCCGATTTTAGGCCAAAAGGGGGCTAAAAAAGGCCTGTAAAATAAGTCATATTCAATTTTTCGTACATTAAGAAGTGCTCGTAACACTTTGATATTAAACACTTTTCTTCTCTTATTTTCTTTCTTTCTTTCCTTCCTTCCTTCTAGAGAAGAAGAAGAAGAAGAAAGAGACATTTATTGTCCAAAAATTGAGACTTGGAGAGAAAAAGGGTTTTCCGGAAATTATATAAAATAGAGTAAAGGAGAAAGTCGCGTCTATAAATGTCCCTTCTGAAAACCCCTGGCCACCCCCCGCGCTCGACCGAATAATTTCCGGAAACTGCGACTTGCCTTTGCCACCCCAATTGGCCAACGTCCGCCCACACTATCCGTTGGAGGATGCTTCGCCACGCTTCACATCCAGAAGCCCCATGGCGCGTCCCCGTCTAGCCGTACAGTGCGATCTCGCACCTCCGGGTACCCCAGGCCGCCTGAAACCGACTTCGCATTCTGCGGCCGCCCCCACCGCCCTCTGCGAGGACGGCCAGATCACCGGCTTCTGGAAGGCCGTCGGCGACGACGAGCTCAACCGGCACTCCCAGCAGCGCACCCACTGCGACCCGAACCACCAGGTCCATATACTGCGCGTGTACTGCGAATGCGAATGGCCACTGCCGCACATCGTCCACTGCTGGTCCGACCTCGCCTGGCAAGACCCGCTTCTGGGCGAGCAGCTGACCGCCGCATCCCAGAAGGATCGGAGAGCGCGCGCCGCCTGACCCTGCAGTGCGAAGTCGGCCACCCAGCTCCCCCCCATGCCCGAAACTGGAGACCGCACTGTACGGTCGAACGGCAGCCCCCGAACGATCGCCATCCGCCTGGGCGGCATCCCCTTTGAACAGGGCGGCCAAAGACGGCCAGAGCAAGACCTTCAGCAGCAGGAGGCGCGCTTGGACAAAGCGCTTTTGCGCCATCCGCGGACAAAAACCGCCGCCTCCTGCCGCCCTAACCATGTCCGGTAAGATTGCCTTATGGGACGTATATAGCTCGACGTGCGTATGCCGGATGGTCTCGCCAATGGCGGCTCAAGCGGCAGCCAGTCTCGCGTGCCTTGACTCGGTATCGGAAATAGAAAACCGCTAAGCTGCTGAAAACATGTCCGCATGGGTCTCGGAATATCCGGCGTTCCGACAGTGTCCGGATAGAGGATGTCGCACAAGCGCTTCGTGCCGATAGAACGCCTCCAACCCCGGTGCGGGAAAAAACTTGACCAAAATAACGGAGGGAAATAATTATCCCTTGTCTTACGACCGGTGCTCCCTGGCTTGGCCACGTCGCCCTGCTACAGCCCGGTCTTCTTGATTCAGCTGTGCCGTTTTGTCCAGGATACCCTACTACAAGACTTACAGATCGGTTGATGAATGCCTGGATCTGATGCTCATGCGTGGTCTTTCCATTCCTGACATGGAACATGCCAAACGCACAGTCGAGCGGATCGGCTACTATCGGATCAGCGCCTTCTTCTACCCATTCCGTGAATTTTGCGTGCTTCCGGGTGATAGAGGGAAGGTGCGTTGTGACCGCTTCCAAACGGGAGCGAGCTTCGATGACGTCATCACCTTTTACCTCTGGGACAAGACCATACGTCTGGAGCTCGCCGATGCGATCGAACGCATCGAGATCGCAATCAGGGCGGCCATCGTTGAAGTCCTGGGCTCCTTCAACCCGCACGGCCATCGCGATGCCCGTTCCTACAAGCCGAGCTTCAGCGAGCTCGATGCGCGCGGCATGAGCCCCATCAAGAAGTTCACCTCAAAGCTGGAGGATGCTTTCAGGCGTTCGAAGGAGGACTACGCCAAGCACTACTTGAGCCGCTACATCGGTTCGCCACCCATCTGGATCGAGGCGGGAACATGGGATTGGGGCAACATGACCCACATCCTCCGCTACCTCGATGAGAGCCACAAGAACACCATCGCTGCCAGCATCAACCCGGGACTGCCCCGCAAGACGATGGAGTCTTGGGTCAATGCTCTCAACGACGTACGAAACGACTGTGCGCATCACTCCCGGATATGGAACAAGAACCTTGTAAACAGCCCAGGGATTCCAAAGGGCTTGGGTTTCCCAGAATTTCAGCATCTTAAGGGCAAGCCCGCCGGAGGCGTGGCGCCAACACAGAAGCTCTACGGTGCCCTCGTGGTCATAGCCTACCTGCTGAAGCAGTTTTATCCACGAACCCAGTGGCACGTGCGAATGCGAGACCGGATCTTGGACACCAATCTGCCGTTCCAAGTTGGTATTGGAACGGCAGGCTTCACCGAGGGCTGGGAGAAAGAAGATATCTGGAGTTGAAGGGGTCGCGTCGCGAATTTGATGGAATTTGCCGAACGGAACGCTCCAGAAGATGAAATTGGCTCCCTTCGGGCGGCAAAGTCAGACGCCCCAATCGGTCTCCATCTTGCGCCATACCCGGCTGACCATGTCCTCGCGATGCCTGATTTGATCTCAAACCAGTAATGTCACGGTTCGCCGCCGCAACCAATCCACAGCCATGGATTGGATGACAGGTCTGGTGAGTGCGACGCTTGGGGTTGCCAAGCTCTCAGCAACAAAGCGCCCCAAGGCGCGCAGCACCTTGGGGCGTAGGTCCAGCAACCAATCCTGCAGGATCGGCGCCGCATCTTAATCCAGCCGCAACTCCACCGTCGCAGCCTTGGGCAGCAGGGCCGTTGCCCGCTCAGGCGCTATGTCCGGAACGTCAGAGACTTCGCCCGTGTCCGGCAGCCCGGCAGTATCCGCGCCTATGCCAATCGCAGGGAAGCCATCCGTACGAGATGTGCCATCCTCGGTTGGCTCGACGGCAAGGAACGGCATGGACTGGTCCCGGAAGACCCAGGCCCGGAACGGGTAGCTCCATGCAGCCTGCATGGCGTGAAGGGCGCCAGGCAAACGTCCGACGGTCGAACCGGTGCCAGACGATGCATGACCGGCGTAGAGGGCGGCAGCGGACGCAAAGCGCGTCGCTTCCCCGAGCATGAACCAGAGGCGCGCCATGTCTTCAGGCCAGCCGTTCTGCCGGAGCAGATCGCCCACGGTTCGGAGCAGGAGCTCTCGACCCTCTCGAGCCCCACGGAAACCGGCGGCAAGCGGCGGATCTCCTATATTGCCCGTCACTGGCACGAGGCGGCCAGCTCGACGGCGGATCATCAGAACCTCATCGAAATGGAACTCCGTCGTGAACGGCTCCGAAAAATCGAAATCCAATATGATGAAGTGGCGGGATTCGACATAGGCAACAATCCGCAAGCCTCTTCCTTTCATGTCGATCACGCATCCAGCGTCCTGCGCATCATCCCTGGCAACAAAGCTCCCGGAGAATTTGCGCTCTGCGCTCCTCATCTCCTGAATCGCATGTATCCGGCGGGACGCTGGGAGCTTGAGGAGGCGACGGAAGGCATCGCGCGTCATCAGGAGGCCTCCGATGTCGATGAGTGTCGGGCAGCGGAGGAAGGCAGAAGTATGCATTTTGTCTTCACCTCTCTGTGGCAGGCAGGGGGCTTGTACAATAGTCGTTGTACAACATATGGCACCGATACCAATGTGTACAACCCTTTCGGGTGCGGGCGGGATCACTTTTCTGCGCAACATTATTCCACCAGCATGGATGAAATAATAACAACATGCTGATATTTAACATTTATTTCTGTGACGTCATTTGACATCAAGACGCGTGAAGGCATGGAAAGCTCTCATCTCCCTTGCTGAGAGTAGTGAGCGAACCTAAATATCCAGTTAATACTCTGTCAAAAATAGTACATAAAATCGGAGTTCCCAGTTGACCTCTCCTGATTTTTGTACATCTTGTGCGGGGTATTTTGTACAAGGAGACTCAAGCATGGGCGCCGATACCGGAAGACTGATGGAAACGTATGATCACGTCGAACTTAAGGGAGAAGCGGTTCTTGCTGCCGAGGAGAAGATGCCTCTCAGCATTGCACGGGCCCAGCTCCCGACTCTTGTCCAAGAGGCTGCGGAGAACGGTCGAAGGGTCGTCATTACGCGCTTCTCCCGCCCCTACGCGGCGCTTGTACCGGTTCATGACCTGGAGCGGCTGCTTGCGATCGATGTCGAGGCACGGGAGAATATGTGCCTGGCAGAGGCAACGGACGAAGACGAGCTGATGATCGACATCGATGATGAAGCAGCAATGGCCGAGGCTTTCCCGGACGCCTCCGCGCCGTGTCTGGCTCCCACGGCAACGGCTGCACTTCTTTGCCAGCTCGGCGAGCGGGTTGTCGAACTCACGTCCGATCCGGAAGTTGCCCGCATCCTGGACAGCCTGAAGCAGACGTCCACCAGCAGACCGGCGGTCACTCCCGCGCCGGAACAGACGACCAAGAGCGGGACGAACGAGTCCTGCCCAGTCGGCTAAGAACCATGGTGGTGCGCGTTGCCCGGCACAACTATCGGGTCCGCATCCCCGGGAATGTGGTCCCGATCCTCAATGACGCTCTCGGGCTGCCTGCGGCCACTCTCGGCTGGACCGTCAACAAGATGGTCCAGACGGTCAGTGGGGCCCTCAGGACCGACTACAACTGTTGTGAGACCAAGGGGGATTGGCCTCCGGGGATCCTTCCGCAGGGCACGAGCCATCCCAATTGGGGAGAGGTGTTCGCCGCGACGTACCATGGTGTGCAGATTGGCCATTGCGTGAACCATGGCGAGGAGATCATCACTTTGGTCGGCGCCGGGAACACTCCCTGAGTTCATACCGGCTACCTTGCGAGGAATGCCGCTCTCAAAGCCAAGCTGTCGAATTCCGGACAGCCATAGAGCTTGATCTTGGCTCCTATGTCGAAAAGAAGGCCGAGACGGGTTGCCCTGAGAAACGCAAAGAGCCACCTCATCGTGTGCGGGATTTCCTGGCAGACTACTTCAACCTGCGCTGTGGTTTGAGGAGGGATGTCCTGAGAAGTCTGGGACCATACTTCGATCTCGGGAAGCCAGACATAGGACGAAGCCCTGCACGAGGCGATGCCCAGGAAGGAAATGCTGGCTTCGGTCAGATGGAGGGTGTCGCCGGATCTGTTCGCAACGGATAGCCTCAGCTGTGCCGTGACAGGCACTCCCTGCCCCATCGGCACGATTCTTCCGGAATGTTCTGCAGTAGCCAAGGTTACCTGTTTCCGGAAGACATGCGGCAGTATCAGTTCGAGAACTGGCAGGACCAGATCGTAGCAAGCGAGAACGATCAGGACAGCGATGCTTGGCCATATCAGGACTGGTTCGGAGAGCCAGGACAGCAGGACATTTGCTAGCGATACAACTCCTGCTGGGATGCCCAGTGGTGTGAACCAGGCAGCATCGAGCTGTGCAAAGCCGATGGGAATGAGACTTGCCGAGATGCAGGTCATGGACCCCCAAATGAAGGCTCTACGTACCATGAATGCAGGGTTCAGCAGTCCGTATGATAGTAGGCCAACCAGTACGATGATGCAGAAGAGGGGAAGAACGGGCCAGCCGCGGGGGAATAGCAGGGGGAGGCAGGCAATGCCTGCAATGATGACCCATTGGATCAATGTCCGGAAAAAGAACTGCAGGCCCATGTGATGTCTTTTAAGAGAAAGTGCCCCCGAGCTTATGCGCGGGCGTAAGCATTTTCAATCATTGCGTGAATCATGTCTTTGGGGAAGCAAACAGGCCTCTACTTTGAGCGACGGTATTGATGAGCTTGGGAGCTCGTGAGTGTTAAATAGGTGTTAGATCTGTGTTAAGCTGTGGATAATCATTCATAAGCATTTGATTTTAAATGCTTATCTCGGGCAGTCGGTAACTAATACCACGAATCTTGGTAACTGAAATCCCGGAATTGGTAACTAATACCACGAATCTAAGCACTGGGTAACTGATACCACGAAACTTGACAGCCGGTACCTGAAACCACGAATGTTGGGCATGGACACTAAAACCACGAATCTTGATCTGTTCTCGCATGAGGAGAGCAAGTCAGCGCTTCCGTTGATGCCCGACCGGCACCCGCAGCATGACTTGTTCATCTGCGATGTGGCTGATGCGGTTCTCAAGGACATGATGGTCCATATGGAGCATCCGTTCTATTCGCTCTCGAAGAAGCCCGAGACGAGCGTGCGCCGCTACGAGCACAACGGGAACTGGATCGAGATTACGCCCAGCGTCAAAGGCTTGGCGACCATCTATGACAAGGACATCCTGATCTACTGCATCTCGCAGATCATGGCGAAGCTCAAGAACGGGGAGGAGGTCTCTCCTCGGGTGCGCATCAACTCCCGCGATCTTCTGGTCTTCACCAATCGGGGAACAAGCGGTCGAGACTACATGGCACTCGTCGAGTCCCTGGATCGGTTGGAAGGCACCCGAATTCGCACCAACATCCGTTCGGGAGACGAAGAACAGATCGACGGGTTCGGCTTGATCGACACGTCATCCATCCGGCGCAAGCACGGCTTGGATGGACGTCTTCTCTGGTGCGAAGTGAAGCTCTCGGATTGGGTCTTCAATGCGATCCGGTCCCATGAGGTGCTGACGCTGCACAAGGATTACTTCCGCCTGCGCAAGCCGATCGAGCGAAGGGTGTACGAAATCGCCAGGAAGCATTGTGGCTCGCAGGACGAATGGAAGATAGGCCTCCCTACCCTGCTCAAGAAGACTGGCTCCCAGAGTCCGCTGAAGCGCTTTAGGCAGATGGTCCGCCACCTGGTGGAGTATGACCACTTGCCTGACTACAGCGTCTCGTTCGAGGCGGAGACGGACATGGTCACCTTCCGGAACCGGGGAACCATGGCAGCTGTCGTAGCCGCGGCTGAAACTTGGGAAGGGCACCTCGATGCCGAAGCCTACCATGATGCACGGCTGGTTGCCCCCGATTGGGATGTCCGTGTCATCGAGGCTGCATGGCGCCACTGGCTCGGCGAGAACGAGATCGAACCACGGCACCCGGCAAAGCACTTCATCAAGTTCTGCAAGAGCTGGTACGAGAAGCGTGGCAGACCATAATGCACAAACCCACATTTCAACAATTAAGACTTTAGGGTTTTGTACTTTCCCACGTATGTGTCAGGGTTTGCTTCATGATCATCTCGTTCCTGAACCAGAAAGGCGGGGTCGGAAAGACGACCCTCTCGATCAACGTCGCGGCTTGCCTGGCAAGGCAGGGACACCGCGTTCTCCTGATTGACGCCGACAAGCAGAGCTCGGCCACCACATGGGCGAGCCTGAGGGAAGATGCCCCCTTCCAGGTCGTGAGCATGGCAAGAGCCAACATGGCCCGGGATGCGCTGAAGCTGGCAGCCGATTACACGCACACCATTATCGACGGGCCTCCACATGCAGAGGAGATCGCGCGCTCCTGCATCGTCGCCTCCGACTTCGTTGCGCTGCCGATCGAGCCATCGGGACTTTCGACTTGGGCCTCGGACCTGACAGTCCGCCAAGTCCGGGAAGCACAGGAGTTCAAGCCAGCCCTCAAATGTGGGTTTGTGGTTTCCCGCAAAATAGGGAAAACTGTGATCGGTCGGGATATCCGCAGCATGGCGGCGGAAGCTGGCTTGCCGATCCTCCAGACCGACATAGAGCAACGGGTCGCTTTCGCCGAGAGCCTCACCATGGGCCAGACGATCTTCGAGTGGGCTCCGGATAGCGCTGCGACCCAGGAGATCGACAAGTTAACGAACGAGATTGAGCAGCATGTCCAAGAAGACGTTCTCGGCAGCGCCGAAGCCTAAGACCCAGCAGCCGACCGAGGAGCAGATTCTCGCGTTCGAGCGGGGAGGGGCCGGGCACGATACCCAAGTTCCACCGCCGCCCAAGCCAAAGCCCGAGACGAAGGCGGAGCCGACCAAGCGCTTGAGCCTGGATCTTCCGGCATCGGTGCACACCCGCTTCAAGACCGCCTGCAGTGCAACCGGCCGCAAGATGGTTACCGAGCTGCAGTCCTACATCGAGCAACGAACGACAGAGCTCGAAGAAGAAGCTGGATTAACCCGCAAATAATTATTTCCACAAATGTGGGTTTGGGGTGACCACCTCCTAACCCTCATGGGGACTGATCACCCGAAATGTTCCCGCCCTCGAAGGCATCCACGTCGTACTCCTAACCCCTCATGGGGACTGATCACGTGCATCGCATCGCCGGAAATGCGGCATGGCATGAGAAGCTCCTAACCCCTCATGGGGACTGATCACCGGGCCGACCGAGGTCACTGCTGGCATCCTGCTGCATCTCCTAACCCCTCATGGGGACTGATCACTCGCCTGGCTCGAGGACGACTGCCCCCACCATTTCTTCCTCCTAACCCCTCATGGGGACTGATCACTTGACGCCGCCGGATTTGCAAACAGGTTCAAGGCCGGCTCCTAACCCCTCATGGGGACTGATCACGTCCGAGACGTAGCCGTCGTTCACGTCGATGCGCTTCTCCTAACCCCTCATGGGGACTGATCACTCGACACCGCCCTGTTCACGGCCGACCAGAACTGCCTCTCCTAACCCCTCATGGGGACTGATCACACTATCCCGCCGAGGGATGGGCCAGCATCGGCGATGACTCCTAACCCCTCATGGGGACTGATCACAGGACGAAGCGTGGTGCGCGCGGGAATACCGGATCGGCTCCTAACCCCTCATGGGGACTGATCACTCGCGGTGGGTGTTGCCGACGTGCTGGGCCAGCACCGCTCCTAACCCCTCATGGGGACTGATCACGTGCAGATCGGAACCGTTTCACTAGGGACCTGACAGGACTCCTAACCCCTCATGGGGACTGATCACCTGAGTACCGGAAACTGGATTCGGGTAGGGGATGCCCCTCTCCTAACCCCTCATGGGGACTGATCACGCCCGGCGCTCGGCACGGGTTGCGGCCGGGAGCTGGTCCTCCTAACCCCTCATGGGGACTGATCACGGGCCACAGCAAGGCTTGGCGTGCGAGCGCCGGTCTCCTCCTAACCCCTCATGGGGACTGATCACATCCGCTGCTGTCCTCGGTCAGCACGAACGAGACCAACTCCTAACCCCTCATGGGGACTGATCACGGGTGGACGCCATCCATTTCACGGACACCGGCTACCACTCCTAACCCCTCATGGGGACTGATCACGCCGAGCTCCACGTAGAGCAGCATCTGCGCCATGGTCTCCTAACCCCTCATGGGGACTGATCACTGGCGAAATCGGCCTGTACATGGCCGCAAATACTTCTGTCTCCTAACCCCTCATGGGGACTGATCACCCGGGACATCTTCTGGACCCTCTACGGCCGGGACGCCCTCCTAACCCCTCATGGGGACTGATCACCGACCTCGATCTTGGAGCAGTTCATGCCGCACCCACTCCTAACCCCTCATGGGGACTGATCACGCGTCGGAAAGTACGGCAGAAGGCGTGGGTTCAAGGGGCTCCTAACCCCTCATGGGGACTGATCACCTGGAAGCTGTTCTGCGCGTCGGAGATGGTGTCTCCTAACCCCTCATGGGGACTGATCACCGCCATGGAAGATGCAGGGCTTACGCCGACGGCACAGCTCCTAACCCCTCATGGGGACTGATCACGAGCAGCGCCCCCGGCCTTTTCTCAAAGAGGTGACGTCTCCTAACCCCTCATGGGGACTGATCACTTGGCGATCCAGTGAACCAGGAAGCGAAGCGGACGCACTCCTAACCCCTCATGGGGACTGATCACTGCCGAACTGGACAAGCGCTACCAGACCACCAACCTGCTCCTAACCCCTCATGGGGACTGATCACCACCGCCACCGGCATCGTCGCGCTGTGGTGACGGCATCTCCTAACCCCTCATGGGGACTGATCACCAGGACTTCTCCGGCGATCTGGTGCGGGCTCATTCTCTCCTAACCCCTCATGGGGACTGATCACCCCTTTCCGCTCAGATAGTTACTCCCAAAATTCGCGAGAATTCGCGAGAATTCGCGAGAATTCGCGTGCAGACACGTGGGTTCACATCGGATAATTACTTCTCTTCCCGCAGACATTCACATGACATCCACCCGAAGTCAGAGGACAATGCTTTTCTCCACGAGTTCGGACAGGGGACGGGACGCCACTATCTTCCCTTCGCGGGTCATCTCGCTTGCATCGATATTATGCCTGTTCTCGACCTCGAAGATGCAGACCTTGTCCCCAGTCATCAGGAGACGCCGAAGGTCCTTGTCTATCGCTCTTCGCCGCGATCCTGTAATCAAACCGGCAAAGACGGAATTCTGCTGATGTACAAGGTATCTGGACAGCATCTTCCGGTACTTCTCCGTGCGGTCTGCTTTCACGTCGTATGTGACTATGATGAACATCAGACCCTCCTCACCCAGGAACGGTATTCACCCACCCCGAGGACGTGACGCTCGATCGACAGGGCTTCGCTTCGGATCAGGTCACGCAGGCTCGGTTTTCCGGAAACCGGCCGGTCCACGCGCTGCGCCCACAGTTCGAGCGTGTTCCGTCGCCCCGTTTCGGATAGGCGGCATACGCCTTCCGATTTTTCAAACCAATTGTCCCAGTTGGTCCCGCGCAAGGCGATCTCGAAAATCATGCCGTCGCAAATGGCGGGCTTGAAGATTTCGGACAGGTCCAGAGCCAGAGAGCTCCGGGCCTCCATGGGCGAGTGCAGGAAAGACATGCAGTCGTCCAAGTGCGTTTTCGCGATTTCGTTGCGGCACAGGGCATACATCAGCCCATTGAACCAAGAGATCAGGCAATTGATCTCATTGTTCGGTGGCCTGCGGATCCGGGGCCCGAAATCGAGCCGTTCGTCGATGTCCTTCCACGCGCCATAGTACCATGCCCGCATCAATCCCTCGCGGCCCATGAGGCCCTCGATGCTGTCCGCGCTTTCCAAGTCCGCAAGGATCGCCTGCACGGCTTCGACGGCTGGCTTCAATTCAATTTTGCCCCGGTAGAGGCGGTATCTCAAGTTGCCCAGAATGTTTGCCCCGGCACCGCGGACGATGCGCCGAGCCAGACCGAGCCGCTTTTGGGGGTCAGAGCTGCAGGCCGATTGCGCTTGCCGTACCTTGCCGCTTCTTGGAGATCCCGCCGGTTCAAATGCCCCTGACACGTTCCCGTGCCAGTCAAGCACGACGATCCGGACTTGTTCGCGGGAGAGCAGGGTGATGAGCGAAGTAGTCAATCCTGACTCGCCTGCGAGGACGATCTGCGACAATCCCTTGATGGGCACACGCTTCTTGCCAGCCGCTGTCCGTACTAGGAGGGTGGCTCCATCGGCGGAGAGCTTGGCGTCCTTTGAGACGAAGAGCGTTTCCATCAGATTTTTCCGCAAAATTCCCTGTAGGAGCATGTCCCGCAAATGGGGGCATCTATGCCGGAGGGGCATGGCACACTGATCAGGCCAGCCAGTTGCCGGGCACCGGAAAGAAGCGCATCGACCATGCCATCCGTGATTTCGACCATCCGCATTCGCCGCTCCGCCAGGATATCGACAGCCGCAGCCCATGAATTGCCGGTACGTGCTGTCAAAAGCAGTGCATAGAACGCTGCCTGCATGGACACGGCATCTGCGGCGCCAGCACGCCCCTTGGCCTCGACAACGATCCGGTTTTCCCAATCGATCCTGTCAGGAGCCAAGCCGATCAGGCCATTGATCGAGCGGTCCCTCGCCTTGCTGTTCGCATGGGCCACCAAGCCCTGCGCCATGCGGTCTTCGAGATGCGCATAATCGACACGATGGAGGTGCAGCCAGGCCCGTCTCCGACAGATCCTGATATGCTGGAACGCAAGGCCATGAAGCCCATGAAGCTCGCAAAGGTCGGCGAATACCGCAATTCTGGGATCTCCTGGATCGGTCACAGGACGCCGGTTCCGCCGAGGGATGGCATGTCTTCCGCCATGCGCTCAGGCACGAGCCCCGTGGCTCTCACGATTTCCCTCATGGCATCCAACGCTTCGTCACCCGGCTCGAAGAAGCCGTGATCTGCGCGCGTTGTCCTCGTTATCCAAGTGCTCGCCGCATTCCGCCTTGGAATGGCACCGATGAGCACATCGTCGAGAGGAGGAAGAGGGTCGATTGATGGATCGTGCCGTCGCGTCTCCCCGGTTCGGAAGATGTCCGCAAGGGAACGTGGCAGCGCCAAATAGGTGCCATCCAAGTCTTCCAGAACGGGAGCCTTTGCTATCTCCACAAAGCGCGACGCCTGATCGAAACCGATTTCATCCATGCGACTTCCGAAACTGACCCGCACCCGGGCATCGATGTCCCGGAACCGTGCCGCTTCGCGGAACAGTCCTTGCATCCAGACTCTAGGTGCCGAAAGCTCCGAACGCTTCAAAGTCCCGAGGAGAACCTCCATGCGACGAACAGATTTCGGAGCGAATGTCCGGAGTGTGTCACGCTCCCCCTTATGGATGTTCCAGACGCGGCGCAGAGCGCACCAGAAGAGCGCCGCGCACCAGACCGCGCGACCAGGCATGGTCCGGTAGTTCGGGGAAACATCTTCCGCCCCGCGCGAGAATTTCCCTTGGATGCCGGAGAGAACCCATCCAAGGAAAGTACCGACATCCACGTCCCCGCGCGAACGGGCTTCCACCCCGAGGCTCTTTTCTGCTTCTTCGGCCAATTGCGCGAGAACGCGGCCATGACGGGCACGTGTCACGATCACGCGTCCGGGAAGATCACCGCGGGATACCCGTCCGAGACGCTGAACGAAGGAACAGGCATCGTGACCTGAGTCCATGATCATCAATGATGCCCGGAAAGTGACCCCCATCTCCACGCTTGAGGTCGCAAGGATCACCTGTGCCTCACGCGGATCGCAACGTCGTCCCCATCGGCCGGACTCGTCGTCCTCCTCTTCATGTGCATCGTCGATCGAATTGATGGTGAGAATCCGGTCGGCCTCAATGCCATGGCGCTGAAAAATCTGGGACAACACATCCCGCGTCCCTTTCAGCTTGGCCACACTGTCGGAGACAACGATGATTGACTGGCCGCAGGCGAGAGCATGTGAAATTTCTTCCCCCTCGGCCTGGCAGGCGCCCAGCACATCAGCGTGCTGTCCCCCGCTGACTCGGACGTCCCCATGGATGATCCGTGCACCACGCGGCTCTTCTCCGGGTGCCCAGCTGAACACCTGTTCCTGCATCGGGCGGATTTCACAGGCGGGCACCCCGAAATTCTCGAGGACTGGCCGGATTTCGATAGGCGTCGCGCTGAGGAAGGTCACACGGGGGCTCCGGTTCCCTGTGTCGTACGGAAGCCCCGCAACCAGCTTGCAGATCGCCGCGGCCAAGCCAAATCCCCTGGCCTCGATCGTATGAAACTCGTCGAACACGACATGATCGAAGGAAAGAAGGCTCGTCAGAGACATGGTCTCCGATCCCCGGGACAGCACAGGCGGATAGAGCATGAGGCTCGCCACGGATTCCGGGGTTGCTATGACGAATACGCCGGTCTCGGCGAACCCGCCGCGCCCGCGAAGCTGATCGACACGGCTTTTCCGGATATCCGCCCGCGACAGGCCGTCCCCGAGCTGATCGAAGAGCGCGTCAGATGTCCAGACATGCAGGTGGCGCCCAATGCGTCCCTCATCCCAGCCTTCGCCCTGCATGGTGCCATGAACCGCCGCGGCGAGGTTCTGCGCGAGGCGCCGCGTGGGCACGATGAAGAGAATGTTCATCCCGATGAGGGGTGCCATTTCGAAAGCGAAGGTCTTGCCTGCGCCTGTCGGTGCCGAAGCAATGCGGACACGTTCCGGCGCCTCGATCAGATCCGCCTGAAAATCGGTCAGCATCGCCCGCTCACCCGCCACCGTCTGGAGGAATGGGTTGCGTGCACCGCCGATCACGCCATGGCGCCGGATCACCAAGTCGAACGAAGCGGCCGCCATCAGCCAATCCCCTCCAACCCGCGGACCGTGCGTGCCCATACGCCAGCGATCTGTGCCGCTCGGTCCATATCCAGCGGCGCGGAAAACTGCAGATCCCAGAGCGCATAGAGGTCGCTGCGGAGCCGCATGCCGTCTGCAAGACCAGCATTAGCATCTTCCTCGATGTCACGATTGATGTCGCGGCCGCAAATGAAGCCGGTGTGCAGGTTTAGCCGTACCGAGGGCACCTCGGCCCGAGTGAGCCGGACAATCCCTCCGCGGTGGCGGCCGATGCGAAAGACGACTTCCGAGATGTCCTCATCTGCTGCCTGCGAAGCAAGGTTGAACGGATCCTCGCCGAAAACCGCGCCATGATAGATGGCACCTTGCGGAACCTCCTGGATAAAGAACCAGGTCTTGAGGTTCCCCGTGCCGGTGGCATCCTGCACCTGTTTCGCGTAGCCGCCCTCCCCATCAAGATTGAGGCGTCGGCCGCGGGGCCGCATGAGACGTGGCGTCTCGGCCTCGAAGACAGAAGCCATCCATGGCAGCCGTGCAAGATCCCGCCTGTAGTTCTTCTCGGGCAAGGCCACGCCCGCGGAAAGGGCACCAAGCGCGGAGGCCAGCCCGTAGACGACGCTCCGATCCGCAAGATGGGTGGACAGGGTGGCAACTCCGCTTGGGATTGCCAGGGACTGATAGTGGAAGGGAGTCAGCGTTTCCAGCCGTACAGGTGTTGCCTCCATGTCGGACATGACAGGTCTCAGCCCCTGATGCCGTCGAACCAGGCATCGAAATAGGCCGCGATCTTTTCCTGGGATCTCTGATAGCGGGAACGCATTTCAGCATCGCCGCTCTCCAGCTTTCGGATCAAGCCATCGCGCAGATCGGCAGCATCTTCCGGACCCAAGGAAACAGGACAAGCCGCCGAGAAGATGTCGGCGATTGCCTTGACAGCGGCGGCAGGGCCGCTCGGGCCATCCAGGCTCTCCGGGAGTCCATCTAGGAGGACATAGGGGCTGGAGATATCCCGCTCGAGCGGAGATCCATAGATTCCCGCGAGATGGGTCCGCACATTGATGCCGTAAATCGAGGTCTGGCCGCCATAGGCGCCTGCAAGGCCGATGCAGAGCAGAAGATGCTCGATCGCTTCCCGCGGAGCTGTTCGTCCAGTGAACGTAATCGTCTGCACTAGCAAGGTGCCAGGCTTCAGGAAATGACGTTCAAAGAGGTTGTTGGAGTTCCTGTTGGCTTCGGCATCCCAGAGCGTCCCGTCCTCCGACGCACGGTTGTGGAACGTATGGTCGGTGACCTGCTCGTAAGGTACCAAGGATACGGCATCCGAGTAGAGTGCTGCCGCCTTGACCGGAAGGACCTTTCCCGCCGCATCAGTGCTGTCTCCGAAAACCACGGTGTTCATGTCGAACACGGCTCCTGCGGTCTTTCCTGGAAGCAGTTCGGTCCGGTTCTGGGGCATCGCACCGCCCGCACCGAAATAGCGCAGGACCTGCAGTCCGCGCCGACGTTCACCATACTTGAATTTGTTGGCAACCGCACGCACGCGGCGCCCCTGCGCTGTGTCGATGTCGGTAATTTCCGACTGCTCGTTACGGAATGATGCGGGCGAAATCACCTCGCGCACAAGCGGTATGGTTACTGTGCCGAGATTCTTCAGTGCCGGCATGACATAGGTTTTCTTGGAGCCCTGGGCTTCTTCGGAAAGCCCATCGATGTTGCCAAGGAAAGAGGAAAAGGCGGAGAGATCGGACATCGCGTTTCTCTGTGTGCAGTGAGTGGATGGACTGGAAAGGCTGGCGGGAGATCAGAAGGGAAAAACGCTTTCTCCAGAGGCACGCAGCTGGTGTGCCCGGTCGAAAGCCACTCGATAGATGCCGATGGCCGCGGCGCGCGTCCGGCTGTCCGGAAGCCTGTGCTTGAAAACACCCGGCCAAATTTCGTCGGCGAAAATTTCGGCAGCCCGGTTCAGGGCATCTCCCGTAGCGGGCTCGTCAGGCCCGGGTTTGGTGAATTTCTTGTCGCTTTCCCGGTCTGCAACGTTCTGGAGGGACGCGATGATCGCGCTGATCATCGTTTCGCGGTCGGTCGTTCCGAGCTGCGCGACGGTATCCAGTGCTTCAAGGGCGAGCCGCATGCCGCGTTCCCGAACGTTCTGGCTATCTTTCGCGATGAAACTTCGTTGATAGCCGGTCATTGCGCGTGCGTAGCGCACAAGCGGCGAGTCCTTCATCTCGGTCATGATGAGATCCTGTGCTTGATTGAGTAGATCAGCTCTGAGCGGGACCAGCTCGCTTCTGTCCATGCGCTCGACCTTGGTGACAGCTTCGCAAAGAGCCGATGCTCGGGTGGACGGGTCCATCACACGCGCTGCAAGACTTGGCCCCAGGCCATTGGTCTGGGCTATCTGGGACCAAGTCCTCAGCGTCGCCCGCAGGCTAGGAAGCTCCTCGATCCGGAAGCCCCGCTTGCCGAGACCCCGTTCGATCTCTGGAGGCAGGGCATCGAAATAGACACGATCTCGCACCTCATGTGGCAGGCCTTGAAAGACATGGATCGTGCGGCCGGTTCGGATCGCCGCGTCGACAAAGCGCAGCACCAACTCGAGGGTTTCCGAAAACTTGGTTTCCTGTGTCTCGAAGCGGCCAATCAGAACTCGCTTGCGAAAGCTGTCAAACGCGCTGAATGAGATGTTGATCTTTTTAATGTCGACCTTGCGCAATTCGTAAGTGGAAATCTCGGTAATATCGGTGCCGTTGCCCAGAGAAAGGGATGCGAACAGACCAGACACCGCAGGCGAGACCACGGTCAGCGGGACAGCGGCCTCCCGCCCACCCGCCTTGTTTTTCCGAAAACGCAGGTGATGCTCCGCACGCGCCAGAGGCGAGAGCCATGTCCCTGACTTTGCGCTGCGAAAATTCTCCGGCCTTCCCTGGCGGCCGGAAAACGCGCTCACCTTGAGGCCGTATACACCTTCATTGAGCGCCCGGTACTGCTGCTCTTCGCCAACAGGCTGTGCGGTGAAATGGCATCTCAAAGCCGCGGATTCATCGCCAGCCATGAACGCCTCCGACAAGGAGGCCCGTACCATGTTGGCCACCGGGTCTAGATGAGCCTTGGCAGTATCTCCGATTCTGGAGTTGATGCCTGCAAATGCTCCATTGCCGTTGAGCCATGTCTCGATAAGGCCTTCATGACCGAAGACCTTGTCATCGAGGCCAGTGTCCCCCTCCGCAGCCGCGGCCGTGACAAGCGCGAGGCCGACATGGCGGGACATTGCGTCCTTGACCTGAGACAGCGCCCCGTCAAATTCCATGCCCGCATCGGCCAGCCTCTCGAGCAGCATCGTCTCCCGCGCCGCATCGGTCAGGGTTTTCCTTGCTAGTACCTTGTTTTTGGGAGCCTTGCAGCGCAAGGCCGCCGCGAGAGCGGCCGCCTTTTGAAAGATTCCGGCTTGCCCTTCGTCTTCTTGGATCAAATGGGGCGAGACACTGGCCCCGGGAACCTTTGCCAAGTCGGGCCAGCCAATCGCGAGCCCCAAGCCCGCAAGTTCACGGGCGAGGATCGTTCCTGGCGCGTCTGGTCCATATGCCAAGTCTGTCCTGAAGGAGAGAAGCTTGCGCCATGTCTTGTCGTCAGCCGAAAGTTCGACGAGATCGTCAACCCCGGCCCGCCCCTCAAGCAGATCCACCGCGAGACGCGTGTTGACGTCAATCCGGGGATGTGACCGGAAACTCCGTGCGACGAGCTCCAGCCCCCGGTCCACAATGGATAGCCCAGCCTGTTCCGGCACGGCCACTACAAGACACCCATCCCGGTGCACCTCGGCAAGCGGAGGAAAGCGGGTTATTTCACTGCATGCTCTGGACAAGGCAACCTGAAGCGCATCCAGCAGGAAAGGGAACTGCGGCTGGTTCAGGGTCAGAACACGCCATCCCTCTTGCAGGATTTTCGTGCGGAACCCGTCAAACTCCTGGAGGACTGCCACCGCTGCCGACGCGCCATCCTTCAGGAAGCAGCCATCCATTCTGTCGGCAATCCGCACGTAGAGCGCATCGTTTGCGTCGGGGTTGGAAAGCGGGGCACCATCTTGCGCGATGCGCCCTGCACGGCTGACTTCCGCCTTGTCGATCATGGACAGCAGCCAGCCCGGAGACGCTTGGGCGTCGAACTGGGCCAGAAATGCGCCGACCCGGTACCGGTCTGCAAGGGATGCGATGTCTTCCGCAGCAAGAGGGTGATCACGCCCGATGCCGAGCATCTTGTCAGCATCATGCAGGAAGCCGACCGCGAGGATACGTGCCAACCGTGCGGGAAAGGTTCTTGCCTGGCTTTCTCCGGCGGCCTCCAAATCTCGCTCGGCAAGAACCACTGCGCCGCGCGCGACCGAGGCCACGTGTTCGAGGAGCGAGACATTGTGCCAGCCGCAATGCCATTGTCCAGATGCGTCCCGCCCGCCCTTGCCCGATACTCGCATGAGCCATGGGGTCCGGATATCAAGCCGCTTCCCCAAGCTGATATCCTTGGCCTGAGGTCCTGGCATCACCGGGAGCCCCCGTGACATTTCCTCCTCGGAAAAGACCCCTTCGGAGACTACGGTCGCCAGAAAAGCTTTGTAGATGCGTTCGGAATGCATTCTTGGAAGCTCCAGCATCAGGTCGGCAGAATCGGGCAGCCGAAACCGAGACGGGTTTTCGCGCCAATTCCTGAAAAATAGACCCAAGATAGGTCTTCCGCGTTTCCGCGGAGTGTCACGGGCATGCTGAACCCTGGGATCATCACGCGCCTCGGTCCTGCCTGTCGCAGTGCAACCGGTCGGCTCCTGCCTTCCGTCAGAAGGGTCAAGCGATCGATGGCAACCTCGACGTCGAGGTCACGTCCGGCTCGCCGCTGCAGGCCAACCCTGATCGCTTCGGGAAAGTCGGTTTCTGCCGCAGAGCGTACGAACCAAGTTTTCCTGGCCTCGGCGGTCTTTGGGCCAATCAGTGCAAACGGACTCGCGAAGGCAAGGCAAATTTCATCTTGCCCGGACGCGGGTCGGCGCATCTCCTCGACAATGCGCCCGCCGGAAAAGTCGATGACATCTCCGTTGGAGGACCGCTTTTGCAATGCCTCCGGGTCCAGAACCTCGAAGGCTCTCGCGACCTCCGGGTCTGCCGTAGACACCAACAAGCTCTTCAGGGTCATCAGGCCTCCACGTGCCGCGAAGCCCTTGCAAGCAAAAGTCCAGTCCGCCGCTCCTCCCCCAACAAGACGTTCACCGGAAACCCCTGCCGAAGTCAAACCGGCCACAAGTGCAGCATGCACGCTATCGATGTATCGATATTTGACCGGAATCTTCCCGGGGAAAATGGTGATCCGTTTCATTGCACACCCTATGTCTCAGCAGTTGGGGCCAATATGTTTGAATGGTGATGATCTGTCATGTATGAATTTCTAACATCTTGAGATCGAATCGATGATATCCAAGTTGAAGATTTATGAAGCTTTGCTGTTCTGGTGCGGCGCCATCACGGCTGAAAAGGCCGCAAAACTCATCGGATGCACCCGCGCCCACGCCCAGATGAAGGTTGTCTCTCAATTTAACGCGGAATCGCGGTACCCAGCGCGCACCGTCCGCAAGGGACCAGACAGGGGCAAAACGCTTGAAACTGTTCCTAGCATTCAACCGCATACGCTGAACGAGTGGTGCGATTTCATTTCAGCGCACAAGGTTTTTGGGAAGCATAAGGAAAATGATGCGGAACCAATAATTCCAGATATCGAGAAAATTAGAATTGATACACCTCCCGACTTAAGGACGGCGAAACTTCTTCGGGCTCTTTCCCAGAAGTCTGCCGTTAGGGGAACTTATATCTTCAAGGATTATGGGGCTAAAGACATCCTGTTTTCACCCCATAGCCTTGTTCAATCACCTCGCAGGCCACATTTGCGCGGCCATCTTCAAATTTATGAGAAAAATTCACTTTCTCTGGTGGGCTTTCGGGACATTGTACCAAGCCGCTTCCTGTCTGATGAGCTTACTCTGGATCACGACGCATTCATATCAGATTCCGGGGATACAGAATGGCATGAATTCGTTACGGTTCGCGCGCGGCTGAATCCCACCCTTCCACGCGACTTCACCCGATCTCGCTCTCTGGAGCTAGGACACGATCCGGAAGATGGGACCACAGATTTCGTACTCTCCAAAAGAATAAGAAAAGCCTTGCTGTACTATTTCGAGAAAGACATCTTCAGCGAGACGCTTGGACACGATTCTACCCCAGTCTGGGACATTGTTATTGAAGATGGTCAGTATTGAAATTCTCCAAATAAAATAACATCACGTTTGACATGCATCGGACTACGTCATCTTTAAATTAGAAGCATGTTTCTCCCAAGGTAGATCCTGCAAAAAATTCGAAAATCCTGACTTCGGAAGATTTCATTTCAGGCATGATGAATTTTTTCAGCAGCGCACACAGGAATAACGGAGAAGAACGCGCAGCGGAAATTGGACCATGACTTCACCTGCATCACTGATGAAGGAAGGATCTTATTTCTACCATCAAGAATACGAAATGGATCCGCGGTTCAAAATGAACCACCTGAAAATTCAAAAATTTCGAGAGCCTCTACTTGAGATAGCGAAGGACCGTCGCGCATCCCGGACAGAAAAAGCATGGTGCCCATCCAACCACTCGACAAGGCGAAGGGGGGCTCTGCCCTGGGCTCCCGTTCCCCGTGCCGAGCCGTGCGGGATCCTCCGGAACTAGGCCCTCGGACTGCGGTTCGGGGG
>NZ_JAATVU010000089.1 GCF_013184745.1 Mangrovicoccus sp. HB161399
CCGCCAGGACCGGAAGCCCAAGGCACGAAACAGCAGCCCCGCAAAGCAGGACACCACGGAATGTCATAAGTTTTCCTCCCAAAATGCCGGCAGCGGTTCAGCTTGGCGCCTGCCGGGCGCGCCTGTCCCGTCCCTGCCCGCATGCGCCTTCGGCGTCTTGGCGGCCGGAAACGGTCCGTTCCTCCGGGGCTCTAGGCCCCGCTGTTGGTTCCGGAGCGGCTCCGGATCAGCCGCGGCTGGGCAGGCCCCGGCGCGGCCGCGCGGCCAGCGACAGGACCATGACCGCGGCGAAGACCATCGCCCCGCCGATGAAGGTGGCCAGCGGCGGCATCTCCGCGAAGACCACCCAGGCCGCGAGCGCGACGAAGGGCAGCCGCAGGAAATCGACCGGCGCTACCAGCGAGGCATCGGCGAGCTGCAGCGCGCGGGTGACCCCCAGCTGGCAGGCCGTTCCGATCGCCCCCTGCGCCGCCAGGAGCGCCCATTGCTCCGGCGTCGGCCAGACCCACACGGCGGCCGCCGGCAGCAGCGCCAGCGGCACCGAGACGATCAGGTTCCAGGCCACCAGCGTCAGCGCCCCGTCGGCGCGGCCCATGACCTTCAGCATCAGCTGGATCGAGGCGGTGAGCACCGCCGATCCAAGCGCCAGCATCAGCGCGAGGCCCTGCGCCTCGCCGAGCGCCGGACCGAGGATCACCACGATCCCGGCAAAGCCCAGCACCAGCCCCGCGCCGCGCAGCGAATCCGGCGCCTCGCTGAGCAGCGCCCAGGCCCCGAGCGCCACGAAGAGCGGCGAAGCGAAGCCGATCGCCGTGACCGTGGCCAGCGGCGCCCGCTGCAGCGCCGCGAAGAGCAGCACCAGCGACATCAGCTTGAGGCCCGCGCGCAGCACATGGCTCCAGCGCGCCTGGGTCCTGAGCAGCCCCGGCCGGGCCGCCAGGAGCGGCGCCAGCGCCAGCACGCCGAACAGCGCGCGGGTGAAGCCGATCTGCATTGCCGGGATATCCCCGGCCAGAAGCCGCACGATCACGGAATCCGCCGCACCGCCGATGGTGACCGCGACCATGATCAGGAGACCCGCCCGCGCCTGCGCTTGCGTCATTCATTTTCCTCCCCCCGGATTCCGGAGCTCCTCCTGCCCCGGTCTCCCTGTCATGCCGGTTCGGCGGCCCTGGCTGCAACCAGCTTTCCGGCATAGCCGAGCGCGGCGAGCATGTTGACGTGGTTCGCCCGGCCTGTGCCAGCGATGTCGAAGGCGGTGCCGTGATCCACCGAGCAGCGGTCGATCGGCAGGCCGAGCGAGACATTCACCGCGGTGTCGAAGGCGATCAGCTTGATCGGGATGTGCCCCTGGTCGTGATACTGCGCAATCACCAGGTCGAAGGCGCCCGTGTGCGCGCGGTAATAGACCGTGTCGGCCGGCACGGGTCCGGTCACGTCGATCCCTTCGGCGCGGGCCTGCGCCACCGCGGGCGCGATGCGGGTGTCGTCCTCGGTCCCGAAGAGCCCGTTCTCGCCGCAATGCGGGTTGATGCCGGCCACAGCGATCCTAGGACTTGCCACGCCCATGCGGCGGAAATGCCGGTAGCCCATGCGTATCGTCTCCAGCACCCGCTCGGTCGTAGCCCGCTCGATCGCGTCGCGCAGGCTGACATGGGTGGAAACATGCAGCACGTTCAGCGTCGGCGAGGCCAGCAGCATCCAGGAAGATTTCTGTCCCGTCAGATGCGCCAGCATCCCGGTATGGCCGTCATGATGGTGCCCGGCTGCGTTCAGCGCCGCCTTGTTGATCGGCGCGGTCACGATCATCGCCGCCGCGCCCGCCGTCGTCAGCTCGACCGCGCGCCTGATGTAACGGAAGGAGGCCTCGCCGCAGGCCGGGCTGAGCACGCCGAATTCCCCCGGCAGGCCCTCGACCGGCACGTCGATCACGCCGAGCGATCCCGGCGCAGCGGCGGCGCCATGCTCATGCAGGCCGAGCGCGGCGCCGGTCGAGGCGAGGGCCCGCTCCAGCGTGGCCCGGTCGCCGATCACCGCATATCCGGCGCGCTGGGACGGGTGCAGGTCGGCCATCGCCTTGACCGTCACCTCGGCGCCGACGCCGGAGGGATCGCCCATGGTGATCACGATCGGACATTGGGTCATCGGTTCAGGCCTCCGCCATCAGGTCGTATTTCCCCAGAACCGCCTCGATGGCGCGGTCCTGGGCGGGATCGGGCAGCAGCGCCGGCTGGCGCGAGGCGCCGACCGACGGGTCCATCAGCCAGAGCGCGCGCTTGACCAGCGCGGGCGGATAGCCGAGCCCGTAGAGATCGCGCCGGAACGATCCATAGATCTCCTGCGCGGCTTTCGCGCCGGCCATGTCGCCGCGGTTGAAGCATCCGGCAATCTGCGCCAGCACATGCGGCATCACGTTGCCGAGGCCGGAAATGCAGCCCGCCGCGCCGTTTTCCAGCGCCCAGAGCACCAGATGGTCGGGCCCCGACCAGACGCCGAAATCCTCCGCCTCGCGCGAAACCTGAAGATAGGCCTCCAGCGTCTCCTGCGCGCCGCCCGAGTCCTTGATGCCCTTGATGTTGCCATGGCCAGCGAGGCGGCGGGCGGTGTCCGGCTCCACATGGTTCTGGGTCCGCGCCGGAATGTCATAGAGATAGACCGGCCGGTCGACCGCATCGGCGACCGAGCAGAAATGGCGGTAGAGCCCGTCCTGCGTGCAATCGATGAAGAAGGGCGTGATCACCGCGATCCCGTCGACGCCGATCCGCGCGAAATCGCGCGCCAGCATCGCGGTCTCGTAGGTCGCGGGCATGCCGGCATTGACGAAGACCTTGGCGCGGCCGGCGGCCTCGTCGACCACCTCGGCGGTCAGCCGGACCTTCTCGTCATAGGTCAGCGCGGTGAAATCGCCGTTGGTCCCGGCGCACATGATGTTGTTGCCCGCCTCGACCTGGCGGCGCACCTGCGCGCGGGTCGCCGCATAGTTGACGCTTTCATCCTCGTGAAAGCACGTCACCACCGCGACGAAGGCCTCTTTCTCGGTCATGCGTTCCTCCCGCTCCGTTCGACCCCAGCATCCGCAATAGTTGCAAACCTGTCAACCACCAGTTTTTGGCCCGCATCGCGCCCGGCTATATCGAGTTTTATATAGTTATTACAGTGGTATTCAGGTCATTCCGTCGTGCAATTCCCCCTGTGGAGCACAAATTTTCCGCGACTCGTAATTTGACGAGTTGACAACTTTCCGGCGGCAGCCCTACCCTACGGACAAAACAGCGCAAGCCGCGACATTCCCGGGAGGACCGCCATGCTCACCCTGACAGACCCCATCGAAATGCAGCGTCCGCCGGTGCTCCGGTTCGGCGACGGCACCCTCGGGGGGCTTGCCGCCTGGGCCGAGTCGCAGGGCTGCCGCCGCCCCTTCGTCGTCGCGGATCCGGTCAATGCCGCGCGGCTCGGCCTGCTTGGCCTCGGCGAGCCCGCCTGCTTCGGCACGGTGGAACCCGAACCGTCCGTGCCCAACCTGATGGCCGCCGTTGCCGCCGCCACCGAGGCCGGGGCCGACCTGGTGATCGGATTCGGCGGCGGATCGGCGATGGATCTCGCGAAGCTGGTCGCGGTGATGGCGGGCCGCAATGTCAGCCTCGCCGAAATTTCCGGACCGAACCGCGCGCCGCCGCGGCAGGTCGCACTCGCCCAGGTGCCGACCACCGCCGGCACCGGCTCCGAAGTCGGAACGCGCGCCCTGGTCACCGATCCCGGAAGCCTCGCCAAGATCGCCACCGAAAGCCGCCACATGCTGGCCGACATCGCCATCGTCGATCCGGTCCTGACCCATACCGTGCCGCCGCACATCACCGCCGCGACCGGGGTCGACGCGATGGCGCATTGCGTCGAGGCGCTGACCTCGAAACGCGCCCATCCGGTGATCGACGCCTATGCGCTGCAGGGGATCGCGCTGGTCGGCAAGTACCTTGCCCGCGCAGTCGAAGACGGCAGCGATGCCGAGGCCCGGGCCGGCATGGCGCTGGCGGCGCTCTATGGCGGGGTCTGCCTCGGGCCGGTGAACACCACGGCGGGGCATGCCGTCTCCTATCCGCTCGGCACGCGCTACAAGATGGCCCACGGGCTGGCGAACGCCTTGATCTTCCCGCACACGCTGGCCGTGAATGCGCCTGCCGAAAGCGAGAAGACGGCAGCCGTCGGCACGGCGCTCGGCTTCGCGGCGGGCAGCGCGGAAGCCGTGCGGGAGGGTGCGCTCGACTTCTGCCGCGGGCTCGGCATCGAGATGTCGCTGCGCGCCCATGGCGTGGCGGAGTCCGATCTGGGGCCGATGGCCGGGGAGGCGCATGCCATCCGCCGCCTGCTCGACTGGAACCCGGTAGACCTGTCGGAAGGCGACATCCGCGGCCTCTACGAAGCGGCCTACTGAGCGCCATGCCCCGGCTGATCCTGGTCGCTGACGACCTGACCGGCGCGCTCGACAGCGCCGTTGCCTTCGCCGCGCGCGGCATGGAGACCCTCGTGGCGCGCGGCCTCGCGGCCGTTCCGGCCGCCCTGGCCGCCGGTCCGGAGCTGCTCGCGGTCTCCACCGGCACGCGGGAGGTACCCGCGGCGGAGGCAAGGGCGCTCCATGAGCGGCTGCGCGCGCTTCTGCCGGCCGGGGACGCGATCTTGTTCAAGAAGGTCGACAGCCGGCTGAAGGGCAACATCGCCGCCGAGCTGGACGGCCTGCTCGGCGGCGATCCACGGCCGGTCTTCGCGTGCCCCGCCCTGCCGCGGCTCGGCCGTTTCGTGGCCGGCGGCGCCTTGCAGGGGGCTGCAGTGCCCGAGCCGGTCCCGGTGGCGCCGCGGCTCGGCCGTCCCGCCGCCATTCCCGACATCGCCAGCGAGGCCGATCTCGACGCCGCGCTGCCCCGCGATCTGGCCGGGCATGTCTTTGCCGGCGCCTCCGGCCTGGCCGAGGCCCTGGCGCGGCGGCTGCTTCCCGGCACCCGGCCGCGCCCCGCCGCGCCGCTGGAGCAGCCGCTGCTGATGGCGATCGGATCGCGCGATCCGGTGACGCTGGCCCAGCTCGACGCGTTGGAACCGGCGCGGATCCATGCCGCCCCGAACGGCGCGGTGCCTTCCCTGCCGCCCGGAGCCTGCCGCATTGTGCGGCTGACGCCGGGCAGCTGCGACGAGGCACCGGCCACGGTCTCGGCGCGCTTCGCCGCGGAACTCGCCCGCCTGGTGGCGGCCGCCCTGCCCGCGAGCCTGCTGGCCTGCGGCGGCGAGACGGCGGATGCGCTGCTGGAGCAGCTCGGTGCCGGGCTGCTGAGGCTGGAGGGCGAACTTGCGCCCGGCATCCCGTCCGCACGGCTGGCCGATGGCGTCCCGGGGCTGCGGATCGCAACGAAATCCGGCGGCTTCGGCACGCCGGACACGCTGCTCGGCCTGATCGGCGCAGCCCGGGTCTGACGGGACGGCCGGTCCGCCGCGCCGGATGCCGGCTCTTGCGCCCTGCTCCGCCGCCATGGCCCCCTCATCGCAATGCAGGCGTGCCTGATCGGATCGCGCGGGCCTGCCGCAGGTGGTGCAGGCATCCGGCATGGCGGGCGCGGCCCGGCCATTGGGCGGAGCGCAGAGTTCAGGCCCGGAATGCGGTGCCGGAACCGGTGAAAGATTGACCAAATCCTGCATCGCTGCTGAATTTTTCTGCCTCGCTGCATCCTTCGGTAGAGCATTCGTTGACAAGGACCGCTGCGCTCTGTGCTCTGTATGCAGTATTCTAGCCCCCGGAGTTGCGCCATGCCCGTCCCCGTCACCCGCCGCACCCTGCTCGCCGCGACTGCCGCTCTCGGCCTGTCCGGCCTGCCCGCCCTCGCCCAGGACCAGAGCATCACCATCATGATCTGGGGCACCACCTGGCAGACCGCCTTCGAGAAGATCGCCGCAAACTTCACCGAGGAAACCGGCATACGCGTCCAGCTGATGCCGCAGTCGAACAGCGGCGAGTCGCTGGCCAAGCTGCAGGCGAACCGCGCCGCGCCGGGCGTCGATGTCTGGTTCACCACCTCCTCGGTCGCCAACCGCGCGGTCAAGGATACCGGGCTGTTCGCGCAGATCCCGGTCGACGAGCTGACCTACAAGGACGACATGGTCGACGGCTCCTACAATGCCGGCTGGGTCGGCGCCTACGCCTATCCGCTGGGCATCGTCTGGCGTCCCGACATGGTCGACGGCGACATCACCTCCTGGGAGGATCTCTGGAAGCCGGAATTCGAGAATTCCATCGCGGTGCCGACCCCGGCCACCTACCAGGGCCGCATCGTCCTGGTCGCGGCCGAGCTGGCCGGGGGCTCGATCGACAATGTGGAGCCGGGCATCGAGAAGCTGAAGGAGCTCGAGCCCAACGTCGCCTTCTGGTACAGCTCCGACGCCCAGGCCCGCCAGGCGCTGGCCAATGGCGAGATCAGCGTGCTCGTCTCGCCGCCCTCGGGCGCCAAGACCGTGCGCAACGAGGGCGTCGAGGTGAAGATGGTCTCCCCCGCTCCCGCGCCGATGACCTATGACGTCATGACCATCGTGCGGAACGGCCAGGAGGACCTGGCGGCGAAATTCATCGATTTCGCGACCAGCCCCGAGGCCCAGCAGATCATCGCCACCGGCAACCAGAACATGCCGGTCAACACCAAGGCCTCCGTCCCGCCTGAGCTGGCGCCGCAATATGCCAAGCCCGAGGACACCCGCACCTATGACGAGGACAAGGTGAACGCCGAATACGACAGCTGGAACGAGAAATTCCAGATGACGGTCTCGCAGTAAGGCCAGCGCCAAATTGGCCATGCAGCACGTCCCCGACATCGACGCGCAGGAGCGGGCGACCGCCCTGCGCATTTCCGGCCTGAAGAAGTCCTTCGGCGACACGCTGGCGGTCAAGGGCGTCTCGCTCGACCTTGCCGAAGGCGGCATCCTGGCACTGCTCGGCCCCTCGGGCTGCGGCAAGACGACGATCCTGCGGATGATCGCGGGCTTTGCCGAGCCCGACAGCGGCACGATAACGCTGAACGGCCGCGACATCACCCGGCTGGCGCCCGAGAAGCGAAATGCCGCGATGGTGTTCCAGTCCTATGCGCTGTTCCCGCACATGACCGTCGCCGAGAACGTGGGCTACGGGCTGAAGATCCGCCGCATTGCCCGCGGCGAGCGCGAAACCCGCGTCTGGGACGCGCTGAAGCTGGTGCGGCTCGACCAGTTCGCCCGCCGCTATCCGTCCGAGCTCTCCGGCGGCCAGCAGCAGCGCACTGCGCTGGCGCGCGCCATCGCCACCCGGCCCGACCTGCTGCTCCTCGACGAACCCTTCGGCGCGCTCGACCAGAACCTGCGCGAGGCCATGCAGATCGAGCTGCGGAAGCTGCAGGAAAGCCTCGGCCTCGCCACGGTGATCGTCACCCATGACCAGCAGGAGGCGATGATCCTCGCCGACCGCATCGCCGTCGTCCATGACGGTCGGATCGAGCAGCTTTCGCCGCCCGCCGAGCTCTACGACCATCCGCGCACGCGCTTCGTCGCGGAGTTCATGGGGGTCGAGAACATCCTCGATGCATCGCTGTCCGACGGCGCGCTGCGCATTGCGGGATCGGCAATCGCGCTGGAGCGGCCCCCGGCCGGAGCGCTGCCCGGCCAGACCGGCACCTGCCAGATCGCGCTGCGCGCCGAGGCGGTGACGCTGGCCCGTCCCGGCAGCGGCGGGATCGGCGGCACCATCGGCTACCGCACCAACCTGGGCGGACGCGTGCTCTACGAGGTCAGCCTGGCCGACGGCCAGGTGGTGAAGGTTTCCGAGGCCCGCGCCCCCGGCCTGCCCACCCGTCCGGTCGGCCAGCAGGTCGCGCTGGTCCCGGGCGGCATCACCGTGCTGGAGGCGGCGGCATGAAACCGGTCCCGGTCCTGTGGCTGATCTGGCCGCTTCTGGTCGTGCTGGGGCTGTTCTTCGCGGCACTGCTGCGCTTCGCCGATACCAGCCTGCTGCACCAGATCCCCGGCACCGCCATGTTCGAGGGCCCCCGTTCGCTGGGCAACTATGCCGACACCTTCGCGTCGCCGCTGGCGCGCAAGGCGCTCTGGGACACACTGGTCATGTCCCTGCAGATCACCGGCGCGGCGGTGATCCTGGGATATCCGCTGGCCTACCTGATGGCGCGCTCGCCGTCGAAAGTCCTGCGCAACGCGATCTTCTTCGTGCTCATCGTCACCTTCCTGTCGGGTGGCATCACCCGCGCCTATGCCTGGATGCTGGTTCTGGGCAGCAACGGTCCCGTCAACGGGCTGCTGCGCGAACTCGGCCTGCCGACGGTCCGCATGGTCAACAACCGCACCGGCGTGGTGCTGTCGATCGTGCATTTCGTGCTGCCCTTCTTCGTGTTGACGCTGCTGGGCGCGATCCGCAACATTCCCGCCTCGCTCGAAGAGGCCGCGCGCAGCCACGGCGCCAGCCGCTGGGCCGCCTTCCGGGACGTGACCCTGCCGCTCAGCGTTCCCGGCCTCGTCAGCGCCTCGCTGCTGGCCTTCACGCTGGCGATCAGCTCCTTCCTCTTCCCGCTGCTCCTGGGCGGCGGCCGGGTGCAGATGTTCGCCAACCTCATCTACGACAAGATCCAGAGCAGCTTCGACATGCCCGCCGCCTCCGCCATGGCGATGATCTTCCTGGTCTTCGCGCTCCTGCCGATCCTCGCGCTGAACCTCATCCGCGGATCGCTGTCGCGCCGCTTCGGGGGGACGCGCCGGTGACCTCCCGCCCATATTCTCCGCTCCTGGCCTTCGCCGCCGCGCTGGTGCTGGTCTTCCTCGTCGTGCCGACTCTGGTGATCCTCTATTCGGCGCTCAGTCCCTCGGCACGGGTCCAGTTCCCGCCCGAGGCGCTGACGCTGAAATGGTTCGGCAACTTCTTCGAGAACCGGCAGTTCCGCGACGCGCTGGTCAACAGCCTGCTGGTGACCGCGCTGGTCACGCCGCTGACGCTGGCCATCGCGGTGCCCTGCTCGCTGGCGATCGTGCGACGCCGCTTTCCCGGGCGCGGACTGCTCAGCGCGCTGGCGCTCTCGCCCCTGGCCGTGCCCGGCGTGGTGATCGGCGTGGCGTTCCTCAACTTCTTCGCCTGGACCGGGCTCTATTCCGGATTCTGGAAGATCGCCTTCGCGCTCGTCGTCATCACCCTGCCCTTTGCCATCCGCGCGCTGGTGGCCACGCTGGAGGGGCTCGACCTCGCGCTCGAAGAGGCCGCGCGGAACCTCGGCGCCTCGCGCTTCCAGACCTTCCTGACCGTGACCCTGCCCCAGCTGCGCTCGGGCATGCTGGCGGGCGGCATCTTCGTCTTCGTTGAGGCGATCGACAACTTCTCCACCGTGGTGTTCCTGACCGACATGAAAACCAACGTCCTGTCGGTGCAGGCCTATTCCTACATCCGCGACTTCAACGACCCGACGGTCTCGGCCATGGCCGCGATCCTGATCCTGCAGAGCGTGGTGCTCGTCTTCCTGCTGCAGCGCTTCGCCGGGTTCGAGAAGGTGATCGGCGGCAAGTGACTCCGGAGCTTCGGACATGACCTATTCCATCATCGGCCTCTGCCCCGATACCGGCATGATCGGAGGGGCGATCACCACGTCGAGCCCCGCGGTCGGCGCGCGCTGCCTGTTCGTCGAGGCGGGGTACGGCGCGGCGCTCAGCCAGTACTGGACCGATCCGCGGCTGGGCCGCGACGCGCTGGGGCTGATGGTCGGCGGGCTTGCCCCCGACGCCGCGCTCGGCGAACTGATGCAGCGGCCCTATGCCGAGGTCCGCCAGCTCGCGGCACTGTCGCCGGACGGGCGGGCAGCCCATGCCACGGGCACGCAGGTGGCAGGGGCCGTGTCCTGCGCCACCGGGCCGGGCTGCGTGGCGATCGGCAACATCCTGGCAAGCGAGGCGGTGGCCGATGCCATGGTCGCGGCCTTCGCCGCTGCACCGGCAGACGGTCCCGTTCCTCTGGCTGGGCGGCTGCTGGCGGCGCTGCGGGCGGGGGATGCCGCCGGGGGCGAAGTGAAGCAGGTGAGCTCCGCCGCGCTGAAGATCGCCGACGCGCAGAGCTTCCCGCTGGCGGATCTGCGGATCGACCATGACGCCGATCCGATCGTGGCACTGGAGCGGCTCTGGGCGCTCTACGCCCCGGATGTCCGCGCCTACGAGAAGCGCGCGCTGGCGCCGTTCTGAGCGGCGCCCGTCCGGTTCAGGCCAGCGCCATGTCCGGCGCGGAGGCAAGCTGCGCGATCAGCGCCGCTAAGAGCGTGGCACGTTCCGCCAGGGAGGCGATCACGATCCGTTCCCGCCGCGAGCAGGTGTCGAAACAGACCGGGCCCAGCCCGTCCAGGGTCGGCACGCCGAGTGCCGCGCCGAAGCTGCCGTCCGAACCGCCGCGGGTGACCACCGCGCCGATCTCCAGCCCCAGCGCACGGGCCTCGGCGGAATAGAGGCCGAAGAGCCCCTGCCCCATCTGCGGCGGAAAGGCCGGCCGGGTGACCCCGCCCGCAACGTCGAAGCGGACCTGCGGATTGGCGTCTGCAGCCGCCGCAACCAGCGCCTTGACCGCTGCGGCCAGAGCGTCGGCCGCCTCCTGGCCGGGCGCGCGCAGATCGACATGCATCTCGGCCGTTTCCGGCACAACCTGCCGCGCCGCGCCCGAGCGCAGAACGCCGACCGACGCGCCGTCGAGCGCGCTCACCTCAACGGCGAGCGCCGCCATCGGCACCAGCGCCGAGATTCCCTCCTCCGGGTTGACGCCGACATGGGCGGTGCGGCCCCGCGCCGTGACCACCATGGCGCCGACCGCGCCGCGTCCCATCACCACCTCGCCGCCAGGGCGGGAGGGTTCCAGAACCAGAACCGCGCGGCTCCGCGCGGCCTCGGCCTCGATCTCGGCCCGCGATCCGGGCGAGCCCAGCTCCTCGTCCGGAACCAGCATGACGGCGATCTCCGACGGCAGGCCCGTCCCGTTCTCCAGCAGCCCGGCCACCGCAAGCCAGGCCATCGCGAGCCCGCCCTTCATGTCGCCGACCCCCGGCCCCGAGGCCATGCCGGCGCCATCCTCGGCATAGTCCCACCCGGCGCTGTCAGCAGCCGACCAGACCGTGTCGAGATGCCCGAGGATCAGGATGCGGCCCCCCCGCTCCCCGGGAAACTGCCGCGACAGCCGGCGGATGCAGCCGCGCCCCGGCACCGGCAGCGGCGCGTCGGCAAAGCCAAGCGCCTGCCATTCGGTGGCCAGCCGGTCACCCAGGGCATCGACATCGGCCGCCTCGTAGCTGCCCGAAGGCATGCCGACCAGCGTCCGCAGCAGGTCCCGCGCGCGCGGCTCCAGCGCGGCGATCCGGTCCGCGAGGCCGGGCGCGAAAGCCTCCGCCGGGCCGTCCGTGCGCGCGGCCTCCAGATAGCTCTGATCCGCCATGCTCACCGCCCCGCCATTGCCGCGACCGGCGCGGGCACAGATGCGCCGGCGGTCTCCTCGGCGTCGCCGATCCCGGCCCATTTCATCGCCATCCGCAACGCGTCGTCGCGGTCATAGGTGGCGTAAAGCGCCGCTTCCTGCGCAAAGACCGGCGTCTCGGCGAACAGCTGGTAGGCCTGGGTCCGCCCGGCATAGGCGGAACCGGTCAGCTCTCGCGCGAGATGCATCGCCTGGATCCGCTCGCGCGCAGCAAAGCCCCCGCCAGCGAAGAACTTCTCGATGTCGGCGCGGGTCTCCGGCCCGTCCAGCATCGCCTCGTCGGGCAGCATCACCGGCTGGCCGCCGACAATCTCGCGCAGCAGCTGCACCATGTGGTGGTAGCTCTGCGAGCAGAAGATGCGTCCGGCGTTCTGGATCGCCTGGTCCGGCATGGTGAAGCCGCCCGGCGACGGCTTGCAGGCAGCCTCCGAGCCGATGACGAAGGCCTCGATCGCCTGCTTGTGCATCATCAGCTGGGCGATCTTGGAACGCACCGGCGGGATCTTGTCGGTGCCGGAATGCTGCGCCACCAGCAGCGCCGCGCCGACCAGCAGCTCGGCCTTCGACAGGCAGCGCACCAGATAGCCCTGCGCCGCCCAGCGGGAGAATTCCGACCGCATCATCGCCGCCATCTTCGGCTGGCGGCAGAACAGGACGTCCTCCCAGGGCACGAAGACATGGTCGAAGACCATCAGCGTGTCGAGCTCGTCGAACCGGCCCGAGAGCGGATGGTCGTAGCCGCTGGCCGCGGCCGCGCCGCCCGCGGTCAACGGCATCCGGCAATGCATGCGCACGCCCGGCGCGTTCAGCGGCACGATGGCGGCAACGGCGAAATCGGCATTGGCGTCGATCCAGTTGCCGACCGTCGGCTTGACCAGCGCGACATGGGCATAGGGCGCGCCGGTCTCGAATTTCGCCCCCGAGATGACGATGCCGCCGGCACGCTCCTCGACCACGCGCAGGTACATATCCGGATCGGGCTGCTCATGCGGCTGGAGCGAGCGGTCGCCCTTGGGATCGGTATTGCCCGAGGTCATGAACAGGTTCTCGCGCTGCAGGCGGTCCAGCCAGCGCGCGGCATTGGCGGCATAGCGCGGATCGAAGCTGTCGCAGATGTCCTTGCGGTCGACCATGACGAAGAGCGGGGTGACCGTCTCGTCGCCGAACCGGTCCATAGTCGGCGAGACATGGCCGAGGATCGCCGAGGTCATCTTGCGCCGCTGCATCAGATCCTCGGGCGTTTCGGGGATCTTGTAGAAGCGCGAGCCACGGATGCCGTCGGGCCGCTGGTAGGTCAGCAGGTCTTCGAAGTCCGGGTTTGCCTGCATGTCGTAGATCTGCGCCACCGCCTCGGTCATCGGCGCAAGGGCGGGATGCTCGGCCACCTTGGCGACCTTGCGGCCGCTGACCCAGACCTGCCGCCCGTCATCCAGGCTTTCGATATATTGCGCGCGCGTCATCAGCCCCATGACATACCCTTTGACAGTTGCGGTAAGCGGCCAGCATTGACCTCTCACGCAGATTGCTGCATGCTGTATACAGAAGGCAAGCCCTTTTGCCGGGGCAGCCGGTTTTCCCGCCGCCGAGGAGCTGTCCCATGTGCGATGCCGCGCGAATTCGCCCAGATGTTGACCAGACGCTGTTCCGCGAGGCGATGTCCCGCATCGCGGCGGCCGTCCATGTCATCACTTCCGACGGACCGGCGGGACCGGTCGGCTTCACCGCCTCGGCGGTCTGCTCGGTCTCCGATGCGCCGCCGACGCTTCTGGCGTGCATGAACCGCTCCAGCCGCCAGAACGCCGCCCTGCACGCGAACGGCGTGCTCTGCGTCAACACGCTCTGCCCCGGCTCGCAGCATCTGGCCGAGCTGTTCTCGGGACAGGCCGGCATCGCGCATGGCGCGCGTTTCGGCCATGCCGCCCACCGCCCCGGCGTCACCGGCGCGCCGCTGCTGGAAGAGGCCGCGATGAGCCTCGAGGGCAGGATCGCGGCCGTTCAGGCCTCCGGCAGCCATGACGTGTTCTTCGTCGAGCTCGACGCGATCCACGGACCGCGCGACCGCGACGCGCTGCTCTACTTCTCGCGCCGCTATCACGGCCTGCCCGCCGCCTGAACGGAAACGGGGCGCCCCCGAGGACGCCCCGCCGATGTCACTGGTCGTAGCCCGGATTGTGCCGGTCGAGCAGCCGCAGCATCGCGGGCCAGCCGCGCAGGCCGGTCTTGTCGGGGTCGAAGGCCGAGGCATACTGCCCGGCAGTGTGCTTCTGCACCTCGACCGGCGGCGTGACGATCTTGCCGCCCGAGGCCATCACGTCCATCTGCACCTTGGCCGCCTGCTCCAGATAGTAGAACAGGTAGAACGCCCCCGGCACCGTGCGCCCGGCGGTCAGCATGCCGTGATTGCGCAGCACCAGCGTGTGCGAGCTGCCCAGATCCGCCACCAGCCGCTCCTGCTCCGCGAGGTCGAGCGCGATGCCCTCGTAATCGTGGTAGCGGACCAGTTCCGAGAACTCGAGCGCGAACTGGTTGATCGGCAGCAGACCCTCCGCGAGGCAGCTCAGCGCCACCCCGGCCCGGGTATGGGTGTGGATCACGCAGTCGACATCGGGCCGAGCGGCGTGGATCGCCGAATGGATCACGAAGCCCGCGGCATTGACCGCCGTCACCCCGTCGACCGGCAGGCCGGTGTGGTCGACCTTGACCAGGGACGAGGCCGTGACCTCCTCGAACATCATGCCGAACGGGTTGATCAGGTACTCGTCCGGGCTGCCGGGAACCCGCACCGTCGCATGGCCATAGACCGTGTCCGCCATGCCGAAATGCGCCAGCAGCCGGTAGCAGGCGGCCAGGTCGACCCGCGCCTTCCACTCCGTGTCGCAGCTGTACTCTGGCGGCGGCGGGTCCTTCAGGACCGTGTCCGCGCCGGTGTCCATGTCTTCCATGATGTGTCTCCTTGCCGGAATGCGGCCGGGTCTCAGCCCGGATCGCGCAGGTTTTCGCGCAGCGTCCGCCCGGCATAGCCGCGCCGGAACAGACCGCGTTTCTGAAGTTCAGGAACGAGGAGCCGCGCGACATCCTCGAACGTGCCCGGATAGACGGTCGGCGGCAGCACGAAGCCGTCGCAGGCCCCCGAAACCAGCCAGTCCTCCATCACATCGGCGATCCCGGCGGCCGTGCCGGTGAACAGGTCGCGCGGGCGGCGCACCGTCTCGGCGAAGCTGCGGCCGCTGGCGGCGACGGTCTGGGACATGCGGTCGAGCGTGCCCTGCACCCCCTGGCTGCCCACCAGTTCCGGCGCGGCGGCTTCCTCGCGCAGCTTGCGGTCCAGATCGATCCCCATCAGCGAGGAGTTCGAGGCCAGCACCAGCTCCGGATCGACGAGGCTGTCGAGATAGGCGGCCCGGTCGCGGGCGATCGCCTCGGTTTCGCCCAGCACCAGCGACATCGACACCAGCACCTTGCAGTCCCCCGGCGCGCGGCCATGCGCTCCCATCCGCTCGTGCAGGTCTGCGCGGAACTCCGCCCCCGCCTCCTTGGTTGCGGGCGAGGCGAAGACCAGTTCGGCCCAACGCGCGGCGAAGACGCGGCCGCGCGGCGAGGACCCGGCCTGCATCAGCACCGGATGGCCCTGCGGGCTGCGCGGGATGCCGAGCGGCCCCCGGACCCGGACGAAGGGGCCGTCATGGTTAACCGCCCGGATCCGAGACGTGTCGGCGAAGACGCCGCGATCGCGGTCCATCACCAGAGCCTCGGCGTCCCAGCTGTCCCAGAGCTTGGTGCAGGCCTCCAGCACGTCATCTGCCCGGTCGTAGCGGGTCTCCTTGTCCGGCATCGCCGGCAGCCCGAAGTTCCGCGCCTCGCAATCCATGGTCGAGGAGACGATGTTCCAGGCCGCGCGCCCGCCCGAGACAAGGTCCAGAGAGCCGAGGCTGCGCGCCAGGTGATAGGGCTCGTTGAAGGTGGTCGACAGGGTGGCGCCCAGCCCCAGCCGCGAGGTGGCCGCCGCCATGATCGGCAGGGCGATCATCGGATCGAGCAGGCTGGCCTGCCCGCCCCGGCCGATGTAGTCGTCGATCCGCCCCTTGTAGAGATCGGGCAGCGCGAGGTTGTCGGCGAAGAAGCCGGCATCGAAGCAGGCGCCCTCCAGCAGCCGCGCCAGCGACTGGTAACGTTCCGGAGACCAGACGTCGTCCAGCGGCGCGGCCGGATGGCGCCAGCCCCCGGCATAGCTGGCGGTGGAATTGGTGCGCAGATAGGCGACCAGATGCATCTTGGGGCGCCGCGTCATGGCAGTCCTCCGCTCTGGCCCGGCAAGCGGGCACTCGGTAAGCGTCCGGACCCGGCACATCCGGATCCGGCTTGGCGGGCGGAGAGAGCGGCGGCGGCCTAGCGGCTTGCCTTCAGGCTCTCGTAGGCCCGTTCGATATGCTGGCGCAGCGCCGTCTCGGCCCGGTCGGGATCGCGGGCCGCGATGGCCTCGGCAATCCCGCGGTGCTCGCGCCCGGCGCGGCGGCTGGCCTCCTCGTCGAGCCGGGACAGCCGGTCCGCGTCGAGGAAGAATTCCTGGTACTGCGCGACCATCGCGACCAGCCGCGGATTGCGCGACATCTCGCGGATCAGGTCATGGAAGCGCGCGTTGTTGGCCGAGCGGCCCTCGGCATCGGCGATCTCCATCGCCTCGCGCTCCTCGACCAGCCCGAAAAGCTGCGCCAGCTCCTCTTTGGTCGCGCGCAGGGCCGCAAGGCGGATCGCCACGCATTCGAGCCCCACGCGGATCGCATGGATGTCGTCGCGCTCGCTTTCGACATCCGCCACTTCGACGCCGCCCTTCGACAGCGGCGTCAGCAGTCCGTCGCCGGCCAGGCGCGACAGCGCCTCGCGCAGCGGCGTGCGGCTCGCGCCCAGCATCTCGGCCAGCTCCACCTCGCGCAGCCGCGTGCCGGCGGCGATCTGCCCGCCGATGATGGCGCTGCGCAAGTTGCGGTAGATCTGCTCGGCCAGCGATATGCCCCTCTGGGCCGGCTTCATGCCTCCGCCCGCTATCTCCATGCGCTCATCCGCCCCCTGCCGTACCGCCCCTTGATTTTCTGTATACAGCATGCATTGCTGCGGGGAGCTGTCAAGACCCGGCCCGCAGGCAGCCTCTCCGAAGCAGCGGACCGCATGCGGAATGACCGAACCATGAGCATATTCACCACCTTTCCCCCTTCCCTTCCGGCGGCTTCGCCGGAGCGGACATGACCGGCACGCTGGCCTGGCTCGAGCGGCTGGTGGCAGAACCCACGCTCAGCCCTGCCCCGAACCTTGCGCTCATAGCCGGCCTCTGCGCGCGGCTGGAAGCCGCCGGAGCCGAGTGCACCCTGTTCCCCGACGCGACCGGCACCAAGGCCAACCTGCTGGCGCGGCTCGGCCCGGACCGCCGCGACGGGCTGGTGCTGTCGGGACATCTCGATGTCGTGCCGGCCGAAGGACAGGACTGGTCGGTCGCGCCCTTCGCCGCGACCCGCCGCGGCAGCCGCATCCATGGCCGCGGCACCACCGACATGAAGGGTTTCGTCGCCTGCGCGCTGTCCCTGGCCGAACGGCTGGAGCCGGACCGGCTGGAACGCCCGCTATGGCTGGCCCTGTCCCATGACGAAGAGACCGGCTGCCGCGGCGTGCCCTCGATGATCGCGGGCATGGCCGCGCGCGGCCTGCGCCCCGATCTGGTGCTGGTCGGCGAGGCGACCTCGATGCAGATCGGGCTGGGCCACAAGGGCAAGATGAGCCTGACGGTGACCTGCCGCGGAGAGCCCCGCCATTCCTCCGAGGCACCTCTGGCGCTGAACGCGCTGCATCTGGCGGGCGATTTCCTCGCCGGGCTCCGGCGGCTGCAGGACGAGCTTGCCGCGACCGGTCCGCAGGAAGCAGGCTATTCGGTGCCCTACACGACGCTGCATGCCGGCCGCATGACCGGCGGCACCATCGTCAACATGGTCCCGGAGACAGCCGAGATCCTGATGGAGGCCCGCCCGGTCGGCGCCGAGGATATCGCCATGCTGGCCGCACGCATCCGCGCCGTCGCGGCCGAGGCGGCCCGCCCCTTCTCCGGACGGTTCCCCGGCGAGCGGATCACGGTCCAGGAAACCGGCCGCTATCCCGGGCTGTCGATGCCGGAGGACCTGCCCGCCGTTGCCCTACTGCGGGAGTGCCTGCCCGCTGCGACCGGGACCTGCCGGCTCAGCTACGGCACCGAGGCCGGACTCTATGCCGAGGGCCTAGGCGCGCCCGCCCTGGTCTGCGGTCCCGGCCACATCGCCCAGGCCCACCGCCCGGACGAGTTCATAGACCTGTCCCAGCTCGATGCCTGCGACCGGATGCTCGACGCGCTGGCCAAGCGTGCCTGCGGCGCCGCCGCCTGACCTGCCCCCTCCCGACAAGGACCGACACATGACCCGCAAACAGCTTGCCATCGGCACCCTGATCGATGCCTACGGGCTCCACCCCGCCTCCTGGCGCACCGAAGAGGCCGTTCCGGGCGCCCCCACCGACATCACGCATTTCAAGCGGATCGCGCAGCTCTGCGAGACGGGGAAGTTCGACTTCCTGTTCCTCGCCGACACGCCCGCCGCGCGCACCTCGGATCTTGAGATCTGGGCGCGCTCGCCGATGTACATGAACCAGCTGGAGCCGATCACGCTGCTGACCGCGCTGGCCGGCGCCACCGAGAAGCTCGGCCTGGCCGCGACAGCCTCGACCAGCTTCTACGAACCCTACAACCTCGCCCGGCTCTTCGCTTCGCTCGACCATATATCAGGCGGCCGCGCGGGCTGGAACGTGGTCACCTCGGCCAATGACTATGCCGCGCGCAATTTCGGCGCGGACCGCCTGCCCCCGCATGACCGGCGCTATGCCAAGGCGGCCGAGTTCCACGGCGTCGTCACAGCGCTCTGGGACAGCTGGGAGGACGATGCCTTCGTCTATGACAAGGAGGGCGGCCTGAATTTCCGCCCCGGGGCGCAACACGCGCTCGACCATGACGGCGAGTTCTTCCGCATCCATGGCGCGCTAAACATCGCCCGCCCACCGCAGGGCCATCCGGTGATCCTCCAGGCGGGCGCCTCCGAGGCCGGAAAGGAGATGGCCGCCCGCACCGCCGAGGCGGTCTTCGGCGTCGCCACGGAAATCGACGCCGCCATCGCGTTCTACGGCGACCTCAAGGGGCGCATGCCGGCCTACGGGCGCGACCCCGACCACCTGAAGGTGCTGGCAGGCGCGACCATTGTCGTCGGCGACAGCGCAGCGGAGGCCAGGGCGCGGTTCGACCGTTGGCAGTCGCTGATCCATCCCGATGTCGGGCTGATGCGCATCCGTCAGGACATCGAGGCCGATCTGTCCGACCTGCCTCTGGACGAGCCGGTCCCCGAGGACCGCATCCCTTCGGAGGCCCGCCACCACCGCGCCTATTTCGACGAGATCGCCGGGATGATCCGGCGCAGCCTGACCTTGCGGCAGATCTGCCAGCAATACACCCGCTCCAAAGTGACGCTGTTCGGCTCGCCCGCGGAGATCGCCGACGTCATGCAGGAATGGCTGGAGCGCGGGGCCTGCGACGGCTTCATGCTCACCTTCCCGGTTCTGCCCTCGACCCTTGCCGATTTCGTGGACCGCGTCGTCCCAGTCCTGCAGGCCCGCGGCCTGTTCCGGGAGGACTACAGCGGCACGACGCTGCGCGATCATCTCGGCCTGCCCCGCCCCGCGAACCGGCATTCCATGGCCGGTTGACCTATGGCCGGGGTGCCGCACCGGACGAACCGCCGGGGCATGGCGTGCATCTGTGCCTGCCGGTTCGGCCGGGCCCCCGGCTGCGCGCATCTTTCTATTGACTTGCAGACTGTCCCAGTCCCGATGGCCATTTTTCTGGGCATTGCGTCACTGGGCCATACGCCAATCCACTGCGGTTGTTTGCTGATTTTGGCCGCTTTACCGCCGCCGGATGACCGGTTCTTATATGTCCGATAATTAACAAATTGCGCAAGCTCGGCGCGCTGGTGATGCCGGATGGCGGTATCCCTGCGGTTCCTAGATTGGACTTGTTCGGCAATCTGCAGCCAAGGCAACGCGCATTCGATCTAATTTCTGCAAACAGTCGGCGCGCGCCCGCGTTTGCGCACTTCCTGCTCCGCCCACATTTTCCCCCACTTGCCGGAGACGAAGGCCCCCTACCCTAGGCCCTGGACATTGCTCTCCCTGCCCCGGCAACGGGAAGGCAGAAGACGAAAGGAGATGAAGCAAGACACTGGCAAGCGAACACGGCCCACACTCCAGCAAGGCAAATCAGGTCCGCTGGCTGCGCGCTCAATCAGGTGGGCTGGCGAACCGCGGAGAGAAACGGCTAGCGCTTTCCCGCATCGGGACGGAACGGAGACCACATGCGCCACAGCCAAACCGAACGCACGACGAACCGATTGCACGACCGGCCAAGATGAGCGCAAGAGGACCCAGCCGATACGGTCCAGCCGTCATCGTCTGCCGGGCAGGCAGTTATGCCTGCGCCAAGCCCTCGTTGGTCGGCTTGACCCTAACCGGCCTGGCAGTCCTCGTCCCACACGAGTCCGGCTCTCTAACTTTGGACCACCGCAGGACAGCTCGGCTCCCGGGTCTCGTCGCCTAAGCTCGAATTCCGGTCGTCTTTACAGGTTGTCTCCGGCCTCCTTACCGGAGCCGCTCTTCGGGAAAAGCCGACAAATCTGCCAGCCCCATCGGCAACCAGTTGCAACCGTCCGGGCATCTCTTCGGGCCTGAACGTTTCACACGGCTCATCACCTGCATGTCGGCAAGTCAGCGCTCCGGCACACCGGTGACAGCGACGCTCTCCGGGCATGCGCTCTCCCAAAACTTTTCTCGTTCCAGCACAATCCCGGCTCTTGGCGCAGCCAGCGAACGAACCTCCTTTATCGCGCGTGCAAAATTCACCTCAAAATGCCCAGACGAAATCTGCCCAGCGGAGACGCAAGCGTCACGACGCGGCTCCGCCGCCTGGACAAGCCGTGACATGGCTCAAAGAACAGTGAGGTGGTCCCTATTTCCCGGACAGTTTCTCGGCGGCGCTAAGCTTGCCTGTTGATCATGCCGCCGCCTTCATGCCGGGGCCCTCGTGGGCCTCGACGGGTGTCCGTCCTCCGATCGCCGAGTGCGGGCGCACGGTGTTGCAGAGTGAGGCGTCGAACGCGATCCGTCCGAGAGAGATGCCGAACGATCCACCTGCCGATCCCCGTGCGGGCTTCGGACCCGGTCT
>NZ_JAATVU010000009.1 GCF_013184745.1 Mangrovicoccus sp. HB161399
GCCGGCGAGGAAGCGGCAGGCACCTCGCGATCCCGGATCCTGCACCGGGTCGGCCGCACGCCCCGGAGGCCATCCCGGCCGCGCGTCCGCCGCACCGCCGGGGACCGCGGTCCCATGGCGGGGCTTCCCCCGCCTCGCAGACCTCGCGGAAGGCGCCCGCCTTGCAACGCCGCAGGCGGGCACTTGTGGGTCGCTTCAAGACGGTTTGTTCCGCCTGCCTGCGTTTCGCGTGACGGCGGGAAAGACGTTCATAGCGACGTCGTTCGCGACGTGTCTTGAGTGGAGGGTGCATGCGGGGCGAGATCCTTGGCGCGGAACGGCGCCGACGTTGGAGCGACGACGAGAAGCTCGCGATCGTGTCGGAGGTGGGCGTGAACGGCGCGACGCTGACGAAGGTTGCGCAGCGGCATGACGTGACGCGATTGCAGATCTATGGCTGGCGGCATGTCCTCAAGAAGAAGAACCTGCGGCGGCGGGATCACGGCACTCTCTTCCTGCCCGTCGATTTTCCCGCGCCTGCGGAGATGCCGCCGGAACCGCCGGCGGCCTGTTCCGTGCCCGTGGAACTCCGGCTGTGGAACTCCGGCTGGCGAACGGACGGTGGCTGCGCTTCGACAGCACGCTCGACCCGGCTGCGCTGTCGCGGCTGATCCGGGCGATCGAGGCGGCATGATCGGGCCCGGCACCGGGGTCCGGGTTTGCCTCGGCTGCGGAACCACCGACATGCGCAAGGGCATCGCCGGGCTTGCCGCGCTGGCGTGTGGCTGTCCTGCGTCAGCAGCCCGCCAGCGGCGCTGTCTTCGCGTTCCCGGGGCGCAAGGGCGACAGGATCAAGCTCCTGTACTGGGACGGCCAGGGGTTCTGCCTCTATTGCAAGGTGCTCGAGCGCGGGAAATTCCCCTGGCCTTCGGCGGGGAGCGGCGCAGCGCGGCTGACCTCCGCGCAACTGGCCATGCTATGGGAAGGCATTGACTGGCGGCGGCCGGACTGGGGTGCGCCGCCCGCCCGGGTCGGGTAAGTTTTCTCCGATTTGGCCTTGTTTTAAAAGGATTACCGGCCGATTCATGGTAGGGCTTGGCATGTCCGCCGGTGCCGAAAACTTCCCGATGACCCTGCCTTTCTGAAGGCGATGATTGCCGCGCTCTCCGCCGGGAACGCCAGGATATCGGCCCCCTTGCACGCCCATGATCTGCTGATCCAGACACTGCGCGTGCGCATCGCCAAGCTCCAGAAGCAGAAGTTAGGCGCGTCCTCGGAAAAGGTCGAGCGGGAGATCGAGCAGCTGGAGCTGGCGCTCGAGGACCTGCAGGCCGCGCTGGTCGAGGCCGGGATTGTTCCGGCTTCCGACGAGGGGGAGGAGCCGGAAGCGGCCGTTGGGACCGCCGCTTCGCCTGAGCGGAAGCCGCGCTGCCGTCCGAAGGTGGCGCAAGGCACGCCGCGCGAGCGCCGCGAGCTCGATCCCGGCGAGCCCTGTCCTGATTGCGGCGGCGCGCTGCGGGTGGTGGGGGAGGATGTCAGCGAGATGCTCGATATGATCGCCGCGCAGCTGAAAGTCATCGAGATCGCCCGGGTGAAGAAATTCTGCTGCTGCTGCGAGCGGATGGTCCAGGTGCCAGCACCCAGCCGTCCGATCCCGCGCGAGCCATGGCGGGCGCGGCGCCGCTGGCCTGCATCCTTGTCTCGAAATTCGACCATCACGTGCCGCTCTATCGCCTGAACGAGATCTTTGCCCGGCTCGGCGCCGAGATCCCGGACACGACCCTGATCGACCGGTGCGGCGGCGCGATGAAGGCGCTGGCGCCGCTGATCGAGCGGATCGGCAGGGATGCTCTGTCGGCCGACCTGCTGCATGCCCCTTCTCGGCGAATGCATGCATTCGCCTGCCAGGCAACGGACGACACGCTCATCCATGTCCTTGACCGATCGCGCAAGACCGCGGGCCTCGGCAAGGGCGTGAAGCAGGGCCGGATCCGGGTCCATGTCCGCGACCAGCGGCCGTTGCACCGAAGGTGCGCCTCCGGCGCAACGGCAGGCACGGCGCCACCCGCCGCAGTCTACCGCTTCTCGGCGGACCGGAAGTCCGAACACCCGCGGGAGCACCTCTCGGAGAGCGGCGGCATTTTGCAGGCCGACGCCTATTCCGGCTTCCGGGAGCTCTACGAGCCGCGGGCCGAGGGCACGGGCAGTTCCGAAAGGCAGCGTGCTGGGCACATTTGCGCCGGGACTTTCATGACGTGTGGACGGCCATGGGATCAGAGATCGCCTGCGAGGCGTTGGACAGCATCGGCCTTCGCCAATGTCTCTCGGACCATTGGCGAGACACTGGCTCAGTCTACGACATCGAGCGGCAGACCTCCCGGCAGCCAGCCGAGCTGAGGCTCGCCGTGCGGCGGGAGCGGAGCGCGCCCAACGTCGAGGCGTTCCGCACCTGCGCGGAGCAGCAGCCAACCCGCATCCCAGGCAAGGGCGATCTGGCGAAGGCCTTCCGCTACGGGCTGAACCGGTGGGACTCGTTTTGCCAGTTTTTGGAGGACGGCCGCGTGGCCCTGGATAGCAACGCGGCCAAACGAGGCATGAGACCGATCGGAGTCGGGAGGCGCAACTGGCTCTTCGCGGGATCGGACACCGGCGGCGAAACGCTGGCGCGGGCGATGACCATCATCGAGACGGCAAGGATGACCGGCCTGGACCCGCAGGCCTATCGCGCCGACGGGCTCGACCGCATCCACGACCACGAGATCAACTGGCTCGACGAGCTTCTCCCGTGGAACTGGAAGCCTCAGGCCGTCGAAACGGCCCAGAGCGACGCTGCCTGAAATTGCAAGGCCGGTCCTAACCGAGCCGCTATGGAACGCATCATAGAGATGCAATGATTTCTTGCGGAGACAGCGTCACCTGACGCAGCGCCGCTGCGGATGCGAGGGAATTCTGAACGTGATGGCATGACCGGGCGGACCGGGATCGGTCAAATCCGTTGGACGCATCGAGCTTCGAGCTCGCGACCAGTGATTGGGAACCGATCTGCGGATTTACCATCAAGGCCGGCGGTGCGGGGCGCATCGCCACGACAGGCCGGATAGATGACTGCAGGCGCGGAAAATGCCGGAGCAGGAAGAAGATCACCTTGCAAGGGCGGGGCATCCATAGATGTGTCCAGCAATCTCGACAATCTCCCGATCCTGATGGCGCTGCTGCCGGGGCTCGGCACGGTGCGCGCGCTGCTGGCCGGGGGCTTGGCCCGATCGGCGGTGCTGCTGGGCGCGATGGACCTGGCACAGGGGGCGGAGCAGGCGGTCGGCGGCGATCTCGGCTGACTCGGCCGGGCGCGGGTGGCGATCGGGCTGCATACGCTGTGGAAGCGGCGCAAAAATGAGGGCGCGCCCCTGCCGCGGCCGCCGTCGATGGCCGCCGCGGTCCTGGCCTTCCTGTCGATGTCCGGCGATACGCTGGCCGTCCTCGTCCCGCTATTCGCTGACACCCGCGAGACGCTCGAGTCCCTGGTGCTTTGCGGTGCCGTCCTGTCGATGGCGGCAATGATGGCGCTCAGCCGCCTCGCGCGCCATGGCGGGGATCGGCTCGCCCCCTGGACCGAGCGGGCCGAGGGGGCGATGCCCTTCGTGATGACCGGCCTGGGCTGCGACGCGCCGTCGGACAGCGTTACCGGCTGAGGCTCAGTGCCCGCGCCAGATCCAGCCGCCGCCCAGCACGCGGCTGCTGTCGGGCTGGTAGAGCACGCAGGCCTGGCCGGGGCTCACGCCCTCCTCGGGCGTCAGCAGCTCGACCTCGGCCTCAGTCTCGGAGATCGGGCGCAGGATCGCCGGGCGCGGCGGACGGGTGGAGCGGACCTTGGCGGCCACTTCCCATTCGGCGCGGTCGGTGACCTTGCCGTCGCCCAGCCAGTTCAGCTCGCGGATCGGCACCCGGCGGGTGGCCAGAGCCTCCTTCGGGCCGACCACGACCTGCCGCTTGTCCGGATCGAGCTTCACCACGTAGAGCGGCGTGTCGAGCCCGCCGATGCCCAGGCCCCGGCGCTGGCCGATCGTGTAGTGGATCACGCCGCGATGGGTGCCCAGCACGTTGCCTTCCGTGTCGACGATGTCGCCCGGATCGGCCGCGTTCGGCCGCAGCTTCTCGATCACGGCGGCATAGTTGCCGTCGGGCACGAAGCAGATGTCCTGGCTGTCGGGCTTGTCGGCCACGCTCAGCCCGTATTTCGTCGCCAGCGCCCGCGTCTCCGCCTTGGAGCTCAGGTGTCCGAGCGGGAAGCGCAGGTAGTCGAGCTGGTCGGGCGTGGTCGAGAACAGGAAATAGCTCTGGTCGCGCTGCGGATCGGCCCCGGCATGCAGCTCGGCGCCGCGATCGCCCATCATCCGCTGGATGTAGTGGCCGGTCGCCATGCAGTCGGCTTCCAGATCCTTCGCGGTCTCCAGCAGGTCGCGGAACTTCACGCGCTCGTTGCAGCGGATGCAGGGAACGGGGGTCGCGCCGGCGAGATAGCTGTCGGCGAATTCGTCGATCACCGCGTCCTTGAAGATGTTCTCGTAGTCGAGGACGTAGTGCGGGAAGCCGAGATCCTCGGCCACGCGGCGCGCGTCGTGGATGTCCCGCCCCGCGCAGCAGGCGCCCTTCTTGGCCAGGGCGGCGCCGTGGTCGTAGAGCTGCAGCGTCACGCCGATGACGTCATAGCCCTGCTCGTGCAGGAGCGCGGCGACGACGGAGCTGTCGACTCCGCCGGACATGGCGACGAGGACTCGCGTGTCTGCGGGAGCTTTCGCGAATCCCAGGGAGTTGAGCGGGTGGGTCATTGGTTCTGCCGTATTTACCATTTAACCGGGAAGCCGGGCATTGTATTTAATTTCCCCGCATTTGCAAGGAGTTGTTTTACACGATCTTAGGTCCCTCCTACCGATATGGGCGGCGGTGAGTAATGAGGGGACGAACCATGTATATACGCAAAGTCGAGGGGCCGCGCATCGTCAATCTGCCGGACGGAGGCACGCTCAGCCGCGCCGACCTTCCATCGAAGGACACGCGGCGATGGGTTGCAAGCCGCAAGGCAATTGTGGTGAAAGCTGTGCAGCACGGGCTTATCGGCAAGGACGAAGCCCTGAAAATGTACGGACTTTCCGAGGAGGAACTTGATTCTTGGCAGAAGGCCGTGAAAGATCATGGGGAAGCCGCTTTGAAGACTACCTCTTTACAAAAGTATCGACAACTTTAAGTTGCTAACGGCGGAAACCTTGCCGTGGTAACGTGCGATTAACCTCTATTGTTCACGTTAACGTCGAGAAACGACTTCCAGCGGAGAGAAACAATGCGCGTTCTGCTCGTCGAGGATGACCCGACAACATCGAAAAGCATCGAACTGATGCTGACCCATGCAAACCTGAACGTGTATTGCACCGATCTCGGCGAGGAAGGCATCGACCTCGCCAAGCTCTACGATTACGACCTCATCCTTCTGGACCTGAACCTGCCGGACATGAACGGGCTGGAAGTGCTGCGCCAGCTGCGCTTGGCCAAGATCGACACGCCGATCCTGATCCTGACCGGTGCCGACGATACCGAAAACAAGATCAAGGGGTTCGGATTCGGCGCCGACGACTACCTGACCAAGCCCTTCCACCGCGAAGAGCTGGTCGCGCGCATCCACGCGATCATCCGCCGCTCGAAGGGCCATTCGCAGTCGGTCATCCGCACCGGCAAGATCTCGGTCAATCTCGATGCGAAGACGGTGGAGGCGGGCGGACAGCCGGTCCATTTGACGGGCAAGGAATACCAGATGCTGGAGCTGCTCTCGCTGCGCAAGGGCACCACGCTGACCAAGGAAATGTTTCTCAACCATCTCTACGGCGGCATGGACGAGCCCGAGCTGAAGATCATCGACGTCTTCATCTGCAAGCTCCGCAAGAAGCTCAGCCAGGCCACCGGCGGCGAGAACTACATCGAAACCGTCTGGGGGCGCGGCTACGTGCTGCGCGATCCAGAACCCAAGCTGGCCGAGCCGCCGATCGCGCTCGGCGCCTGATCGAACTGGACGGCGGCGCCCAAGGCACCTATCACCCCGGAAGTGAGGTGCGCAAAGCGAGGGTGCCGTGTCCGGTTCGAATGCTGATCCCGTCAACCTGCCGGCCGAAGAGGCCGCGGCTGAATACCAGGCGCTTTCGGCGCAGCTTGCCGAGGCGGACCGCGCCTACCACAACCGGGACGCCCCCGTCCTGTCCGACGCCGAATATGACCGGCTGAAGCTCCGCGCCCTCGCGCTCGAAGAAGCCTTCCCAGACCTTGCCGCAGAAGAGTCCGTGTCCGGCCGCGTCGGTGCGCCCGTCGATTCCGGCTTTGCCAAGGTCCGCCACGCGCAGCGCATGATGTCTCTGGCCAATGCCTTCTCCGAAGAAGACGTGGCCGAGTTCGACCAGGGCATCCGCCGCTATCTCGGTCTCGGTGCCGACGACCCGCTGGCCTATACTGCCGAACCCAAGATCGACGGGCTGTCGCTGTCGCTGCGCTACGAGGCAGGCAAGCTGGTGCAGGCTGCGACCCGCGGCGACGGTGCCGAAGGCGAGAACGTCACCGCCAATGCCCGCCAGATCGCCGACATTCCCGAGACGCTGGACGGAGCGCCGGAGGTGCTCGAGGTCCGCGGCGAGGTCTACATGGACAAGGGCGATTTCGCGGCGCTGAACGCGCGCCAGGCGGAGCGGGGCGGCAAGGTCTTCGCCAATCCGCGCAATGCCGCGGCGGGATCGCTGCGCCAGCTCGATCCGGCGATCACCGCCTCCCGTCCGCTGCGCTTCTTCGCCTATGCCTGGGGTGAGCTTTCCGCGCCGCTCGGCGAGACCCAGATGGAGGCGATCGACCGGCTGGCCGCGCTCGGCTTCCAGACCAACCCGCTGACCCGCCGCTGCGCGACGGTCGAGGAGGTCGTCGCCCATTACCGCGGGATCGAGCAGGCCCGCGCGACGCTGGGCTATGACATCGACGGCGTGGTCTACAAGGTCGACGCGCTGGAGCTGCAGCGCCGCCTCGGCCTGCGCTCGACCACGCCCCGCTGGGCCATCGCGCACAAGTTCCCGGCGGAACTGGCCTGGACCCGGCTGGAGGCGATCGACATCCAGGTCGGCCGCACCGGCGCGCTCTCGCCGGTCGCGCGGCTTCAGCCGGTGACGGTCGGTGGCGTCGTCGTCTCGAACGCGACGCTGCACAATGAGGACTACATTGCCGGGCGCGATGCCTCGGGCAACGAGATCCGCGGCGGCAAGGACATCCGGATCGGCGACTGGGTGCAGGTCTACCGCGCTGGCGACGTCATCCCGAAGATCGCCGATCTCGACCTCTCCAAGCGCCCCGAGGGCACCGAACCCTATGCCTTCCCGGAGACCTGCCCGGAATGCGGTTCCGAGGCGATCCGCGAGCCGGGCGACGCGGTGCGCCGCTGCACCGGCGGGCTGATCTGCCCGGCCCAGGCGGTCGAGAAGCTCAAGCATTTCGTCTCGCGCGCGGCCTTCGACATCGAGGGGCTGGGCGCGAAACAGGCCGAATTCCTCCACGCCATGTGCCGGATCGCGGAACCGGCCGACATCTTCACGCTGCGCGCCCGCGATCGGTCAGGCAAGCGGCTGGTCCGCGACCCGGAGGAGTCCATCGCCAGGACCGAGGGCGATCCGGAACGGCGGCGCGAATTGCTGGAGGCGCTGGCCGAAATGCTGCGCGGCGCGGGCGTTCCGGTCGACGACACCGATCCCGGCCATGTCGCCGCGGCGATCCGCTATCTGGGCGACAAGCCGCTGGCGCAGATCAAGGGCTGGGGCGAGAAATCGGCAGGCAACCTGCTGAACGCGATCGACGGGCGGCGGCAGATCGAGCTGAACCGGGTCATCTTCGGGCTCGGCATCCGCCATGTCGGCGAGGTGGCGGCGCGCGACCTTGCCCTGCATTTCGGAAGCTGGGACGCGATGCTGCGCGCCGTCGACCTCGCGCGGCCTGCCGAGCGGCGCCACCAGCTGGCGGAAGAGGCCGTCGAGGCGGAGCGCCGCGATGCCGCCGAGGCCGGACGGCGCGCCGAGATCACCGCGACGCGGACCAAGGTCTGGGACACGGCGCCCGAAATTCCGCCCGAAAGCCGCGCGGCCTGGGACGATCTGGTCGGCATCGACGGGATCGGCGCGACCGTCGCCGTGGCCCTGGTCTCCGCCTTCGCGCAGGAGACCGAGCGCGCCTCGATCGACCGGCTGGCGGCGGAACTGGACATCCAGCGCGTCGAGCGCCCGCAATCCGACGGCAGCCCGATCGCGGGCAAGACCGTGGTCTTCACCGGCTCGCTCGAAAAGATGACCCGTGCCGAGGCCAAGGCGCGGGCCGAGGCCCTGGGTGCCAAGGTTTCGGGCTCGGTCTCGAAGAAGACGGATCTCGTCGTGGCGGGGCCGGGCGCGGGTTCGAAGGGCGCGAAAGCCGCGGAGCTGGGCATCGAGACCATCGACGAAGACGGCTGGATCGCGCTGATTTCCGACTGATGCCGCGCCCCGAGCTCCTCTTCCCGCTCTTTTCCGAGCTGACCAAGCTGCCCGGCATCGGCCCCAAGGGCGCGCAGGCCATGGCGGGGCTCGGGGTGGAGCGGCCGCGCGACCTGCTCTTCACGCTGCCGCACGGGGTGATCGACCGGCGGCTGAAACGCTCGGTCATGGAGGTCCAGGCCCCGGCAGTGGCCACGGTGGAGGTGCGCATCCTCTCGCATGACGCCCCCGCGCGGAAGGGGCGGCCCTACCGCGTGCTGGTCGAAGACGGGTCCACGCGCTTCCCGCTGGTGTTCTTCCATGCCCGCACGCCCTGGCTGGAGCGCCACCTTCCGGTCGGCGAACGGCGCATTGTTTCCGGGCGGGTGGAGCTTTTCGACGGCCATCCGCAGATGGCGCATCCCGACCATATCCTGACCCGCGCCGAGGCCGGGACGCTGCCCGCGCACGAGCCGGTCTATCCTCTTGCGGCGGGGCTCACGGCAAAGGCGATGCGCAAGGCCGCCGAGGCGGCGCTCGATCTGGCGCCCGACCTGGAGGAGTGGATCGATCCGCATCTGCTGGCGTCCAAGGGCTGGCCGTCCTGGCGCGATGCGCTCCTGCTGGCGCACCATCCGGAGGCCGCTGCCGAGCTGGGCCGGGATGCGCCGGCCCGGGCACGGCTGGCCTATGACGAGCTGCTGGCCCACCAGCTGACCCTGGCCATCGCGCGCCAGCGCGAGCGGCGGCGGGGCGGACGGTCTTCCAAGGGCGACGGGCACCTGCGCGGCAAAGTCCTGGCCGCGCTGCCTTTCGCGCCGACCGGGGCGCAGACCCGCGCGGCGGCGGAGATTGCAGCCGACATGGCGGCGGAGACGCGGATGTCGCGGCTGCTGCAGGGCGATGTCGGCGCGGGCAAGACTCTGGTCGCCATGCTGGCGCTGCTGCAGGCGGTGGAGGCCGGCGGGCAGGGCGCGATGATGGCGCCGACCGAAATCCTCGCCCGCCAGCATCTTGCCGGGCTAGCGCCGCTGGCCGAGGCTGCCGGGGTGACCATGGAGCTGCTGACCGGGCGCGACACCGGCCAGGCCCGCGCGGCCAAGCTGGCCCGGATCGCGTCGGGCGAAGCCGGGATCGTCGTCGGCACCCATGCGCTCTTCCAGGCGGATGTCGCGTTCTCCGACCTGCGGCTCGCGGTGATCGACGAACAGCACCGGTTCGGCGTCGCGCAGCGGCAGGAGCTGGCGCAGAAGGGCATGGCGACGGACGTTCTGGTGATGACCGCGACGCCGATCCCGCGCTCGCTTGCCCTCGCGCAATACGGCGATCTCGATGTGTCGGTGCTGGACGAGAAGCCGCCGGGCCGCAAGCCGATCCGCACTGCCGTGATGCCGACCGACCGGCTGGACGAGGTCGTCGCCCATCTGGCGCGTGCCATCGGCGAGGGGCGGCAGGCCTATTGGGTTTGCCCGCTTGTCGAGGAAACGGAAACAATAGATCTGACTGCGGCCGAGGCGCGGGCCCGCCAGCTGCAGGCTGCGCTCGGCGCGGAGAAGGTCGGGCTGGTCCATGGCCAGATGCCCCATGCCGAGAAGGACGCGGTGATGGCGCGCTTCGCCGCCGGGGATCTGCCGGTACTGGTGGCGACCACGGTCATCGAGGTCGGCGTCGACGTGCCGAATGCGTCGATCATGGTGATCGAGCGCGCCGACAGTTTCGGCTTGGCGCAGCTTCACCAGCTGCGCGGGCGGGTCGGGCGCGGTGCGGCAGCCTCGACCTGCCTGCTGCTGTACCAAGCGCCGCTGACGCCCTCGGCGGAACGCCGGCTGACCCTGATGCGCGAGACCGAGGACGGGTTCCGCCTGGCCGAGGAAGACATGGCGATGCGCGGGATCGGCGACGTGATCGGCCGTGCGCAATCCGGGCTGCCGCGGTTCCGCGTGGCGGATCTGGAGCATCAGGCCGGGCTGATGACCCTTGCCCAGCGGGAGGCGCGGGCGGCGCTGGAAACGGAATTTGCGCCGCTCACCGACCGGGGCCGGGCGCTGACCGTGCTTCTCTGGCTGATGCAGCGCGACGAGGCCCTCCGCCTGCTCGATGTCGGCTGACAGAACGGGATTGGTGCCATATTGGCGCCAATGTCGGTCAATTTACCCCATTCCTGCGTGTTCTATCTGCATGTTCCTTAAAGGTTCTTAAAAAGTTCTTTACACGAGGACGGAATCAGAACAAAAGTGAAACACCAGCTCGAATGTGGAGGCCGAGAATGCCGACTGTCCTCGAAACGCTCAAGACCCGCATCACGTCCACCTTCTGCGCGGACCTTGCCGGAATGGCGGCGCTGTCCGTCATCGTTCTCGGCTGTCTGCATCTGCCGACCTTTCTCTGATCTGCCCTGCGAAATTCCCCATCCCGGTTCCTGCCTGTTCCGGTTTTCCGCCTGACCGCCCCCCAACGGTCGGCCGCTTGTGGGTTTCGCCATCCTGCCGCCGCTGCCTCTGCCGGGCGCGGCGGCTTTTTTTCAGAAATTGACGCCCATCCGGAAACCGCCCCAAGGGGTGCCGTCGACCGTGATCGGCGCCGAGATGTCCTTCATCATGCGGAATTCGCCGCCGCCCATGTCGCGCCGGTAGACCTGCAGCAGGAAAGGTTCGCGGTTGCGTCCGGCCTTCAGGCCCACGCGGTCGTCGAAGATCCGCCGGTTCCGGCAATTGGCGGCATTCCAGGCCGGGTCGCCGCGGCGCTGGGGCTGCGAGAATTTCCGGTTGTGCGTCGGCAGGTAGCCGTCCTTGGTGACCGCGGCGCAGAACACGATCTTGGGGTCGAATTTCAGCGCCTCTTCCAGCACCGGCGGCAGCAGGCTGTCGGTCAGCTCCAGGAAGGGCGCGGTGAATTGCGGCGGGTCCGTGCCCTCTATGGGCCGGTAGCTGAAGTCGAAGAGGTCGCGCCGCGGGATCCGCCCCGAGGCCAGCGCGTCCCCGAAGATCTGCGAGATCCGGGCCGCGCGTTCCTTGGCGAAGCCGATCAGGGCCGCGTCGCCCGACCCGCCGCCCATCGCGACGGTCTGCTGGACCATTGCCTCGCTCTTGTCGATCAGGCCGTGCACGCGCTCCCGCGCCTGGCCGATGCCCGCCACTGTTTCCGAAACGGCAGTTTCGATCCGGTGGAAATAGGTGCCGAATTCCTGCCCGGCCCGGGCCACCTCGCGGGACTGCTTTTCCATGCCGCCCGCCTCGTCGCGCGTGGCCCGCACGTTGCCGGCGATTGCGGCCAGCGCCTCGTCGGTCTTCTGCCCGCTGTCCAGCACGCCGCTGGCCTGCTTGGCGACCTCGGCCGCCTCGCTGCGCAGCAGGTCGATCCATTGCGTCAGGCCGGTCAGGCTTTCGAGGATGGCGGCGGCGGCGTCGGAGGTCTTGCGCGACAGTTCATTCACCGCCTCCGCCACCACGGCAAAGCCGCGCCCGGCATCTCCGGCGCGGGCCGCCTCTATCTTGGCGTTGATGGCGAGAATGTTGACCTGGCCCGCGATCGAGGTGATGGCGCCGTTGTTCTTGCGCACTTCCTTCAGCGTCTCGCTGACCTCGGTCATGCGCGCGTCGAGCGCCTGCACCCATGCCGCCACCGACTTCGTGCGGGAGCCCGCGGCCTGGACCACGCCGACCGACGTCTCCACCGCCGCGAGGCTGCGTTCCGCGGAACTGCGGATCGCGGCCAGCGCCTCCGTCACTTCGCGGTTCGCTTCGAGGATGCGCTCGGCGCCGTCGCGCGCCTGCGCGAGGATCGGCGTCTGGCCGCTGGCCTTGGCGTCGATCTGGTCGATGAAGCCCGACACCTCGACGATATCGTAGCCCAGCGAAGTCGCCGACCGTGCCAGCCGGTCCAGCAGATCCTTGCCGGGGCCGGGGCCCTCAGGGATTTCCTCGTCAGACATGTCGCGCATCCGGACCCTCCTGGGGCCTGCGTAGCGCCGACGTGTTGAGGATGGCTTAAGTCAGTCAGCCGGCCGACGTCGCGGCGCGGTCCGACATCGCCGCGAGGATTGCGTCGAGGCAGAGCAGGATGGAGGCGTGGCGGTTGCGGAACTCGGTCGCCGGGCGCAGCACTTCGAGGTCCTCGAACGGCGCCGACGGGGCGGGGCCACCCTCGGTCAGCATTGCCTTCAGCTCGTCGCGGGCGCGGGCGATCTCGGCCTGGCTGCGGCCGACGGCATGGGCGCCGACGACCGAGGCGGCGGCCTGTCCCAAGGCGCAGGCCTTCACGTCCTGGCCGAATTCGGCGATCCGCCCGCCATCGTCCAGCCGCAGGTCCACCGTCACGGTGGAGCCGCAGAGCGGCGCGCGGACGGAAGCGGAGGCAGAGGGATCGGCAAGCCTTCCGGCATGGGGAATGTCCGCTGCCAGCCGCAGGATGCGCTGCGAATAGAGCTTGATCAGATCGGACTCGGACATGGCTTTCCCTTTGCGGTGCTCCCCGTTAGATAGCGGTCCGACCCGGCGATGCAAAGGAAAACTCATGAGTTTCGATCCCGAGAGCCTGACCTATGACGACCGCGGCCTGATCCCGGTGATCGCCCAGCAGGAGGGCACGGGCGAGGTGCTGATGATGGCTTGGATGAACGTCGAAGCGGTGCGGAAGACACTTGAAGATCGTCGCGTAACCTATTGGTCTCGATCGCGTCAGGCCTTCTGGGTCAAGGGCGAAACCTCGGGCCATGTGCAGGAGCTGGTCGATCTGCGGGTCGATTGCGACCGCGACTGCCTGCTTGCCGTCGTGCGCCAGACCGGACCGGCCTGCCACACAAACCGCCGCAGCTGTTTCTATACCTCCGTGGCGGGCGGCGACGAAGTCGAGCTCATGCAGCCGATCGCGTGAGGCCGATCATCGCCAGCACGTCGGCTGGCGTCGCGCCTTCGGCGCGGTAGGCGGCAATGGCCCGGGCGTCGTCACGCTTCGCCAGGCGCTTGCCCGCCTCGTCGCGGATCAGCCGATGATGATGATATCTGGGCGAGGAAAGTCCCATGAGCCTCTGGAGGAGGAGGTGAATGCCTGTTGCTTCCGCCAGATCGGCGCCGCGGGTGACCAGGGAAATGCCCTGCGCATGGTCATCCACCACCACCGAGAGATGGTAGGACGTGCCCATTTCCTTGCGGCTCAGCACGACGTCGCCGACGTTGCTGCGCATCTCTGCGGCGGTCCATGTTGTCTGAATGTCGTCCCGCAAGGGGCCGGTTTCATTGAATTCCAGTGACGCGCCGCCGATCCGCTCCAGCGCCAGCGCCATGTCGAGCCGCAGCGCGACATCCGCCGGCATCGGGCCGGTCCTGTCATGCCGGTGTCGGCAGGTTCCGGGATAGACCAGGCCATCCGGTCCGAGCATCGGCGCGCCTTCCTGCGGGGCGGACAGCGCAGCCTGGATGTCGCGGCGGTTGCAGGTGCAAGGGTAGAGAAGTCCTTTTTGCCAAAGGCTTGCCAGATGATCTTGATACGCGCTCAGCCGTTCGGACTGGCGCATGACCGGCTCGGGCCAGGACAGGCCCAGCCAGTGAAGGTCGTCATGGATCTGCGCTTCCCAATGCCGCCGGGCCCGGCTGCGGTCGATATCCTCGATGCGCAGCAGGAACTCTCCGCCGGCGGCCCGCGCCAGATCGGAGGCGACCAGCGCGGCATAGGCATGGCCGAGATGCAGCGGCCCGGTGGGCGACGGCGCGAAGCGCGTTCTAGTCGTCACGCGTCAGCCGGTCCATGCGCTTCTCGGCGCCGGCCTGGTAGATCAGGATCCAGGCGAGCGCGATGAACATCGGATGGGTGAGGCCGCCCGAGAATATGATCGCCGGGACCCAGATCACGAAGACCAGGATCGAGAGGAAAATCCGGCCGATCAGGAGGATCGAGAGCGGCGGCAGGAAGAGGGCGAGAACGTAATTCATGGCCCATAATTGGGGGCGCCGCGGACGTTTCTCAAGCGGAAACCGCGGCGGCATTGGCGGCGATCCGCCGGGTGACGGTGCGCATCACGGCCAGCCCGAAGCCAGGGTCCTGGAAATAGAGCTTGAGGAAGCCGTCCTCGTTCACGCCGTGCACGATGCAGGGCGTGGCGCAGACCGCGCCGGAAGAGCGCCGAGCCGCCTCGGTGAAGAAGGCCATCTCGCCGACGATGTCGCCCGGACCAAGCCGCAGGCCGAGCTCGGGCAGCGCCACTTCGCCCGAGGCGATCAGGTAGACCTTGTCGGGCGGGTCGCCCTTGGCAAACAGTTCCTGTCCGGGGGCGAGGCGGAGGGCCGGGGCGGTGGATTTCAGTGCCGAGAAATCATCCCGTCCGGTGTCGCGGGCGCGCTGGAGGCGGCGGCGCAGCACCAGGATTTCGGCCAGCCGCCAGATGTTGAAGGGCAGCAGCACCGTTTCCATGAAGACCATCGGCCAGACCTGCTTGGCCAGCCCGTAGGAGAGGAACAGGAGGCTGGAAGAGATCGCCAGGATCCGCAGCGGGATCATCGTCTTCATGCCATAGGAGGCAATCGTTGCCAATGAGGCAGCCCAGCCGACAAACTCTATTGGGTCAATGCCTTGCAGATCGAAATTCATGTTGTCCTCCCGTCTGGCGGTGCCGGGTTTTCCGGCGCCGCCGCATTGCTGCGCGTGGTCAGCCCTGCGCGAGCCAGTCCGTCCAGGCGTCCTTCGCCCGGTCGGTATAGGCCTTGTAGCGGTCCTTGCGCCCGCGCCGTCCGCCCTTGGCGTCGATCGGCGGGAACAGCCCGAAATTGACGTTCATCGGCTGGAAGGTCTTCGCGTCCGCCCCGCCGGTGATATGCGTCACCAGCGCGCCGGTCGCGGTCACGCCGGGCGGCGGGGCGATCGGGCGGCCCAGCATCTCGGAGGCCGCGAGGCGTCCGGCCAGCAGGCCCATGCCCGCGCTTTCGACATAGCCCTCGACCCCGGTGATCTGCCCGGCGAAGCGGATGTTCGGCCGCGACTTCAGCCGCATCTGGTCGTCGAGCAGTGTCGGCGAGTTCAGGAAGGTGTTGCGGTGGATGCCGCCCAGCCGGGCGAAGCGCGCGTTTTCCAGTCCCGGGATCGTCTTGAAGACCTCGGTCTGAGCGCCGTATTTCATCTTGGTCTGGAAGCCGACGATGTTGAACAGCGTGCCCAGCTTGTTGTCCCGGCGCAGCTGCACGATGGCATGGGCCTTGATCTCGGGCTGGTGCGGGTTGGTCAGGCCGACGGGCTTCATCGGGCCGTGGCGCAGGGTTTCCCGGCCGCGTTCCGCCATGACCTCGATCGGCAGGCAGCCGTCGAAGTATTTCGCGGTCTCGCCCTCGTGGAACTCGGTCTTGTCGGCGGCCAGCAGCGCGTCGATGAAGGCGTCGTACTGCGCCTTGTCCATCGGGCAGTTGAGATAGGCGGTGCGCTCTTCCTCGGTCTCGCCCTTGTCGTAGCGGCTCTGGAACCAGGCCTTGGACAGGTCGATCGAGTCGAAATAGACGATCGGCGCGATGGCATCGAAGAAGGCAAGGGCATCGGCGCCGGTCTCGGTGCGGATCGCCTCGGCGAGGCTGCCCGAGGTCAGCGGGCCGGTGGCGATGATCCACTGGCCCCCGGCGGGCAGTTCGGAGATCTCGCCCTCGGCCACCTCGACCAGCGGATGGCTGCGCAGCCGCTCGGTCACGGCGGCGGAAAAGGCGTCGCGGTCGACGGCCAGCGCGCCGCCCGCGGGCAGGCGGTGGCGGTCGGCCATCTCCATGATCAGGCCCTTGGCCGCGCGCATTTCCCAATGCAGGAGGCCGACGGCGTTCTGCTCGCTGTCATCCGAGCGGAAGGAGTTTGAGCAGACCATTTCGGCGAGGTCGCCGGTCTGGTGCGCGAAAGTCCCCACCTGGGGGCGCATTTCATGGATGGTCACCGGCACGCCCATAGAGACCGCCTGCCAGGCCGCCTCGGATCCGGCCATGCCGCCGCCGATGATGTTCAACCGTTCTGTCATGCGCGCTCTCTACGCGCCGGGTCCGAATGCCGCAAGCCGCATGGCTGGACCGCGGCCGGGGCAAGGGCCACAAATCGGGACAGGCGGTGCGGGAAGGTTCGGCATGGTTCAGGTGTGTTTTCAGGGGTCTCTCGCGCAGGACGGCGTGCTGCTTGCGCTGGGGGCCGGGGCGGTGCGCGACGGCGCCATGGCAGGGACGCGTCTCGCGGGGGGCGAGGTGGTCGTGCCGGGCCTTGCGGACGGTCCGGATGCGCTGCCGGTGAAGCTGGCCGACCTCGGGGCTGCAGAGCTCGGGGCGCTGCGCTACGCGGCGGCGGTTCTGGGGCTGGCCGAGACGGAGCGGCAGGTGGAAACCGGGGCAGGACCGGCGGCGGCGGTGGCCTTCCTGCCCGAGGCCTGCAGCGCGGGTCCCTGGCGGGATGCCGAGCATCTGGGCTGGGGCGCGATCCTGAGCTTCGCGGTCCCCGAGATCCTGTCCTACCGCGGCACGCTGCCCGCGCCGGAAGCGGCCGGAAGGCTGCCGATGATCCTGTTCCGGGCGTCGTCGCGCGCGGCGGCTGCCGCGGCCCCGGCGAAGCCGCTGGAATCCGGGCTGGGGCTCGGCAACGTGACGGTGCATGAGCGGCGCAGGCCCTATTCCAACTATTTCGCCGTCGAGGAGCTGGTCTACTCGCATCGCCGCTTCGACGGCGCGGAGAGCCCGGCGGTGGAACGCGCGGTGTTCCTCGCCTCCGATGCGGTCACCGTCCTTCCCTACGATCCGGTGCGCGACCGGGTGCTGCTGGTGGAGCAGGTCCGCGCCGCGCCGATCGCCCGCGGCGATGCCACGGCGTGGATCCTCGAGCCGGTGGCGGGACGCATCGAGCCTGGCGACAGTCCCGAGACCACGGCGCGCAAGGAAGCGGCCGAGGAGGCGGGACTTGAGCTGAAGGCGCTGCACTACGTCAATGACTACTACCCGTCGACGGGATGCTTCTCGGAATACCTCTATTCGTATGTCGGCATCGCCGATCTGCCCGACGAGGCGGCGAAGCTGGGCGGGGTGGCCGCCGAGGGCGAGGACATCCGCGGCCATGTGATGTCCCGCGAGGAACTGATGCGGCGCCTGCGGGACAACGAGATTCCCGATGCGCCGCTGCTGGTCTCGGCCTATTGGCTGGAACTCAATCTGGCACGGCTTCGCGCCTCCGGTTGATCCTCCGCCCGGGCGCGCGTACATAGGCCGGACTTCGACGAAAGGGTGCATCATGGCGATCTACAAGGACCTCGCTTCGGCCATCGGCAACACGCCGCTGATCCGGCTCAACAAGGTGAGCGAAGAGACCGGCTGCGAGATCCTCGGCAAGGCGGAATTCCTGAACCCGGGCCAGTCGGTCAAGGACCGCGCCGCGCTCTGGATCATCCGCGACGCCATCGCGAAGGGCGAGCTGAAGCCCGGCGGCACGATCGTCGAGGGCACGGCCGGGAACACCGGCATCGGCCTGGCCCTGGTCGGCGCCTCGATGGGGTTCAAGACGGTGATCGTGATCCCCGAGACCCAGAGCCAGGAAAAGAAGGACATGATCAAGCTCGCCGGTGCCGAGCTGGTCCAGGTCCCCGCCGCGCCCTACCGCAATCCGAACAACTACGTCCGCTATTCCGAGCGTCTGGCGGCGAAGCTGGCCGAGACCGAGCCGAACGGCGCGATCTGGGCGAACCAGTTCGACAACGTCGCGAACCGCCAGGCGCATGTCGACTCGACCGGCCCCGAGATCTGGGAACAGACCGGCGGCAAGGTTGACGGCTTCATCTGCGCTGTCGGCTCCGGCGGCACGCTGGCGGGCGTCGCCATGGCAATCCAGCCGAAGGGCGTCAAGATCGGGCTTGCCGATCCGGACGGCGCGGCGCTGCATGCGTACTACACCACCGGCGAACTGAAGGCCGAGGGCGGATCGATCACCGAAGGGATCGGCCAGGGCCGGATCACGGCGAATCTCGAGGGATTCACCCCCGATTTCAGCTACAACATCTCCGACGCGGAGGCGCTGCCCTATGTCTTCGACCTCGCCGAGGACGAGGGGCTGGTGATGGGCGGTTCTACCGCGATCAACATCGCGGGCGCGGTGCGCATGGCGAAGGAGATGGGGCCGGGCCACACGATCGTGACCGTGCTCTGCGACTACGGCTCGCGCTACCAGTCGAAGCTGTTCAACCCGGCCTTCCTGAAGGAGAAGGGCCTGCCGGTTCCCGGCTGGCTCGAAGGGCGCGGCCGCATCCTGCCCGAAGTCTTCGAGGACGCATGAGGGCGCAGGGGCGGCACCGGGACGGCGCCGCGCAGGTCCCTGCCGGCCTGCTGCGGGCCGTCCTGCCGCTCCTGCTCGCCACGCTGCTGCTGCTTGCCGCGCCGCTGCGGGCGCAGGACAGCACCGACTACGCCGCCTGGGAACGGCTGGCGTCGCGGGTCGAGCAGACCCTCGCCGTCGATGCCGCCCCCGATGCCGCGCTGCTGGCGCTGCGCGAGCAGGTGGTCACCTGGCGCGACAAGTTCCTGGCCGACAACACTGCCAACAGCGGGCGGCTGGAGACGATCAACCGCCGCCTTTCCATGCTGCCGCCGCCGCCCGAGGATGGCGGCACCGAACCCGAGGCGGTGACTTCCGAGCGCGCCTCGCTGACCGAGCAGCGCCGCGTCCTGGAGGAACCCTCGGTCAAGGCGCAGCTGGCCTTCACCCATGCCGACGGGCTGGTGCGCGAGATCGACGAGATGCTGCGGCTGCGCCAGGCCTCGGCGATGATGCAGCGCAAGCCGACGCCGCTCAATCCGCTGAGCTGGACCGGCACGCTGCGCGAGATGGCGGGCACGGCCGCCGCGGTGCCCAAGGAGATGGCGGAACTCTACAGCTCCGCCGATGCCCGCAAGGAGCGGCTGTCGACGCTGCCTTCGGGGCTGGTGATCATGGCGGCCGGTCTGCTGCTGCTGTGGCGCTCGGGCCGCTGGACCAACGCGCTGCTGGAATTCAGCCAGTTCCTCGGCAACCGCCTGGCCAAGCTGGCGGCCGAGACGGTCGCGGTGGGGCTGCAGCTGGTGCTGCCGGTGCTGGGGCTGGTGCTGGCGCTGACCGGCATCAGCATGTCGGGGCTGCTGGGCACGACCGGCTCGGCGCTGCTCACCGGTGTGTCGCGCTTTGCCATGACGCTGATCCTCGGCACCTGGCTGGTGCTGCGGATCTATCCGCGCACCCGGGCCGAGCTGGCCACGGCGCACGGCATCCTGCCGCCGCGGCTGGCCGGTCCGGCGCGGCGGGTCTCGACCGGGCTGGTGCTGGTCCTGTCGCTCTATGCCGGCATGATGCAGGCGACCGAGGATCTGGGCTATTCCGAAACCTCGCAGGCCTATCTGGGCGCGATCTTCCTGGTGCTGGCCTCGGCCGCGCTGTTCCGGCTCGGGCGGCTCTACCGGGCCAAGAACATCCTGCCCTCGGGCCCGTCCGAAGAGGAGCGGATCGCCGAGGAGAGCTTCTATGTCCGCCGGGTGATCGCGCTGCTGGCGGCCCTGGCGCGGGTGATCGCGGTGGCCGGGCCGGGGCTGGCGGCCTTCGGCTATCTCCGGGCGGCCGACGCGCTGGTCTTCCCGGCCTGCTCGACCTTTTTCGTGCTGGCGGGCCTGACCCGCGCGCAGCGGCTGGTCGCCGAGGTCTTCGTCGTGCTGAACCACGGCGATGTCCGCGCCGCGAACGGGCTGGGCGCGACGCTGGCGGGCGGCTTCCTCTATGTCGCCGCGGTGCCGCTGCTGGCGCTGCTCTGGGGCGCGCGGGTGGCGGATCTGAGCGAGGTCTGGACCTCGCTGCGCACCGGCGTGACCATGGGCGGGGTGCAGGTCTCGCCGAACCTGGTGCTGGTCTTCATCGCGGTCTTCGTCATCGGCTACATGCTGACGCGATTCACCCAGGGGATCCTGTCGCAGACGATCCTGCCGAAGACCCGGCTCGACATCGGCGCGCAGCGGGCGATCACCTCGGGGGCGGGCTATGTCGGCTTCTTCCTCGCGGGGCTGGCCGCCTTCACCTCGACCGGGCTCGACCTGTCCAGCATCGCCATCGTCGCCGGGGCGCTGTCGGTCGGCATCGGCTTCGGCCTGCAGACCATCGTGTCGAATTTCGTCTCCGGCATCATCCTGCTGATCGAGCGGCCGATCTCGGAAGGCGACTGGATCGAGGTCGGCACGCAGATGGGCTACGTGAAGGCGATCTCGGTGCGCGCGACGCGGATCGAGACCTTCGACCGCACCGATGTCATCGTGCCGAATTCCGACCTGGTCTCGGGGGTCGTGACCAACTGGACCCGCGGCAACCTGATCGGCCGCGCCATCGTGCCGGTCGGCGTTGCCTACGGCACCGACACCCGCAAGGTGGAGCGCATCCTGCAGGAAATCGCCGAGGCGCATCCGATGGTGACGATCTCGCCGCCGCCGCAGATCCTGTTCATGGGATTCGGGCCGTCCTCGATGGATTTCGAGGTCCGGGTGATCCTGCGCGACATCAATTTCCTGCTGAACGTCAAATCCGACCTCAACCACGAGATCGCCCGCCGCTTCATCGAGGAAGGCGTCCAGATCCCGTTCCCGCAGCAGGATGTCTGGCTGCACGAGGCGGGCGGGCCGCGCAGCCATCCGATCATGTCGGGCAGGGCCGAGGGCGCTGCCGGCCAGGCGGGTCCGCGGCCGCTGCCGACCGGCGGCCAGGCGGCGCATGCCGATGGCGACGGCGGCGCGGACGGGCGCTGATCACCGTACGTTAACCATGGCCGCCTAGACCGGAGCAATGCAGCCGAGGCCGCCTCCCAAGGTCGCGGTCCTGACCATGGTCCGCGACGACGAAGAATTCCTGAGGATCTGGGCCGGGCATTACGGGCGGCTCTTCGGGATGCGGTCGCTCTATGTCGTGTCGCATGGCGATCCGGACATGGTGCGCGACGTGGCGGCGGGGACGAATGTCCTGCCGGTGCCCTACGAGCCCGATCCGCGCTTCGACGCGCAGCGCTGGCAGCTGCTGAACCACCTGGCGCAGGGGCTGAGGCTGTACCATGACCGGGTGATCGTCGGCGATGTCGACGAGATCGTTCTGGCCGACCCCAAGCACGGCACGCTGCCTGCGGTCCTCGCGCGGCACCGGCGGGCGCGGGCGCTGACGCCATTCGGGCTGGAGCTGGTCCACCGTCCGGCGGAGGAACCCCTGGCCTTCGCGCCGCCCGTCCTGCGCGCCCGCCGCCATGTCCGCATCGCGCCGCTCTATGCGAAGCCCTGCCTGATGCGCGGCGACATCCGGCTGTCGCGCGGCGGCCATTATGCCAGCTCGCCGCGGCTGGTCATGCCCGAGGGGCTCTACCTGCTGCATCTGAAGCATGCCGACCGCGGCCTCTACCGCGCAACGGCCGACCGCCGCAACGCCACGGCAGAGGCGACCGGCGCGGCGCGGCCGCGGGACGCGATGATCGGCAGGCACTGGTTTGCGGAGGCGCGCGACGACCGGGCGGAATTCGCCGCCATCGACGGGGCGGAGGTCCGGGAGGATTTCGGCTTCGCCGCGGAACGGCAGGCCATCGCGGACAGCTGGGCGCCCCGGCCCGGGACGCCCTTCTACGAGTTCAAGCTGGCGGAGAGCCCGCTGCTCTACCGCCTGCCGGAGCGGTTCGCCGGGCTGTTATGAGCCCATCTCGCCGAGGATGCGCGCCCAGCTGCGCGTGCCCTTGTGGAAGCATTCGAGGTCGTATTTCTCGTTCGGCGAATGGATCTGGTCGTCGTCGCGGCCGAAGCCGATCAGCGCGGAATCCATGCCCAGATAGGTCTTGAAATAGCCCGCGATCGGGATCGAGCCGCCGGCGCCCACGAAAGCCGCCTCGGTGCCCCATTCCTCGGTCAGCGCCTGGCGGCCCTTCTCGAAGACGGGATGCGAGATCTCCATCATGCTGGCAGGCGAATTGCCGTGGCCCTTGAACTCGATCTTGCAGTCGGCCGGGACCATTGCGGACACGTAGTCGCGGAAGCTCTCGCGCAGCTTGTGCGGGTCCTGCGTGCCGACCAGGCGGAAGCTGATCTTGGCATGGGCCTTCGACGGCAGCACGGTCTTGAAGCCCGCGCCGGTATAGCCGCCCCAGATGCCGTTCACCTCGCAGGTGGGCTGGCTCCAGAGCATCTCCAGCGGCGTGCGCCCCTTTTCGCCCGCGGGGATCGACAGCCCGACCTCGCCGAGGAACTTGTCGGCGTCGAAGCCCAGCCCGTCCCATTGCGCCTTCAGCTCCGGCGACAGCTCCGGCACCCCGTCATAGAAGCCCGGCACGGTGACGCGGCCGTTTTCGTCGTGCAGCGAGGCGACGATCTTCGCCAGAACCCGCGCGGGGTTCATCGCGAGCCCGCCGAACATGCCCGAATGCAGGTCCTTCGACGGGCCGGTGACGGTGATTTCCTCGCCGAGCAGCCCGCGCAGCTGGGTGGTGATCGCCGGGACCTTGTCGTCGTAGAGCCCGGTATCGCAGATCAGCGCCACGTCGGCGGTCAGCTCCTCGGCGTTCTCCTTCATGTAGGGCACCAGCGAGGGCGATCCGCTCTCTTCCTCGCCTTCGAGGAAGATGGTGACCTTGCAGGGCAGGCTGCCGGTTTCCGCGATCCAGGCGCGGCAGGCCTCGACGAAGGTCATCAGCTGGCCCTTGTCGTCGGCGGTGCCGCGGCCGCGGATCACCTTGCCCTTGGGCGTGTCCTGCAGCTCGGGATCGAACGGGTCGCGGTCCCACAGCTCCAGCGGATCGACCGGCTGCACGTCGTAATGGCCGTAGAACAGCACATGCGGACCCGGGCCTTCGTAATGCGCCACGACCATGGAATGGCCCGGAGTCGGACGCTTGGACGCCTCGAAGCCCATGGAGGCGAGATCCGCCACCAGCCAGTCCGCCGCCTTCGCGCAATCCTCCTTGTAGGCCGGATCGGTCGAGATCGACGGGATCCTCAGAAGGTCGAAGAGCCGGTCGAGGGCGGCGTCGAGATCCTGGTCGATGCGGGCGAGAACGGGGGCAACTGACATTTTCGACTCCTGTCTTGTCGTCGCCCGGAACGTAACGCCCCTGCCGCCGGACGCAAGCCGGGGGCAGGGGCGCGCTGTCACATGCCGTCGAGCTGGTTCCGCATCTGCGACGGGAAGAGCTGCAGCAGCAGCGTCTCGGTCTTGGCGTCGCCCTCATGCGTCACGTAGAGCCGCACATCGACCGGCGTGTCGTCCTCGGCGGGCAGCTGCGAGAAGTCGAGGTCGAACATCGCGCGCCAGTAGTCGGTCGAGACCACCGGGAAGACGTCCATGTTGCCGGTGCTGCCGCGCGAGGCCGAGACCTCCAGGGTGACGCCGTCGCCGCGGCCGAGCCCGTCGAGCCCCATGCCGTCGAAATCGCAGACGACCTTGGCCACGCCTTCGGGCCGCGGCTGGCCGGGGACGCCGCCCTTGCCCATGCGCACGGCGGTGAAACGGCCCGTCGATTGCGGGACGGGGCAGTCCTCCAGCCAGGTGAGCCTGTAGCCGAAATTGTATTCCTTGCCCGCAACCGCGTCGCCGCCCGGGGTCCACATGGCGACGATGTTGTCGTGGATCTCGTCATTGGTGGGGATCTCCACCAGCGTCACCGCGCCATCGCCCCAGTCCCCGGTCGGCGCGACCCAGACCGAGGCGCGCTTGTCGTAGAACACGCCGTCATCCTGGTAGCGCTCGAACTCGCGCTCGCGCTGCATCAGGCCGAAGCCCTGCACCGAGGGCGTCCAGAAGGCGTTGGCCATGGTGCGCGGCGGGTTGTTGAGCGGCCTCCACAGGCGCTCGCCCGAGCCCGCGAGGATTTCCAGCCCGTCGCTGTCATGGATTTCCGGGCGCCAGTCGGTGCCCAGCCGTTCGTTCATCTTGCCGTACCAGAACATCGAGGTCAGCGGCGCCAGCCCCATCCGCTTGACGTCGCCGCGCAGGAAGACCGCGGCCTCGACATCCTGGATGATGCCGTTGTCCTGGCGGCTGGCGATCTTGTAGGCCCCCGTGCTGCGCGGGCTTTCCATCAGTGCGTATGCGGTCAGCGCGCCGCCTTCGCCCGGCTCCAGCCAGAAGCGGGTGAAGCGGGGGAACTCCTCGGGTCCGTCGGGGATGGCGGTGTCCATGGCGAGGCCGCGCACCGACAGGCCGAACTGCCCCGAATAGCCGGAGGTCCGCCAGTAGGCGGCGCCGAGGAAGGCCATCCAGTCGGATTTCATGTCGGGGTTCATGACCCGGAAACCCGCGAACCCCTCGGTCTGCGTCAGCTCGCGTGCCGGGTTGCCCTCGGGGATGTCGAAGAGATCGAGAGAGAACGGCACCTCGCGCGCCATCCCGGCCTCGACGGCGTAGACATGCACCGGCAGCGGGAAATAGCGGCCGGGGAAGAAGAACTGCACCGGCGAGCGGTCCTGCAGCCCGGCCCAGAGCGTGTCCTCCTTGCGGTAGGAGATCTGGTTGTGGGCGTCGTAGTCGATCAGGTCGATGATCCCGGCATCGGCGACATTCATCGGCACGAAGGGATGCTGCGCGAGGCCGCGCGCCATGTCCCTGAGGATGTCGAAGGAGAAGGGCGTTGCCTCGCCGGTGGCCTGGGCGGGCGATTGCGCGGCGGCAAGGCGCGGCAGCAGGAAGAAGGCGCCGGCGCCGAGCGCCTTCAGGATGTCGCGTCTGGTCTGGTCTGGGTGCATCGTCTCGACTCGCTGGGATGCCCGGAGCGGGCGACGCCATTCAGAGCGGGCCTTCGGGGCCATGTCAAAGCTCGCGGAGGGCCGATTGGCAAAAAAGCGCCTGAATTCGGCCGGGGCGGGCGACGGGAATTGTTCAGGATTAACCTTTGGTTGCAGGGCGCGGGCGGCGGCTGCAGCGGTCATGGGGCTGCTGGACGGGCTTGACGGCAAGCCGTGCCCGCCCGCGCGGCGCCGCGGGAACGGCGCAGGGCAGAAGGGGTGTTGCCTTGCCGCCGGAAGTCATGCACATTTTGGAATGTCTTGTGCCGCCATGCTGCCCGCGGCTTCTCCGAAACGGCCCCGGACGGGCGGTGCCGGGCGTCCCGCCCGGGCTTGACCTGAATCAAGGCGGGGAGTGCCAAGCGGCTGGCAAAGGTGCAGCCGCGCTAGAACTTTGGTCTGCGATTTACGAAATTGTGCGCCGGGACGCATTGCATTTGTGCCACATATCCGGGCAAGTAACGCTTGGAACTGACCCAGGACCGAAACCAGGTCTCCGGAACGCCGGGGGCCCAGCCACGAAAAGGGCAAGACCGCAGTGGACTATTCCGCCAGCATCGACGCGGCGCTGGAGCGCCTTCACCAGGAAGGCCGGTACCGCACCTTCATCGACATCGCCCGCGAGAAGGGAAACTATCCCCATGCCGTGTGGCACCGTCCCGACGGGACGACGAAACCGGTGACGGTCTGGTGCGGCAACGACTATCTCGGCATGGGCCAGCACCCGGAGGTCCTGGCGGCGATGCACGAGGCGCTGGACGCGACCGGCGCGGGCTCGGGCGGCACGCGCAACATTTCGGGCACCACGGTCTGGCACAAGAAGCTGGAAGCGGAACTGGCGGACCTGCACCGGAAGGAGGCCGCGCTGGTCTTCACCTCGGCCTACATCGCCAATGACGCGACGCTGTCGACGCTGCCGAAGCTGTTCCCGGGGCTGCACATCATCTCGGACGAGCTGAACCACGCCTCGATGATCGAGGGCATCCGCCACGGCAACTGCCCCAAGCACATCTTCCGCCACAACGATCTGGGCCACCTGCGCGAGATCCTCGAGTCGGTCCCGCAGGACGTTCCGAAGCTGATCGCCTTCGAGTCGGTCTATTCGATGGATGGCGATTTCGGTCCGATCGACGCGATCTGCGATCTCGCGGATGAATTCGGCGCGCTGACCTATATCGACGAGGTCCATGCGGTCGGCATGTACGGTCCCCGCGGCGGCGGCGTCACCGAAGCCCAGGGCAATGTCCACCGCATCGACATCGTCAATGGCACGCTGGGCAAGGCCTTCGGCGTCCATGGCGGCTATATCGCGGCCTCGGCCAAGATGTGCGACGCGATCCGCTCCTATGCGCCGGGCTTCATCTTCACCACCTCGCTGCCCCCGGTCGTGGCTGCGGGCGCGGCGGCGTCGATCGCGCATCTGAAGACGGATGCGGCGCGGCGCGAGCGGCACCAGGCGGCGGCCCGCGTCCTGAAGGCGCGGCTCAAGGGCATGGGCCTGCCGATCATCGACCATGGCAGCCACATCGTGCCGCTGATCGTCGGCGATCCGGTGAAGTGCAAGATGATCTCGGACCGGCTGCTCGAAGACCACGGCATCTATGTCCAGCCGATCAACTTCCCGACCGTGCCGCGCGGCACCGAACGGCTGCGGTTCACGCCTTCGCCGGTGCACGGCCCTGCCGACATGGACCGTCTGATCCGCGCGCTCGACGACCTCTGGTCGCAATGCGCGCTGGCGCGTCAGCAACTTTCCGCCTGATCCGCGCAGCGGAAGGGGGCCTGTCTGGGAGACGGGCCCTTAAAATGCCCCATATCTAGTCCGGCCGGGTGCCAGCTTTCTTGTAATGTGCTAAGGTCCCCTTATAACGCACCCGCTACATCGAATCGTGGGGCATCTGGGGACACGAGCGGCAACATGGGCTGGAACCTATGACGAGGCGCGACGCTGCGTCGGCTGACGGAACATATCAGGAGACGCCGAAAGGCTTCGACGACTACGAGCTGGTGCTTGGCGACATCCTCCGGGGTGAACGGGCCACCATGGGCAAGTCGCTCCTGGACGTGCAGCGGGACATCAAGGTCAAGGCGAGCTACATCGCCGCGATCGAGGAGGGCGACCTGTCCGCCTTCGAGACGCCCGGCTTCATCGCCGGGTACGTGCGTTCCTACGGCCGCTATCTGGGGCTCGATCCGGAACTGGTCTACCAGGCCTTCTGCGAGCAGACCGGCTTTTCCCATGTCGAGGGGCTCGATGCCCGGGTATACGCGACGCGCAAGGCCGCGAACCCGAAGGGCAGGGCGCGCCCCCGTCCGGTCGCCCATCAGGGCGGCGATGCCGTCCTCGCCCGCAACCCGCTCTACCGCGCGCCGCGCACCGCCCGCTTCGCCGAGATCCGCCCAGGTGCCGTGGCCTCGACCCTGGCCCTCGTGGCGCTGCTCGGGGGCCTCGGCTACGGGGCCTGGTCGGTGCTGCAATCGATCCAGCGCGTGACCCTCGCCCCGGTGGAAACCCCGGTCGTCGCGCTGAACATCGGCCCGGACATGGAGCCGGTCGTCGGCATCGAAGAGCCTGCCGTGACCCGCTCCACCGGCGAGGCGCTGATGAATCTCTACCGCCCGCAGGCGCTCGAGGCGCCGGTCATGGTTGCCCGCGACGGGCCGATCTCGACCCTCGATCCGCGCGCGCAGGGCATCTATGCCGGCATGGCGCCGGTCGGCGAAACCCAGCTCGCTGGGATCGCCACCGCGGTGCCGGACGTGCCGGCGTCCTACCTGCCCGAGATGCAGGGTCCGCATCCGGCCGCGGCGCCGGGGAGCGGATCGACGGCCGCCTCCGCGCCGGTGCAGATCGCCGATGTCGCGGTTGTCGCGCCGCCCTTGCCCGAAGTCGTGCTGTTCGCCGATGACGCGGTCTGGGTCCGGGTCAGCGCGGCCGACGGCACCAAGCTGCTGGAGAAGACGCTTGCCGCGGGCGAAAGCTATGTCCTGCCAAAGACCGAGACGCCGCCCGTGCTGCGCGCGGGCAATTCCGGCTCGCTGTTCTTCGCGGTGAACGGACGGACGCTGGGTCCGGCCGGTCCGGCTGGTTCGGTGACCAAGAATGTCGAGCTGTCGGTCGCGGCGCTGAGCGACCGCTATCACGCGGTCGACATGAATGCCGCCGACCCCGAGCTGCGCCGCCTTGCCGAACTTGTGTTGAAGCCGGAGACCCCGCTGGCGGAGTGAGCCGCATTGCGGCTTGCGCCCGGCAGGCGTAAGGTCCGGCCAAGTCGAGTACCCACGCGGAGCACCCCATGTCGCTCAACCATGTCCGTCCCTGGAAGAACATCTACCGCCGCGAGTCCCGCCAGATCATGGTCGGCAACGTGCCGGTGGGCGGCGGCGCGCCGATTGCCGTCCAGACCATGACCAATACCGACACGGCCGACGTGGCCGCGACGGTGGCGCAGGTCCAGGCAGCGGCGGAGGCCGGGGCGGATATCGTCCGCGTCTCCACCCCCGACGAGGCGGCGACCAGGGCGCTGAAGGACATCGTCCGCGAAAGCCCGGTGCCGATCGTCGCCGACATCCATTTCCACTACAAGCGCGCCATCGAGGCAGCCGAGGCGGGTGCCGCCTGCCTGCGGATCAACCCGGGCAACATCGGCGACGAGAAGCGCGTGAAGGAAGTCATCCGGGCCGCCAAGGACCATGGCTGCTCGATCCGCATCGGCGTCAACGCAGGCTCGCTGGAGCGCCATCTGCTGGAGCAGTACGGCGAGCCGTGCCCCGACGCGATGGTGGCCTCGGCGCTGGAGCATATCCGCATCCTCGAGGACAACGACTTCCGCGAATACAAGGTCTCGGTGAAGGCCTCCGACGTGTTCCTGACCGCCGCTGCCTACCAGGCGCTGGCCGAGGCGACGGATTGCCCGCTGCATCTGGGCGTGACCGAGGCGGGCGGGCTGGTGTCGGGCACGATCAAGTCGGCCATCGGGCTCGGCAACCTCTTGTGGATGGGGATCGGCGACACGATCCGCGTGTCGCTTTCGGCCGATCCGGTCGAAGAGGTCAAGGTCGGCTACGAGATCCTGAAGTCGCTGGGCCTGCGCCACCGCGGCGTCAACATCATCTCCTGCCCGAGCTGCGCGCGGCAGGGTTTCGACGTGATCAAGACCGTCGAGGTGCTGGAGAAGCGGCTGGAACACATCAAGACCCCGATGAGCCTGTCGATCATCGGCTGCGTCGTGAACGGCCCGGGCGAGGCGCTGATGACCGATGTCGGCTTCACCGGCGGCGGGGCGGGCGCGGGCATGGTCTATCTGGCCGGCAAGCAGAGCCACAAGATGTCGAACGACCAGATGATCGACCACATCGTCGAGCAGGTCGAGAAGAAGGCCGCCGAGCTCGACGCGGCGGCGGAGGCGGTCGAGGCGGCCGAATAGGCTGCTCCGCCGGGCGCGCCCGCGGGCGCATCTGCCTTTCAACGGAGGTGAGGCATGTCGGCACGCAGGTACCGGCTGGGACGGATGGCCGCGTGGCTGCTGTCGCTGCTCGGCTGGGTCGTGATGGCGGGCGGTCTGGCGACGCTCGCGCTGGGGCTCTTCCAGGTCTTCGCGCTGGGAACGCGCGACCTGCTGACGCTCGCGCCCTATCTGGGCGGCGGCTTCGCGGTGCTCCTCAACGGGCTCTTCATGGTGGCGGGCGCCCAGCTGATGCTGGCAGTCTTCGACATCGCGCTGTCGGGCCGCGCGCTGGTTCTCAGCGTGCCGGGCCAGCCGGCCGCACCTGCGGAGCCGCCAGCCGCGCCTCCGGCGCCTGCCCGCGACCCGCGCGGCCGCGCCGAGCCGGTGCTGCGCCGCGGCGGCCCCGGCCCGGCTCCGGAGGAGCTGTAGGGCGGTTCAGATCCTGTTCCTGTGCCTTTCCCGGATGTCCGGAAACGCCGTGATCGCCTGGGCCAGCAGCGGAAGGACGGCGTCATGGTATTTCGTCCGCATATCGCGGAGGAACACGATCGGATTGCGGCTGGGGTGCTGGTACGCGCCGTCATAGAATTCCAGGCAGACTTCCTTTCCCCTGTGAGGGCCGTTCTCCAGCCGGTAGTCGGCCTTGTCGCGCACGACGGCGCGGCCGATATTGGTCCGCAGGTCATGGACCTGCGTGATCCGCCCGAACGTCGTGCCCTTCCTGAAATAGACCGAGGGCGAGGCCGACGGCAGGCCGGTATAGCCCACGATGTTGTCGGCAATGTAGAAATCGTCGCGGTAGCCCATGACTTCCCTTCCTGTTCCGATGCAGGCCGGGGCCGGGGGGAGAGCAAAATGCCGCGGTCCCGGTTCACGGAACCATGGCGCCGGAAAGTTGTCCAACGCTTTCGTTCTCGGGCGCGGGCGTCCCTCCCGGGAGGCATGGTTCCGCCTGCGTGGAGCTGTCGGTGCGCGGCAGACGAGGCGCCGGAGGCGCGGCGCGTGCTCCGCGCGGCTCGGACGAGGTTGGGGTCCGGGACGCGAAGGCGAGCCATCCGTTCCGCCTGTCCGGAAGCTGTTCCGGAACCGTCATGCTGCCCTGATCCCGTGCCGGCCCGGGGGCTTCTCCGTGCGGACCTCGCCCGCAACTTCCAACTCAAGCGGCAAACTGGCCAGCTGCGGGGATGTCCGCCGGGAATTCGCATGGGCACGCCCGCGTCCACGGCCAGGCAGCGGCCCGCATATCGACCCCGTTGTCCTGTCTGCGGGGAAATGTCCGCCTGCCGGGGTGCCCTCTGCCCGGGGGAAGGGCAGCTCCCGGGGCCAGGCCCGGCGTGGCGCAGAGCAGGTCGAGATCCGCGGGCGCAGTTCCGGTGATGGTCCGGGGCCAGGCCGATCGGATCGGCTGGCCTCCGGCGGGTTCGCCACATGGCCGGCAATGCCGGTTCAGCACCCTGCCTGCCGATGGCGCGTCGCACCGGCGGGCAAGGCGCGGCGGGAAGGCTCAGCCCTCGCCGCGTTCCTGTTCTGCGACCTGGCGCATCGAGTCGAGCGGCAGGTAGCCGCGCAGGATCTCGTCGCCCATGATGAAGGTCGGCGTGCCGGAGATCGACAGCTTGCCGGCCAGCTCGTGGTTGGCCTGCAGCTCCGCCGTCACCGCCGGGTCGTCCATCTTCGCGGTCACGGCCGCGACATCGACCCCGGCATCCTTGCCGATCCGCGCCAGCGTGTCGTCGGTGACGTTGCCGCGCAGCGTCATCAGCGCGTCATGCACCTTCTCGTAGGCGGTATCGTCGGCGACCAGCTTCACCGCCACGGCGAAGCGCGCGGCCTTCACCGAGTCCTCGCCGAGGATGGGGAATTCCTTGACGATGAACTTGATGTTGCCGTCGCTCTCGACGAGCTGGTTGACCTCGTCATAGGCCTTCTTGCAGTAGCCGCAGCGGTAATCCATGAACTCGACCAGCACGAGGTCGCCGTCGGGATTGCCGCCGACCCAGCTCACGCCGTCGTCGAACAAGGCGTCCGCATTGGCGGCGACCAGGTCGTTGTCGGCCACGGCCTGGGCCTGCGCCTGGCGGCCTTCCAGCACGCTGATGGCCTCCATCAGCACCTCGGGGTTCTCCAGAAGGTAGTCGCGGATCTCGGCGCGGAACTGGGCGCGCTCGCCCTCGGACATGTCGCCGATGTCGAAAGCCATGGCGGGGGCGGCAATGGCGGCGGCAAGGCCGAGCCCCGCCAGCGTTCTGCGGATTGCGGTCATGTCGTGTCTCACCTCTTCTTCCGGGTCTCGCGTTCAGCGGCCTCGATGATGTCCTGTGCCCGGGCCCAGCCCGGCGAGCCGACGGGGAGGGCCCCGGCCGCCCGGCGCGCATGCAGCAGCGCGTCCTCTCCGTCTCCTATTAGCGCGTATCTTTCGGCCGTGTGAAGAGATGCCATCGCCGGCTCCCCGGCCCGGGCATAGGCCATCGCCAGGTCGCGCAGCAGCCGCGCGTCGCGGGAATCCCGGGCGCGGGCCGCCTTGAGCACCTCCAGCGCCTCGGCATTGGAGGCCTTGCTGTTCTCGGCCAGCAGCACCCGGCCGAGCCCCGCCATGATCTGGGTTTCCCGCGGCGCAAGCTCGGCGGCGCGGCGGTAGGACGCCTCGGCCACGTCCATGCGGTTCGATTCCAGCGCGATCCAGCCCTTCAGCTCGTGCAGGTAGGCGTCGTCGGGGCGTTCCGCGATCACCGGGTCGAGCTCGGCCCAGGCCGCCTGGGCCCGGCCCAGCTTGTACTGCGCCAGCGCGCGGCCGATATGGCCCGCGTCCGAGGTGTCGGAGGCGGGGTAGCGGGAGAAGGTGTAGTCCGGTTCGCGCAGGTAGCCGCCTAGCTTGGCCTGCAGCCGCGCGAACCAGTATTCCGCGCGGGCCCGGTCGGAGGTCTGCGGACCCAGCACCTCGGCATAGTCCTCGATCGCCCGGATCCGGTCGCGCGACAGCGGGTGGGTGCGCAGGTAGGGATCCTGGCGCACCGGCGACGTGTCTTCCTGCCCGGCGAAGAGCTGCATCACCTCGGCCATCGCCTCGGGGTCGATCCCGGCGCGGGCGAGGAACCGCATGCCGGAGCGGTCGGCGGCGCTTTCCTCTTCGCGGGTATGGCCGAGGAAGACGCCGCGCGCGGCCCCGGCCGAGCCGTAGGCGATGCCCAGGCCGGCGCCGGGATTGCCGCTGAGCGCGCCGGCCGCGACGCCGAGCGCCAGGCCGATCCCCGAGCTGAGCTTGGCCGTGTCGGCATTCAGGCTGCGCCGCACCATATGGCCGTTCGTGACATGCGCCAGCTCGTGCGCGATTACCGCCTGCAGCTGCTGGGGGCTGGACAGCCGCAGGATCAGCCCGGCATGGACGAAGACCGCGCGCCCGTCGGTGACGAAGGCGTTGAGCGACATGTCGTTGACGATCAGCACCTTGATCCGCCCGCCCCAGAGATCGGCGGAGGTCATCACCGGCAGCGCGATGGAGTCGAGCGCGTATTCCAGCCCGGCATCCCGGATCAGCGACTGGGCCTGCGCGCCCGCAGCGAAGCAGGACGCCAGCGCTGCGGCAGCGATCCGCCGCATCAAGGGGGCCGTCCCGAGTTTCGCCATTGACCCTGCCGCGTCCTCTTGCAACTTGTGCCCGAGCCTAAGGAGGATTGCATGCCCACCGCAAGCCGCGCCGAAATAGATGCCTTCATCGTGATGGACGTGTTGGAAGCCGCCCGCAAGGCCGAAGAGGCCGGGCGGCACATCATCCACATGGAGATCGGCCAGCCATCCTCCGCGGCGCCCGCAGCCGCGCGCCGCGCCGTGGCGGAGACGCTGGAGAGCGACGCGATGGGCTACACGGTGGCGCTCGGCCTGCCAGCGCTGCGGCAGGGGATCGCCGACCTCTGCAAGCGCTGGTACGGCGTCGATCTCGACCCGGCGCGGGTGGTGGTGACCTCGGGCTCTTCCGGCGCCTTCGTGCTGGCCTTCACCGCGCTCTTCGATGCCGGGGCCAAGGTCGGCGTGACCGAGCCCGGCTATCCCAGCTACCGCCAGATCCTCAAGGCGCTCGACTGCGTGCCGGTGGGCATTCCGACCCGCGACGCCGCGCGCCACGTGCTCGAGCCGGTCGACGTGCCCGAGGGTCTCGACGGCATCATGGTCGCCTCTCCGGCCAACCCGACGGGCACGATGCTGGGCCATGGCCAGCTTGCCGCGCTGATCCGCCAGGCGAAGTCGCGCGGCTGCGCTTTCATCTCCGACGAGATCTATCACGGGCTGCACTACGGAGATCGCGCGGTCTCGGCGCTGGAGATCGACCAGGATGCCTGGGTGATCAACTCGTTCTCGAAGTATTTCTCTATGACCGGCTGGCGGGTCGGCTGGATGGTGGTTCCCGAAAGGGACGTCCGCACGGTGGAGCGGCTGGCGCAGAACCTGTTCATCTGCCCGCCCCATGTCAGCCAGGTGGCCGCGCTGGCGGCGCTGTCGGACATTGCCGGGCTGGAGCGCCACCGCGAGGGCTATGCCGCGACCCGCGCGCTGCTGCTGGAGCGCCTGCCGCAGATGGGCTTCAGCCGCTTCGCGTCGCCCGACGGCGCCTTCTACGTCTATGTCGATGTCGGCCACCTGACGCAGGACAGCCGCGCCTTCGCCGCCGAGATCCTCGAACAGGCCGGCGTGGCGGTCACGCCCGGGCTCGATTTCGATCCGGTGCGCGGGCATCGCACCTTGCGGCTGAGCTATGCCCGCGACAGGGCCCATATCGCCGAGGGGCTGGACCGGCTGGCGGCTTTCCTGTCCGCGCGCGAGGCCGCGGCATGAAGCGGCTGCTCTGCGCGCTTGCGCTCTGGCCGTCGCTGGCGGCGGCGCTTCCCGGCGAGGGGCCGGTGCTGGACCTCGCCCGTTCCGACATCAGCGCGGACTGGTTCGGCGGCGGCATGACCGTCGATCTCGCGCTGTCCGAGGCGGTGCCCTACGCGGTCGGCGTCACCGATGGGCCGCCGCGGCTGGTGGTGCGCTTCCAGTCCGTGGTGGAGCTTGCCGCCCCGGAAGAGGAGGACCCGCAGCCGGTGCTGGTCCCAGCGGGCCTGACCACGGAGCTGCAGCTGCCGCTGGAGCGGCTCCGCGTGCTCGACACCGCGGAAATCGAATGGCCCGAGAATGGCGGCGCCCGGCTCAGGCTGAAGCTGGAGGCGGCCGACCAGGCGACCTTCGAGCAGGCGGCGGCGCGCTGGAAGGCGGCGCCCGAACAGGTCATGCCGGAACGTCCCGCAGCGGGCTACAAGCTGCACGTGATGATCGATCCGGGCCATGGCGGCCAGGATCCGGGCGCGGAATACGACGGCATCCGCGAGGCCGATGTCGTGCTCCTGCTGGCCAGGCAGCTGAAGGCGGATCTGGAGGCGGCGGGATTCGACGCCAGCCTGACGCGCGAGGACGACAGCTTCGTGCCGCTGTCCGAGCGCGTCGCCAAGGCGACGCGGGACGGGGCGGACCTGTTCATCTCGCTCCATGCCGATGCGGTGCTGGTCGGCCATGCCTCCGGCGCCTCCGTGCACAGCCTGTCGGAGGAGTCGGCCGGTTCCGGCGACCGTTTCCTGCTGAACCGGCTGGGCAGGAACGCGCTGGCCAGCGCCGAGGGCAATGTCGAGGATGCGACCATGCGGGTGCTGATGGAGATGGCCCGCGAGCAGTCGCTGGAGGCCAGCAACGCGCTGGCCGCGGATCTGGTCGAGGAAATGGGCGCGGCCGGCATGGCGCTCTACAAGACGCCGCAGAAGCACTCGAATTTCGTCGTGCTGCGGGCCGCGGACGTGCCCTCGGTGCTGGTGGAGCTCGGCTACCTGTCGGAACCCGCTGACCGAGCGCTGCTGGTCGATCCGGAATGGCGGGCCTCGATGGCCGGGGCGCTGGCCAAGGGCGTGGCGGACTGGGCCGGAGCGCAGTAGCCGCGATTCGGGCGGCGTTAGGCCGGCGTTAGCCTCGATCGCGGAGGCTCGGAGCGCTCCCGGGCGGCCGGGAGCCGGGGCGCGGCCGAGGACGGGCAGGGCGGCGGCGCCTTGCCGAAGGCAGGGAACCTCCGCGCTCCTGCCGGATTGTGATTTTGACCCCGGCGGGCCTTGCGACTATAAGACCGCAACCCAAGGACAAGGATATCCCGGTGCTGCGCGCCTTCTTCAGCTTCTTCGGAGCGATTTTCAGTTTTCTCACCATCGGGGCCGTGCTGGGCGTCCTGATCATCGGCGCCGTGTTCTGGATGTATGGCCGCGACCTGCCCAACCACGAGCAGCTGGCGCAATACGCGCCGCCGACCATCAGCCGGGTCTATTCCTCAGAAGGCGCGCTGATCGACGAATTCGCCGAGGAGCGCCGCCTCTTCGCGCCTTCCTCGGAAATCCCGGACCTGGTGAAGGAAGCCTTCATCTCGGCCGAGGACAAGAACTTCTACTACCACAAGGGCTATGACCCGCTGGGCATGGTGAAGGCGGCCATCGACGCGGCTCATGGTGCGCGGCTGCGCGGCGCCTCGACCATCACCCAGCAGGTGATGAAGAACTTCCTGCTCAGCTCCGACCGCTCGGCAGAGCGCAAGATCAAGGAACTGATCCTCGCGGCGCGCCTCGAGCAGACGATGTCGAAGGACAAGATCCTCGAACTCTACCTCAACGAGATCTACCTGGGCCAGAACAGCTACGGCGTGGCCGCGGCGGCGCAGACCTATTTCAACAAGAAGCTCTCGGATCTGAGCCCCGCCGAGGTCGCCTATCTCGCGGCGCTGCCGCAGCGGCCCTCGACGCTGCATCCGGTGCGCGACCATGACGACGCGGTGGCGCGGCGCAACTACGTGCTGCGCGAAATGCACGAGAACAGCTACATCAGCGACGGGGAATACCAGGTCGCCGTGGCCGAGCCGCTGCTGACTGTGCAGGGCGGCGACATCCCGGGATTCCGCCAGTCGCTGCCGCCGCGCGGCTATTTCACCGACGAGGTGCGCCGCCAGCTCAGCCGTGATTTCGGCGAGACCCAGTTCTTCACCGGCGGCCTCTCGGTGCGCTCTACGCTCGACCCGGAAATGCAGACTGCCGCCGAGGAGGCGCTGCGCCACGGTCTCGAGAAATACGACCGCGGCTTCGGCATCTGGCGCGGCACCGAGGCGACCATCGACGCCGACAAGCTCGGCGACGAGGCCACCTGGCGCCAGGCGCTGTTCGAGGTCCCGAACGAGCAGGCGCCGCGCGACATCGAAGGCTGGAAGCCCGCGGTCGTGCTCTCCGTCTCCGGCAGCCAGGCCCGCATCGGCATCGAGGGCGAGACCGACGATCCCGAGACCCAGGTTCTGACCGCAGACGACGTGTCCTGGATCAGCAAGGCCAAGGTTCCGGGCGATGTCCTGTCCGCGGGCGATGTCGTGCTTGTCGGCAAGGAAAAGGACGGCTGGTCGCTGCGCCAGGTGCCGCTGCTGCAGGGCGCCTTCATGGCGATGGACGTGAATACCGGCCGCGTCCTGGCGATGCAGGGCGGCTTCTCCTACCAGGACTCGGTGTTCAACCGCGCTACCCAGGCGACGCGGCAGCCGGGCTCGTCCTTCAAGCCCTTCGTCTATGCCGCCGCGCTGGATTCCGGCTACACGCCCGCGACCATCGTGGTCGACGCGCCGATCGAGTTCCCGAACGGCGACGGCACGATGTGGCGTCCGCAGAACGCCTCCAACAAGTATTACGGCCCGACGCCGCTGCGCACCGGGATCGAGCGGTCGCGGAACGTGATGACCGTCCGCCTCGCCAACGAGATCGGCATGCCGGTCGTCGCCCAGTATGCGGAGCGCTTCGGCGTCTACGACCACATGGCGACCCACCTGGCCAATGCGCTCGGCTCGGAGGAGACGACGCTGTTCCGCATGGTCTCGGCCTATGCGATGTTCGCCAATGGCGGCGAGCGGGTGGAGCCGAGCCTCGTCGACCGCGTGCAGGACCGCTTCGGCCGCACCACCTACCGGCATGACAACCGCGACTGTGTCGATTGCGAGGTCGCCTACGTGCCCCCGGGCACCGCCCCGCGCATCGTCAGCAACCGCGAGCAGATGATGGATCCGATCACCGCCTACCAGCTGACCTCGATGATGCGCGGCGTGGTGGAGCGCGGCACGGCCTCGCGCTATGTCGACCTGCCGGTGCCGATCGCGGGCAAGACCGGCACGACCAACGACGCCAAGGACGTGTGGTTCATCGGCTTCTCCTCGAACATCGTGGCGGGCTGCTTCATGGGCTACGACAACCCGCGCTCGATCCCGCACGGCTCGGGCGGCGGCATGTGCGGTCCGGTCTTCAACGAGTTCATGAAGGACGCCATCAAGAAATACGGCGGCGGACCGTTCCGAGTGCCCCCGGGCGGCCATTTCATCAATATCGACCGGGTCACCGGCGCGAAGCTCTCGGCCGATGCCTCCGGGCCGGGCGTGGTGGCGGAATATTTCCGCGACGGCGTCGAGCCGATCTTCGGCATGGCGGCGGCGATCGACGGCGGCTTCGCGATGGGCTCGGGCATGCCGATGTATTCGCGCGACGAGGCCCTGTCGAAGAGCACCGACGAGGTCCTGACCTCCACCGGCGAGCGCAAGAGCATTCCGAAGCCCGCGAGTTTCGGCACGATTTCGGCCGGCGGGCTCTACTGACCCGTCCGACCGGTTCGGGATGCTGAACCAAGCAAGGAAATCCAGACCAGGCCCGCGGCTCGCCGAAGTCGCGGGCCTGGTTAATATTGGTTAATGTCGGCGGCATCCGAAAATCAATTTTTCAGGAATTTGCCATGACCAATCTGACCGGTACCCTCTCAACGGTGGGGTCCATCTACGACGGCTACGACGCTTCGGAACTGAGCGGTCCGATCAATGTCGAACAGCTGGCCGTCAACGGCACGACCTATCTCTATGTCAGCGCATACTACGATGACGGCGTCCAGGTGCTCAGCATCGACGGCAGCGGCACGCTGACCGGCGTGACCAGCGTGGCGCACAGCACCTCCAGCCCGCTCAACGGAGCCGACTCGCTGAAGGTGGTGTCGGTCGGCAACCGGAAGTTCCTGGTGGTCGGCGCAGCAGATTCCGACGCGCTCAGCGTGTTCCGCATCGACACGTCGTCGGGCAGCACCGAAGGCCACCTGACCTTCGTCAGCAGCATTTCCGGCTCCGACATCGCGGGCTATGCGGGGGCGCTCGACTACGTGCACGGCCTGACCGTCCTGCGCGAGGGGCAGGGCAGCGCGCTGTTCGCCAGCGTCGCCTATTACGGCGATGCCATCGCGACGTTCGAGCTGGACTACGACGGCAACCTCTCCATCAAGGATGCGGTCTTCGACACCGAGGGCACGAACCTCCATCTCGACGGCGCGACCGCTCTCGACAAGATGTCCATTGCGGGAACCACGTATCTCTACGTGTCGGGCTATTCCGACAACGGCATCACGGTCATGTCGGCGAATGTCGGCAACGGCAACCTGAACGTGGTGGCAAACTTCACCAACGGCGTGAGCTACACCAGCCTGGCGGCGGTCATCTGGAACGGCGAAAGGCTGCTGGTCGCGGCGGGCGACGGCTATATCGACGTCTTCAAGATCAAGAACAACGGCACCATCGAGCTGGAGGCCCGGACCGAGGACGGCGACGCTGACTCCTACTACCCGGCGGCTTTCGGGCTGATCACCCTCGACGGGATCGGATATCTGGTCGCCAAGGAGCAGAACTACGACCGCATCGGGCTCTATTCGATCGAAGACGACTATTCGCTGGCGCTGGTCCAGCGGGTCGGCGGAGATCCGGGCTACGACGCCGTGCGGGGCTGGACGCTGGTCGAGATTGCCGGCCGCAAATACCTGCTTTCCGCGGCATATTCCGACGGCGGCGTGACCGTGACCGAGATCGGCGGCGACAATGACTATCTTGTCGGCAGCGACGGGGCGGACCGGATCGCGGGGCTGCGCGGCGACGACGTCCTGGCCGGGCTCGAGGGCGGTGACAGCCTTGCCGGCGGGGCCGGGGAGGATGTCCTGGTGGGGGCGCAGGGCGCCGACACGCTGCTGGGCGGCGCCGATGACGACGTCCTGGTCGGCGGGCTGGGGAACGACTTGATGGAAGGCGGCGCGGGCGCCGACATCCTGAAGGGGGGGCTGGGCGCCGACATGCTCAGCTATGCCGGGTCCGGCGGCAGCGTCGGGATCAACCTGGCGTCCGGAGCCGCCTCGGGCGGCCATGCGGCGGGCGACTATTTCCGCGGCTTCGAGGACATCCGCGGATCGGATTACGGCGACACCCTGACCGGCGACAGCGGCGCCAACAGGATCGAAGGCGAGGCCGGGTCGGACAGGATCCGCGGCGGCGCGGGCGGCGACAAGATGTTCGGCGGCAACGGGTTCGACAAGATCTGGGGCGGCAGCGGCTGGGACCGGATCGACGGCAACAACGGCTCCGACAGCCTCTACGGCGAAGGCGGGGGGGACAAGCTCAACGGCGGCGGCGGCAACGACCTGCTCGACGGGGGGACGGGCGACGACACGCTGAGCGGCAACGGCGGCAACGACACCCTGCTCGGCGGCACGGGCGATGACCAGCTGACCGGCAATGGCGGGGCGGATGTCTTCGTCTTCGAGGAAGGCTTCGGCGATGACGTGATCACCGATTTCGACCTGTCCCGCGACAAGCTCGACCTGTCGGCGCTCGACGGCATCAATTCGCTGGCCGAGTTCAAGGCAAGCGCGTTCAACATCGCCGGCGATGTCTTCGTGATGGGCGAGGACGGGCTGTCCTCGATCCAGATCATCGGCCTGTCGGAGAACGATTTCACCGCGTCGAACTTCATCTTCTGATCCCTGCCCGCCGCGCCGGTTCCGTTCCGGCGCGGCGGGTCCGGCGGGTCCCGGGCAATCTGCGCTTCCTGGGCCTGCATCGGTTGCGTCCCGGCTGGGCCGGGTCTATATCCGGGCATTGCTGGAAACTGGCCGGACCTGTCATGCGCGCTGAAATACAGAACCTTGTTGCCGAAATCGAAAAGTCGCTGAAGCTCCTTGCGCAGCGGATGGACATCGACACCGCGCCGCACCGGCTGGAAGAGTTCAACGCGATGACCGAGAATCCGGATCTGTGGAACGATCCGGACAAGGCGCAGAAGCTGATGCGCGACCGACAGATGCTGGTCGACCAGATGGGCAACTACCAGGGGCTCAAGCAGGACCTGGCCGACAATGTCGAGCTTATCGAGCTGGGCGAGATGGAGGATGACGACGAGGTCGTCACCGAGGCCGAGGATGCGATCCGCAAGATCAAGGACAAGGCCGCGCAGAAGGAGCTGGAGGCGCTGCTGAACGGCGAGGCCGACGGCAACGACACCTTCCTCGAGATCAACGCGGGCGCAGGCGGCACCGAGGCCTGCGACTGGGCGCAGATGCTGCAGCGCATGTATGTCCGCTGGGCGGAAAGCCACGGCTACGAGGTCGACCTGCAGTCGGAGGAAGCCGGCTCCGAGGCCGGGATCAAGTCGGTAGCCTACAAGATCTCGGGCACCAACGCCTATGGCTGGCTGAAATCGGAATCGGGCGTGCACCGGCTGGTGCGGATCTCGCCCTTCGGCAAGGGCACGCGCGAGACCTCCTTCGCATCGGTCTGGGTCTATCCGGTGGTCGACGACAACATCGAGATCGAGGTCAACCCGGCCGACATCCGCATCGATACCTACCGCTCATCCGGCGCGGGCGGCCAGCACGTCAACACCACCGACTCGGCGGTGCGGATCACCCACCACCCGACCGGGATCGTCGTGACCTCGTCGGAGAAGTCGCAGCACCAGAACCGCGACATCGCCATGAAGGCGCTGAAGTCCCGGCTCTACCAGATGGAGCTGGACCGCCGGAACGCGGCGATCAACGAGGCGCACGAAGCCAAGGGCTCGGCCGGCTGGGGCAACCAGATCCGCAGCTACGTCCTGCAGCCCTACCAGATGGTCAAGGACCTGCGCACCAACGTCGAGACCTCGGACACCCAGGGCGTGCTCGACGGCGATCTCGACAAGTTCATGGCGGCGACCCTGGCGCTCGACGTGGCGGGCAAGAGCCGTTCGGAGGCCCGCGGCGAGTGAGCCCCGGCCTCAGGGCCGTTCCATCAGCATGGTGAAGAATCCGGGGAAATAGCGGCCCTCGGCGATGCGCTCTTCCGAGAGGGCGGCATAGGCCGCCTCCTCGGCGAACAGCTCCTCCGGCTCCGCGACCGGCCCGTAGCGGTTGATGCTGGTGGAAATCAGCCGCAGCCCGGCTGCCTCCATCCAGCCCCAGACCTCCTGCAGCTTGTGCTGGCTTTCCTGCGGATGCAGCACCTGGTCGCGGAACACCGACGCCAGGTGTTCCGGATCGGGGCTCTGCGGCATGGCGCGGCCGAAGGCGGCCAGCGCGGCCGCTTCGCCCTCGCGCTCCAGCAGCCCGCGCCAGTGGCGCAGGAAGGGCAGGCGCCCGGGCGCGTGATAGAGCCCGAGAAAGAACAGCCCGCCCGACGGCACGAAGCCCGCGACGTGGTCGAAGGCGGCGCGGCAGTCATGGGTGTGGTGCAGCACGCCGATCGACAGGGTCAGCGCGGGCGGCGTGGCGGGCCGGTAGGCGAACAGGTCGGACTGCACGAAGCGCGCGCCCGAGTCGGTGGCCTCGGCCACCCTGCGGGCCCGCTCCAGCGCCGTCGCGCTGAAATCGACGCCCTCCGCCCGCGCGCCGTAATGCAGCGCCAGCGCGTTCGACGCCCAGCCGGTGCCGCAGCCGATCTCCACCGCCGACAGGCCCGGCCCGGCCTCGGCCAGCGTCGCGTCGAGATCGGGATAGGCGGACAGCGGATTGGCGCGGGCGCGGGCAATGGCGGTCGCGGGATCGTCGAAATGGTTGTAGGGCAGCAGGTCGTAGAAGTCGCGCACCGTGCGGTCCGAAGGGGCGAGCGTCGTGGTCACCGGAATTTTCCTTCCAACATCCGGGCGCCGAGCCCGAGTCCGATCCCGAGCAGCACCAGTGCCGCCCAGGCAATCCCGCCGCCCGCCGCCAGCCCGCCGACCAGAGCCGCGGCCACCAGCCCGGCGGCGGCCTTCTGTGCAGCCTGCAGCCGCCGCACGAGGCGCCGGCAGGTCAGGCAGTTCGGCAGGTGCAGCGCGGCGCGGCTGGTATCGGTGCCTTCCGGCGCAGGGGCGGAGGCGGCATGGTCGTAGCCGCGGTGATGCGGCAGGTGGCGGCCGAACCTGTCGACCCAGCGGCGGTAGGCGATCACCGTCGGATCGGAGGTGTTGAGCGGCATCCACAGCTCGCGCAGCGGGCGGCCCAGCCGCTCGGTCTCGGCATGCTGGCCGATCACCAGCGCCATGTCCTGCTCGAGGATGGCGCATTGGGTCAGGTGCTCCATCCAGCGCGGCTTGCGGCGTTCGCGGGCCGGGTTGAAGTTGGAGAACTTGCGGTAGAGCAGGCGGCAGCGCCCGGGTCCCAGCGGCAGCGAGATCAGGTCGAGCCCGGCGATCTTCGCGGCGTCGCGGTATCGGGTGCGGTATTTCAGCATGCCGGGCGCGACGAAGGACACCTCCGCGCGCTCGACCGGCGAGGCGCCCGCGCGCTCCAGCCCGACCGAGCGGAAGGCGGAGGTGAAGCCTGCCGCGCCGCGGTCCTCGGTGTCGAACAGGATCGGCTTGGCCATCGAGCGGTGGCCGCCGCCCCTGAGCCCGTGATGCGCGACATGGACATGGGCGATGTCGATGGCGTTCTCGATCAGGTAGCCCTGGTCATAGGGCAGGTCGATCTGGAAGGTGACGGCATGGATGCCCGGCGCCTCCAGTTCCGGCGATCGCGGGATCGCCGCCTCGTCGGCCAGTGCCGGATCGCCCGGCCAGATCCAGATGACGCCCTGCACGACCGCCAGCGGGAAGCCGCGGACATCGGCGCGGGGGGGATAGTTGCGGTTGGGCAGAAGCTGCGGGATCGCGCTGCAGCGGCCCGCGGGATCGAAGCACCAGCCATGGTAGAGGCATTCGAGATGGCCGTCGACGACACGCCCGTCCGACAGCCGCGCGGCGCGGTGCGGGCAGCGGTCGAGCACGCAGGCGGGCGCCCCGTCCGCTCCGCGGAACAGCGCGAAGCCCTCGCCATGGACGGTGACGCGGGTCACGGTGCCGGGTTCCAGATCGGCCAGGAAGGACACGGCCTGCCAGCCGTTGCGCCAATCCGCGACGGCCTGCTGCCCGGCGGGGCCGATTTCTTCCTGGACCGTCATTGCGGGCCGCGCTCCTTGGCCTCGCGCAGCGCGCGGCGCATCGCCTTCCAGTCCGGATCGGCCGCCTTCAGCCGCTTGCAGTGCAGGGTGATCTTCTCCACCGCTTCCTCCTCGCCGTGGCGGTCGAACTGCGCGGCGATCAGCGGCAGCATCGCCACCGCCAGCGCGCCATGGCCGATCGGCCCGCCATGGGTGCCGTCCGCCGCCCGGTCGAGCCGCATCACGAAATAGCGGTGGCGCAGGATCCAGCGGTTGTCGAGCGCGCCGAGAAAGGGCGCCAGCCGCGGCCGGTTGCCCAGGTTGGGGCGCAGATGCTCGGTGGCGATCACGTAGGGAATGCGCGCATGTTCCAGCAGCCCCTGGGCCAGCAGGATGTTCTTGATCATCGCGATCCGGCCGAGATTGTCGTTGTAGAGCTCCAGGTAGCCCTCAAGCGGCGGCGGCAGGTTGTCCAGCCGCTCCGGCGGGATCGAAGCCAGGTTGAACCGCTCGAAGCCGTTGGCGTCGCAGTATTCCATCCGCTGCGGCGGCGGGAAGTAGAGCAGCACCAGGTCGAATTCGAGCGCGGGCACGTGCTTCAGCAGCATCCGCGTGACGTAGTCGCCCGACGCCCCGCCGACCGACAGGTTGAGCACGTTCACCTCTTCGCGCGGCACGCCGAGCGCCAGGCTGAGATGGTCGGCGACGCGGCTGCCGTAGGTCAGTTCCTCGGCCAGGCCGGTGCCGAAGGAATTGCTCTCGCCGATCACGCAGATCCGGATCCGCGCCTCGGGATCGTATTCCTCGCCGCGGAAGCCCGCGCTGTTGAACCGGTAGCTGACAGTGTCGCTGACATCCTTGCCGTAGCGCGTCGTCACCGCGCCGGGGATGTGGTCGTCCTGGCGGATGTCGCAGGGCTGGACCGTCCATTCCAGCGTCTCCGAAGGGGTCATCAAGGCCATGGGCGGCTCCGTTTCGCAGCGTCAGTCCGGGGCAAGGTCATCGCGGTAGTCCCTGAGCAGGCCGGCGGGCTGCGCCGCCTTGGTCATCAGGCAGTCCTCCACCACCAGGAGGTCGATTTCGGAACCCATGAAGCAGCGGTAGGCGTCTTCGGGGCTCTCCACGATCGGCTCGCCGCGCAGGTTGAAGCTGGTATTGACCAGGATCGGGCAGCCAGTGGCGTCGTGGAAGGCCGACAGCAGCGCGTGGAAGCGGGGCGAGACCTCCGGATCGACGGTCTGCACCCGGGCGCTGTAATCCAGGTGGGTGACCGCCGGGATGTCCGAGCGCGGCAGGGCCAGCCGCTCGGGCACCGGCGCGTCTGGGCCGGGATCGTTGACGATGTGGCGCCGCTCCTCCTTCAGCGGCACGACTTCCAGCATGTAGGGGCTGGGGCCGTTCAGCGCGAACCACCCGTCGGCATGTCCGGCCATGACCGCCGGGGCGAAGGGGCGGAAGCTCTCGCGGTACTTCACCTTGAGGTTCAGGGTCTTCTGCATCCCGGGATGGCGCGGATCGGCGAGGATCGACCGGCTGCCGAGCGCGCGCGGCCCGAATTCCATCCGCCCCTGCATCCAGCCCGCGACCTGGCCCTCGCTCAGCGCGGCGGCGACGCGGCGGTCGATCTCCTCCGGCGGATGCACCTCCAGCGCGGCCCCCAGCCTGCGCAGCCGCGCCTCGGCTTCGCGCGGGTCATGGGCCGGGCCGAGCAGGGCACCCTGCATCGCGTCGGGGCTGAGGATCTCGCGCGGCTGGCCCAGCGTTCCGTGCCAATAGGCCAGCGCCGCGCCGAGCGCCGCGCCCGCATCGCCGGCGGCGGGCTGCACCCAGAGCCGGTCGATCAGCCCCTCGGCGAGGATCTTGCCGTTGGCCACCGAGTTCAGCGCCACGCCGCCGGCCATGCAGAGATCGCGCATGCCGGTTTCGGCCACGGCATTGCGCACCATGCGGCGCAGGATTTCCTCGATCACCGCCTGCAGAGAGGCCGCCATGTCCATGTGGAACGGCAGCAGCGGGTCCTCGGCGCCGCGCCGCTTCCGGCCAAACAGCGCCTCCATCCGCGCGGTGATCATGCTCTGCCCGGCGGCGAAGCCGAAATAGTCCATGTCGAGCCGGAACGACCCGTCGCCGCGCAGGTCCAGCAGGTTGTCGAGCATCGTCCGGGCATGGACCGGCTGGCCATAGGGGGCGAGACCCATCACCTTGTATTCGCCCGACAGCACCTTGAAGCCGAGATACTGGGTGAGTGCGCTGTAGAGCAGACCCGGCGAATGTGGGAAGCGCTGTTCCTTGAGCAGCTCCACGGCGTTGCCGCTGCCCGCCGCCATCGAGGCGCAGCTCCATTCGCCGACCCCGTCCAGCGTCAGGATCGCGGCGTCCTCGAAGGGCGAAGGGTAGAAGGCCGAGGCGGCATGGCTCTGGTGATGCGCGGCGAAGGCCAGCGGCGCGGCGAAGTCCGGCGAGATGCGGCGCAGCTCGCGGCGGATCTGCGCGCCGGTGAACAGCTTGCCGCCGATCCAGCCCGGCATGGCCGCGCGGAACGACCAGAACCCGTCGGGGGCGAGCGCCGCATGGGTCGCCACCAGGCGGCGGAACTTCTCGCCGGGCTGCTCGTGGAACACCACCTGGCCGATATCGCCGGGCTGCCATCCGGCGGTCTCCAGGCAGGCGCGGATCGCGCGGGACGGGAAGGCCGGGTCGAATTTCCTGCGGCTGAAACGCTCTTCCTGCGCCGCCGCCACGATCCGCCCGTCCTCCACCAGTGCTGCCGCGCTGTCATGGTAGTAGGCGGAAAGGCCGAGGATCTTCATTGCGCCCTCCGCCCGGCCAGCCGCGGCTGGCGCGCAGGCGCGCGCCAGTAGCTCTCCGCCTCCGGCGCGCGGGCAAGCTCCAGCGGGTCCGGACGGCGCAGGCGCCAAAGCAGCGCGCAGGGCCAGAAAGCCAGATAGTACAGCCCCGCCATTGCGAGCGTCACCGCGATCCGCATCGCGGTCTCAGAACATCGGATAGATGTCGGGGTCTTCGCCCTTCAGGCGGCGCAGCTTGGCGCGCAGCCGGTCGAGCTTGGTCGGCGGCGCGGCATCCGCTTCGCGGGGGTGCGGCGCGCTGTCCTCCTGCGGCGGCTCGCTTGCCGCCTCGGGCCCGGTTCCCTCCAAATCGCGTCCTCCCCTTAACCAATGGCAAATTGGTACAGGGGAGGCCGTATCGTGTCCAAGACTTTCCGCTGGGTCGGCTCAGCCGGCGAGCGTGCCCTCGGGGGTGAGGCGGGTCTTGCCTCCCAGATAGGCATGCAGCGCCTCGGGCAGATCGACGCCGCCGTCCTCGGTCTGGCCGTTTTCCAGAACCGCGATCAGCGCGCGGCCGACCGCCAGGCCAGAGCCGTTCAGCGTGTGCAGGAACTCCGGCTTGCCGCCCTCCGAGGGACGGAAGCGGGCGTTCATCCGCCGCGCCTGGAAGTCGCCGCAATTCGAGACGGAGCTGATCTCGCGGTAGGTGTCCTGGCCGGGCAGCCAGACCTCGAGGTCATGGGTCTTCACCGCGCCGAAGCCGATGTCGCCCGAGCACAGCACAACCGTGCGGAAGGGCAGGCCCAGCCGCTGCAGGATGTCCTCGGCGCAGGCGGTCATGCGGTCATGCTCGGCCTTGCTCTCGTCCGGCTTGACGATGGAGACCATCTCCACCTTCTCGAACTGGTGCTGGCGCAGCATGCCCGAGGTGTCGCGCCCCGCGCTGCCGGCCTCCGAGCGGAAGCACTGGGTATGGGCGACCATGCGGCGGGGCAGGGAGGCCTCGTCGACCATCATGCCGTTGACGGTGTTGGTCAGCGTCACCTCGGCGGTCGGCACCAGCCACCAGCCTTCGCGGGTCTGGTAGCTGTCCTCGCCGAATTTCGGCAGCTGCCCGGTGCCGTAGAGCATTTCCTCCAGCACCAGCACCGGCGTCCAGGTCTCTTCCAGGCCGTTGGCGTCGACATGGGTGTCGAGCATGAACTGCGCCAGCGCCCGGTGGATGCGCGCGACCGCGCCCTTGAGCACGACGAAGCGCGATCCCGACAGCTTGGCCGCCGTCTCGAAATCCATCCCGGCCTTCACGCCCGCGATCTCGAAATGCTCCTTCGGCTCGAAGCCGAAGGCCTTCGGCGTGCCGATCCGGCGGATTTCCACGTTGTCCGCCTCGTCGGCGCCGTCCGGGACCTCTTCGGACATGATGTTCGGCAGCGTCATCAGGAGCGTCCTCAGCTCCTCGTCCTCGGCCTTGGCCTCGGTCTCGAGCCGGGCGATCTCGTCCTTCTTGGCGGCGACCAGCGCGCGCAGCCGCTCGAACTCGGCCTCGTCGCCCGAGGCCTTGGCCTTGCCGACCTCCTTGGAGGCGGCGTTGCGCTCGGCCAGGGCGGCCTCGGCGGCGGCGATCTTGGCGCGGCGGTCGGCATCGAGGGCCAGCACCTGCTCCGAGACGCCCGAAAGCCCCCGGCGGGCCATGGCGGCGTCGAAAGCGGCGGGGTTGTCGCGGATCATGCGGATGTCGTGCATTTTGGCCTCCGGGGGTGGTTTGCCGGTCTCCTAGACGATCCCGGTTGCGGGGCCAAGGGCCTGATGGCCGCGTGCCGGACCCGCAGTTGCGGCGCCCCGCGGCGGGGCGCGCGGCGGACGGGACCAGCCGTGCCGCTGCCCACGAAATCAGCGATTGTTGCCGATGGGTAAATAAAATGTCGCATGAATGACAATTTTCTTGAAAGAGTTAACGCATCACATAGTGATTTCCGAAATTGCCGAAGTCTGGCGCCACGGAATTTCCGGCGCACAAGCCAAGGACCACAAGATGTTAGTTCGCAGTCAGCTCCGGGCCTCCGCCCGCGGCACGGGATCGTTTTGCTTCAAGGGCATATGTCTCACGACGGGCTCGGCGCTGGCCATTGCCGCCGCGCTGCTGCCGGGCCGGGCCCCGGCCGATTGCCTTGCCTCGGATGGCGGGTTCGACACCGCCTGCACCGGGACGCTCGGCCCCGTCGACGTGACGCGCACCGGCACGACGGCGGACCAGACCTACAGCCTGACCTTCCGCGACGCGGACAATGCCGGCACCGAGGGCGTGCCGGGCGACGGCCCGGTCTGGAACATGGACCTCTCGGCGTCTTCCAGCGGCACCCAGCCGGCCGGGGCGGTCCTGGAGGCCGACCTGGAAGGCGGCTTCGAGGTCATGGGCGTGGACGGGGCGGCCATTGCCGTGAGCACCGCCGGAAGCCAGGGTTTCTGGCCGTCGGAAAACAAGGGCACGGGCAACCGGACGGGCAAGGACGGCACGGCGGGCGGAAATGGCGGCGAGACGGAGGTTTCGGTCGCCGGCGTCAGCGCGAGCGCCAGCATTTCGGGGCGCGACACCGCGGTCATGATCGAGTCGAAGGCCGGGGATGGCGGCCGGGGCGGCACCGGCAAGTCCAGCAGTTTCGGCAACGGCCATGGCGGCACCGGCGGGACCGGCGGCACGGGCGGCACGGTCGATGCGGCTCTGACGGACACTGAAGTGGCGGGCTGGGCCTCGCTCTGGATCGAGACCGGCGGCGGCACCGGCGGCCAGGGCGGTTCGGGCAAGGCCTGCAACGCTTCGGCCACCGGCGGCGCTGCCGGGGATGGCGGCAAAGGGGGGCAGGCGGATCTGGTCCTTGACGGCGTCTCGGCAACCGGTGGCATCATGGTCCGGTCGCTGGGCGGCGATGGCGGCACTGGCGGCGTGGGCGAGATCACCGCCGGGCTCTGCAGCGGCGGCGGCTATGGCGGGCAGGGCGGCGCGGGCGGCGACGGCCAGGCGGTCTCGGTGACGGCGGCAGACGGCGCCGGGGCCGTGTCGATCCGGACGACCGAGGGCGCCTATGCCGGGCTGACCGCCGAAAGCATCGCCGGCGACGGAGGGACCGGCGGCGACGCCAGCGTCTCGACCGATGTCGGCAATTCAAGGGGCGGCGACGGCGGACATGGCGGCGCCGGCGGGTCGGTGCAGGTGGACCTGATGCCGTCCGGCAGCACCGCCACGGCCAGCATCGAGACGCAGGGGGACGGTGCGCCCGGCCTGCTGGCGCGCAGCTATGGCGGTGCCGGCGGCAATGGCGGCGGCTCGGGCAGCCTGATCGGCAAGGGCGGCGCGGGCGCCGGTTCGGGCCCCGGCGGCACGGTCGGCGTCAGCTATGCCGGGTCGATCCTGACGGACGGCGACGGCGCGGATGGCATCATGGCACAGTCGGTCGGCGGCTTCTCGGGCGACGGCACGGCCTCGGGCGGACTGGTCTCCTACGGCGCAAGCAGCGAAAGCGCGGGCGGCGGCGGCGACGTCACGGTCAGCTTCGCCGGGGACGGCCCCGGCATCGGGACCCAGGGCGACGATTCCGACGGCATCTTCGCGCAGAGCCAGGGCGGCGGCGGCGGCAAGGCCTCGTCCTCGGCCGGGCTGGTGGCGCTGTCAGGCGCGGCCGATGGGTCCTCGGGCGGCGACGGCGGCGCGGTCAGCGTCACGGCCTCGGGCAGCATCGCCACATCGGGCGACCGCAGCCGGGGCGTCGTGGCGCAATCGGTCGGCGGCACCGGCGGCGACGGCGGCAGCGCGCGCGGCCTGGTCTCGATCGGCGGCACCGGCTCCGGCGGCGGCTCGGGCGGCGCGGTCAGCCTGGCGTCGGATGCCGATGTGTCAACCGCGGGCGCGGATGCGGCCGGGCTGCTGGCCCAGTCGGTCGGCGGCGGCGGCGGCGCGGCAGGCTCGGCCGCGGGGATCACGGCGATCGGCGGCGCGGGCGGCAGCGGCGCCACGGGCGGCGATGTCGCCGTCGATGCGGGCGGCAGCGTTGCCACGGCCGGGACCGGTGCGGACGGCATCTTCGCCCAGTCGGTCGGCGGCTCGGGCGGGCTCGGCTCCAGCAGCCTCGCGCTTTCGGCGGGCTTCGCGATGAGCATCGCGGGCGACGGGGGCAGCGGCAATGACGGCGGCGCGGTGAGCCTTTCGACCCAAGCCGGGTCCAGCGTCTCGACCGGCGGCACCAATGCCCGCGGCATCGCGGCCGCCAGCATCGGCGGCGGCGGCGGCCATGGCGGCAACGACCTGACCGCGGCGGCAGATGCGGGTCCGGCGGTCTCCGTCGCGCTCGGCGGCTCGGGCGGCGCGGCCGGCGACGGCGGCGATGTCTCGCTCGGCCTGCTCGGCCTGATCTCCACCGCGGGGGACAATGCCGCCGCGGTCTCGGCGCTGAGCGTGGGCGGCTCGGGCGGCTCTGCCGGGACCGCGATTGCCGCCGGAACCTCCGGTGTCGGCGCGCTGTCCCTCTCGGTGGGCGGCAGCGGCTCGGGCGGCGGCGACGGCGGCAGCGTCACCGTGTGCCGCGACGGCGGCAGCTGTTCCGGCAGCGGCGCGGCTGCAGCGATCTCTACCGGCGGCGACGGCTCCGCCGGGATCGAGGCAATTTCGGCGGGCGGCGGCGGCGGCAGTTCGGGCATGGCCGTTTCCGCGGCCTACGGCATGGGGACCGACCTTGCAATCGGCGGCTCGGGCGGGGCCGGCGGAGCGGGCGGCGATGTCGCGGTCACCTCGTCGGGCGGGATCGCGACCGGCGGCTCTTCCTCGGCGGCGATCCTGGCCGCCAGCGTGGGCGGATCGGGCGGTGCGGCGCATTTTGTCGGCGCTTTCGACACGCTGGGCGAGGAAGCGGTCAACCTGGCGGTCGGCGGCGCGGGCGGAGCGGCCGGGGGCTCCGGCAGCGTGGCCGTGGTCTCGACGGACAGCCTGTCCACCGCGGGAGTCCTTTCCCCGGGCATCCAGGCGGTCAGCCAGGCGGGCAGCGGCGGCAGCGGATCGGCCGATGTCTCGGGCTCGGGCGGCACGCTGGGGTCGGTCAACCTTGCCATCGGCGGCGAAGGCGGCGGCGGCGGCACGTCGGGCAATGTCTCGGTCGACTGGCGCGGCGATGCGCTGGAAACGGCGGCGGACCAGGCGGCCGGCATCGTCGCGCTCAGCGGCGCGGGATCGGGCGGCATCGGCGGCTTCACCCTGGGCGGCGATGCGCTCGGCGTCGGCTCGGCCAACCTGTCGCTCGGCGCGTCAGGCGGCAGCGGCGGGGCGGCCGGCAGCGCAAGCATCACGGCGGGCGGCGCGATTTCCACCGCGGGCGCAGCCTCGGACGGCATTGCCGCGGCCAGCATCGGCGGCAATGGCGGCCGCGGCAGCGCCTCGGCGAGCAGCGGGGGCCTGTCCCAGGGAGCAGCCTCGGTTACGCTGGGCGGCGGCGGCGGCACGGCAGGACAATCGGATGCAGCCAGCGTCGAGACCCTCGCGGGGGCGTCCATCGCGACCCTGGGCGCGGACTCCGCAGGGATCCGCGTGCTGAGCCTGGCCGGCAGCGGCGGCCAGGGCGGCATGGCGATCGAGGGCAATGCCGACATCGCCATCGATGACGAGTTTCCGGAGGGCAGCGTCGCGCTGACCCTGGGCGGGTCCGGCGGCACCGGCGGCAGCTCCGCTCTGGCGCTGGCGACCAACCGCGCGGCAATCTCCACGGCGGATTTCAACAGTGCGGGCATCCAGGTGCAGTCGATTGCCGGAGACGGCGGCGCCGGGGGCATGGCCATCGCGGGCACGCTCAACGCGACCGCCGAGGAAACGCTCGACGCTGCGGCGGTGCTGGGCGGCGGGGGCGGCGGCGGCGGACAGGCAGGCATGGCGCAGGCCGCCAACAGCGGGACCATCGCGACCGCGGGGGACAATTCGGACGGCATCCTCGTCCAGTCCATCGGCGGCTCGGGCGGCAGCGGCGGGCTGAGCTACAACCTGCTTGCGGATGTCCGGCCGGGCACCACGCTCAACTCTTCCTTCGGGACCTCCGTCGGCGGTTCGGGCGGCAATGGCGGCGTCGGCGGGGCCGCGTCGGCGACGAACAGCGCGGCGATCTCGACCGCGGGGACCAGCTCCAGCGGCATCTACGTCCAGTCCGTGGGCGGCAATGGCGGCAATGGCGGGTTCGGCGGATCCGGCCTCTTCGGCCTCGGCGCGGATTACGGTGCGTCCGGCTCCGGCGACAGCACGGTCAAGCTGACATTCGACTTCACCGTCGGCGGCTCGGGCGGCGCCGGTGCCTTGGCCGGTTCGGCGCAGGCCGAGAACGATGCCGGCGGCGCCATCGTCACGGCAGGAGACGGAGCCTACGGCATCTTCGTCCAGTCGGTGGGCGGCAATGGCGGCGATGGCGGGCTCGCCTCGAACTACGCCGCGCAGGTCGGCGGGTCCTGCGACAACCCCGTGACCGAGCAGATCTACAACTGCACCGACGAGGACGGCAACAAGACCGAGATCTCTTCGGACATCGAAGTCACGATCGGCGGCACCGGCGCGGCGGGCGCGGATGCCGATTCCGCCACGGTGTCGAATGACGGAACGATCGCCACTGCGGGCGATGTGGCCCATGCCATCGTCGCGCAATCGGTCGGCGGCGGCGGCGGCATCGGCGGCTCCACCGCGACGGACCGTTCCTCCTTCGTGACCCGCACGGCCGGAGGCAGCGTCTCCGCCGCGGCGGAAGCGGAGGATGACGGCACCGCCGAGATCGCGGGCTGGCTGAATGCCGATATCCGGATCGGCGGCACGGGCGGCGCGTCGGGCGACGGCGCGGCCGCGGCGGTGGACAACAGCGCGGCCATCGAGACGGCGGGCGAGGGCGCCTTCGGCATCCTCGCGCAATCGGTGGGCGGCGGCGGCGGCACCGGCGGCGTGGCAAACGACACCTCCACCCAGCGTTCCGTGCAGATCGGCGGATCGGGCGGCGGCGGCGGCGATGGCGGCGCGGTCACCGTCGCCAATTCCGGCGCGATCTCCACAGCTGGCCATGGCAGCGTGGCGCTCTTCGCCCAGTCGGTGGGCGGCGGCGGCGGGGCCAGCGGCAATGGCTGGTCCTTCCAGGGGCTCTCGGATCTGGTCCTGGTCATCGGCGGCGCGGAGGGCGCCAGCGGCGACGGCGGCGCGGTCGCCGTCACCTCGGACGGCGCGGAGCTGTCCGCGTCCGGGGCGCAATCGGCGGGCATCTTCGCCCAGTCGGTCGGCGGCGGCGGGGGCACCTATCTGGGGGCCGGCAATGCCGGCGGCGGCAGCGGCCTGATGGTCAGCGGCACGGGCGGCGCCTCGGGCGACGGCGGCGCCGTCAGCGTCACGGCAAGCTCGGACATCGCCGTGGGGACCGCCGGCGACGGCAACGTGGCCTCGATCGGCATCTTCGCCCAGTCGGTCGGCGGCGGCGGCGGCTTCGGCGGCTCGATGATTCTGGGCGACCATGACCGGATCGGCACGCGGGTGCTGCAGGCCGGGCAGGCGACCTCGGGCGACGGCGGCGCGGTCACGGTGGAGGCCACCGGCCGGATCGCCACCCGGGGCGACAACTCGGTCGGCATCTTCGCGCAATCCGTGGGCGGCGGCGGCGGCGTCCAGGGCAGCGACGACGCCACGTCGGATGACGGCAGCTACGTGGGTTCCTTCGGCGGCAGCGGCGTTGCCGGGGCGGTCAGCGTGACCTATGGCGGCGCGCAGCTCTCCACCACGGGGGCCGGGGCGCACGGCATCTTCGCGCAATATGCCGGGGGAACCGGCTCGGCAGCCGCGGTGGCGGAGACCACCGTCGATGTCGCGGTGACCGGCAATGTCTCGGCCACCGGCGCGGGCGCGCATGCCATCCACGTGGAGAATGCCGGCAGCGGCGCGGGGCTGGGCGCGGTCACGATCGGCGCGGGAGCCGAAGTGCATGGCGGCGCGGCGGCGGTCTACGACAACGCGCTGAGCGGCGCGGGGATCCTGTTCCACACCGGCCGGGACGGCACGATCTCGAACGCCGGAACGGTAAGCGCGGAAAGCGGCATCGCCATCCACATATTCGGCGGCGGCCAGGTCACCGTGTCGAACACCGGCACGATCTCGGGCGAGATCCTCGGCGGGGCAGTGGCCGCCGCGGACACGGCTGCGGCGGACGAAGCCGCGTCGGAGATCCTCGTCGACAACCTGCAGGGCGGCCTGCTCGAGGCGGGCGCGCTCCTTGAGGTCGGGCGCCTGCGCAACTGGGGCGAGCTCTATGTCGGCGGCATCGGCGAGATCGGCCGCTCGGAGATCGCCGGCGACCTGCAGCACCGCGGCGGCAGCCTGCATTTCGACATCGACCTTGCGTCCGGCACCGCCGATCTGCTCAGCATCGGCGGCCGGGCGGAGCTGGACGGCCGGCTGGAGCTGGACGTGATCGAGGTGCCGGACACCCCGGCCGGGGTTCAGACCGTCCGCGTGCTGGAGGCGGCGGAGGGCATCGCGGCGTCGGACCTGTCGCTGCGGCCCTCGGTGGTGGCGCGCTACCAGCTCGACCCGGCCTCGGCCACCGCGCTCGACCTGACCTACGAGATCGACTACGCCAACGCGGCGCTGGTGCGTTCGCTGAATGCCAGCCAGGCCGAGCTGACCTCCTATTTCAACCGGCTCTACGCGGCGGGCGCGCTCGACGCGGATCTGGCCGCAAGCCTGATCGATGTCGAAAGCTACGGCGGCTATGCCGAGGTGATGAACGCGCTCGGGCCGGAGCTGGCGCTGAGCAACGAGATCGCCCGGCTGGGCAGCACGCTGCGCTTCGCCGGGAGCCTGTTCAGCTGCCCGCACGCGGGCGAGGGCCGGGTCTGGAACGAGGACGGGCGCTGCGGCTACGTGACGGCCAGCGCGAACCGGCTGGTCCGCGATGCTGCGGACGGCGCCTCGGGCTTCGACCAGGACGGCGTGCGGATCGCGGCTGGCGGCCAGGTGCTGCTCGGCGGCGATGTCGCCATCGGCGGCGCGCTTGCCTATGACCGCACCTGGCTCGACACCGATGCGGGCGGATCGAGCGACGGCGGCAGCTTCTCCGGCGGGGTGTCGGCCAAGCGGTTCCTCGGCCCTTGGGAGCTGGGCGCCGCGGCCTATCTGGGCCATGGCAGCTTCGACAACGACCGCCGCGCGGGCGATGCCGTGGCCAGCGGCCGGCAGGAGCAATGGGTCTACGGCGCCGAGCTGCGCGCGGGCTACCTGATCGACCGCGGCGGCTGGTTCCTGCGGCCGCGGCTGGATCTCGGCCTGGTCCGCTTCGGCGACAGCTCCTACGCCGAGACGGGCGGCGGCGGGCTGGCGCTGGAGATCGATGCCGGGGGCGAGACGCTGCCCTACCTGCGCCCGGCGCTGGAGATCGGCGGCCGGTTCGCGACCCCGGGAGGGACCGAGATCCGGCCGAGCGCGACGCTGTCGGTGACGCGGTTCGGCGGCGACGGCAGCTTCGGCGCGACCGCGCGCCTGGCGGAGGCGCCGTCCTCGGTGGCGCCGTTCGGCTGGGAGTCGGAGTTCGACGCGACGCAGGTCGACCTGGCGGCGGGCCTGACCATCGCGGCGCCGGGCGGGGCCTTCCTCGATATCGGCGGCTTCGGCCACCTGTCGGAGAACGAGCGGGATTTCGGCGGGTCGCTGCGCTGGGTCATCCCGTTCTGACCGCTGCAGGCGGCGTCCGGGCGGAGGCGGCGCAGCGGCCTCTCCGTCCCGGGCGCTTGCGGCCGGAAGGTCTGCGGCGGCGGTGGTGGGCCGTCGCCGCGGCAAGTCTTGGCGTTGATCGGGTAACGGGAGCCAACAGCCCAGTGGACGCGTTCAGAGACCCAGCCTTTTGCAGTGAGCGCGCCAATGCTCCATGAAATTGGTGAAGCCCAGCGTCTCTTCCTTTTCCCATTTGTCGGGGCGAGATTTGCCCCAAAGAGGATGTGGCTTGGCAGAGCGATCGCCGAAACTGCCCCGGAACCGGCCAAGCTCGGCACCAAGGCGCAGCATGGATAGGTCTACGTCCAGAAATGCTGCTCCCTTCAGAGTTTTCGGCAGGAAGGTGGTAGCTGAGTCAAACACGGTCTTCTGAAAGAATGCTCCCTGCAAAACTGCATGTGATAAGTCCACGGCTTGCATCTGCGTTCGGGCAAATTTGGCACCGGACAAATTGGCGTTGATGAAGTCCGCGATATGTAATTTGGCCCTTGATAGTATTGCATATTGCAGTTGTGCGCCGGACAAGTTTGCTTCTTGCATCGAGGCGGACGTGAAGTCGGATGCCTGAAGGCTTGCACCGAGCAGACACGCCAGTTGCAGATTCGCGCTTTTCAGGTCCGCTCCCGCCAAACAGGCGGCGGAAAAGTCTGCTCCTTGCAGGGAGGCTTGAGCAAGGTCCGCTCCATCCAAGTTTGCGCTCAGGAAGCTTGCGCCTTGCAGGAGGCTGCGCTCCAGCTTTGCGCGGGATAGGTTCAAGCGGCTCAGATCGGCACCGCGCAAATTGACGCCGCGCAGGTCAAGGCGGTAGGTTTCCTGTCCTCGGTGCTTGCGGGACTGCTCGAAGCGTATGCGTCGCGCGCTGCGCCGTCCGATGACGTCCATTGCGGTCTGGATGTCGGGTCGAGGGGCTTTCAACTTCGCGATGGTGTCGTGAAGCGCCCGCTTCCAGCTCTTCATTGCGTTGTCCCAAAAATCCTGGTTCGCTTCATTCAGTTCTTCAGGATAGTCCGGCCAGGGATCCAGTTCGAACGGTGGCGCTTGGTCCGCTGGCGCATTTTCGCGGATATAGGCGCAAAGGATCTCCATGATCCGGATATGGTCGCGCTCGCTGTCCTGGCTGATCCGTTCCAGCGCGTAGATGCCGCCGATGCGGACCTCGACATTCGGCTCGCTGACCTCCTCGATCACGTAGGTTTTCCGGCCCTTCGACCATTTGTCCACGCGCCGCTTTGCCGATTTCTCGGCCCCGAGCGCCTCCACCGCCTTGCTGATCCGGTCGGTGATGTGGCCTTGCTCCGCAGCGTGCGTCTGGCGGGCGTTGTACTGCGTCCGCAGGATCGTGAACGGGAAGGCCACCAATGCCCCGAGCGCCGCCGTCAGCGCCGTGATGCCCAGAAGGGTCAGGCGCAGGGGCAGCGGATCGGGTGCGGTGCCAGCGTGTCGCAGGAGGTCCGGCAGCGACTGGATGAGTTCGTAGAGTCCCCAGATGATCGAGGCGAATAGCGGGAGCCAGATCACGGCCGCCGCCATCTTGATCAGCCAGAGCAGCGGCCGCCTGACAATGGCACTGTGGGTCAGGGGATGGAGAAGCGAATATCGCAGGCTGCGGTCGGGCTTGGCGTAGCGCTCGCGCAGGCTGCGGTAGTATCGCATCTGCCGCGCTTCCCAGCGGCGGCGGAAATGGGCGGCGATGTCCCCGCGTTTCGTCGCCAGCACCGCTAGGACGCAGAGCGCCAGAAGGACGGCAATCAGCTGGAGCGGTGTCGTCTCGAATGCCATCCGGAGCCTGCATTAACCAATATCTCCGACGCTAGCGCCGCGTCTTCGCCGGGGCAAGCGCCCTGCGCCCTGCGTATTTCGCCGCCCCGCCTTGCCATTCCCGCCGCCCGTGCATAGGTTCCGCCCGACTTTGCACCTGCCCCGAGGAGGGACCCCCAGAATGTTCGCGACACCTGCCTTTGCCCAAGCCGCTGGAGCCGGCGGTCCGATGGCTGCCATCCAGGGCTTCGTGCCGCTGATCCTGATCTTCGCCATCATGTATTTCCTGCTGATCCGGCCGCAGCAGAAGAAGGTCAAGGAACACAAGGCGATGATCGAAGCGGTCCGCCGCGGCGACCAGATCGTCACCCAGGGCGGCGTCATCGGCAAGGTGACCAAGGTCAAGGAAGACGGCGAAGTCGAAGTGGAGATCGCCCCCGAGGTGCGCGTCCGCGTCGTCAAGTCCACCATCGCCCAGGTGGTGTCGAAGACCGAGCCGGCAGCCTCCTGATGCTGGACTTCCCGGTCTGGAAGCGGGTCCTGATCTGGGGCCTGTGCGTGGCGGGGCTGCTATTCGCAGCCCCGAACCTGTTCTACTCGCGCGTGGAGAGCCATAACGACGCGGTCCAGGCCATCGAACGGACCGGGACGGCGACGCCCGAGCTGGAGGCGGATGCGGGCAAATGGCCCTCCTTCCTGCCCTCCGGGCTGGTCAATCTGGGCCTCGACCTGCGCGGCGGCGCCCATCTCCTTGCCGAGGTGCACACCTCGGACGTCTATGCCGACCGCATGGACAATCTCTGGCCCGAAGTGCGCAACGCGCTCAGGGCCGAACGCGACGCCATCGGCACGATCCGCCGCCAGGACGGCCCGGCCGACGAGCTGCGCATCCGCGTCAGCAAGCCCGAGAACATCCAGGCCGCGGTGCAGGCGGTGCAGGACCTGTCCTCGCCCATCGTCTCGCTGACCGGCGTCGGCGCGCGCGATTTCGAGGTCTCGGCCGAAGGCGCCGACATCGTCGTCCGCCTTTCCGAGGCCGAGCGCGCCGCCACCGACGACCGGACCATGCGCCAGTCGCTGGAAATCATCCGCCGCCGGGTCGACGAGGCCGGGACGCGCGAACCGACCATCCAGCGCCAGGGCGAGGACCGCATCCTGATCCAGGTGCCGGGCATCGGCTCGGCGCAGGAGCTCAAGGACCTGATCGGCACCACCGCGCGGCTGACCTTCAACCAGGTGACCGGACGCACCACCGACGAGCACCAGCCGGTGCAGCCGGGCGAGGCGCTGCTGCCGTCGATGAACGAGCAGGGCACCTACTATGTCGTCGACACCGCACCGGTGGTCTCCGGCGAGGACCTGACCGACGCGCAGCCGAGCTTCGACCAGAACGGCCGCCCGGCGGTCAGCTTCCGCTTCAACCCCGGCGGGGCGCGGCGCTTCGGTGACTACACCGCCGAGCATATCGGCGAGCCCTTCGCCATCGTGCTGGACGACGAGGTGATCTCGGCCCCGGTGATCCAGAGCCACATCGCCGGCGGGTCGGGGATCATCACCGGCAACTTCAACGTCGAGGACTCGACCCAGCTCGCGGTGCTGCTGCGCGCGGGCGCGCTTCCGGCGCAGATGACCTTCCTGGAGGAACGCACCATCGGCCCCGAGCTCGGCGCGGATTCGATCCGGGCGGGAACGCTGGCCTGCGCGGTCGCCTTCGTCGCGGTGCTGATCTTCATGTGGGGCGCCTACGGGATGTTCGGCATTTTCGCCAACATCGCGCTGGTCATCAACATCGGGCTGATCTTCGGATTGCTGTCGCTGATCGGCGCGACCCTGACCCTGCCGGGCATCGCGGGCATCGTTCTGACCATCGGCATGGCGGTGGACGCCAACGTGCTGATCTTCGAGCGGATCCGCGAGGAGCTGAAGACCGCGCGCGGACCGGCGCGGGCGATCGAGCTTGGCTATGAAAAGGCGTTCAGCGCCATCGCGGATGCCAACATTACCACGCTGATCACGGCGGCGATCCTCTATTTCATGGGCTCCGGCCCGGTGAAGGGCTTCGCCATCACGCTGGGCATCGGCATCATCACCTCGGTCTTCGCGGCGATCTACGTCACGCGGCTGATCGTGGTCGCCTGGTTCGCCCGGGCCCGCCCGAAGACGCTGGAGGTCTGACATGAGACGGCTGAGACTCGTTCCCGAAACGACCAACTGGGACTTCTTCCGCCTCACGAAGGTCTTCTTCGCGGCCTCCGGCGCGGCGATGATCGCCTCGGTGGTGCTGTTCTTCGCGATGGGGCTGAATTTCGGCATCGACTTCCGCGGCGGCACCACGATCCGCACGGAAAGCGCCCAGCCGGTCGATGTCGGCGGCTACCGCGCGGCGATGGCGCCGCTCGGCCTCGGCGACGTGGCGATCACCGAGGTGTTCGATCCGAGCTTCGCCTCGGACCAGCATGTCGCGCAGATCCGCATCGAGGCGCAGGGCGACGGCGATGCCTCGGTGGCGCAGCAGGTCATTGCCGACGTGGAAACGGCGCTGAAGACGGTCGATCCCTCGATCACCTTCCCGTCGGTGGAAAGCGTCGGCCCAAAGGTCTCCGGCGAGTTGGTGACCGAGGCGGTCATCGCTGTCTCGCTCGCGATCGCTGCGGTGCTGGTCTACATCTGGCTGCGCTTCGAATGGCAGTTCGCGGCCGGCGCGGTGCTGTCCCTGGTGCATGACGTGACGCTGACCATCGGCATCTTCGCGCTGCTGCAGATCAAGTTCGACCTCGCCATCATCGCGGCGCTGCTGACCATCGTCGGCTATTCGCTGAACGATACGGTGGTGGTCTTCGACCGGGTCCGCGAGAACCTGCAGAAGTACAAGAAGCGGCCGCTGAAGGAGGTGCTGAACCTCTCGATCAACGAGACGCTGAGCCGGACGACCATGACCTCCTTCACGACGCTGATCGCGCTCTTCGCGCTTTTCGCGCTCGGCGGCGACGTGATCCGCGGCTTCGTCTTCGCGATGATCTGGGGCATCGTGGTCGGGACCTACTCCTCGATCTACGTCGCCTCCGCCATCCTGCTGAAGCTCGGGGTCAAGCGCGACTGGTCGAAGAAGAACGACGGCAAGGGCGGCACGCAATTCGCCAATATCGACGCCTGATCCGGCAGGATCGCGCGCACGGCCAGGGGCCGCCCTCCGGGGCGGCCCTTTGCGTTGCGGCGCGTGGCCGGGGGATGCCACGTCAGCCACGCGGAGGACATTATTGCGAAATTCAAGTTTGACAGATTTGTGACAGAAGGGGCAGGCTCGGGACGGCATCCTTCCGGATCACTGACAGTCAAAGGAAATTTACATGTCCCTGTGCGCCTGCCGTTCCGTCTCCGCTCTTGCCCTTGCCGCCGCGCTTGCCCTGCCTGCCGCCGCGCCGGTCCTCGCGCAGGAGGCGGTGCCGCAGAACGACCTGATGAATGCCACCGTCTGGATGGAGACTTCGGTCGAATACAAGGCGACGGTGATGCAGCTCTACAAGATGGCGCAGGCGCAGCTCGATGCCGCGCTGGCGGACAGCTCCTGGACGGCGGTGCCGGACAAGCAGGGCGAGGGCTACGAGGACCTGCCGGTCGCGATCATCTCCGATCTCGACGAGACCATGCTCGACAACGGCAACTACGAGGCCTCGCTGATCACCCGCGGCACCAGCTACAGCTCCTCCGAATGGGCGGACTACGTCGAGAGCAAGACCTCGGACGCGGTGCCCGGCGCGGTCGATTTCGCCAATTACGCCGACAGCAAGGGCGTGAAGGTGTTCTACGTCTCGAACCGCAAGGAGCCGGGCAAGGAGGCGACCATCGCCAACATGGAGGCGCTCGGCTTCCCGATGGGCGGCAATGTCGACACGGTGCTCCTGCGCGGCGGCATGGAGGAATGGGGCTCCGCCAAGGAGAACCGCATCGCCTATGTGGCCGAGAACTACCGCGTGCTGCTGCTGATGGGCGACAACCTGGGCGATTTCACCGACAAGGCCGAGGGCAGCCTGGAAGAGCGCGACGCCTTCCTGTCGGAGGCGGCGGACCATTTCGGCCATGACTGGATCATGTTCCCGAACCCGGAATACGGTTCCTGGGAATCGGCCACCTTCGGCGGGGACTGGTCGCTGTCGGGGGACCAGCGGCGCCAGATGAAGATCGACTCGATGGACGCCTGGGCTCCGGCACAGTAAGCTAGGGACAACGGAACCGGTCCGGCGCGGGGAGGCGCCGTGGACCGCAGCGCCCTCCTGCCATGCGGGAGGGCGCAGTCGTGGCGGGCCCTGGCCTGCGCTCAATGCGGGATCGGCAGCCCCGGCAGGCCGGCACCGGAGAGCGCGGCGTTCATCGCCGTCCAGACGATGCCAACCATGGCGTTCCAGGCTTTCTCCAGCGTCAGGACCGTCATGGCGGCCACGGTCTGGGCGAGATGGCGGACCTGCACCTTGAGCTGGTCGGCGAAGAATTCGTCCAGCACGCTGCCGGTGCCCGCGGCAGCGCTTTCGATGCGCGACTGGACGAGCAGCTCGGCCTGTGCGGCGATGCTGGCGGCATGGGTGCCGACGATCTGGCGGATGCGCTGGAAGTCTGCGCCGGCCTGCACGCGCAGGGTTCCGGCGATTTCGGCTGTGACGGATTCTGGGTCGAAGGCCATGGGACTCTACCTTTCCAATGCGGTTTCGAAGGCGACCGCCAGGGAGAGCTCGTTCTCCAGCAGGGCGGCGAATTGCAGGATGCGCGTGTCGGTCAGGCCGCCGGCGCGATGCGTGTCCCGCATCGTCTCCAGCACCTTGGCGACATTGTCGAGGATGCCCGGCGTCGGCGCGATGCAGGCACCGGGGGTGTCGTCGCAGACCGGCGGCAGCAGCCCGCGGGCGCGGAGCGTCTCCTGTCCGCGCGCCGACAGCTGCGGCACCGGGCGCACCCGGACCAGCAGGGCCGTCGCCCGGACCTTGCCGATCGCCGCGGCATAGGTCCCTGCGGTGCCGGGATAGCCGGCGGCCGAGGGGGCGGCGGCGGCGGTTTCGAGGAGGACATGGACCTGTTCGTTGGCGGCGCCGAGGTCATCGGCAATGCGCTGGTCGAAATCCGGAGACAGCTGCACCGTGCAGCCGGCCAGCGCGGCGATCAGGATCAGGGGAAGCGCCAGGCAGCGCCCGGCGCGGCGGATGAAGTGCATTCGGAACCTCGTGAAATGGCTTTCTTCAATGGATGGCAGCGTTCCGGAGCGTTCCGGCGCTGTCAACGGAAACATGACCTGAGGGCATGGCGCAGACGACGGCGCATGCCGTCGCGACACCGCCGAAGGGCTGGGTTGCGGCGGCCGATGGCGGGCCCTAAGGGACGGAAAACCAACGGAGGGTCCATGAGCACCAAGGCCATCATCACCGCCTATTTCGAGGCATTCAATGCAGGCGACACCCAGACCATGCTGGACCTGCTGGCCGGCGACGTGGAGCATCACGTCAACCAGGGCGGCATCCGCGAGGGCAAGGAGGCCTTTGCGGAGTTCTGCGCCCATATGGACCGCTGCTATTCGGAAAACCTGACCGATATCGTGATCTTCGCCGAGGGCGACCGCGCGGCGGCGGAATTCGTCGTCAACGGCACCTACAAGGCCGATGACGAGGGGCTGCCGCCCGCCAAGGGCCAGGCCTACCGGCTGCCCGCGGGCACGTTCTTCGCGCTGCGCGACGGCAAGATCACGCGGGTGACGACCTACTACAATCTAGAGGACTGGATCGAGCAGGTCTCCTGACGGGCGCATCCCCCGCCGCCCGGGCGCGGGGGAGGGACCGGGAGGGGGCGGTCCCCCTCCCGGCCTCGCTCAGAAGCCGTAGATCGCGCCGAACTTCTCTTCCAGATAGTCCAGCAGCGGTCCGGCCTCGGGCTCGGCGCCGCAGGCGCGGGCCACGGTCTCGCGCGGGACGTAGCGGCTGCCATGCTGCTGCAGGTTCTCCGCCAGCCAGGCAAGCGCTGCCGAGAGATCGCCCTCGGCCAGCTGCGCGTCCAGGTCCGGCACCGCTTCGCGCAGCGCCCTGTGCAGGCAGCCGGCATAGACATTGCCCAGGGAGTAGGTCGGGAAATAGCCGAACAGCCCCACCGGCCAGTGCACGTCCTGCAGCACGCCGTTCGACGGCTTGTCCACCGCCACGCCGAAATCCCGGGCGAAGCGCTCGTTCCAGGCGCCGGGTAGGTCGGCCACGGCCAGATCGCCCTCGATCAGCGCCCGCTCCAGGTCGAAGCGCAGCATCACGTGCAGGTTGTAGTGCACCTCGTCCGCCTCGGTGCGGATATAGCCGGAATGCACCCGGTTCACGGCGGCATAGAAATCGTCCGGGCCGCCGACGCGCAGGTCGCCGAAGGTCTCCTGCATCTGGTGGAACAGCCAGGAAGTGAAGGCGCGGCTCCGGCCCAGCTGGTTCTCGTAGATCCGGCTCTGGCTCTCGTGCACGCCCATAGAGGCGCCGGAGCCCAGCGGCGTCAGCAGGTAGGCCGGGTCGACCTTCTGCTCGTAGGTGGCATGCCCGACCTCGTGGATGGTCGAGTAGAAGCAGTTGAACGGATCGGCCGGGTCGGTGCGGGTGGTGATGCGCACGTCCATGCCCGAGCCCGAGGAGAACGGGTGCACCGCCTTGTCGATCCGCCCCTTTGACAGGTCGTAGCCGAAGGTCACGGCCAGCCGCTCGGCGAGCTTCAGCTGCGCCGCCTCGGCGAAGTCGCCGGACAGCTGCGGCGCGGTCGTGCCGCTGCCGAGGATGCGCTCGCGCAGCGCCACCAGCCGCGGCCGCAGCCCGCCGAACAGCGCGGCGATCTCGGCGCCGGTGGTTCCGGGCTCGTAATCCTGCAGCAGCGCGTCATAGACGTCGCCGCCCGCGGCAAGCGCCTGGCCTTCCTCTTGCTTCAGCTTCACCACCTGGGCAAGGCGGCCCTGGAAAGCGGACCAGTCATCGGCCCTGCGCGCCGCCGCCCATTCGCCCTGCGAGACCGAGGTGACGCGGGCCAGTTCGGTCGCCAGCCGCGCGGGCAGCTTGACCGATCGCTCGTAGCTGCGGCGGATCTCGCGCAGCTGCGCCTTGGCCACGTCATCCGCGGGCGCGGCGGCCTCCAGCCAGTCGCCGATGCGCGGATCGGTGCGGCGGGCATGGAGAACGCCTTCCAGCGCCGCCATCTCCTCGCCGCGCTGCTCGGCCGCGCCGGAGGGCATCATGGTTTCCTGGTCCCAGCCGGTGCGTCCCGCCACGGCGGACAGCGCCTCGGTCTCGCGGACGAAGGACATCAGCTCGTCATATGCAGTCATTTCAGCCTCTCACCGACTGTGCCTTGGGATACTGGGCGAAGAACCGCGCCCGGATGATGGCGATCCACAGCAGGATCGCGGTGAACTGGTGCGCGATCGCCAGCTGCAGCGGCGCGGCGTGCAGGACGGTGGCGATGCCCAGCGCCAGCTGCCACAGCAGCAGCCCGGCGGCGATGCTGAACGCCATGCGGGTGTTGTCGTTGCCCGAGCGGCGCGAGCGGCGCCAGACGACGATGCCGAAGATCACCAGCAGATAGCCCGAGAGCCGGTGCATGAACTGCACGGTGCCCGGGTTCTCGAAGAAATTGGTCCAGAAGGGCGACAGGCTCCACATGTCGAGCGGGAAGATGCCCCCGGCCATCAGCGGCCAGTCGGTGAAGGTCCGGCCGGCATCGATCCCGGCGACCAGCGCGCCCAGCAGGATCTGCAGCATCGCGAAATGCATCCAGCCGGTCGCCATCGAGAACAGCTTCGGTTCCTTGGCGCGGCGTGCGGCGATGAGTTCGTGCGAGGGCCGCGACAAGAGCAGCATCGTCCAGGTGATCAGCCCGAGGATGGTGAAGGCAAGGCCCAGATGCACGGCCAGCCGGTAGCTCGCCACGTCGGTCATCTCGCCGCCGAGCCCGGAGGAGACCATCCACCAGCCGATCGCGCCCTGGAGCCCGCCCAGCACGCCGAGGAGCCCCGTGCGCTTGGCAAAGCCCGGCGGCATGCGCTTCGTCGCCAGGAAGAAGGCGAAGCCCGCCGCCCAGACAAGGCCGATGATCCGGCCGAGCTGGCGGTGGCTCCATTCCCACCAGTAGATCGACTTGAAGTCCTCGAGGCTCATCGCCGAGTTCTGCAGCGCGAATTCCGGGATTTGCTGGTACTTGCCGAATTCGCTTTCCCAGCCCGCCTGGGACATCGGCGGCAGCGCGCCGGTGACGGGCTTCCATTCGGTGATCGACAGGCCGCTGTCGGTCAGCCGGGTGAGGCCGCCGACGGCAATCATCGCCACGACGAGCAGGCCGAGGACGAAGAGCCAGATCCGGACGGCACCGCGGCCCCGGTCCTGGCCGCGGTCGATCAGCCCTGGCGTCGGGGCCGCCTTCTGGGTCGCGCCTTCGGGGCCGACCTCTTCGAAAATGCTGCGTTTGCTCATGGGATGCTCCCTCACACGGTCGCGGGTTTCCTAAGCGACGCAGCGGGTGCGGGCAAGGGACCGGGTGGGGCGCAGCCGGTCACGGCGCGGTGCGGACGGGACAACGGCGGCAGGCGGAGAAGGGCCGGCTCGGACCGGCGGGACCGGTCTGCCCGGCTTCGGCCAGGTCTTCCGCGATCCCCAACGTGGCAGGGCTGCCTGCGAAGGCCATGAGGAGGGCGACGGGGAACCGCCGTGCGCAGCCAGGGACCGGCCGCACCGGCGCGTTGTTTCGGACGATGGCGCGGCGGCCGGAGAGCACGCAGCTGGCGACGGACGCCCGGTGCAGCCGGAGAGGGAGGCCGGTGGACCGGCCGGACGATCCCTAAGGCTCCGCGGCTCGCCATGGGGCGCCCTCAGAGGCGCTTGAGGATCCGCTCGGCATAGGCGGGCTCGCTGGCCCAGGAACAGGCGACCTCCCAGGCGAGGATCGCGCGCCATTCGCGGCTGTCCACCGGGCCAAGCTGGCCCTGGTCGAACAGCGCGAGATCGCGGCGGCTCTCGTCCCAGTCGATCAGCGCGATGCGCCCGTCGGGGCATTGCAGCAGGTTGCCCGGCGTCAGGTCGCCGTGGATCGCCGTCTCGGCACGGTGCGCCAGGGCTTGCCATGCATCGCGCAGCGTTCCGGCCACCTCGGCGGGCAGGGCTGCAAGATCGATGTCGCCGCCGCCGTCGCGGTCCAGCAGGTCGCGGGCGGAGGCGAAGCCGGGGCGCTGGGGCAGTCCGCGGCAGGCGGCGTGCAGCCGGGCCAGCGGGTCCTGCAGCAGCCGCATCCGCGCCGCCGGCAAGGGCCGCCCCTCGATCAGCGCCTCGCAGGTCCAGCCCGCCTCGCAGAGCCTGCCGCGGCGGCTGGGCAGCGGCCGGGCCACACGCAGACCGGCGGCCTCGGCGGCGTCATGGACGGGGGCGAGCCAGCCGAGCGCCGCCTCGCTGCGGCGGGTGGACTTGAAGACCAGGTCGCGCGCGAGGCCGGTGGTGCGGAACGCGCGGTTGCGGTGCCCGCCCCGGATGGGAACGAGGGGCGCGCTGCAGTCCCAGGCGTCGAGCGGCGGCCTTTCCAAGCGGCTGTCTCCTTCGGTCTCTCAACCGAAGGTAGCGTCGCGCGGACGCGAGGCCATGCCGCTGCGTCAGGCCGGCGGCTGCTGTGGCGCCGCTGCCGCAGGACGGCTCAGCCGTGGTCCTTCCAGCGCACCATCTGGCGCAGAATCCCGTGGAAGATCTGCACGTCCGAGCGGGTCAGCGGCATCCGCGACCAGAGGTTGCGCAGCACGATCTTCATGCCTTCGGCCTTCTCCGGCGGAAAGAAGAACCCGGCCTCGTCGAGGCGGCGGTCGTAATGTTCGGCGAGCTTCTCGATCTCGAGGGCGCTGGCCATGTCGGCACCGGCCAGTTCCAGCCGCTCCGGCGCGACCTCGTGCACTTGGCGGCGCCATTCGTAGGCGGTCAGCAGCACGCATTGCGCGAGGTTGAGCGAGGCGAATTCCGGGTTGACCGGCACGTTGATGATCGCGTTGGCGCGAGCGATGTCGTCATTCTCAAGCCCGGCGCGCTCCGGTCCGAACAGCACGGCGGTGCGCTGGCCGTTCGCGGCGAGCTTCGCGGCATGCGCCATCGCGGCCTCGGGGGTGAAGACCGGCTTGGTCAGCCCGCGCGCGCGCGCGGTGGTGGCGAAGACGTAGGCGCAGTCCTCCAGCGCCCCGGCCGTGTCATCGGCATGGACGGCCTCGTCCAGAAGCCGCCCGGCGCCCGAGGCCATGGCGACCGCCTTGGGGTTCGGCCAGCCGTCGCGCGGCGCGACCACCCGCATCCGGTCCAGCCCGAAATTCCACATCGCCCTTGCGGCGCCCCCGATGTTCTCGCCCATCTGCGGGCGGACGAGGACGAAGACCGGGGCGAGTTCGGGGGGGATTGCGGCGTTCTGGCTCATGGCGCGCGCATAGCGCAGCCGCGCCCGGCCGGCAATGGCCGGTTCGCCCGGGGGCTTGCCTTGCGGGGGCGGCGCGAATAGGAGGTCGCTCCAACCCCAGAATGGAATGCCCCGATGTCAGACGAAGCAGATCCCAAGGACCGCACCCAGCTTTACCTGATCACCCCTGCGGGGATCGATCCGGACACCTTCCCGGACCGGCTGGCCGCCGTGCTGGACTCGGTGGAGATCGCCTGCCTGCGCCTGCGCCTGGGCAGCCAGGACGCCGATGCGGTGGCGCGGGCCGCCGATGCGGTGCGGCTGGTGGCGCATGAGCGCGACGTGCCCTTCGTTGTGGAGAAGCATTTGGCGCTGGCCGAGCGGCTGGGGCTCGACGGCGTCCATCTCGAAGGCACGCGCAACGTGCGCAAGGCGCGCGAGACGCTGGGCGAGGACGCGATCGTCGGCACCTTCTGCGGCACCTCGCGGCATGACGGCATGACCGCGGGCGAGGCGGGGGCCGATTACGTCAGCTTCGGCCCGGTGGCCGATACCGGCCTGGGCGAGGAAATCGCCGACACCGAGCTGTTCTCCTGGTGGAGCGACATGATCGAGCTGCCGGTGGTTGCCGAAGGCGCGCTGATCGGGCGCGGCGGCGACAAGCTGGCCAAGGTGCGGGAACTGGCGCCGATCACGGATTTCCTCGGGCTGGGCGACGACCTCTGGGCCTGCGAGGATCCGGTCGCGACGCTGCGCGAAATCGAGAAGCTGCTCGTCTGAGACCGGCCGGCCCCGGCCGCGGCGGCCGTCCGGGGCTCAGGTCATCCCTTCGGTGTCGATATGGATGATCTTGCCGCAATGCTTGCAGTGGATCGCGTCGGCATCGTGCAGGCTGAGCCCGCAGCGCGAGCATTCGACGCGCACCTTCGAGGGACGGAACATCACCTGCGCCAGCCGCAGGAACAGCGTGACGCCGAAGATCATCACCGCCACTGCCAGCATCCGCCCCGTCGTGCCCATCAGCGTGATGTCGCCGAAGCCCGTCGTCGTCAGCGTCGTGACGGTGAAATAGAGCGCGTCGGCATAGTTGTTGATCTGCGGATTGATGTGGACCTGGCTGGCATAGATCATCCCGGTCACGATGAAGAGGAAGACGAAGAGGTTCACCGTGGCGAGGAACACGTCCTCGTGCTTGCGGAAATAGCGCGAATCCTGCCGCAGCCGCGCCAGCAGCTGGTAGGAATGCAGCAGCCGCAGCGTCCGCATCGCCCGCAGGAATCCCAGCCCCTCGCCGGTGATCGGCGCCAGGAACGAGAAGATCGCCGCCATGTCCGCCCAGGTCGAGGGCCGGGTGAAGAACCGCCAGCGTTCCTGTTCCAGCCAGACCCGGATGATGAAGTCGGTGATGATGAAGAGGCCCAGAGCCATGTCGGCCACTTCGATCCACGGTTCGCGCGGCAGGAAGGAGGTCACCACGATGAAGCCGATGGTGGCCAGGTCGAAGGCGACGAGGGCGTAGCGGAACCGGTGCGCATCGCGGCTGTCGCCGTGATAGAGTTCCCTGAGCCGCTCCATGTCCTGCCTCCGCTTTTGCTTTCCAAGGGATAGCGGTCCCGCGGCGGGCCGCCAAGCGAAAGGCGCCGGTGCCGCCGCTGTGCCGCGGATGCTTGACGGCGGCCGGACGCTGGGGCAGGGCTGCCGCGCAGCCCGCGGCACGGATGCGCGGCACTCGGGAAAGAGACAGGCAATGGCAGCAGCTTCCGGGATCGTCACGGGCCGCAGGGCGAACATGGCGGGCAGCCTCTGGATGATCGCGGCGATGGGCGCCTTTTCGGTCGAGGATGCCTTCGTCAAGGCGGCCTCCGCGGGGCTGCCGGTGGCCGAGGTTCTGGTCCTCTTCGGGCTGGGCGGCGCGGCCGTCTTCGCGCTGGCTGCGCGGCTCTCCGGGGCGCGGCTGCTGTCCCCGGCGGTGCTGTCCCGCGCGATGTGCGTCCGCGCCGTGTTCGAGGTCACGGGCCGCCTGTTCTACGTGCTGGCGCTGGCGCTCACGCCGCTGTCCTCGACGACGGTGATCCTGCAGGCCACGCCGATCCTCGTCGTGGGCGGTGCAGCGCTTTTCCTCGGCGAAACAGTCGGCTGGCGCCGCTGGACGGCGATCGCGCTTGGGCTGGCGGGCGTGGTGCTGATCGTGCGGCCGGGCGCGGACGGCGTCTCGGCTCTGTCGGTTCTGGCGGTGATCGGGACCATCGGCTTTGCCGGGCGCGATCTGGCCAGCCGGATGGCGCCGGCTTCGCTGGGGGCCGCCGTGCTGGGCTTCTACGGCTTCCTGGCCGTCGTCGCCGCGGGCGGGCTTTTCGCGCTCTGGGCGCGCGAACCGTTCCTGGCGCCGGCGCCGGGGCAGGCGCTGAGCATCGCCGCGGCGGTGGCGGCCGGCGCGCTGGCCTATGGCTGCCTGATGACGGCGATGCGCACCGGCGAGGTGGGGGCAGTCACGCCGTTCCGCTACACGCGGCTGCTCTTCGGGATCGGTCTCGGGATGGCGGTCTTCGGCGAAACCCCCGGCGCGGGCACGCTGCTGGGTGCCGGGCTGATCGTGCTGTCGGGCCTCTTCATCCTCTGGCGCGGCCGGCGCTGATGCGCGCCCGGGCCCAGCCTCAGACGGTTCTGGGGCAGGCATCGCCGACGTCGCTTGCCGGGTCGGCGAGACCGATCCAGGCATGGACTGCCGCCGCGTCGAAGCCCGACCGGCAGCTGTCGCCGACCTGCATGAGGGGCCTGCGGATCAGGATCGGATCGGCGCAGAGCGCCTCCAAAGCGTCGGCTTCGGACAGCAGGTTCGGCAGGATCTCGCCGGTTTTGACGCGCGGCGCAGTCGGGTTGAACCATTCGTTAACCGGGCTGTCTCCGAAAAATGGCCTGAGCGTTTCCGGCGTCCAGGGGTGCTCAAGCAGGTTGCGCACCCTGAGCAGGTGGCCGGACGCCTTCAGCAGCCGCTTCTGGCGCGTGTTGGAGATGCATCCGGGCTTTTCGTAGAAGATGATGATTGTCATGCATTTTTCCGTATGGGTCCGCCATGGTCCGTTAGGTCCAGCATGAAGCGTGCCATGCCCGCAAGAAGATGCTTGGGTCCCCGAATCAATCTTGACAATGCTTAACTTGTTCTGCATCTGGAGGCTGTGCCGGTGGGCTGCCATCCGACAAATCTACGCTGTTGTGTAAAATGAACTGCCTTTGCCGGGCAGATTTTGCCTCATTTCCGAACAAAACCCGCAGGGTGAACCGGAATTAATCAGATTCGAGTGTAAAGAACAGGCTCGGATAGTGTATAGATTTGATGAGGGAAAACCCCGTGAGTTTCAGAAGGATTATTCCAAATGAAGATGGCAAACGCTATCCGGAGCTTGGCCGCCGCCGCCGCCTTCACGACGATGGCGACCGCAGGTGCCCAGGCTTCCGTGATGTTAGACACTGCAGATTGTGACGGGGTCGTTGGGATCAGCGACGTTTGTTACGTTGCTGACAATACCACCTACACCATTGACGTGATCTACACGGACGCCGCCGATACGACCGGAGGCACTTTCGGCCTCAGCTCGTTCACGATCCTGATCCAGGACGAGGTCGAGATCGAGTCCATGTCCTTCTCCTTCGCCAACAACATTCTTGGCCTGGTCAAGGACATCAGCGCCGATGTCGGCAAGCCGGCCCTTGGCATCGGCTACACGCTGCTGGGCATTTTCAACACGCTGCCGCTGACCGACGGGTTCGTGATCGGCACGCTGACCTACACCACCGGCACGGTCGGCATCACCCCGGATGACGATGTCTTCGACATCAAGATGGCAGGCAGCCTGACCACCGGCACCACCGTCTACGACCCGGTCTATGGCGTGATTTCGCGCATGGGCACCGACGTCCAGGCGTCTGCGGTTCCGGTTCCGGTTCCTGCACTGCTGCTGCTGGGCGGCATCGGCGCCCTCGTCGGCCTGCGCCGCCGCGCAGCCTGATCCTGCTGCCCTCCGGGGCTGCAGACCTCAAATTTCGGCAGAGGGCCCCTCCGGGGGCCTTCTCTCGTTTCGGGGGCTGGAGTCGGCGCTCCGCTTGCCCCGCCGGGTTTGCCGCGGGGCATTTCCCGTCTGAACCGGACGCCCGAGGCGGGCTGGCCCGGCAGCATCCCCCGCCGAAACGGCCGGATGGCGGGCCCGATGCCTTTCCCTCGCGGGAGCACGCATTTTTCCGGGGGAAACTATATTCAAATTTAAGAAGAAGAGATGTATCCGTTCTGCGTTCGCCCGGGGGAAAAGGCCCGACGGGATTCAGGAGGAGTGGATGCCATGAAAATGGTGAATGCATTCAAGTGCATGGCAGCTTCCGCTGCGATGATGATGGGCGCGGCTGCTGCAGACGCGTCCGTGATGTTCGACAGCGGGGATTGCGACAACGTCGTCGGCATCAGCGACGAATGCGGCGTGTCCAGTTATTCGACCTATACCGTCGACATCCTCTACACCGATGCGGTCGACACGACCGGCGGTTCGGCCGGCTTCTCGGCCTTCACGGTGCTGGCCTTCGACCCGGTCGAGATCACCTCGCTGAGCTTCGCCTTCAACGGCATTCTCGGCACCACCCGGGACCTGCTCCTGACGAATGGCCTGCAGGCGCTCGGCGTGGGCTATTTCCTGGTGGACGGGCTGAGCGACGGCGACGTGATCGGCACGCTGACTTACACGACCGGCCTGGTCGGCGTCACCCCCGATGACGACGTGTCCGACCTGAAGCTGGCGGGCAGCTCCCTGTTCGGCACCACCGTCTACGACCCGATCTACGGCCTCGCCGCGCGGTCGAATGTAGATGTGCAGGCGGTTCCGGTTCCCGTTCCGGCGCTGCTGCTGCTTGGCGGGATCGGCGTCCTGGCCAGCCTGCGCCGCCGCGCGGCCTGACCGGCCCCCGCCGCGGCCGCGGCTGAGGGCGCAGAATGTTGCAGAAGGCCCCGAAGGGGCCTTTTCGCTTTTCCGCGATGGCCTTGCCCGCCGCGGCCGGACCGCCCATATCGGCAGGGCAGTACCGGAGGGCAAGATGGGCTACGTGAAGACCGCAATGCTTATGGCCGCGATGACGGCCCTGTTCATGGGCGTCGGCTACCTGATCGGCGGCAGCGGCGGCGCGCTGATTGCCTTGGTGGTGGCTGGGGCGATGAACGTGATCAGCTGGTGGAATTCCGACAAGATGGTGCTGCGGATGAACGGCGCGCAGTATCTCGCGCCCGGAGACCGCTACGGGCTGAACGACATGGTGGGCCAGCTTGCCGACCGGGCCGGGCTGCCGCATCCCGCCGTATACCTGATGGACCAGCCGCAGCCGAACGCCTTCGCTACCGGGCGGAACCCGCAGAACGCCGCCGTGGCCGTGACTTCGGGACTACTGCGCAATCTCAGCCGCGAGGAAGTCGCGGGCGTCGTGGCGCACGAACTTGCCCATATCCGCAACCGCGACACCGCGATCATGACGGTGACGGCGACCTTTGCCGGCGCGATCTCGATGCTGGCCAACTTCGCGCTGTTCTTCGGCGGCAGCCGCGAGCGGGCCGGGCTCTTGGGGACGATCGCCCTGATGATCCTCGCGCCGCTGGCGGCCACGTTGGTGCAGATGGCGATCTCGCGCTCGCGGGAATACGAGGCGGACCGGATCGGCGCCGAAATCTGCGGCAATCCCGAATGGCTGGCCTCGGCGCTGGAGGGGCTGCAGCGCACCGTCCCGCGGATCGACAACATGGCGGCGGAGCGCAACCCGGCGACGGCGCACATGTTCATCATCAACCCGCTGCATGGCGGCAAGATGGACAATCTCTTCGCCACCCACCCGGCGACCGAGAACCGCGTCGCCGCGCTGCGTGCCATGGACGGCGGCGCGCGCCCGGCAGCCTCTGCGGTCTCCCCGCAGCGCCCGCGTCCCGCGTCCCCGCGCAGCGGTCCCTGGGGCTGATCTCAGTCCGGCGGGGCCGGGGTTTCGCCGGCGATGTCCGACCGCTCGTAGGGCAGGGCATCGAGATGGCGCAGCCGCATCGCGACCATGGCGGCCTGCATGAGCGTGCGGGTGCCGTAATAGGCGCAGATCCGGCTCTCGGCCTCCTCGGCCGGCACGGTGCCGTAGCGCGCGCAGGCCTCTGCCATGGTCGATCCCTGGAACAGCGCGCGCAGCAGCCGCAGCAATTCCAGCGGCGGCCGCCTGTCAGAGCGGATCTCTTCCGACGCGACTTCGGCGAAGATGTGCAGGAGCTGGTCGGCGAGGAAATCGAGATCGGAGAGCTGGGGGGCCAGCGCCGCGCGGAACTCTGCGTCCGGCCGTTCCGAGGACAGAGTGAGCGCGACCCGGAGATCCTTCCAGATTCGCATCGGCAAAGTGTACCCGGCCGCGCCGACGCCCAGCTCGGCCGCGGAGGCGAAGAATCCGGCCACCCGGGGGAGGGAGCGGTCGAGGCTGTCCCAGAAGAAGCCCGCATCGGTGTTGCGCGCCCGCGCGATCACCGGGTCGATCGAGGAATAGCCGCGCTCCACGTAGCGGGCGATCCAGGCATCGGGATAGGTCGTGACCACGCGCGGGTCGATCAGCATCGACGGCGTGTCGGTCACGACATGGATGGTGGCATGGCTGGCATCGAAGCGTGCGGCAATGCCGTGGAGGACCTGCAGGAGGCCGGCCGTGTCGCGGACGCCGGCGATCTGCTCCGACAGGCGTTCGGCGGCTTCGTGGCGGAACACCCGGATCGTTTCCAGCTGGCCCGATTTCACCAGTCTCAGGATGTCCGCGGCCAATGTGTCTTCGCCCGCATCCCGCAGAGATCCGATGGAATTCACCAGTGAGGTATATACCCAGTTGGCCATAACTCCTGAACACTACCACCAATTCCGCATCTGAAAAGACAATTAAAATGCGGAAACGCATTGTCAATGAATCTGGGTCTTCCTGTTGATGTTTCCAATTTGTTCTAAATTGGCCAGACATCCGGGAGGACCCATGCTCACCATACTCGACCACGCAGAATTCGCCGCAAGGGCTGACCTGGCTTCCGCCGTGCACCGCGACCGCGCCGCCCAATTCGTCCGCCGCCATCGCTGGCCGCTGGATCTGACCGGCGAAGGGGCCGAGATCGACGGCTTCGACGCGCCGGGCACGGAATACCTGGTGGCCGAACGCGCCGGTCGCCATCTGGCGTCGCTCCGGCTGCGGCGGGCGGCGGCGGGCAGCATGGCCGAGGCCGCCTTTCCGGCGATCTGGCGCCGCCACGGCACGGCGCTTTCCGGGATGAGCGAGGTCACGCGGCTGTGCAGCGCGCCCGGGCTCGGCGGGGCCGCCTGCCGCGAGGCCATTGCCGAACTGCTGATCGGGCTCTGCCGCCACGGCCGCCGCAGCGGGCAGGAGCGGCTGTTCGGGATCGTCTATCCGGGGGTGGCGCGGGCCATCGCGCGGGACGGCTGGCAGGCGGAGCGGCTGGACAGCTTCGAGACCGGCGGCCGGGAAACCTGGCTCTGCCGCTGGGACTGCACGGCGGAGGCCGACTGGCGGCTGCAGGAATGTGCCGCCCGCCTGGCAGAGCGGGCGGCATCGGCGCGGCAGGACCGCCGCGCGGCATGACGGGTCAGAAGCTGTCGACGCCGTTCTGCCATGGTTTGATCAGGTTGCCGAAGCGGGTGAAGCGGCCCTCGAAGCTCAGCTCCACCGTGCCGATCGGTCCGTGGCGCTGCTTGCCCAGGATGACCTCGGCCTTGCCGTGGCAGCGTTCCATCGTCTCCTGCCACTTGGCCATCGCTTCGAGGTTGTCGTCCGAGGGCTTCTCGCGCTCCTTGTAGTATTCCTCGCGGTACACGAACATCACCGCATCGGCATCCTGCTCGATCGAGCCGGATTCGCGCAGGTCGGAAAGCTGCGGGCGCTTGTCCTCGCGGTTCTCCACCTGGCGCGACAGCTGCGACAGCGCTACGACCGGGATGTTCAGTTCCTTGGCGATCGCCTTGAGGCCCTGGGTGATCTCCGAGACCTCGTTCACCCGGCTGTCCTTGGCCGAGGCCGGGCGGACGAGCTGCAGGTAGTCGACGAAAAGAACGTCGAGACCGTGGGTCCGCTTCAGCCGCCGCGCGCGCGCCGCGAGCTGCGAGATCGGCAGGGCGGGCGTGTCGTCGATATAGAGCGGGCAGGATTCCAGCGTCTTCGCCGCCTCGACGAAGCGGCGGAACTCGGCCTCGGTCATGTCGCCGCGGCGGATCTGCTCCGACGGCACTTCGGAGGCTTCGGACAGCACGCGCGCGGCGAGCTGCTCGGAGGACATTTCCAGCGAATAGAAGCCCACCACGCCGCCGTTCACCGCGCCCTCGGTGCCGTCGGGCAGTATGCCCTTCTTGTAGGCCTTGGCGACGTTGAAGGCGATGTTGGTCGCCAGCGATGTCTTCCCCATCGAGGGACGCCCGGCGAGGATTAGGAGGTCGGACCGGTGCAGGCCGCCCAGCTTCTTGTCGAGATCGTCGAGCCCGGTGGAGATGCCAGCGAGCCCGCCGTCGCGCTGGTAGGCGGCGTTGGCGACGTTCACCGCCTCGGTCACCGCGCGCAGGAAGGACGTGAAGCCCTTAGAGGCCTGGCCCTGCTCGCCCATCGCATAGAGCGCCTGCTCGGCCTGGACGATCTGGTCCTTCGGTTCGCTGTCGGCCTCGACGCGGCGCGCGCGCTCGGAGATGTCGCGGCCCAGGTTCATCAGCTGTCGCCGCATGTACATGTCGTGGATCAGCTGCGCGTAGTCCGCCGCCGCGAATGTCGAGATCGCCGCGCCCGCCAGACGGGCCAGATAGGCCGGGCCGCCGAGCTCGCGCAGGCCCGGATCGTCCTCCAGGAACGCGCCCAGCGTCACCGGGCTGACCAGCGCGTTCTTGGCGAAGCGGCTGGCCGCGATTTCGAAGATGCGCCCGTGCACCGGGTCGTAGAAATGGTCTGCCTTCAGGATCGACGCCACGCGGTCGAAGACCCGGTCGTTGGTCAGGATCGCGCCCAGAAGCTGCTGCTCGGCTTCGATGGAGTGCGGTAGCGCGTCGCTGACTTCCTCGGCGCTTTGCGCGCCGATCTGACCCATGTCGTTCATGGTTCCTGCCTCGTTGTCACCCGTACCGGGCGGGATAGCCCCCCGCGGCTGTGAGGCGCAAGGCGGATATCCTGTGGATAAGATTGTATAACTGCTCGCGTCCAGATTACGGGTCTGGCCGGATTCTGTCCACAAGGGATTGTGGGCGGACCTAGCGCTGTCCTTGTGTCACCATCAGCCGCTGCAAGCCGCGGAAATGGTAGGTCGGCGCATAAACCGGCAGTTCGGCCATCGCGAGTCCCGGGCAGCGCGCGAAGAGGACCCGCAGCGCGATCTGCATTTCCAGCCGCGCCAGCGGCGCGCCCAGGCAGAAATGCACGCCCGCGCCGAAGGAGGTCAGCGCCTTGGCGTTGCGGCCCGGACGGAAGGCGGCCGGCCCGTCGAAGACCTCCGGGTCGCGGTTGGCGGCGCCGAGCAGGCAGGCGACCTGCTGGCCGGTCCGGAAGGTATGGCCCGCCACTTCGGTGTCGCGCTGCGCATGGCGGGCGAAGAGGTGCAGCGGCGGATCGAGGCGCAGCGCCTCTTCCGCTGTCGCCGCCACGGCCTCAGGCGCGGCCAATGCTGCCGGATCGTCCGTCTCCAGCATCAGCTTCGCCGCGTTTCCGATGGCATGGACCGTCGCCTCGTGCCCGGCATTCAGCAGCAGCACGCAGGTTCCCAGCACCTCGTCCGCGCTGAGCCGCCCGGCCCCGGATTCGGCCTTCAGCGCCTGGGCGAGGTCGCCGTCGGGGCGCGCCTCCTTCGCTGCAAGGGAGGCCTCCAGATGCGCGGCGAACTCTTCCGAGGCCCGCTCCGCCGCAGCCCGTTCCGCATCCGTCGGCGCCTGGGTGTAGAGCCGCACCATCGCATGCGACCACTCCAGCAGCTTCGGCGCCAGCGAGTCCGGCTCGCCCAGCATCTCCGCGATCACCGTCACCGGGATCGGCGTGCAATAGGCCGCGATCAGGTCGAATGGGCCGTCGGGGAAGCCGTCGATCAGCCGGTGGCAGAGCGCCTCGATCTTCTCCGCCATCGCCTGCACGCGGGCATTGGTGAAGGCGGTCACGACCGAGCGGCGCAGAACCGGATGGCGCGGCGCCTCGTTCGACAGCATGGAGGCCTCCTCCAGCCGCCGGAAGGCGGGCAGGGCGTCCCAGGGGGGCGGCGCCTCGTGCCCGGCGGGCGGCAGCCGGGCGAAGTCGCGGCTGCGCAGGATCGCCTGCACCGCTTCGTGCGACGCGGCGGCGGCCATGCCGTAGTCGTCCCAAAGGACGATGCCGCCCTGCGCGCGCATCGCCTCGTAGGCGGGATAGGGGTTCTGGACGAAGGCGGGATCGGTCGGCGGCTGGCGGAAACTCTGCATGCGCCCCCGATACGCCGCGCCGCCGGGCTTGCCAAGATGCCGGCCCTTGGCCCGGACAGGGCGGCGTCCTATGGTCCGCTCCATGACGCTGATCCGCCGCCGCCTCCTGCTCGTTCTCCTTGTCCTCTGCGGTTCGGCCGCGGTCGGGCTGGCAGCGTGGCAGCTCAGCTGGTCCTCGGCGCTGCGGCTGGTCGCGGCGCGCGCCGAGACCGACCTGACCCAGACCTCCGAGCGGCTGATTGCCCAGCTGCAGAGCTACCGCGAGCTCGCCGTCCTGCTGTCGGACCATCCCGAGGTCGAGGCGCTGCTGCGCCCGGGCTTCGCCGCGCTCGGCCAGACGCTGCAGGAGGTGACGCTGCGCGAGGCCGAGGAGCTGCTGCAGTCGATCGGCGACAAGACCGGCGCGCTGAGGATCGCGGTCTACCGCCGCGACGGCCACGTCACCGCGCGCAGCGACCTGGAGCGCGAGACGCCCTTGCCGCTGCTGTGGCAAGAGGCGGCCGAACGCGCCTTCCAGGGGGCGCTCGGCCTCGCCACCGGCGTCGATCCCGAAACCGCGCGGCGCAGCTTCGCCTTCGCCGCCCCGGTCTTCGGCCAGCGCGGCGCGGCGCCGACCGGCGTGCTGGTCGTGGCGGTCGACCTGGAGGCGATCGAGGCCGAGTGGCGCGCCGATCCCTCCGCGGTGTTCTTCCGCGACATGCGCGGCCGGGTGATGCTGTCGAACCGCAGCGAGCTGGTGCTGGCGACGATGGGGGCGACGGGCGGCGCCTTCCCGGAATACCAGGCGCGGCAGGCGGCCGGGCATGACCTGTGGCGGATCCCGGCGGGCGGGCGCTACCTGCCGAAGCTGGCGCTGCATGCGAAGCGCGAGCTGCCGCAGATCGGCATGCAGGCCGACGTGCTGGTGAATGTCGCCACCGCCCGGCGGATGGCGCTGACCCAGACCGGGCTGGCGGCGCTGGCCAGCCTGTCGCTCGGCGCGCTCGGCCTCTGGCTGCTGGCCCGCCGCGACGCGCTGCGCGGGCGGCTGCTGGCCGAGGCGGCGGCGAAGGAGGTGCTGGAGGCCCGCGTCCGCGACCGCACCCGCGAGCTGTCGCAGGCCAACGAGCAGCTGCGCCACGAGGTGGCCGAGCGCAAGGACGCCGAGGCGCAGCTGAAGGCGGCGCAGGACCGGCTGGTGCAGGCCGGCAAGCTCTCGGCGCTCGGCGAGATGTCCGCCGGGATCAGCCACGAGCTGAACCAGCCGCTGATGGCGATCCAGTCCTTCTCGGAAAACGCCCAGCTGCTTCTGGAGCGCGGCCGCACCGAGGTGGTGGCGCAGAACCTCGCTCGGATTTCCGAGCTGGGCGACCGCATGGCGCGGATCATCCGCAACCTGCGCGCCTTCGCCCGGCAGGAGAACGCGCCGGTCCGCGCGGTCGACCCGGTGCGCGTGATCAACGCCGTGCTGGAAATGTCCGCGGCCCGGATCCGCGACAGCGGCGCCGCGATCGACTGGCAGCCGCCCGCCGCGCCCCTGCGCGTCATGGCCGGCGAGGTGCGGCTGCAGCAGGTGGTCACAAATCTCGTCCTGAACGCGCTCGACGCGATGGGGACTGCGGGCGGCGCGCTGACCATCCGCGCCGAGGAAGCCGGGGCCGAGGTGCGCATCTCCGTCGCCGACCGCGGTCCGGGCCTGGCCCATCCCGACCGCATCTTCGATCCGTTCTACACCACCAAGGAGGTCGGGCCGGGCGAGGGGATGGGGCTCGGCCTTTCCATCTCCTACGGCCTGGTGCAGAGCTTCGGCGGCAATATCGAGGGGCACAACCGCGAGGGCGGCGGCGCGGTCTTCACCGTGACGCTCCCGGCCCCGGGCAAGGAGGCGGCGGCATGACGGGCGAGGTGCTTCTGGTCGAGGACGACCCGCTGGTGCGCGAGGCGCTGGCGCAGACGCTGGATCTGGCCGAGTACAAGGTCCATGCCGCGGGCAGCTTCGTGGCGGCCAAGGACGTGATCGGCCCCGGATTTCCCGGCGTGATCGTCACCGATATCCGCATGCCGGGCCGCGACGGGTTCCACCTGCTGGATTTCGCCCGCGCGCAGGATGGCGAGCTGCCGGTGATCCTGCTGACCGGCGAGGGCGATATCCCGATGGCGGTGCGGGCGATGCAGGACGGCGCTTTCGACTTCCTCGAAAAGCCCTGCGATCCCAAGACCCTGCTCGCCAGCGTCGAGCGCGCGATGAGGCTGCGCGCGCTGGTGCTGGAGAACCGCGCGCTGAAGCGGCGGCTGACCCGCGGCGACCATGCGGCGCGGATGATCCCGGGGAAAAGCGCGGTGGCCCAGAACTACCGCGACCGGCTGCGCGCGGTGGCGGCGGCGGGGCAGGCGGTGCTGGTCACCGGGCCGGACGGGGCGAACACGCCGAAGGTCGCGGATGTCGTGCGGCGCCTGGCCGGGCGCGAGGCGGAGATCTTCGAACGGCGCGTCTCGTCGGGCCTGTCCGTCGCCGATCTCTCAGCGGCCTTCGGTGCCGTCGGGGCGGGGACGCTCTTCCTCGACGAGGTGGCTGCGCTGCCGGCGGACACGCAATTCGCGCTCCTGGAGCGGCTGGAGGCCGGGACCGAGGCGCTGCTGATCGCCGGGACCTACAAGGATCTGGGCCTGGAGCCCGGCTTCAACGCCGATCTGCGGCTGCAGCTCGACGCGGTGCGGGTCGACATCCCGGCGCTGAAGGACCGGGTGGAGGACATCCCCGACCTCTTCCTCTACTACGTCGCCGACATCGCCGAGCGCTCCCGCGTGCCGGTGCCGCCGGTGCCCGACGGCTATCTCGCCGATCTGATGGCGCGCGACTGGCCGGGGAACGCGCGGGCGCTGATGAACGAGGCGACGCAATTCGTGCTGGGGCTAGACGGGCCGGAGGCGGGCGAGGGGCTGGGCCTGGCCGAGCACATGGCGCAGGTCGAGAAGACGCTGCTGGTGCGGGCCTTGCAGAGGAACGCCGGCGCCGCCAGCCGCGCGGCGGAGGAGCTGAAGCTGCCGCGCAAGACCTTCTACGACAAGCTCGCGCGGCATGGGCTGAAGCCGGAGGAGTACCGCTAGAGAGCGCCGGGCAGCGGGGAGGTGTCCCATTGGCAGTCCGGGGGCGGCAAGATGGCCTGAACTTCCCGCCATGGATCGGGAGCAAAGTCCTCCCAATCACTGCCCCAAGTTCCCGCTTCCAGCCACCCGCGCCACTTGCCGAAGAACTCCACATCCTCTTCGATCGGCGCAGTGATCCAGCCACAGGCGCGGGTGACGGGTTCGGGAAAGCCCGCAGGCAGGATGACGGAGCCGTCGAGAAAGGCAATGCGCCAGTCGGTCGCCGCGTCGAACTTGATTCCGCGGAGGAAAACGAACCTGAGCGCGCCGCCATAGTTTAAGCTCGCGCTCAGGTTCGTGCCGTTCAACGCAATGGCGGCCTCTCGGGTTCCGGCCAGATACGCAAAGCTGAGGTCTGCCCCTTCCATCTGTGCCTCGCTGAAGTTTGCCCCTTCCATCTGCGCCAAACTGAGGTCTGCCCCCTCCATCCGTGCCGAGCTGAAGTCTGCCCCTTCCATCCGCGCCTCGCGGAGGTCTGCCGCCTGCAGCCCGGCGGAGCTGAGATCGGCGCCGCGCAGGTCGGCATGGTCCGGGGCCCAGCGGGTCAGCATCCCGCGCTTGGTGCTGCGCTCCATCGCCCAGGCATCGGGGAAGCGCTTGTCAAGTTTCGCGAAAAACGTGGCGCAGTCCTCCGTCCCGAGCCTCCGGGACCAGTGCTTGCACCAGACCTCCCGCAGCCTGTCCAGATGTGGTACCTTTTCCGCGTCCGAGAAATGCGGCGGGCCGCAGGTTTCGGCATCCAGCCCCTCGCGCGCGCACCACTCGATGCGGAACCGCCGCTTGTGGATCTCGTAGGGCAGCCAGTCCGCGGGCTGGGGCGTCAGCACCGCTTCGCGGAGGTTCGCTCCGGCGAGGTTGCCCTCGACCACCTTGTCGGCGGTCATCGCGCCAAGAACCAGCATGGTTGCAGTCGCGGCCAGTTCCCAGATCAGCGCGGCCTCTGCCCGGCGGGGGCGGCGCGCGAGGTCGCAGCGCATCTGCAGCAGGCTGACGAGGCTGGCGTAGAGCGCGACGGCGAAGGAGGCGAGCGCGAGGCAGCTCATCACCGGATCATGCGCGGGCCAGCTGCGCCACCATGCATAGCCGAGCATCAAGGGGCCTGCGCACCAGATCAGCAGGATCGCGGTGACGGTGGCGAGCAGGTCGAGCGGGCGGGCCTCTGCCGATCCGTCGCCGCGCCAGCGCAGGACGAGGTCGTTCAGGAGCCAGGGCAGGACATGCGCCTCCAGCCGCGCGCCGTTCACCTCGGCGGGCGGGACCATCAGCGCGGCGGTGGATTTGCGCACGAAGAGATGCAGGTAGACATGCAGCGCCGCGCCGAGGATCGGGGCGGCGACGAAGAAGCTGGCCGTGGGGATCGACACGCCGACCAGCGGCAGCTCGGTCTGGCGGCTGTCGAGGAAGAAGTCGATATTCTCGACGCCTAGCAGCGTCACCGTGACGAAGGCCAGATAGGCCAGCAGCCCGAACCAGTTCGCCCGCCCGGCCCGCGTGAGGTCGTTGATCCGCGCGATGGCCAGGCCGGTGCCGTCCTGCTCCGGGCTGACAGGAAGCGCGGCGCGCGGGCGGCCATCGGGGAAAAGGCGGCTGGTCATAATGGCAGGAGCCTGCCACAGGGGCAGGCTCCGCGGGAAGGGGCATCTGACGCAGGGTCAGAGGAACAGGTTCTCCGCCCCGAGGCCGGGCGTGCCCTCGAAGGTGACGGTCGCGCCGGTCGCCAGGAAGGTCAGCACCGTGTCGGTGGCGGTTGTCTCCAGCGTCCAGGCCGAGCTGTCGGCGGTGCCCAGCACCACCTGGTCGATCCCGGCCTCGAAATCGAGGACCACGTCCTGCTGGGCTGCGGCCAGCCCGGCCTCCAGCACGAAGGTGTCGGCGCCGAAGCCGCCGATCATCGTGTCGTTGCCCATGCCGCCGTCGATCAGGTCGGCATTCAGCCCGCCGCGCAGCCGGTCGTCGCCGTCCCGGCCGAAGAGCAGGTCGTTGCCGCCGCCGCCGCGCAGCGTGTCGCTGTCGGCGCCGCCGTCGATCCGGTCGGCCGCATCGCCGCCGGTCAGCAGGTCGTTGCCGAAGCCGCCGTAGATCTCGGCCGCGCCTCCGGTCGCGGTGACGGTGTCATCGCCGAGCCCCCCGCCGGCCTTGCCGTTCTCGCCCTGAAGCACCAGCTGGTCGCGGCCGAGCTGGCCCCAGAGCGCGTCGCCGTCGCCGGTGCCCGAGCGCAGCAGGTCGCCGCCGTCGCCGCCGAAGATGGTGTCGGCGCCGTCGCCGCCGTCGATCACGTCGGCCCCCTCGTCGCCGTAGACCAGGCCGTCGCCGCCGCCTTCGAAGATGCGGTCGGCGTTGATGCCGCCCTTGATCGTGTCGCCGCCTGCGCCGCCGAGGATGGTGTCGTAGCCGAGCCCGCCGACCAGCTGGTCGCCGAAGGCCGAGCCGGTCACGTGGTCATCGCCGCCGAGCGCGTTGAAGGCCACGAGGCAGGAGCTGTCCGAGAAATCGTGCACTTCGCCCGCATCGGTGCCGTAGGCGACCAGCACATCGTCCGGCACGATGTCGGCGAGCAGCAGCGGCGTGCCGAAGGTCCAGAACGCATTGTCGGTGTAGGCGGTCGAGCCGCCGTCGTAATCCAGGTACCACCAGCGATTGTAGTGGGTCAGGCCGGTCAGCGCGCCGAGCTCCTCGTCGAGGCTGAAATAGAGCCCTTCGTACCAGTATTCCCATTCATAGGGATCGTAGCGGCTGTGGTTGTCGAGCCGCAGCACCAGCTGGTCCGGCGTCTCGAAGCTCATGTAGCTGGGCTGGCCGTATTCCAGCAGGTTCTGGTCGGTCAGGTAGTGGTGCCAGTTGGAGAAGCTGACGCGGCCGTCGTACTGGACCGTGCCGGTGCCCTCCGAGGGCGGGTCGTAGCCCGGCTCGAAGAAGCCGCCGAAGATCGGCATGCCGATGGTGAAGGGAACCAGGTCGCCGTCCTCATAGGCAAGGGTTCCGGTGATGGTCAGCCTGTCGGCAAGGTAGTCGAAGGCAAATGTCGGGGTGTCTGGCAATGGGGTGGACATGGCCCGCACTCCTTTCTGGAATGTCGCTGGTCCGCAGCATGCCCGCGCGCGGCGCGACGCGCCATGATCTGGCGCAATCCGGAGTTGCATTGCCGCGGACCCGTCCGCCGGGCGGCAGGCGGGTCCGCGGCCGCCGAACCGGCCGCTCCGGCCGGGGCCGCCGCGATTCGGACGGGCGTGTGCGGAATTCCGCACAAGCTGCGCAGGGGCTGTGCGGAATTCCGCACACGCTGTCGGGCCATGACCAGGGCGCAACCCCGCTATGCACCGGAAAACCGTGATGGGTCAGCAGCTTAATCGGCTTCTGCGCAAGAATATTGCCGCCCGCTTGTGCGGTCGGGGCGCATCGTTGCTTAACGGCGTCAGGCCCCGCCGGGCCCTGACATCGAAAACGAGGGAGGACATCTCGTGAAATTCCTGACCACCGTGGCCGTTCTGGCCCTGTCCGCATCTGCTGCCTTCGCCAATTGCGACGAGGGCGAGATCGTCATCAAGTTCAGCCATGTCACCAACACCGACAAGCACCCCAAGGGCATCGCCGCCTCGCTGCTGCAGGAGCGCGTCAACGAGGAGATGAACGGCAAGGCCTGCATGGAGGTCTATCCCAACTCCACCCTCTACAACGACGACCAGGTGCTGGAGGCGATGCTGCAGGGCGACGTGCAGATGGCCGCGCCGTCGCTGTCGAAATTCGAGAAGTTCACCAAGAAATTCCGCATCTTCGACCTGCCCTTCATGTTCAAGAACATGGAAGCCGTCGACGCGTTCCAGACCTCGGATGCGGGCCAGGACATGCTGCACTCGATGGAGCGCCGCGGTCTCGTCGGCCTCGGCTTCTGGCATAACGGCCTGAAGCAGTTCTCGGCCAACAAGCCGCTGCTGCTGCCGGAAGATGCCAAGGGCCTGAAGTTCCGCGTCCAGCCCTCCGACGTGCTCGTCGCGCAGATGCAGGCGCTCGGCGCCAGCCCGCAGCCGATGGCCTTCTCCGAGGTCTACGGCGCGCTGCAGACCGGCGTGGTGGACGGCCAGGAGAACACCTGGTCCAACATCTACGGCCAGAAGTTCTTCGAAGTGCAGGACGGCATCACGGAGACCAACCACGGCGTGCTCGACTACATGCTGGTGACCTCGACCGACTGGTGGGACAGCCTGCCGGAGGACGTCCGCGAGCAGCTGGGCACGATCGTCACCGAAGTGACCAACGAGCGCAACGCGGCCATCGCCCAGGTCGATGCCGAGAACCGCCAGGCGATCCTCGATGCGGGCGGCGTGATCCGCGAGCTGACCCCCGAGCAGCGCACGGCATGGGTCGACGCGATGAAGCCGGTCTGGGAGCAGTTCGAGGGCGATGTCGGCGCCGACAACATCGCGGCGGCGCAGGCCATCAACGAAAGCATGTAATCCGCGCCAAGCGGGCAGGGGCCGGGCGCGAGTCCGGCCCCCTTTCCGACTGCATAACCGGGGGAGTGGCCCATGAGCGGGCAGAGACATCAACCAGAGACCATGTTCGGGCAGTTCGTCGCCCGCGCCGAAGAGGTCATCATCGCCTTCCTGCTGGGCGCGATGGTGCTTCTGACCTTCGTCAACGTCGTGCTGCGCTACGTGTTCAACCACAGCATCATCTGGGGCCTCGAGGTCGTGCTGGTGCTCTTCGCCTGGCTCGTGCTGTTCGGCATCAGCCACGCCTTCCGGATCACCGCGCATCTGGGCGTGGACGCGGTTCTGAACATCGTGCCGAAGAACGCGCAGAGGATCCTCGGCGTGATCTCGGCGCTGTGCTGCATCCTCTATGCCTTCCTGCTTCTCAAGGGGGCCTACGACTACTGGGCGCCGTTCGCGGGCCTCGACGCGACCTCGGGGCGCTGGTTCCCGACCGGCTTCGAGAACAGCCGCGACCAGGCCTGGTACGAGACCGACCAGATCCCGATGCTCGACTTCCTGCGCTGGATGGAGCCGGTCTTCAACGCGGGCGAGAGCTACGAGAAGCTGCCGCGGATGATCCCCTACCTGATCCTGCCGGTGGGCTGCCTGCTGCTGTTCGTGCGTGTGATCGAGGCGCTTGTCGGCGTGCTGAACGGCACCCATGACAGCCTGATCGTCAGCCACGAGGCCGAGGACCAGGTCGACGACCTCTCCGCCACCCATCACGACCACGACCACCCCTACTACAAGGACTGATCCGCGATGGAAATCGTTCTCCTCTTCGTCGTGATCGTGGCGCTGCTGCTGATCGGCGTGCCGATCGCGGTCTCGCTCGGCCTCAGCTCGATCCTGTTCCTGCTGATCAATTCGGAAAGCTCGCTGGCCTCGGTGTCGCAGTCGCTCTACCAAGCGATGGCCGGGCACTACACGCTGCTGGCGATCCCGTTCTTCATCCTGGCCTCGTCCTTCATGTCCACCGGCGGCGTCGCCAAGCGGATCATCCGCTTCGCCATTGCCTGCGTCGGCCACCTGCCGGGCGGCCTCGCCATCGCCGGCGTCTTCGCCTGCATGATCTTCGCTGCGCTCTCGGGCTCGTCCCCGGCGACCGTCGTGGCGATCGGCTCCATCGTCATCGCGGCGATGCAGAAGGTGGGCTATTCCAAGGACTTCGCGGCGGGCGTGATCTGCAACGCCGGCACGCTCGGCATCCTGATTCCGCCCTCGATCGTTATGGTCGTCTACGCCTCCGCCACTGACGTCTCGGTCGGCCGGATGTTCCTGGCGGGCGTCATCCCGGGCCTGATGGCGGGCGGCATGCTGATGGTGGCGATCTACGTGATGGCCAAGGTCAAGAACCTGCCCAAGGGCGACTGGCTCGGCTGGGACGAGATCGGCGCATCGTTCCGCGACGCCTTCTGGGGGCTGATGCTGATCGTCATCATCATGGTGGGGATCTACGGCATTCCCGGCATCACCGGCGCGATCTTCACGCCGACCGAAGCGGCCGCCGTGGCCTCGGTCTATGCCTTCATCGTCGCCTGCTTCGTATACCGCGACATGGGCCCGCTCTCGGGCGGCGAGTCCGGCCGCCACATGACGCTGCTCGAGCGGCCCTATGCGCTGGTCACCGCCTTCTTCCACCGCGACACCGTGCAGACGCTCTATGACGCGGGCAAGCTGACGATCACGCTGATGTTCATCATCGCCAATGCGCTGATCCTGAAGCACGTGCTGACCGACGAGCAGGTGCCCCAGCACATCGCCGAGGCGATGCTGGGCTACGGGCTGGGCCCGATCGGCTTCCTGATCATGGTCAACGTGATCCTGCTGATCGGCGGCCAGTTCATGGAGCCCTCGGGCCTGCTGGTGATCGTCGCGCCGCTGGTCTTCCCGATCGCGATCGAGCTGGGCATCGACCCGATCCATCTGGGCATCATCATGGTGGTGAACATGGAGATCGGCATGATCACCCCGCCGGTCGGCCTGAACCTCTTCGTGACCTCGGGCGTCGCGGGCATGCCGATGATGGCCGTTGTGCGCGCCGCCGCGCCCTTCCTGGCGGTGCTCTTCGTCTTCCTGATCCTGGTGACCTACGTGCCCTTCCTGTCGACCTGGCTGCCGACGCTGATGATGGGGCCGGAGATCATCACCAACTGATCCCGCCGAGGCAAAGCGCCATGCAGGGGGCCGCCGGTGGACAACCGGCGGCCCCTTCCGCTTGTGCGGGTGCAGGCACCGCGAAGGGCATCGCGCGCCGCCCGAAGACTGCATCGGTCCCGCGCGGGACCGCGGGGGCCGGGTCGGGCGCTCCCGCGCATCCTGTTCCGCCGCCGTTGTCCGGCAGCCGCCGGCGCGGCCGGGCGCGGGTCCGCCGTCCGGCTCAGTCGGTGGAGCTGGAGGAGCTGTGGGTCTGCGCGGAGATGGCGACGGCCACGCCGATGGCGGCAGCGGCGGCAATGCCGATGCCGATGGCGGCCGGACCGATCCCGCCCGCAAGCGCGCCGCCGGCACCGGCGCCGGCCATCTGGGTCACCTGCGGCGCGGCGGCCGGTTCTGCGTGGGACATCTGTGCGGCCATCGCGCCGCTGACGGCGATGGCGAGTACGATCTTTTTCATGGCGGCCTCCAATGCCGGTAAATCATCGACCGGACAGGCGGCGCAGACGGGCCGCGGGGCGCGTCAGGGCCGGCTGTCCCCGTGGCCGGAGGTTGCGCGGCCCGCCGTGAACGGAGCGTAAACATCGGGCGGATTCGGCCATGCCGCGGCGCAGGAATTAGGCCGCATTTTAAACGCTTTCGCGGCTGCACCATTCCTGCGCCCGCGACAGCTTGCACCTGTGCAGCCCGCCCCGCGCCGCCTATCTGGAGTACGGCATGCCCCGCGGTGGCGCGGAGGCCCAAGCGGAAAGGAAAGACCATGTCCCAGCTGGAAAACTGGAGCCCGGCCCAGGTCAAGGCGGCGCTGGACGCCGAGGAAATCGTGCTGATCGACGTGCGCACCCCGGCGGAATACGCACTGGAGCATGTCGAGGGCGCCTTCCTGATGCCGATGGCCTATTTCGTCCCCGGCGCGCTGCCGGACCAGAACGGCAAGCGGATCGTGCTGCATTGCGGCTCCGGCATGCGCTCCGCCAAGGTGGCGGAGCTGGCTGCCGGGGCCGGGGTCTCGCCGCTGGCCCATATGGAAGGCGGCTTCGGCGCCTGGAAGGCCGCGGGGCTGCCCTATATCGGCACCAACATGGCCACTGGCGGACCGCAGCGCATGCCTGGCGCCTGACCGAGGCGGAAACCGGCGGAATTGCGCCGCGATCAACCCTTCGTGACGCATTCCGGCAGTGGTGGGCTCTCCGCCGATCTGCTAAACAGGACGTTAATACGAGCAGTGGAATTAAGGGTCCATTCATGAATCGCATCGCTTCCCTGGGCCTGGTCGCGGCCCTGGCGCTGACGGCCGCCTGCAGCAACCGTGCCGACAACCTCAGCGGCAGCACGGATCTGGCCGGCGACCGCTACGGCTATGGCAGCGGTGCGGACGGCATCGCCAACCCCGCCTCGCCGGCCTATTTCCAGGCCCGCGTCGGCGACCGGGTGCTGTTTCCCGTCGACCAGTCCAGCCTGACCTCCGAAGCGCGCGGCATTCTCGACGGCCAGGCGCAGTGGCTGGCCTCGAACCCGTCCTTCTCGGCGGTGATCGAGGGCCATGCCGACGAGCAGGGCACGCGCGAATACAACCTCGCCCTCGGCGCGCGCCGCGCCAGCGCGGTCTATGACTACCTGATCTCCCGCGGCGTGCCCTCGAGCCGCCTGAAGACGGTCAGCTACGGCAAGGAGCGCCCGATCGAGGTCTGCTCGGAAGAGAGCTGCTATGCCAAGAACCGCCGCGCCGTGACCGTGGTCAGCGCCGGGGCAGGGGTCTGACATGCGCCGCGTCCTGCTTCTGACCGCATTTCTGCTGCCTACGGCGCTGATGGCGCAGGACCGGGCGGCAACGCTGGCGGATATCCGTCTCCAGCTCAGGGCGCTGAACACCGAGATCCAGGGGCTCAAGCGCGAGCTCGAGCCTTCGGGCGCGGCCAACGCCCCGGCCACGGTTTCGGGCGGCGCGCTGGAGCGGCTCGACGGGCTCGAGGCCGAGCTGCGCCAGCTGACCGCGCGCACCGAGGAGCTGGAATACCGCATCGACCGCGTGGTCGATGACGGCACGACCCGGGTCGGCGACCTGAATTTCCGCCTGACCGAGCTGGAAGGCGGCGATCTGGGCCAGATCCAGCCGCCCGCGCCGCTGGGCGGCCAGTCGGGACTTGCCGTGACCGCGCCCCCGGCCTCCGGCCAGGCGGCCGCGAAGCCCGAGCTCGCCACCGGCGAGTCGGCCGATTTCCAGGCGGCGCAGGCCAAGCTGTCCTCCGGCGATGCCGCGGGCGCGCTGGACGGGTTCGACCGCTTCCTGTCCGATTATCCGCGCAGCCCGCTGGCGGCGGCGGCGCAGCTGGCGCGCGGCAAGGCGCTGACCTCGCTCGGCCGCCATGCCGATGCCGGGCGGGCCTATCTGGAGGCCTTCACCCAGACCGAGACCACCGACGAGAGCATCGCCTCCGCCGGGCTGCTCGGCCTCGGGCAGAGCCTTGCGCAGCTCGACCAGACCCGCGAGGCCTGCCTGACGCTCGGCCAGGTCGAGGCGCGCTTCCCGGGCACGCCGGCAGCCGGCGAAGCCCAGACCGCCCTGGCCCGCCAGACCTGCGGGTGACCGATCCGGCGGATGCGGCGTTCCGGCGGCTGCTTGCGGCGGCCGGACCCGGTCCAGCCGGGCTGGCGGTTTCGGGGGGCAGCGACAGCACAGCCCTGATGCATCTTGCCGCCCGGATCGATCCGGCGCGGGACTGGCGCGTGGTCACCGTCGATCACGGGCTGCGCGCGGCCTCCGCCGATGAGGCCCGGGCGGTCGGCCGGGCTGCCGCGGCGCTGGGGCTGCGGCATGACATTCTCGAATGGCGCGGCTGGGACGGTAGCGGAAACCTGCAGGATGCGGCGCGTCGCGCGCGCCAGCAGCTGATCCGCGGCTGGGCGGCGGCGGCGGGCATCGCCACGGTCTGCCTCGGCCATACCCGCGATGACCAGGCCGAGACCGTGCTGATGCGGCTGGCGCGCGGCTCCGGTGTCGATGGGCTGTCCGGCATGGCCGAATCCCGGCGCGACCAAGGACTTGCCTGGCTGCGGCCGCTGCTGGGAGAGAGCCGGGAAACCCTGCGGGACTGGCTGCGCGGGCAGGGCATCGGCTGGACCGACGATCCCTCGAACGAGGACCCGCGCTTCGACCGGGTGCGGGCGCGGCAGCTTCTGGCCGCCTGCGGGGGGCTTGGCATCACTGCCGGGGGGCTGGCCGAAACGGCGGAACGGATGGCCGCGGCGCGGGCCGTGCTGGAACAGGCTGCGGCGGCGCTGGCCGCGGAGATTGCGGATGCGGCAGCCGGGGCGGTGACCCTCGGCTCCGGCCTCTGGCAGGCCCCCGACGAGACCCGCTGGCGGCTGCTCGCGGGCGCGGCCTGCTTCGTGTCGGGCAATCCCTACCGGCCGCGTCTGGCGGCGCTGAAGGCCGCCGAGGCCGCCGCACGGGCGGGGCGCAGGCACACGCTGCATGGCTGCCTGCTGGTCCCCGTCCGCACCGGCCTGTGCATCCAGCCCGAGCCGGAGGCGCTGCGGAGCGCCGTTTCGGGCGCGCCGGGAAGTTGGGCGGGCTGGCGGATCGACGGTCCGGAGCAGCCGGGGCTATCTGTCGCGGTGCTGGGCGAGGCGGGCTTGGCACAGTGCCCCGATTGGCGCGGATCCGGGCTCCCATGGCTGCTGGCACAGGTCACGCCGGGCATTTGGCGCAACGGAAAGCTGGTCGCCGCACCCGCTCTGGAACGCACGGAATGGCAGGCGGTTCCCTGCCGCGACAGGGATGCGTTCATACGTTCGTTCATATCTCATTGAAGATCACGCCCGTATGTCTATCTTAGGGGGGACGTGCCGGCCCCGCCTGCGCCGGCCCATAACTAGGAGAATTGCCTTGGGCAACGCGCGAAACATCGCCTTCTGGGTGGTCCTGTTTCTGCTGATCCTCGCTCTGTTCAATTTGTTCAGCGGCGGTCAGTCGACCATGTCCTCCAGATCCATCAGCTATTCCGAATTCGTGGAGTCCGTGGAAGCCGGCGAAGTCCACAGCGTAACCCTCGACGGCGAAAAGGCCTTGATCCGCGGAAATGACGGCAAGGACTATGTCGCCATCATTCCGCAGGGCACGGACATCACCAGCGAGCTGATCGCCAAGAACGTCGCCGTCACCGCACGGCCGCAGGAACAGTCCGGCTTCACCACGCTGCTCATGACCTTCCTTCCCTTCCTGCTGCTCATCGGCGTCTGGATCTACTTCATGAACCGGATGCAGGGCGGCGGGCGCGGAGGCGCCATGGGATTCGGCAAGAGCCGGGCCAAGCTGCTCACCGAGAAACACGGCCGGGTGACCTTCGACGACGTCGCGGGCATCGACGAGGCCAAGGACGAGCTCGAGGAGATCGTCGAATTCCTGCGCAACCCGCAGAAATTCTCCCGCCTCGGCGGCAAGATCCCGAAAGGTGCGCTGCTCGTCGGCCCGCCCGGGACCGGCAAGACCCTTCTGGCGCGCGCCATCGCAGGCGAGGCGGGCGTGCCCTTCTTCACCATTTCGGGGTCGGACTTCGTCGAGATGTTCGTCGGCGTCGGCGCGAGCCGCGTGCGCGACATGTTCGAGCAGGCCAAGAAGAACGCCCCCTGCATCGTCTTCATCGACGAAATCGACGCTGTGGGCCGGTCCCGCGGCGTCGGCTACGGCGGCGGCAACGACGAGCGCGAGCAGACGCTGAACCAGCTGCTCGTGGAAATGGACGGCTTCGAGGCCAACGAGGGCATCATCATCGTGGCGGCGACCAACCGTCCCGACGTGCTCGACCCGGCGCTGCTGCGTCCCGGCCGCTTCGACCGCCAGGTCCAGGTGCCGAACCCGGACATCAAGGGCCGCGAGAAGATCCTGTCGGTCCATGCCCGCAAGGTGCCGCTCGGTCCCGATGTCGACCTGCGCATCATCGCGCGTGGCACGCCGGGCTTCTCGGGCGCCGATCTGGCGAACCTGGTCAACGAATCCGCCCTGATGGCGGCACGCGTCGGCCGCCGCTTCGTCACGATGGAGGATTTCGAGAACGCCAAGGACAAGGTGATGATGGGCTCCGAGCGGCGCTCCATGGTCATGTCCGAGGAAGAGAAGAAGCTGACCGCCTATCACGAGGCGGGCCATGCCGTGGTCGGCCTGAACGTCCCGCAGCATGATCCGATCCACAAGGCGACGATCATCCCGCGCGGCCGGGCGCTCGGCCTCGTGCTGTCGCTGCCGGAACGCGACCAGCTGTCGGTCACCTACACGAAGTACACCTCCAAGATCGCCATGGCGATGGGCGGCCGCGTGGCCGAGGAGCTGATCTTCGGCAAGGAGAACGTGACGTCGGGCGCGGCGTCGGACATCCAGCAGGTGACCAAGATCGCCCGCGCGATGGTCACCCAGTTCGGCTTTGCCGAAGAGCTGGGCTATGTCGACTACGCCAACGAGCAGCAGAGCTATCTGGGCAATTACGGCGGCGGCAAGGACCATTCCGAGGAGACCCAGAAGCGCATCGACTCCAAGGTGCGCGACTTGGTCGACGAGGGCTACGCCACGGCCAAGCGGATCCTGACCGAGAAGAACGAGGAACTGCACCGCCTGGCGCAGGGCCTGCTGGAATACGAGACGCTGACCGGCTCGGAGATCACCAAGGTGATCAACGGCGAGCCGCTGAACCGCGGCGACGACGACGAGGACAGCACGCCCTCGGGCAATGCCCCGTCGGTGACGGCGATCCCGAAGACCAAGGGCCGCTCGAAGCCGTCGGATTCCGGCATGGAGCCCGAGCCGACGGCCTGATCCGCGGCAAGGCGATGAAATGGCGAGGGCCGGTTCCGAAGGGGACCGGCCTTTTGCATGTCTGCCCCACATGCAGCGCGATTGCGGTCCTCCGGCCGGGCGCCCGCGGATGCCGGCAGGTTCCGTCGCGGCTCCGGCTGCGCTGTCCGGCCTGCTCTCGACGCGCCGCATTGGATGCAGGCGATCGCGGGTCCCGTGAGTGGTACCGAGCTGCACGCAAGTTCGACCAACGGTTCTACCGGACGCGGCGTGTGGACCTGAGGCTCCGTTCGGAGGATGACATCATGCGTGTCGCGTCCCATCCCGCCGGTTCCGTGGAATTTGAGGCAACCTTTCCCGGCGGATGGGATGTTCCGGGGGGTCTGTCGGCGCGGCACGCTCCGTCGGGGGAAGGGCTTGCGGTCGGTCATCCGCAGCAAGGCATGGCCGCGGAGCCGGCGGCCCGACAGTTGCGTCCGGACCGACATTGTTGCAGGACTCAACGTCGGGGGGGGGCGGGGGGTGCCCCTTTCCCAAGCTGAGGTCAGGCCGCGCGTTCAATCTCGGCGGTGCCGAGGGCGCTGAAGCGGTTCATCAGGGCAACTCGGATGTGGATTTCGGCGGTCTGGCGGCCGGGGTCCCTTGAGACAATCCGTTCGCCGGAGGATTTCAGGTTCCTCATCCTCGCCTCGATCCGGCTCCGGACATGATAGCCCGACAATCGTTTCCAGATCGTCCTGCCTAGGCGCCGGGGGAGGCGCTGGATGTCGTTCCGAGCGGACGCAGCAGGACAGCCCTCCTTCCCGAGACGGTCGTTCCTGCGGATCGGGATGACCGCTTTGCCTCCGCGCGCGAGGATTGCCGAGTGGCACCGGCGGGTGCCGAAGGCGTCGCCAGCGGTGCTCGAACAGATGGCGTACCCGCTTGCGACTCGCCGATGAGGGTGCCGATTTGCTCGTCATCGGGGATCTGGTCCGGGAGATCAGGCAGAACCAGGCTGTCGCCCACGCGGCTGGACGTGAATTCCACCGCGCGGATGTCGCCGGCGGCCATGTCCATGGCAGAGGGACCTCGCGGTACTGGCGGCGGCGGTGCGTGCCGAGCTTCCTGGCCAGCCACGCATTCATCGGGCTTTTGCGGCACCACAGGGGCCACGGTCCCGTCTCACTCTGTCGCCGGCTGAGCGTGGAGAAGTCCGGCACCGGCCAGTCCAGACCCGCCGTTTTCAGAATGCCGGACGCCGTGCCTGTTCGCCAGAGGGCTCGAACCAGTGGCGCCGCGCTGGCTCACTCCGCCGGAGTGGCAGGCCGGTGTTTTTCAAGGTTGTTGTCACCGGTGCCTATTTTGAGGCTGCGCACTCTCCCGGCCCGGCCAAGGGGCCGCCGCCGACTGCTTCCCTGGCGAGCGCGCCGGCGGCCCCTTGGCCTCCCGGCATCTCGTCGGGCCGTTCCGGGTTGAGCCAGACCGATCCGATCGGCGTCCAGAGCTGCGTGCTGCCTGACCAGCGCTCTGGCCGCGCCGCCCGGGCCAGCTCGCAGACTTGGCGGCGCTTTTCCAGGAGAGCACGCTCCCCGCCGCGGTGGCGCTGCCCGGGCGTGACGAAGCGGATGGCGCTGTGGCGGTGCTCGCGGTTGTGCCAGGCGACGAAGGCCTGGACCCAATCCCGAGCCGCCCCGATGCCGACGAAGCTGCGCGGAGGCCAGCCCGGACGGCGCTTGCAGGTCCGGAACAGCGCTTCGGAGAAGGCATTTCCATTCGATGCGCGGGACCGGCTGAAGGAGGCCGTGATGGCGAGCCGCTCCATCGTCGCCCTCATGGTCGCGCCTTTCATGCGCTCCCCTGTCGGGCATTGCCCAGCAATGCCCGACAGGGGACTGCCGTTGTCGGAGTGCAATACCAGCGGGCTGGCCACGCATTTCTCCGCCCGGACCGCGCGCTCCAGAAGAGCCGCGGCATTCTCCGGCGTCTCGCGCTCATGGACCTCCCAGCCGGTGATCCTGCGGCACCAGATGTCGGTGATGATGCAAAGGTGGAAAAACCGCCCCGCGACCGGCCCCGGGAGCCGGGTGTTCGGCACTTCAAACCGTCCCCCGGACGGTTTGATCCCGGCATTGCCGGGCCGTGCCTCACTCCCAAGCCCGCACCTGGCAAGGCCCCTTTGGCGTCGAAGCTGGCGGGCGGCCTTCTTTTCGTCGGCGCCCGGGCGCGGCCCCTGCGGTGGTTCTGGCCGTGCTCTCGCAAGACCGCGCAAAAGCTGGATTCCGACGCAATGCAGGTGCCCTCGTCAGCCAGCCTGGGCACGATCTGGCTTGGGCGAGAAGCGTTCAGGCGCAGCCTGATTGGCCCGTCCGGGGGACGGGGCAAAGCGGCGAAGGGCTGGCGAACTCGGGCAGGGCGCAGGTGGCAATGATGCGGGCGCGCTCCTCGCTGCCGAGCTTGTTGGCAGGCACGGGCCGGGGCACCAGGGGACGCTTGTCCTCGCGGATGCCGACCTCCGGGTCGCGCCACCGGGCCAAGGCATGCGGATGCAGGCCGGGCCCGGCACGGGCGGCCGCACGGCGCGCCCCTGCGGCCATCGCCTCGTCGGCGAGCTCCGCGAGCTTCCGGCGATCGGGAGCAGAGGTCATTCGCCCTCGCCGTCCGCCCGTCGGCCCTTCGCACGGCTCCGGGCGTTCCGTGCTTCGGTCCGTCCACAGGACGGCCCGATCCGGCTCGGCCGGACCGCGTGTCCCCCCAGATCGCCGCCGCCCTTTTCTCAGGACCACGAGCGCCGCGGCCTCCGCCAGAGCCTTCTCCTTGCGCCTCAGCTCCCGCTCATTCGGCGGGCGGACAGTCCCCCGGACTGTCCTCCAATCCGCCTCATTGCTGGATCCGCTTCCGGTCGTCCTTGTGCTGCGGGCTTTAGCGGCACCACTGGCGCCACGGTCCCTCCGCACTCCCTGGCGATCCGCGCCGAGGCCGTCCGGTCCCAGCCGTTTGCCTGCTCGCACGCCTCCCGCCAGATGGCGATCTGCTCGGGAAAAATCCCGCGGCGGCGGCAATAGTCGCCCAGCTCGGTCAAGTTCAGCGCGGCCGCTTCTGTCACCGCCGCGGTCGCCTCGTCCCTCGGACCGGTGGCGGTCCCGAGACGTCCAGCCTTCGACATGCGCATCCGCTTCGGGCAGCAGCTTGCCCTTCGCCCGCGCCTCGGCGCGCCGTTTCGCGAGCGTGCCCCGCGAGATCCCTTCCTCAGCCGACAGCCGGTTCAAGGACATTCGCCATGGCCGCTCGGACCAGCGGTGCGGCATGGCCCATTGTTCGGCGGCAGCATCTTCGCGGAAACCGCCGCCTTTCGTTCCGGCGAACAGCCCACTGGCCATCCTGTCCCGCCCGCCTCGACGCAAGGTCTCAGATCGAAGGACGGTGACAACTACCCTGCACGAGGGGGGGAGACGCATGCTGTTAGTCCCGCCGCCAGGAGCTGGGTTTGGACCGAGGCAGCCCATTTTCGCTGGGGCAGATTCCGACCTGAGCGGCTCGGACTGCCGCCGATGTCATCATCGCTTGGTCCGCCGTGGTCGCGGAAAGGCCGGAGGAGGCCATGAGGTCAGGGGGGATCCCTGCCCAGCTACCCGAGCACCGCATCAGGCGCCAGAGTATCCTCGTGGAGTGCAAGCCAGCACGGCGCGATGGTCTGCATTTCCGAGTTCGCCGCCGCGTTCTCGCCCGGTCTCTGGGCGGCAATGCGGCGGACCAGAGCGATCCGTGCAGGACCTGCCTGAAAGCGTCGCGCAAGTCGGCGGGTGGTTTCGGATCGGAGCCTTCAAGGGAACGTGGCCTGCGGCCTGGCCATGACCGCGGTGTCCCGCGCGATCTCGATGTGTCGGATCATTTTTCAGGAGCCTGTCGGTTCGGGATGGACCTGGCTCTGCATCCACGTTGCCAAGCCTGCCGCGACGATGCCGCAGGGGGCGGGCGGGCCGCATGACTGAGCCTCGCCCGCGGGTCCCGGACTGGGAGTTGCTTCGCTCTCAGGGAAAAGGGCTCCCTATGAGCACACAGTGCCGCCGCCACTTCCCGGCGGAGTTCAAGGAACGGCGCCTAGCCCGGCTTTCCGAGCCGGATGCCGCCCGAACCAGCGTCAACCGGGAACTGGGCGCGACGCCGCCGCAGCTGAAGGGCTGGCGGCTCGAACCGACAGCCGCAGGCTCGGCCGAGGCGATCCGCAAGCAGCAGGCCGAGGCTACGGAATTGGCCGAGCTGCGCTTGGAGAACCGGTGCCTCAATGAAGAGGCGGAAGTGATGGGTAAGGCATCGGCCTTTTTCGCGCAGTGGGCGGAGAAGCCGTGAAGGACAAGCTCGCCTTCATCGCTGCCCACGTTGCCGACCGCGCCGTCCGCGCGCGGACGGCGCGGTCGGACGGATAGCGCTCTGGGCCGCGCCCTGCCGGGCTTTTCGGTGAGCAGGAGCTGGCCGCATTCTTGGCGCGCCAGGCTGCGGAGGATGCGCCGTTGCCGCAGATGCGAGCAGTCGTCGAGGCCGGCCACCGGCGGTACGGCGCGCCGCGCTTCCATGCCGAGCCGTGCGACCAGGGCATCCGCAGAGCCAAGAAAGACGGTGGCCAACCTCATGAAAGACATTGGGCTCTTGCCTCGACGCCGGGGGCGCATGCAGCGGACGACCGAAAGCCGACGCAAACCATGGATCGCGCCAAACCTCCCTCAGCGGAATTTCGGCAAGTTGTCCTGGCGCGTGAAGCCCGCGCTGGAATGCCGAGTGTCCTGATTGAGGAGGATAGGACCGCAAGAGCACGCCGACCCTCCCATCAGGTCACTTCCTGCTCGGCTCCGCCGAGATGGCCACCTGGAAAATGCGACAGTGCGATGTCGTAAGATCAAATGAGATATAGGTCAGGCCATCAGGCCGCGGTGGCATGTTCACGGTCTGGCGGATGCCCACTTGCTCCGTGCGGACGGCACATGTGTCCGTACCAAACTGGCGTGGGCCTGTTCCAGCCTGTCATGCCCGATCGGCCGGAAGCCGATCGCGCGGTCTCGGGCCAGGAGGCAGCGGATCGTGCCCCAGTGCCGCCGGTCGGGCCCGTCGAAGGGGAAGGCCCGGGCGGCGCGCGGCTTCGCCGCGATGCAGTCCGTCTGTATCCCTGGGGCGTCCTGCAGGACGACACAGGTGCCGGTGCCGCATGAGCCGGGCCTGGTGGCTCCCTGGGCCGGTTCCGGTCCGGGGAGCGGCGTTGGAGCCTGCAGCATGCAAGAGGGCGCCCCTGAGGGCGCCCTGGAAATGCAATGCTGCCGGGGACCGATCAGTCGACCAGGGTCGCTTCGGTTGCGGCGCGCAGCTCTTCCTCGGAGACGCCGTCGGCCAGCTCGACGATCTTCAGGCCGCCCTCGACCACGTCGAGCACGCCCAGGTTGGTGATGATCCGGTCGACCACGCCCTTGCCTGTCAGCGGCAGGGTGCATTCCTTAAGGACCTTCGATTCGCCGTGCTTGTTGGCGTGGTCCATGACGACGACCACGCGGCCGACGCCGGCCACCAGGTCCATCGCGCCGCCCATGCCCTTGACCAGCTTGCCCGGAATCATCCAGTTAGCCAGGTCGCCGTTCTCGGCCACTTCCATCGCGCCCAGGATCGCCGCCGCGATCTTGCCGCCGCGGATCATGCCGAAGCTGGTCGCGCTGTCGAAATACGCGGTGTTCGGCACCTCGGTGATGGTCTGCTTGCCGGCGTTGATCAGGTCAGGATCCTCTTCGCCCTCGTAGGGGAAGGGGCCCATGCCGAGCATGCCGTTCTCGGATTGCAGCGTCACCGTCACCCCCTCGGGGATGAAGTTCGGAACCAGGGTCGGGATGCCGATCCCCAGGTTCACATAGGTGCCGTCTTCGAGTTCCTTCGCGGCGCGTGCCGCCATCTGGTTGCGGTCCCAAGGCATGTCGGTGCCTCCCTCATCTGTTAACCTGTCTGGAATGCCGCGGAGATCAGCTCGATCATGCCGAACCCCGCGGTTTGGAAACTCAGGGCCATGGACACTGGCCTGGCCCTCAGAGATGCGTCCCACCAGCCGGTGCCGCCGGATCCCGCCGCGGCAGGGCCTTCCTCCACCTCGAGCCGTCCCGCCCCGAAGCGTGCCCGGATCTCCGCCCGCGATGCCAGGGCAATCCGCGAGGGCGCGCCGGTGACAAGGAAGGCGAAATACTGCGCCGGCGCGATCACCATCAGCCAGCCCAGCACGGCCGCCGCGAAAAGCAGCGCCCAGGGGATCATCAGGAGCCTGTCGAGCGGTCCCACCGGCCCGCCGCGGTTTCGGCTGCGCAGATGGGTGCCCATCACCCGGAGCGGGAGCCCCGCCACCTGCAAAGCCGCGCCGCAGAATTCCCGCGGATTGGCCGAGATCAGCCCGGCATTCGCCTCCCAGCCGGGCCAGGCCCAGCCGATGGCGGCAAGTCCGAGGCTGATCAGCGCGCCGGAGGCGAGATACCACTGCGCATAGCTCTGGCCGAAGGCGGCGAAGACGGCCGAAGCGGCGACGACCAGTCCGGCCGGCAGGGCCAGCCAGGCAAGATCCCGCATCGGCGCCTCCGGCCGCATCCTGCGTCAGGCCTCGGCGCGGGCGCGGGTGGTGACCTTCTCGATCCGCTTCTCGTGCTCGCCCTGGATCAGGCGGTGGACATAGATGCCCGGCATGTGGATCTGGTCGGGATCGAGCGTGCCCACCGGCACGATTTCCTCGACCTCCATCACGCAGACCTTGCCGCACATCGCGGCCGGCGGATTGAAGTTGCGGGCGGTCTTGCGGAAGATGCAGTTGCCGCTCTCGTCGGCTTTCCAGGCCTTCACGATGGAGAGGTCGGCGAAGATGCCCTTCTCCATGATGTAGGTCTCGCCGTCGAAATCCTTGTGTTCCTTGCCCTCGGCGATCTGGGTGCCGACGCCGGTCTTGGTGTAGAATCCGGGGATGCCGCAGCCGCCGGCGCGCATGCGCTCCGCCAGGGTGCCCTGCGGGTTGAACTCCAGCTCCAGCTCGCCGGAGAGGTACTGGCGCATGAATTCGGCGTTCTCGCCCACATAGGACGACATCATCTTCTTGACCTGCTTGGTCTGCAGCAGGATCCCCAGGCCGAAATCATCGACGCCGGCGTTGTTCGAGGCGACGGTGAGGTCCTTGGTGCCGGCTTCCTTGATCGCCTGGATCAGGAGCTCCGGAATGCCGCACAGGCCGAAACCGCCTGCCGCGATCAGCATCCCGTCGAACAGAAGGCCGTCGAGCGCCTCGGCGGCCGATCCGTAAACTTTCTTCATTGGGTATCCCCTTTGCCTCCACTCCCGAGCGTTTTGACGCGCCGCAGCGAAGGTGTCAACGGAATGGCTGCATACCAAATCGGGTATCGTTCGGGCAGCTTCGCGGCGGATGCATTGCTGTGCGGTTCAGAGCCGGTGGACCAATCGCGTGGCGCGGCGGAAGCCCAGCACCGGCGCCAGCGGACCGGCGCGGACGGCCTCCTGGGCCCGGTAGCCGCGCCGCTCGTAGAGCGCGCGGGCGCGCGGATTGCGGTCATCGACCTCCAGCCGGATCGCGCCCAGGCCGCGGCGGCGCGCCTCGGTCTCGATCCCGTCGATCAGCCGCGAGCCGATTCCGAGGCCGCGCAGGTCGGACCGGACGCAGAGCGCTTCGAGCATCAGCTCGCCGTCCCGGGCCTCCCGGCCGAAACGCTCGAGCAGCCAGCTGCGCCAGAGCGTGCCGAAGCGGCCGTAGACCGGGCGCAGCTGTTCGGGCCCCAGCTCGACCAGTCCGGCTCCGCAGGGCAGGCGGAAGCCCGCCACACCGAGGATGGCGCCGCCGGGCGAGGCGGCGGCAAGGGCGCAGTCGGGGCGGATGGCCTGCGCCAGCACCGCCAGCGCCTTGGGCTCCGGGAAGAGAGCCGTGCCGAGCTTGCGCGAGAAGGCCTGCCAGACCAGCGCCGCGGCCGCGCCGCGTTCGGTCCCGGAGAGCATCCGGACGTGGCAGGCAGGGGACACCGCGCTATTCCAGGACGTCCGGGCCTTCGCCGTCCTTCTTCGCCGCCTTCTTGGCAGCGGGCTTTTTCGCTGCGGTCTTCTTGGCGGCCGGTTTCTTGGCCGCAGCCTTCTTCGCCGTGCCCTTCTTGGCGCCGGACTTGGTCGCGCGGGCATTGACCAGCTCGACCGCCAGATCCAGCGTCACGTCCTCGGGCTCCACCGTTTCCGGCAGCGTCGCGTTGACCTTGCCCCATTTGACATAGGGCCCGTAGCGGCCCTTCATCACCGACAGCTCGCCGCCTTCGGGATGCTCGCCGAGTTCCTTCAGCGGCTTGGTCGCGGCCGGCTTCCCGCGCTTGGGCTTGGCGGCCAGCACCTCCACCGCGCGGTTCATGCCGATGGTGAAGACCTCTTCGACATCATCGAGGTTGGCGTTCGTGCCGCCCTTGTTGGAAATCGAGTCGGCGTGCTTCAGATAGGGCCCGTAGCGGCCGAGATTGGCCCAGATCATCACCCCGTCCTCGGGGTGGGGGCCGATCTCGCGCGGCAGGGACAGCAGCTTCACGGCCTGTTCCAGCGTGACATCCTCGGGCGGCCAGGCTTTCGGCACGGACTGGCGCGGCGGCTTCGGATTCTCGTCGGTCGCCGGGCCGCGCTGGACATAAGGGCCGAACCGGCCCTTGAAGACGCGGATTTCCTCGCCAGCATCCTCGCCCAGCAGCTTGCCTTCGGGCGGGATCGCGCGGGCGGCCTCGTCGCCTTCGAGCGGCGGGCCGAAGGGGCGGGTGAAGCGGCATTCGGGATAGTTCGAGCAGCCGATGAAGGCGCCGCCGGAGCGCGCCGTGCGCATCGACAGCCGTCCGGTGCCGCAATTCGGGCAGATCCGCGGGTCGGTGCCGTCTTCCTTGGGCGGGTAGAGATGCGGCGCCAGCGCCTCGTCGATCTGGTCGAGCACTTCGGAGATGCGCAGGTCGGCGGTTTCCTCGATCGCCGCCGAGAAATCGCGCCAGAACTGCCGCAGCACCTCCTTGTAGTCGCGGCTGCCCGCCGAAACGTCGTCGAGCTCGTTTTCCAGCCCGGCGGTGAAGTCGTACTCGACGTAGCGCCGGAAATACTTGGTGAGGAAAATCGTCACCAGCCGCCCCTTGTCCTCGGGGATCAGCCGGTTCTGTTCCTTGGTGACGTAGCCGCGGTCCTGGATCGTGGTGACGATCGAGGCATAGGTGGAGGGCCGCCCGATGCCGAGCTCCTCCATCTTCTTCACCAGCGTTGCCTCGGTATAGCGCGGCGGCGGCTGGGTGAAATGCTGCTCGGGCGTGACCCCGTCCTTCTTCATCGGCTCGCCTTCGGCGACCTGCGGCAGGCGGCGGTCGTCGTCATCCTCGGGCTCGTCGCGGCCTTCCTCGTAGACCTTTAGGAAGCCGTCGAACAGGATCACCTGTCCGGTGGCGCGCAGCCCGACCTGGCCGTCGGCGGAAAAGACCTCCATCGTGGTGCGTTCCAGCCGCGCGGCCTCCATCTGGCTGGCCAGCGTGCGCTTCCAGATCAGGTCGTAGAGCTTGCGCTGGTCGGCATCGGAAATCTTCAGCTCGTCCGGCGCGGTCGACATCTCGGTCGGCCGGATGCATTCGTGGGCTTCCTGCGCGTTCTTGGCCTTGTTCTTGTAGGTCCGCGGCTTTTCCGGCAGGTATTCGGCGCCGTAGCGCGCCTTGATCGCGTCGCGCGCGGAGGTCACCGCCTCGGGCGCCATGTCGATGCCGTCGGTCCGCATGTAGGTGATGTGGCCCGCCTCGTAGAGCCGCTGTGCCGCCGACATGGTCTGGCGCGCGCCCATGCCGAATTTCCGGCTGGCTTCCTGCTGCAGCGTCGAGGTCATGAACGGCGGCGACGGATTGCGGCTGCCGGGGCGCGCTTCGACCGACTTGACCGAAAGGTCGCGTGAGCGGATCGCCTGCACCGCTAGGTCCGCAGCTTCGCTGGTGGGAATGTCGAACTTGTCGAGCTTCTTGCCGCCCAGAACGGTCAGGCGGGCCTCCAGCGTCTGGTTGCGCGGCGTCTTCAGCAGCGCCTTGACGGTCCAGTATTCCTGGGCGCGGAAGGCCTCGATCTCCATTTCGCGCTCGACGATCAGGCGGAGGCAGACGGATTGCACGCGGCCGGCGGACTTGGCGCCGGGCAGCTTTCGCCAGAGCACCGGCGACAGGTTGAAGCCGACGAGATAGTCGAGGGCACGGCGGGCCAGGTAGGCCTCCACCAGTTCCATGTCGACATCGCGGGGCGATTTCATCGCGGTGGTGACGGCCGACTTGGTGATCGCGTTGAAGACCACGCGCTTGACGTCGGTGGTCTTCTTGATCGCCTTGCGCTTGGTCAGCGCCTCCTGGAGGTGCCAGGAAATCGCCTCTCCCTCGCGGTCGGGGTCGGTCGCGAGGATCAGCGCGTCGTCATTGGCCAGCGCGTCGGCGATCGCCTTGACGTGCTTCCTGCTGTCGGAGGCGATCTCCCACAGCATCTCGAAATCCTTGTCGGGATCGACGGAGCCGTTCTTGGGCGGCAGGTCGCGGACATGGCCGTAGGAGGCCAGGACCGTATAGTCGGATCCCAGATACTTGTTGATAGTCTTGGCTTTGGCCGGGGATTCGACGACGACGACGGGCATTCACGCTCTTCTCGGACTGACAGTCTTGAAACTGCCGGGTAGATGTGGCCGTTGCATCCTGAATGTCAATCCATGCAGGCTAGACCCGGTCAGTCGGCCAGGCTGACGAGTCCGCCGCTCTGGCGGGCGATGCGGCCCTCCAGCTCCAGCGCCAGAAGCACCGGCGACAGCTCGCTGGCGGGCAGGCCGAGATCGCGGATCAGCTGGTCCTCTGCGATGGGCGAAGGACCGATGCGGGAGAGGATTTGCTGATGCAGGGGCACGACCTGGGCCGCCGGGCGCGGGTCGGCGGGGGCGGGCGGATGGCCGCCATTCGCGGCGCGTCCGCTGCCGCGCCGCAGCGGCGCCCGGGCAGGGTCGGGACGGGAGATCGCGGCCTGGTGCTGCAGCGCCTGATCGCGCCAGTTTGACGCAACCCGCTTCTCCGGCAGGGCGAGCGGCCCCAGCGCCTCTACGATGTCGTCGATTCCGCGCACAAGGCGGGCGCCGTCGCGGATCAGCATGTTGCAGCCCGAAGCGCGGGCGTCGAAGGGATGGCCCGGCACCGCCATGACCTCGCGCCCCTGGTCGAGCGCGGCACGCGCGGTGATCAGGCTGCCGGAGCGCGCCGCTGCCTCGACCACGACGACGCCATGCGCCAGCCCCGAGATGATGCGGTTGCGGGGCGGGAAGTGCCGCGACTGCGGCTGCAGCCCGATCGCCTGTTCCGACAGGCGCAGGCCATCGCGGCCGATTTCGCGGAAAAGCACTGCGTTTTCCTGCGGGTAGACGGCATCGACGCCGCCTGCGAGCACGGCGACGGTGCCGGTGCGGAGGGAGGCGCCATGGGCGGCCGCGTCGATGCCGCGCGCCAGTCCGGAGACCACGGCGAAGCCTGCCTCGCCGAGCGCGCCGGCGAGCAAACGCGCCATGCGCTCGCCCAGAGACGACGCATTGCGGGCGCCCACAAGGGCGATCATCGGGGCGTGGAGAAGCTCGGTCCGCCCGGCTGCCCAGAGCAGCGGCGGCGCGTCGGCGGTTTCGGCGAGTAGCGCCGGATAGTCGGGATCGCCAAGGCAGACGAGGCGCGCGCCGCATTTGCGGGCCGCCTTCATTTCCGCCCGCGCGGCCTCGACGGAGCAGGGCGCGTAATCCGCGACTCCGGCTGCGCGCGCCACCTCGGGCAGGGCCTCGAGCGCCGCTGCCGCGGTGCCGTGTTCGTCGATCAATCTGTGGAAAGTTGCCACCCCGACCCGGCGGGATCGAAATAGGCGGAGCCACGATAACCTGTCTTCTTCCAACTTGGGTGGGGTGAGGGGTGTGGGGATGGAAGAATACAGTGTCTTGGTCATCGCAGCTCCGCCCGAGGGGTGAAGCCAACATGGCGTTCTTAAGGTTAACGCTGGGTGAACGGATGCAGGGCCAGTCGAGAAAAAATGGAATATCTCGCTTTTTTCACGATCCCGCGCCACCGACCGTCAGGCCGCCCATGAGAAGCGTCGGCTGGCCCACGCCGACCGGCACCCATTGCCCGGATTTTCCGCAATTGCCGATTCCCGGGTCGAGCGCCATGTCGTTTGCGATCGCACGGATTCGCTTCATTGCCGCCGGTCCGTCGCCGATCAGGGTTGCGCCGCGCACCGGCGCGCCCACCTTGCCGTCCTTGACGCGGTAGGCCTCGGTGCAGTTGAAGACGAACTTGCCGTTGGTGATGTCGACCTGGCCGCCGCCGAAGCCGACGGCATAGATCCCGTCCTTCAGTTCCGACAGGACGTCATCCGGCGTGGCGTCGCCGCCCAGCATGTAGGTGTTGGTCATGCGCGGCATCGGGATATGGGCATGGCTCTGGCGGCGGCCGTTGCCGGTGGGCTTCACGCCCATCAGCCGCGCGTTCTGGCGGTCCTGCATGTAGCCGACCAGCACGCCGTCCTCGATCAGCACGGTGCGCTCCGAGGGCGTGCCCTCGTCATCGACGGTGATCGAGCCGCGCCGGTCGGGGATCGTGCCGTCGTCCAGAACCGTCACGCCCTTGGCCGCGACCTGCTGGCCCATCAGCCCGGCAAAGGCGGAGCTGCCCTTGCGGTTGAAATCGCCTTCCAGCCCGTGGCCCACCGCCTCGTGCAGCATGACGCCCGGCCATCCGCAGCCCAGCACGACGTCCATCTGGCCCGCGGGGGCGGGGACGGCCTCAAGGTTCACCAGTGCGATGCGCAGCGCCTCCTTCACCGATGATTGCCACAGCTCCGGCTCCAGCAGCCCGGTCAGCGCGGTGCGGCCGCCGCCGCCGGCATTGCCGCTTTCGCGGCGGCCGTTCTGCTCGACGATGACGGAGACGGACAGCCGGGTCATCGGGCGGGTGTCCTCGACCATGTGGCCGTCGGCCCGCAGGATCACCACCTGCTGCAGGGAGGCCGCAATGGTCGCCGAAACCTGCACCACGCGCTTGTCGAGGTCGCGGGCGAAGGAGTCGATCTCGCGCAGGGTCTCCACCTTCACCGGGAAGGCGGCGTCCTCGATCGGGTCGAAGGCCCTGTAGAGATGCCGGTTGGTGCCCTGCGGCGCGTCGGCCATCACGCCGCCGCCCTCGCCAACGGCCAGCCGCGCCGTCGCCACGGCGCGGCGCAAAGCCTGCTCGGAGATTTCCGTCGAATGCGCATAGCCCGCGGTCTCGCCCTTCACCGCGCGCAGGCCGAATCCCTCGGAGGCATCGAAACTTGCCGTCCGGAGCCGCCCGTCGTCGAAGGCCAGGACCTCCGAGCGGCGGCGCTCCAGGAACAGCTCGCCGTCATCGGCGCCGCGGGTTGCCTCGGCGACAAGCCCCTGCGCGGTGTCGCGGTCAAGGCCCGTCTCGAACGGGGCGAAGGGCTGGAGTGCCATCTCGTTTCCTTTGTTTTCTGATCGAGATCAAATTCTTGTGGACCTCCGGGCACGGCTGCGTTTTAGTCGAATGCAGAAAGTGCCGGCGGAAGACCGGTCATCGGAAAGAACACCCCGCGCGGGCCGGAAGGTCAAGCCGCCGCGTCGCGTGCCGGGATGGCGTACATGGGAGGAAACATGCGACTGACCAAGTCATTGGCCAGTCCGGCAGCTGCGCTTGCGGCCATGCTGTCCGGACCGGCCGTTTTCGCGCAGGAAGCCCTCGGGCAGCTGGAGACCATCGGCAAGCCGCATCAGGGCGGCATCGGGTTCCAGCCCGCGGCGACCGAGCTGGCGCGCGACATCCACTGGCTCGACGGGTTCATCCTGGTGATCATCACCGTGATCGTGCTGCTGGTGACCGCGCTGATGGCTTGGGTGGTGATCCGCTACAACCACAGGTCCAACCCCAAGCCGGCGGGCTTCACCCACAATTCGCCGCTGGAAGTCGCCTGGACGATCGTGCCGATCCTGATCCTGGTCTTCATCGGCGCCTTCTCCCTGCCGATCCTGTTCAAGCAGCAGGAAATTCCCGATGGCGACATGACCATCAAGGTGACCGGCTACCAGTGGTTCTGGGGCTATGAATATGTCGACGAGGGATTCGGCTACGACAGCTTCCTGCTGCCGCGGGAACAGCTCGCGGAATACGGCTACAATGACGACGAATACCTTCTGGCGGTCGACTCTCCGCTGGTCCTGCCGGTGGGCAAGGTGATCGTGGTCCAGATCACGGGGGCGGACGTGATCCACTCCTGGGCGATGCCCTCCTTCGGAGTGAAGCAGGATGCAGTGCCGGGACGGCTTGCACAGGCCTGGTTCAAGATCGAAAAGGAGGGGGTCTATTTCGGCCAGTGCTCCGAACTCTGCGGCAAGGACCATGCCTTCATGCCGATCACCATCAAGGCGGTCAGCGAGGAGGCCTATGCGCAGTGGCTCGAAAGCGCTAAGGCGGAATATGCCGGCCTGCCGTCTTCCCTGAAGGTGGCTTCGGCCGATTGAACCTTGAGGGAGGCAACTTTGCGGGATCCGCGGCAGGCGGATCCTCATGGAAGGCTAGATGACTGATTCTGCTGTCATTACAAATGAGCGCGAAGCCGGTTTCGGCGACTACGTAGCCCTGTTGAAGCCGCGGGTGATGTCGCTTGTCGTCTTCACCGCGCTGGTCGGCCTGCTGGTCGCGCCGGTGCCCGTGCACCCCGTCGTCGGCTTCGCGGCGATCCTGTTCATCGCCATCGGCGGGGGCGCCTCGGGGGCGCTCAACATGTGGTGGGATGCCGATATCGACCGCATCATGACCCGCACGCAGCGCCGGCCGATTCCCTCGGGAAAGGTCGGATCCGAGGAGGCGCTGGCGCTGGGACTGGCGCTGTCGGGCCTGTCCGTGGTCATGCTGGGCCTCGCGGCCAACGTCATGGCCGGGGCGCTGCTGGCGTTCACGATCTTTTTCTATGTCGTGATCTACACGATGTGGCTGAAGCGCTGGACACCGCAGAACATCGTCATCGGCGGCGCCGCCGGGGCCTTCCCGCCGATGATCGGCTGGGCCGCGGCCACCGGCGGGATCTCGGTCGAGTCGGTGCTGATGTTCCTGCTGACCTTCATGTGGACGCCGCCCCATTTCTGGGCGCTCGCGCTCTTCATGAAGTCCGACTACAGCGAGGCCGGGGTGCCGATGCTGACCGTGACCCACGGCCATGACGCCACCCGCCGCCACATCCTGGCCTACACGGTGCTGCTCGCGCCGGTCGGCGTGGCGCTGGCCTTCACCTCGATCGGCGGCCCGGCGACCCTCGCCGCGGCGGTGGTGCTGAACCTGCTGTTCCTCAAGGGCGCCTGGGCGATCTTCCGGCGCAGCACGGAACAGGCGGTGGCCGACAGCTACGCAACCGAGAAGCGGGTCTTCAAGTTCTCGCTGCTCTATCTCTTCGCGATGTTCGGCGCGCTGCTGGCGGATGCCACGTTCCGCGCCCTCGGCTGGGGACTTCACATATGGCCATAACACGGCTGCATGAAATCCATGCGCGCCGCTTCGGGCGCAACCTTGGGGTCGGGCTCTGCCTTGCCTGCTTCGTGGCGCTGGTCTTCGGGCTGACCGTCGCGAAGGTGTCGGGCGGCGGCGCGACCCAGGCCTTCGACCACGTGGTCCGGCCGGAATTGGCACAGGGGCAGGGCGGATGAAGCTCGACGGCACCCGGAAGACGCTCGCTGCCACGATCGGCACGGTTCTCTTCATGGGGGCCATGGCCTGGGCCGCCGTGCCCTTCTACAGCTGGTTCTGCCGGGTGACCGGATTCGGCGGCGCCACCAGCGTCGCCGTGCAGGGCGCCGACCACGTTCTGGACCGGGAGGTGACGATCCGCTTCGACGCCTCCAAGGACCGCAACATGCCCTGGGAATTCAAGCCGCTCCAGCGCGAGATGAAGCTGAAGATCGGCGAGACCGGCATTGCCTTCTACGAGGCGACGAACCCGACCGACCGGACCATCGCCGGCTCCGCAACCTACAATGTCACGCCCTACGAGGCGGGCGGGTTCTTCACCAAGATCGACTGCTTCTGCTTCACCATGCAGGTGCTGAAGCCGGGCGAGACCGCGCAGATGCCGGTCACCTTCTATGTCGATCCGGAGATCGTGACCGACCGGGACGCGAAATTCGTCCACACGATCACGCTGTCCTACACGTTCTACGAAACCGATCTGCCCGAAGACCGTGCGGAGGCGGTCCCGGGCAGTGCTGCGGAGACGCCCAAGGGAGGATAAACCGAAATGGCGCATGCCAAGAACCATGACTACCACGTCCTGCCGCCTTCGATCTGGCCTTTCATCGGCGCGGTCGGGGCCTTCACGATGCTCTTCGGCGCGGTGCTGTGGATGCATGGCTCGATGCCCTGGATCTTCCTCGCGGGGCTGATCGCGGTGCTCTACACGATGTGGGGCTGGTGGGGCGACACCATCGCCGAGAATTTCGCGGGCGACCACACCCCGGTGGTGCAGATGAGCCTGCGCTACGGCTTCATCTTCTTCATCATGTCGGAGGTGATGTTCTTCGCGGCCTGGTTCTGGTCCTTCTTCAAGCATGCGATGTACCCGATGGGCCCGCAGAGCCCGCTGGTCGACGGCCAGTGGCCGCCCGCGGGGATCGAGACCTTCGACCCCTGGCACCTGCCGCTGATCAACACGCTGATCCTGCTCTGCTCGGGCTGCGCCGCCACCTGGGCGCACCATGCGCTGGTGCACGAGAACAACCGCAAGGACCTGCAGACCGGGCTGTTCATCGCCATCGTGCTGGGGGTGATGTTCACCGCCTTCCAGGCCTATGAATACAGCCATGCCGCCTTCGGGTTCGCCGGCAACATCTACGGCGCGAACTTCTTCATGGCGACGGGCTTCCACGGCGCGCACGTGATCATCGGCACGATCTTCCTGACCGTCTGCCTGATCCGGGCGACCCGCGGCCATTTCAGCCCCGAAAGCCATATCGGCTTCGAGGCGGCGGCCTGGTACTGGCACTTCGTCGACGTGGTCTGGCTGTTCCTCTTCGCGGCGGTCTACATCTGGGGATCGTCCTGAACCATTTGACGCCCGGGGCGCGGGTCCGCTTGCGCCGGGGCGGGATTTCGGACAAGAGCAGGGGCGCGGATCGGAGGATCCGCGCCCCTGCCGCGAGAGGAGGCCGTGCATGTCCAGGTATATCGCCCCGCTGCTGATCGGCGTGCTCGGCACCGCGATCCTCGTCGGGCTGGGCGTCTGGCAGGTGCACCGGCTGCAGTGGAAAGAGGCCCTTCTGGCCGAGATCGCCGCGCGCATGGAGCTCGATCCGGTCGCGCTGCCAGAGCATCCCGACCCGGCATCGGACCGGTTCCGTCCGGTGGCTCTGCATGGCCGCGTCGGCAGCGAGCTGGCGCTGGTCTTCATTCCCCAAGCGGGCGGCGGCGGCGTGCGCATGCGCCTCATCCGGCCGCTGGAGCTGGAGAACGGCCGCCGCGTGCTGCTGGAGATCGGCAATGCCGCACCGGAGGTTCTGGACCAGCTGGAGACGCTGCCGCGCTTTTCCGGCACCGGCATCCTCTACTGGCCGCAGGAGGTCGACCTGTTCACCCCCGGGCACGATGCGGGCACCAATGTCTGGTACGCGCGCGATCTCCCGGCAATGGCCGAGGAACTGGGGACCGAGCCGCTGCTGGTCATCGCCAGCGCCCGCGACCTGGGCAATCCGCTGATCCTGTCCTCGGAGCCCGATCCGTCGCGGATCGCGAACAATCATCTGCAATATGCCGTCACCTGGTTCGGTCTCGCGATCGTCTGGGCGGGCATGACCGTCCTATGGCTGGCCCGCATCCGCCGGCGGCGGTATCTGGAAAGGTAACGAAATGCGCTATGTCTCGACCCGCGGAAACGCGCCCGTCCTGAGCTTCGAAGAGGCGATGCTGACCGGTCTTGCGCGCGACGGCGGGCTCTACGTCCCCGAGGCCATCCCGTCCTTCAGCGAGGCGGAGATCGCCGCTCTGGCCGGGCTCTCCTACGAGGAGGCGGCCTTCCGCGTGATGCGCCCCTTCACCGGCGATGCCTTCACCGACGAGGAATTCCGCGGCATCATCGCCCGTGCCTACGAAGGCTTCGGCCATGCTGCCCGCGCGCCGCTGGTGCAGCTGGGCCCGAACCATTTCCTTTGCGAGCTGTTCCACGGGCCGACCCTGGCCTTCAAGGACTTCGCGATGCAGCTGATCGGCCAGATGTTCGAGACCGCGCTGAAGCGGCGCGGCGACCGCGTGACCATCGTCGGCGCGACGAGCGGTGACACCGGCTCGGCGGCGATCGAGGCCTTCGGCGGTCTCGACGCGGTCGATGTCTTCATCATGTACCCGCATGGCCGCGTCTCCGAGGTGCAGCGCCGCCAAATGACCACGCCGGCGGCAGCAAATGTCCATGCGCTGGCCGTGGAAGGCGATTTCGACGACTGCCAGGCGCGGCTGAAGGACATGTTCAACCATTTCGAGTTCCGCGACCGGGTGAAGCTGGCCGGGGTCAACTCGATCAACTGGGCGCGGGTTCTGGCGCAGGTCGTCTACTACTTCACCTCCGCCGTCAGCCTCGGCGCGCCCGCGCGCAAGGTCAGCTTCACCGTGCCGACGGGGAATTTCGGCGACATCTTCGCGGGCTACATCGCCAAGCGGATGGGGCTGCCGATCGACCGGCTGGTGATTGCCACCAACCAGAACGACATCCTGCACCGCACCATCGCCACCGGTCAGCACCGCAAGGAGGGCGTCACGCCCTCGATCAGCCCGTCGATGGACATCCAGGTCAGTTCCAACTTCGAGCGCGCGCTGTTCGACGCCTATGACCGCGACGGCGCCGCCGTGGCGCGGCTGATGGACGAACTGAAGTCAGAAGGCGGGTTCGAAATCAGCCAGGGCGTGCTCGACAGGCTGCGCGAGACTTTCTCCTCGGGCCGCGCCAGCGAGGAGGAGACAGCGACTCAGATCGCCGAAACCTTCGCCGCGACCGGCGAGGTCCTGTGCCCGCACAGCGCCGTCGGCGTGAAAGTGGCCCTGGAGAACCTCGATCCTGCCGTTCCGATGATCACCCTGGCCACCGCGCATCCGGCAAAGTTCCCCGATGCCGTCCATGCGGCGATTGGCATCCGCCCCCCCCTTCCCAAGCGCATGGCGGATCTTTATGACCGTTCCGAAAGGGTGCTGCCGGTTGCCAACGACCTGGCGGTGCTGGAGGAGACTATTGAAGGGTTGATTTCCGCGTGACTGTTCAGATCCACAGGCTGCCCAACGGGCTGCGCATCGTTACCGAGCACATGCCGGGCCTCAAGTCGGCATCGCTCGGATTGTGGATCAATGCCGGGGGGCGACACGAACGCCCCGAACAGAACGGCATTGCCCATTTCCTCGAACACATGGCGTTCAAGGGCACCAAGACCCGCAGTGCCCTGGAGATCGCCGAGGCGATCGAGGATGTCGGCGGCTACATCAACGCCTACACCTCGCGCGAGATGACCGCCTACTACACCCGCGTCCTCGAAGAGGACGTGCCGCTGGCGCTTGACGTGGTGTCCGACATCGTGCTGAACCCGCTGTTCGACCTGCGCGAGATCGAGGTGGAGCGCGGCGTGATCCTGCAGGAGATCGGCCAGGCGCTCGACACGCCGGACGACGTCGTCTTCGACTGGCTGCAGGAAGTGTCCTATCCCGGCCAGGCGCTCGGCCGCACCATCCTCGGCCCGGCCGAGCGGGTCGGCGCCTTTTCACGCGAGGATCTGTCGAAATTCGTGGCCGAGCGCTACGGCCCGGGACAGATGATCCTTTCGGCCGCCGGCGCGGTCGATCACGACAAGATCGTCAAGCAGGCCGAGTCACTGTTCGGCCATCTGAAATCCAGCTCCTTCGAGATCCCGGAACCGGCGAAATTCGCGGGCGGAGAGCGCCGCGAGCAGAAGACGCTGGAGCAGGTGCATTTCACGCTGGCCTTCGAAAGCCCCAGCTACCGCGATCCGGGCATCTACACCGCGCAGATCTTCGCCACCGCGCTCGGCGGCGGCATGTCCTCACGGCTGTTCCAGGAGATCCGGGAGAAGCGCGGCCTATGCTACTCGATCTTCGCCCAGGCGTCGGCCTACAGCGATACCGGCATGACCACGATCTATGCAGGCACCTCCGGCGAGCAGCTGGGCGAGCTCTGCGCGATCACCATGGACGAGATCCGCAAGTCCGTCGGCGGGCTGACCGAAGCCGAGATCTCGCGGGCGCGGGCGCAGATGAAGGCCGGGCTGCTGATGGGGCTGGAAAGCCCGTCGGCCCGGGCCGAACGGCTGGCCCGCGTTCTGTCGATCTGGGACCGCGTGCCGTCGATCGAGGAGACGATCGAGAATATCGAGGCGGTCGATGCGCAGCGGCTGAAGGATTTCGGCGCCGGACTGGTGACCAGCTCGCCGCTGGCGATGGCGGTCTACGGTCCCGCGGTCCAGGCTCCCCCGATCGAGGAGCTGAGGAGCCGTCTGGCCGCCTGAGGTCCCCGCCGATGATCGCACGCAAGCGCCGGGTCCGGCTCCTGTCCGAAAGGCTGCTGCTGAGGCCGCCGCAGCATTCGGATTTCAACGCCTGGACGGCGCTGCGCCGCGAAAGCCAGGCCTTCCTGGTCCCATGGGAGCCCACCTGGGCCCCGGACCACCTGACGCGGAAGGCCTTTACCAGCCGGGTCTACTGGGCGCAGCGGGTGATCGCCAACGGCACCGGCGTGCCGCTGTTCCTGATCCGGCAGGAGGACGAGGAACTGCTGGGCGCGATCACGCTCGACAACATCCGCCGCGGCCCCGCGCAGGACGGCACCATCGGCTACTGGATCGGCGAGCGCCATGCCCGGCAGGGCTACATGCGCGAGGCGATCCAGTCGCTGGTGCATCACAGCTTCCAGGTGATGGACCTGTCGCGGCTGCAGGCCGCCTGCCTGCCGGAGAACGCCGCCTCGCGGGGATTGCTGGAGTCCTGCGGGTTCAAATACGAGGGCGTCGCCCAGAGCTACCTGCAGATCAACGGCCGCTGGCGCAATCATGTGCTTTACGCCAATCTGCGCAGCGACCGGCGCGGCCGGACCGAGATCGGCGCCGTCTGACGCGAAAGTGACCCTGCACCGCTTCAAGCCCGCGTTACCCTCCGGTACAAACGGAGGGTTCCGCGATGCGCATTCTTGCCGCTTTCCTTGCCTGCCTGACCGCCGCGCCCGTCCTGGCCCAGGACGCGGACTGGCGCCCGAGCCACTGCATTTCGCTGGTCGAGAACGTGCCGGGGATGCGCGTCATCCCGGCGAGCCTGGCTGATCCGCTGGCCGAGTACACCGTGCAGATCGGCTATATCGCCCATTCGATGTTCGTCATCCGCGACACCGAAGAGCACACGATCGTCACGGATTACGCCGGCTATCTCGGCGATGCCGGGTTCTTCCCCGAGGTGGCGACGATGAACAAGGGCCATACCAGCCACTGGACGGCCCAGCCCGATCCGCGCATTCCGCATGTGCTTCCCGGCTGGACAGCGGATGGCAGCCCGGCGGACCACTACCTGCAGCTCGGCAACCTGCTGGTCCGCTCGGTCTCCACCGACATCCGCGGCTATGGCGGGGCCGAGGCCAACGGCAATTCGATCTTCGTCTTCGAGACCGAGGGGCTCTGCATCGGCCATATGGGCCATCTCCATCACGAGCCCACCGATGCGCAATACGCCGCACTGGGGCGGCTCGACGTGGTGATGGTCCCCGTGGACGGCGGCATGACGCTGGACCTGCCGACGATGATCGGCGTGGTGAAGCGGTTGCGATCCTCGGTCGTGCTGCCGATGCACTGGTTCTCGGGCCGCTCGCTGGAGATCTTCCTTGCGGGCGTCGCCGACGAGTTCGCGGTGGACCGGCGGGAGGAAAGCTTTATGCAGGTTTCACTGAACACCCTGCCGCCGCGGCCAACTGTCGTGGTGCTGCAACCGCGGCTGATCCGATATGACGACTGACACGCTAGACGACCTTTCCGCACTCTCCGCCGCCCTGCCGGGCATCGACCTGGTCCCGGTGCCGCAAGCCTATCTGGAAGAGCCGCGCGGCCGCTTCCACGGCCGGGCCGTGGCGCTCGCCCGGCCGCGCTCGGCGGAAGAGGTGGCGCAGATCGTCCGCCACGCGGCCTCCGCCGGCCTGCCGCTGATCCCCTATGGCGGCGGCACCGGGCTGGTTTCGGGGCAGGTGGCGCCCACGGGGGCGGTGCCGCTGCTGGTGTCGCTCGAACGGATGACCGCGATCCGCGAGGTCCATGCCGACGAGGCGCTGATGACGGTGGAGGCCGGGGCAATCCTGCAAACCGTCCAGGAGGCGGCGGAAGCGGCCGGGATGCTGTTCCCGCTGACGCTGGCCTCGCAGGGCTCGGCCCGGATCGGCGGGCTCCTGTCGGTGAATGCGGGCGGCGTGAACGTGCTGCGCTACGGCAATGCCCGCGACCTCTGCCTCGGGATAGAGGCCGTGCTGCCGGACGGCTCGGTGTTCCACGGGCTGAAGCGGCTCTACAAGGACAATACCGGCTACGACCTGCGCAACCTTCTGATCGGCGCCGAGGGCACGCTCGGCATCATCACAGCCGCCACGCTGAAGCTCTTCCCGCGCCCGGCCAGCCACGCCACCGGGTTCTTCGTCGTGGAGAGCCCCGAGGCGGCGCTGCGCCTGCTGTCGGCGGCACGCAACCAGCTGGCCGAGCAGGTCTCGGCTTTCGAGCTGATCTCGGGGCAGGGGCTGCGCTTCCTCGAGGCCGAGCTGCCCGACCTGCGCAGGCCGTTCGCGGAGGTGCCGGACTGGACGGTGCTGATCGATCTCGGACTTGCCGCGGGAATCGACGGGACGGAGGCGCTGGAGACGCTCTTCGCCACCGGCGCCGAAGAGGGCTGGGTCAGCGACGGCGTGATCGCCGCCTCCGAGGCGCAGCGCCAGGAGTTCTGGGCGGTGCGCGAACATATCCCCGAAGCCAACCGCCGGATCGGCTCTGTCTCCTCGCATGACATCTCGGTGCCGATCTCGCGCATCCCCGCCTTCATCGAGGAGGGCCGCGCGCTGATCGCCACGCTCGGCGACGGCTCGATGCGGCTGAACTGCTTCGGCCATCTGGGCGACGGAAACCTGCATTACAACGTCTTCCCCGGCGAAGGCCGCAAGCGCGCCGAATACGAATCCCTGCGCGGCGCGGTGAAGCGCACCATCCACGACCTCGTGCATGCCTATGGCGGGTCCGTCTCGGCCGAGCACGGCATCGGCCGGCTGAAAGTCGAGGATTTGGAACGCTACGGCGACCCGGCCAAGCTGGCGGCGATGCGGGCGATCAAGGCGGCGCTCGATCCGGCGGGAATCATGAATCCGGGCGCGGTGATCAGGACTTCGTGAAGGTTGGGAAATTATGACTTACACGCAAAAGTTGAGTAAGTTAACTTTGCGTTAATTACCAAGCCACGAGGCGTCATCAGGCAATCCATTTTTTCAGCGGGCAGCGCTAGAAAAGGAATTTTGCCATGAAGACATTTCTCGTCCTTGCCGTTCTTGCGTCCTCCGTCTCGCTGGCCCTGCCGGCCGGGGCCGTCAGCTGCCCGAGCTCGCACACCCCGTGCGGCAACGTCTGCTGCCCGAAATAGGAGGATGACATGTTCGGACGCATTGTCTGCTTCGCGGGCGCATTCGTGCTGGTGCTTGCCTGCTCCTTCGCCTTCAAGACCCTTGCCGGCGTCACGCTGGAAGACCTCGCCGCCCAGATGGACATGAATCTCGGGCTGGCGCAGGGCAGCGGCGGCGTCTCGGCGGGCGACATCTACTGGGTGTCCGCCGACGGCACGCGCCGGGACCGGCTGTGCAGCATGGCGCTGCACGAAACCTATGTGGAGCGCAGGCCGGTCGACATGACCTTCACCAACGAGATCGGCGCCTCGATCCCGCTCGTCGGCAGCATGTTCGACTATGTCGACCTTGCCGCTGACGGCGATCACAGGGGAAACCTGCGGATCGGGGGATTCGTGGTGCGCATGCGCTTCCAGGCGGAACAGACCGAGCTGGAGGAAGGCGCGCCGCAGGGGGCGCCCGATTACTGCGAGGAGTCCATGGTCCGCCGCGCCGCGCGGGGCGACCTCATCTGCATCGTCAAGTTCTCGCTGATCCCGGAATACAACAAGTTCTTCACTGCCTACCGGTTCAACTCCAACCAGATCCTCATTCCCGGGGAAACCTTCCGGAAATACGGGCTGGAGGCGACGCGGCGCACCGACGTGATCGGCCAGAAGGACTGTCCGCGGGAATCGGCCCGGAGCTGGGACGTGGCGCTGCGGGAGTCGCTGAGCATCCTGTCGGTCGAGGTGTCCGAGGTGGAAAAGGTGGCGGCCACGGTCCGGTGACCGCGGCTCAGAGCCCCTCGAACTCCACCAGCGTGTGGACCTTCATGCCGAGCGCCTCCAGCCGCCTGCGCCCGCCCAGTTCGGGCAGGTCGACGACGAAGGCGCAGCCCGCGATCTGCCCGCCGAGGCGCTCGATCAGCTTGATCCCCGCCTCGGCGGTGCCGCCTGTGGCCAGAAGGTCGTCGACGATCAGAACGGTCTGGCCCGGCTGGATCGCGTCGGTGTGGATCTCCACCGACGCGGTGCCGTATTCCAGCTGGTAGTCCTGCGCATAGGTGGCGGCCGGCAGCTTCCCGGCCTTGCGGACCGGGACGAAACCGCAGCTCAGCTGGTGCGCGACCGCGCCGCCCAGGATGAAGCCGCGCGCCTCCAGCCCCACCACCGCATCGATCCGCGCCCCGGCATAGGGCGTCAGCAGCCGGTCGATCGCCATGCGGAACCCGGCCGGATGGGCGAAGAGCGTGGTCACGTCGCGGAACAGGATCCCCTCGTGCGGGAAATCCGGGATGGTGCGGATGTACTGCTTGAGATCGTCCAAGGCGCGGGCTCCCGGCTGGATCAGGCGTTGAGGACGCGGCCCGCCACGGCGTCGAGCCGGGACAGCAGCCCGGGGTCGCGCTTTTCGGGGGCGGTCAGGATGGCGTATTCCAGCGCGCGGTCGCAGCCATGCGGGCAGGGCGCGCGGTCCGGGCCCAGCAGCTTCGGCAGCCGCGACACCAGCCCCTTGGCCTTCGAGGCGTTGCCGGTCAGCGTGCGGATGATGTCGGTGATGTCGACAGCGCCGTGATCCTCGTGCCAGCTGTCGTAGTCGGTGATCATCGCGACGGAGGCATAGCAGAGCTCGGCCTCGCGGGCGAGCTTGGCCTCGGGCATGTTGGTCATGCCGATCACGTCGCAGCCCCAGACCTCGCGGTACATCCTCGATTCCGCCAGCGTGCTGAACTGCGGGCCTTCCATCGCCAGATAGGTGCCGCCCCTATGGACGGTGATGCCCTCGGCCGTGGCAGCCTCGAAACAGGCGTCGCCCAGGCGCGGGCAGGTCGGATGCGCGACCGAGACATGCGCGGCGCAGCCCTCGCCGAAGAACGATTTCTCGCGCGCGAAGGTGCGGTCGATGAACTGGTCGATGACGACGAATTCGCCCGGCGCCATTTCCTCGCGGAACGAGCCGCAGGCCGAGACGCTGATCACGTCGGTGACGCCCAGCCGCTTCAGCGCGTCGATATTGGCGCGGTAGGGCACCGAGGAGGGCGAATGGACATGGCCGCGGCCGTGGCGCGGCAGGAAAGCCATCTTCACCCCGTCGAGCCGCCCGGTCAGGACCGCGTCCGAGGGCGTGCCCCAGGGCGAGGCGACCTCGGTCCAGGCCGCGTCCTCGATGCCGTCGATGTCATAGACGCCGCTGCCGCCGATTACGCCGATGCAGGTTTCCGTCATGCTCCGGTCCTCTTTCCGTGCTTGCCGGTCCATGGGTGGCAGAGGGGCGCGCGGCGCTCAAGCCCAACTGCCCGGAGGGACCGGCGTAAACTGACGCAGGCGGCGCGCGGGCGACGATTCACGCCGGAATCACGCGGGGGGACGAAAACCGGGGCAGAGTTGACCAAGGGGGAACGACCATGAAAATGAGAACGCAAGCCGAACTCGTCGCCCAGGTGTCCGGGATCAGCGAGCTGGTGCTGGTGCGCTCGGATCCGCCGGCGCTTTTCGTCCGGGCCTCGGGCCGCGTGCCCACGTCGGGCCGGGGCAATGCGGTGCTGGTGGCGCGGATCCATGCCGTGCCGCCCGCGGACGGCATCCAGGACTTCGACTTCCTCGCCGATCCGCCGCATGATGCAGTGCTGCAGGTCGAGACCGAGCTGTCGGGCGAATGCCTGCTCCACGGCCTGCCCGGCTGGGCGAAGGGCGTCCGGGTGACGGCGGCGCGCAACCAGATCGTCCATCTCTTCCCCGAGCGCGCGGCGGCGATCGCCGGGGAAGTGCCGGAACCGGCGGCTGTCCCGGCAATGCCGTCCCACGCCATGCCGCCGCATCTTCACGGCCCGGCCGAACCGCTGCTGGTCGAGTCCTTCGAGGGCTTCGCGCTGGAGGACGGCCCGCAGGGGCGCAGCATGGACTTCCTGCTGGCTGCCATGTCCTTTCCCGAGGCGCAGTCGCGCCCGGAGATGCGCGGCATCGCGGCGGACCCGGTGTCCGGCCGCTGCCTGCTGACGGCCGAGGTTCCGGTGCTCTACCGCCGCACGGTCCGCCGCCGCCTGCTGGCGCGGGTCCATTGCGGACCGGGCGCCGAGCTGCGCGAGGCCGTGCGGTCCGGGATCGAAGGGGCGGTGCGCGCCGGGACGGCGCTCGGCGTCCTTGCGGGCGGCGACCTTGCCACGGGGGCCGCGGCGCTGCAGGCGCGGCTGAAGACAGGGCTGGCGCTGGCCTTCGGGTGCGACTTCCCCGAGATCCATGTCGAGTTGCGGCGCGAGGCGGTGCCCGGCCCGTGGAAGCGCCTCTGACGACATGTCTTCGCTTGCGGCGGCCCGGAAGCCGCCGCCATGCGCGGGAGCGGCCTAAGCCGGTTCCCGCTGCGCTCCGGCCTGGAGGGCGGACAGGGCAGGACCGGCCTCGCCCGACAGGTAGACGGTCTGCGACGGGAAGGCGAAATCCGTGCCGCAGTCCTGCACGATGCCAAAGATATCGAGGAACAGTCGCTCCCGGATCGCCAGGAACTCGTCGAAGTCCACGGTCATGATGTAGATGCGGACATTCACGTTCAGCGCGCTTTCGCCGTAGCCGGTGAAGCGCACGCGCAGGGTCGCGGGCTCGACGGAAGGCTCTGCCGCAAGGTGGGCGCGGATCCGGTCGATGACGGTGCGCATCGCATCGGCGCCGGTGTCGTAGCGCAGGCCCAGCGTCTCGTCGATCAGCAGCCGGTCGCGCTTGGAGAAGTTGATGATCTGCATGTCCGCGAATTGCGCGTTCGGCACCGAGATCAGCGTGCGGTCGAGCGCCCGGATCCGCGTCGAGCGGATGCCGATCACCTCCACCGTGCCCATCTGGCCGCCGAAGCAGCAGAAGTCTCCGACCCGCACGGGACGGTCGACATAGAGCATCACACCGCCAACCAGGTTCTCCAGAGTGGGGCGCAGCGCCAGGGCGACGGCCAGGCCGCCGATGCCGAGACCGGCCAGGACGCTGGCGATCGGCAGGCCGATGGCCTGGCCGCCGAAGGCCAGGATGATCGTCGCGCCGACGATGCCGATTAGCCCCGACAGCAGCCGCAGCAGGTTCGCGTCGAGGCTTTCATCGGGGATGCGCGGCGACAGGATCAGCCACTCCGCGGCCATCCGCACGGCAATGGCGAAAAGCCAGGCCAGCGCGATGTGGAGGACCACGCCGAAGGCCTTGCCGGCATATTCGGCGAAATCGCCGGCAAGGTTGATCTGGAACATCGCGAAGGGCAGCAGCCAGACCGCCAGGGCCGCCAGCGCGAGCGGGACCAGCGCCTTGACGGCGAGGCCGAGCACCCGGTGGCTGACAGGACGGGCGGAAACCGCACGGTGCAGCTGCGCCACCGCGACGATCCCGATGGCGGTGACGATCCCGAAGGCCAGAACCTTCCAAGCGGGCGTTCCCAGCCAGAGCGTCCGCAGCGACGGCGGGATGGCGGCGAGGACGCCGGGCGGGACGAGCGGACCGGTGAGCTGCGGCGAGAAGCTGGCGAAGCTCTCGATCGGCAGTGCGGTCCGGAGCGGCAGGTAGCGGATGCTGCGGTAGAAGCGCGGCGCGGACTGCACCGTCTGGCCGCTGAACAGGTACTCGCCCTCGCGGTCGCCGTCCTCCATCAGCACGATCCGCAGCGGCGTGCCGGGGATGCGGACGTTGCGCGCTTCCTCGCTTTCCAGCCCGGACGTGTCCGGCAGGGCCGACAGGTCGGGTGCCGGGAGGCGGCCGAAAATGTCCATCAGGTAGACGCCGGTCTCGATCCCGGTCTCGCGGCGGGCCACCGGCGGGACGAGTTCCAGATCCTGCAGCGCCACCATCTGGTCGGAGAGCAGCGCCAGCCCGTGCGCCCCGGCCAGCGACGGCGCTGCGAGATAGGCCAGCAGCTGCCGCTCCATCTCGTCGCGCAGCTCCAGGAAGGATTGCAGCGTGTCGCGGGGGCTGTCGGTCCGCACCAGCAAGGCGGGGCCGGGATCCTCCGCGGCGGCGTCCTGCGCCCGGGCGGGGCCGCTGCCGGAGGCCGCTAAGACTGCGAGCAGAAGGATGGCTGCCAAGGCGGCTGCGGAAATCCGGGCGCCAAGTCCTGTTCCGGCAGTGAAACGTCTTTTCCGCGGCGGGGAAACCAACATGCGCCGCTCCTTTGAACTGTTTCCTGAATATCTTGATTTGATCGATTGATCGCCGGGACCGGCAAGTCAAGGTTCCGAATTGACGCTTGCCCGGCCGCGGACCTGCCGGCGCGGGTCCGGCGCATGCGGAGAGCGGCTAGCCGACAGTTTCAGCGAAGTCGGACATGACCGAACGTTCCCATTCCGCACCCTCGGGGGAGTTGTAGGATGCGATGCCCGACCACTGATAGCCGGCGGGATAGGGGCGGCTGATGACCTGCACCTCTGGGGCGATCCGGTGGATGCCCGGCGGCAGCTTGTCCCGCTCGAAATCCATCAGGATCAGCCGCGGGCTGGCGGCGCCGGCATCGGCGATCGCCTGCAGCAGCCGGCCGATCTGCCCGGCGCTGCGTTCGGGGCGGAAATTGATCCAGCGGCTCATGACATGGATGGCGCCCGGACGGCTGCTGGCGGCGTGGAAGGCCCCGATCAGCTCCGCCTGGTGGGCGCGGAACCGGGCGAAGCCGTCTGCAGTCCAGATCTCGCCGCGATGGTGGTTCCAGGTGACGCCATGGGTATCGTCGACGACCAGCGGCTGCTGGCTGGCGGCATGGATCCGGGTCGAGAGGTTTTCCGGCTGGGCATAGAGCGCGAAGCGGCTCTCGAGAAGCTCCAGCAGGTGCGGCATGCGGTGGAGCCCGAGGCAGAAGGGATTGAGATCGCTCAGGGAATCGCGGAACCCCCAGCGGTTGAGGATGACCCAGGGATGGCATTCGCAGCCCATGCTGACATAGGTTCCGCGGCTGAGCGCGGCAGCATGGGTTTCGCGGAAGCGCTGCCGTTCCGCCGCCGCTCCGCCGATGCGCGCGGCCAGCCCGCCAAGCGTATCTGGCCCGATGGCGGTCTGCTCGGCATATTCCATCAGCCAGCGCTGGAAATTCACGTGCGGGACCGGGCCGTCGATCTCCTCCAGCGCCGCGATGTGGCTGCGGCAGGCGGCGGCGAGGCCGTCCCAGTCGTGTGCGGCCGCCAGTGCATGAAGCTCGGCCAGGGCCGTGCCCAAATCCGGGTTGTCCAGTCGCACTGCCATTTGCTTCTGCCCTCCAGGCACATCATGGCGCCCGGCGCGCCCCTCCCGGAACTATATCCGCGCGGGCAGGCATGTGCAGGCGTCATCGCGCCGCTGGCGAAGCCCTCAGTCCCCGCCGCCGGCGCGCTTCGGCGGCAGGACCCGCTGGTCGCGCAGCATCTTCTTGAAGCCCTTCATCACCGGACGCGAGATCCGTGTCTCCGCCAGCACGCGGGCCTCGTAGACATCCATGCGGACATCCTCGGTCTCGGTGGCGCGGGCCCGGGAGATCATGGCATGGCTTTCCGCCCCGAGCTTGTCGCCGGGCAGGTGCCGCACCGCATCGTAAAGCGCCATCATGATTGCCGCCTCGTGGGGCGGCATCTTGCACTTGCCGTCCAGCACCTTCAGCGCCACGGCGATCGCGCAGTCAACGTGGGCCGGGCAGAGGGGACTAATCTCTGCCCAGCCCGCTACGTCAACACCCCCCTCGGGAGCATCGGGGGCGGACGTGATCTGCATTCTGCCGGGTCCCGGATCAGGCCGGTTCCGAGGCCAGCGCCTCGACCACGGCGGAAACCGGCAGGTTCACCCTCACGATACCCATTTCATCGAGGAATTTCTGTTCCATACGCGAAACCTCGCCTTCGATCACCGCTACGTGATTGCCTCCGGAGCGTTTGACGATCTGGCGTGCGAAAATCCTGAGCATCTGGTCATCGAAACGGCAGCCGAGGAACAGGAAGCTGCGGTTGGTGCGGCGGTGGCGGACCTCCTCGGGGATCGGCGTCTGGATGTCGATCTCGGTCAGCACCTCGACATAGTCGCTGTCCGACAGCAGGAAGCTCGATCCCTTCCGCGCGATTCCGTGCGGCTTGTAGATCAGCGAGGCCCAGTCGGGATTGGGTGCTTCCAGCTCGGTGCCGTCGGGGGCGAAGGCCTTGTTCCAGATCTCGATCCACTCGCCGTTGCGGCTCCAGCCCTGGACCCAGCCCCAGCTGGCGCCTTCGTAGGCCTTGATCAGCCCGTCATCGTACCAGGTGTCCACGACCATGGGCGGGCGAACCCGGGCCAGCCAGTCATGCACCGGGTTCCCGCCCTCGTCGGGCTCGAAGGCGCGGTTGACGATGTCGACCAGCGTCGCTCGGAACTTGCGGCTCTCAACGTATTGCGCGGCGGACCACAGGTTGCCCTGGGCGCGCTTGGGCACCCGAACCTCGCCTTCGATGATCTTGTCCAGCGCCTCCGGAGAGGCGGGCGCGCCGCCCTGGGACAGCGCCGAGACCCCGGCGCCCAGATAGGGGATGCGGCTGCCCGCCTCGACCTCGGCCAGCGCCTTCTGCAGGATGTCCATGTCGCTCATCGCTCAGTCCTCCACTTCGGCGAGCTTCTTCGCCTCGATCGTCGCGGGCAGGGAGGGCGGCTCGTCATAGGCGGGCATCTGCAGCTTCCAGCCATTGGCCAGCTTCACCCAGCCGCCCCAGATATCCGGGGTCTCGGTCTCGACGACCAGTTCCTCCAGGTCCTTCTTGGGCACGTAGACTTCCAGCCCCTTGGGCGTGTTTCTCACCATGACTTTCATTCGGCAGGCTCCTCGATGGTAAACGGCACGAGCTCCCGTTCGCGCATGCCGACGATTGATCCACGCTCCATGAAGTCGACGGCGTAGATGTAGAACTGCTGGAGGAAGACGCCGATGTCGCGCACATAGCCGACATCGCCCTTCTTCACGACGGTCTCGTTGATTTCCTTGCCGAACATCGTGCCGTCATTCTTGACGTTCTTCTTGGAGACAACCTTGTCTCCGGGCATGTATTTCGGGTCCCGATAGACCTCGATCTCGCGGTCATCCGTCGACATTGGCTCCCTCCTTCAATTGTTGCAGCCGCAGCGCGGCGGTTTCGCGGATCACGTCCTCGGGGTCGCCGAGCAGGCGCTCCGCCTCTTCGGTGCCGCCCCGTTCGGCGACCGCATGGCGCACGCGGAGGTCGTCATCCTCCACGAAAGGGCCCGGCCGCCGCCCGGCCGCCTCGCGGCGCACCAGCGGGTCGGGATCGCTGCGGAACCGGTCCAGCCAGCCCTCGCCGATGCGCCGCGCCACGATCCGCCGGATCTCCGGATCGGCATCGTGGATCGCCACCGGCAGCATTCCCGGCTCTGCCCGCCGCATCGCGATCGAGCGGACATAGCTGTCCGGGTCCGACAGCATCGGCAGCAGTTCTTCCACCGGCAGGCGGGAGGCCACGGCGATGCGGACCCGGCGGTCCTCGTCCTTGATCCGCCGCTGGGCATGGCTGACCGGCAGCCGCAGCACGGCCATCGCGCGCACCCCGGCGTCGGGGTCGTTCAGCAGCCGCGTCAGCCGGAAGACCGAGGCGAGCCTCGCGGCGTTCATCCGGGTCTCGAAATACGGCATGCCGAGGCATTCATCCGCCAGCTCGGGATTGACGAGGAAGAACCTCTCGATCCGCTTCGCGTAGCGGTCGTGCACGCAGGCCCAGCCGAGGCTGCACTTGCCCTGGTCGAGCTTGCGCTTGAAGCGGCAGGCGCTGCAGTCGAGGGGTTCCCCCTGCCAGTCGACAGGGGGAGGTCCGTCGCTCATCGCTCAGGCCGCCACGCAGGTGTCCGGCACCGGGCAGACCTCGGCGCATTGCGGGTTGTCCGCATGCCCCTCGCATTCGGTGCAGAGCGACGGGTCGATGATGTAGGTGTCGCTCTCGAAGCGGATCGCGGCGTTCGGGCATTCGAACTCGCAGGCGCCGCAGACGGTGCAGTTCTCGACGACGATCTTCAGGGACATGGGCTTGCTCCTTCTTGCTGGCGCTGGGTCAGGCGATTTCGGCTTCTTCGGCGGGAAGGCCGTTCTTGGCGCGGTAGACGGCCGAAACGGCGGTCTCGATGTACTCGTAGGCGTAATCCTCGATCGCCTCGATGCCGGCCGCGGCAAGGTCGTCCTTCGGGCAGCCGCCGATCTTGGCGACGAGGATGGTGTCGATGCCCTCCAGCGTCTTGATCACCAGCTCCAGCTTGTCTTCCTCGCCGTAGCCGCCGACGCAGTAGTTGTCGCAGCGGCGGTGGGTGACGAAGCGCACGCCGTCATTGTCGACCTCGAAGACCTGGAACTCGGTCGCATGGCCGAAATGCTGGTTGATGCGGCCGCCGCCCTTGGTCGCCACGGCGATGAGCATCGCCTCGGCATCGGGGTTCACGGCGGCCTGGGTCTCGGCCTTGGCGGTTTCGGCAGCAGCCCGGCGCTCGCCGCGCTCCTCGGCGACCCAGTCGCGGTAGGCTTCGCGCTTGGACGCGTCGTAGGTCACTTCCTCGGGCACCAGGTCCATGGTGAATTCCTGGCCGCGGTCCTCGCCGAGCAGGCCCACCGCGTCGGCGCGGCACTGGCGGCAGTGCTTCATCAGGTTGGCACCGCCGGCGCAGGCATCCTGCAGCTTCTTCAGCTCCTTGGCGGTCGGGCCGCGCTGTCCCTGAAGACCGAAGACGGTGCCGTGCTCGGGCGCCGAGATCAGCGGCATGATGTTGTGCAGGAACGCGCCGCGGGCCTTCACCTCGCGGTTCACTTCCATCAGGTGCTCGTCGTTGATCCCGGGGATCATCACCGAGTTGACCTTCACGAGGATGCCGCGCTCGTGCAGCATGTCGAGCGACTGCATCTGGCGCTCGTGCAGGATCTGCGCGGCTTCCAGGCCGGTGCGGCGCTTCTTCTCCCAGAAGATCCAGGGATAGATCTTGGTGCCGATCTCCGGGTCGATCATGTTGATCGTCAGCGTGACGTGGTCGATGTTCATGTCGAGCAGCTCGTCGACATGGTCGGGCAGGGCGAGACCGTTGGTCGACAGGCACAGCTTGATGTCGGGCAGCTGCTGCTGGACGCGGGTGAAGGTTTCCTTCGTCTTGCGCCAGTCATAGGCGGAGTCGCCCGGGCCCGCGATGCCCAGCACCGAGAGCTGCGGGATCTCGTTGGCGACCGCGATCACCTTGCGCGCGGCCTGCTCCGGGGTCAGGCGTTCGGACACGACCCCCGGGCGGCTCTCGTTGGCGCAGTCGTACTTCCGGTTGCAGTAGTTGCACTGGATGTTGCAGGCGGGCGCGACGGCCACGTGCATGCGGGCGAAATAGTGATGCGCCTCTTCCGAGTAACAGGGATGGTCCTTCACCTTTTCCCAGGTGGTCGGATCCATGTCCTCGGGGGCGTCGGAAGACCCGCAGGAAGAGCTTTCGCACCCTTGGGATTCGATGGCTTTTGTCAGGTCGTCCCGGCTGGCCACTTTCAGGCCGTCGAGCGAGATCACGTTGGCATTCATCTTCGCGCATCCTCTAAGTTTGAACCTGAGGCTTGTTCAGCAGGAAGCGTGCCAAGACGGAAAGCATTGGAAACCAGAAAGATTTTTCGGGATGCGCGGTGTCGCATTAGGGACAAATTCGGCGACATTGCGACAGCCGGGCGGCAAGGATGACGGAAAATGTCGGATATGGGCTGCGGCTTTCGCGGCGGCGGGTGCGGGACGGTTGCAACTTGCAACCGCATGGCAATGCCGCGCTGCGGCGACCGGAGGGCAGGCAGGAAAAAATGAGCGCCCCGGGCGGGACACCGGGACGCTCGACGTACCTACGGGGCGGAGAGAACCCCGTGGAACGGATCTCAGAATTTCTGGACTTCGATCCCGTGCTTCTTCAGCGCATAGGCGATCTGGCGCGGCGTCATGCCGAGGATGCGCGCGGCCTTGGCCTGCACCCAGCCCGCCTGTTCCATCGCGGCGATCAGCTCCTCGCGGTCGGTATTGGCCGTCTTCCTGGGCTGCACCGCAGGCTGCGCCGGACAGCCCGGCGGCAGGGTCGCGGCAGGGGCGGCAGGTGCCGCGCCCGCAGGCGGTCCGGAGATGACGCGCGGGGTTATCATCTGCCCCGATGCCAGCCCGCCGATCGGCGAGGCATCTCCCGATTGCAGCCGCCAGAGTTCCTCGGACAGGCAGGTGCCCTGCTTGCAGGCCATTTCGTCGGCATGGATCACGTCGTCGATCGACAGGGCGGCGGCGCGGTTCACGCAGTTTTCCAGCTCGCGCACGTTGCCCGGGAACTTGCAGGCGCAAAGCGTCGCCATCGCGGTCGGGGCAAAGGAGATCTCCGTGCCGTTCTGGTCGTTGAACTGCTTCAGGAAGAGCTCGGCCAGAGGCTTGATGTCGCCGGGACGCTCGCGCAGCGGCGGCAGGACGATCGGCACCACGCAGATCCGGAAATACAGGTCGGCACGGAACTTGCCGCTGGCCACCGCCTCTTCGAGGTCGCGGTTGGTGGCGGCGATCAAGCGGAAATCGGTCTTGACCGTCTGCGTCCCGCCGACCCGCTCGAATTCGCTTTCCTGCAGCACCCGCAAGAGCTTGGCCTGGAATTCCGGGCTGATCTCGCCGATCTCGTCGAGGAATAGCGTGCCCTTGTCGGCGAGCTCGAACCGGCCCTTCTTCTGGCCGCCGGCGCCGGTGAAGGCGCCTTTCTCGTGGCCGAAAAGCTCGGATTCCAGCAGCGTCTCGCTCAGCGCGGCACAGTTCACGGAGATGAACGGCTTCTTGGCGCGGTCGCTCTGCGAATGGATGGCGCGGGCGAAAAGCTCCTTGCCGGTGCCGCTCTCGCCGCGCAGAAGGACCGCCGCCTTGGTCTTGGCGACGCGGCTGATCCGGGCGATGACCTGGGCGATCTCGTCGCTCTCGCCGATGATCCCGTCGATCTGGATCGCGGGCAAGCTCTCGGAGGAGATGCCCTTTGCGGCCTTCAGCGCGCGGGCGGCGTCGTTCATCACCCGCTCGCGGTCCTTGGCCACCATCCGGCGGAAGCGCAGCGCCTGTTCCAGCAGCGAGCTCACCATGGTCAGGACATTGACGTCGTTCTCGGTCAGCCCGGCCATCTCGTCGTCATGCGGCCGGAAGGCGGCGATCACGCCGATCACCAGCGGAGAGCGGCTGGCCTCGCGCACCGGGACGGCCACCATCGTGTGCTTGCGGCCGCGGGCATGGGTGGGGACGGCCTCGGGACCGTAGTCCTCCTCGGCATCCCAGGCGACGATCGGAACGCCTGTGCGGAAGACCGACTTGGCTACAGCGGGCGGGATCGCGCCGCTATCGGCCGCCTCTTCGCGCCGACCGCGCGTGGTCGCGGCGATCACGTAGGGATTGACCTGCTTCCCTTCCGTCCCGGCCACGGGCTCGGACAGCAGCGCCAGCGCGCCGTTGCCGAGTCCTATGAAGGAGGACAGCACGTTCAGGACGCTGGGCATCTCCGCTATGGGATCCGCCGCGCTGGTCATGATCTTTGCAATTTCGTAGACGGCATCCAGGGTGAGGGCCGGGAGGTCGCTGCGGGTGCGACCGCCGGAAAGATGCCGGGACTTCACGTCGATATGGGCCACTGACCGCTCCTTGGCTTGGGGGTTCGCCACCTGCGTGGAGGTCAAGTTTCCTTGTTTTCCTGCTTGTATCAGGGAAATTCGGGGGGGCGGAGCGAAACCGTCCCGCTCTGTCGGCCGGGCCGGCGGAGTCCGGACAATTGCCGGAATTTGTGACAGCTGAATGACCGTTGTGCCGCGTGTGCAAACAGATCGGGCAGCTCTTGCATGATGCGCCGGAACAAAGCGAATCAGTTGATGAAACGGAGAAAATGAACGCTGCGGCAAGGGGCGGGCCCTGTGCCTATGCTGCACTGCAACAGCTTTCCCGGCGGGAAAATCGCTAGCGTCCGGAGGCAGCCCGGGCCGGGCAGTCAGACCGCGACCTTGCGGCGGCGCTGGAAGGAAGAGCCGATGCCGAGCATTGAACGGTACTTGGCGACGGTGCGCCGCGCGATGGCCAGCCCGGCCGCGTCGCTCCGCTGCACGATGGCCTCGTCGGACAGCGGTGCGGCGGGATCTTCCTCGGCGATGACCTTGCGGACGAATTCCAGCGCTGCGTCCTGCGACGCGGTGTTCTGCCCGTCGGCGGTCGGCACGGCGCGGCTGAGGAAGGCGCGCAGCGGCAGGGCGCCCGAGGGCGTGTCGATCATCCGGCCCGAGGTGGCGCGGCTGATGGTCGAGGGATGCAGTTCCAGTTCGGTTGCGACATCCTCGAGCGAGAGCGGCACCAGATGGGCGCGGCCGCTGTCGAGAAAGGCCTGCTGGCGCGCGACCAGAACGGTCGCGGCGCGCAGGAGCGTCTTGCCGCGCCGTTCCAGAGCGCCCGCCAGCGCCCGCGCCTCGGCAAGCGCGCGGCGGCGGAAGGCCTTGGCCTCGCGGTCGCGGGTTTCCGCGGGCAAGTTGTCGGGCACGACGGTGATGGACGGCAGGGTGGAGCGGGTCAGCGACACGGTCCAGCCGTTCGGACCGCGCTTCGCGGTCAGGTCCGGGGGGAAGATCGGCGTGCGGTCATGCGAGAAGGCGAGGCCCGGCTTCGGATCGAAACGGCGCAGCGCGCGGGCGATGTCGGGAATGTCGGAGGGCTCGCAATCGCACAGATCGGCCAGTTCCGCCGTCTTGCCGTCGGCGAGCAGTCCGAGATTGTCGAGCAGCACCTCGAGCTCCCAGGTCAGCATGTCGGCTTCCTGCGCCTGGATCTTCAGGCACTCGCCCAAGCTGCGGGCGAAGACCCCGACAGGCTCCAGCCCCTGCAATTCGCACAGCACGCGTTCGGCGCGGGCGACAGGGACATGGTTGCGATCTGCAACCGCCTCGACGGTCTGGCCCAGCCAGCCGGTCGGTTCCAGCGCCTCGGCAAAGGTCAGGGCGATCTGGCGGTCGGCGCCGGGCGCGAAGGTCATGTCGATCTGGCTCATGACATAGGCCATCAGCGACGGCTTGTCGGAGGCCAGCGCCGCGACCTGGTCGAAATCCTCGCCGCCGGAGGCATAGATCTGCGGCGGGCGGAACTGGATGGCCGGGTTGCTCTCGGCCTTCTTCGCCAGATGTTCGGCGAGGTCCTGGTTCGACATGCCGAGGATGCTGAGCGACGCGAGCATCTGCGCGCTCATGGTCTGGGTCTGGCGTTGGAGAAGGCCTTGGGTCAGTTGCATCTCGGGTCACCCTAGCATGGTTTTGCGCGCGGGCGCAGGCGCGGAGGCGCGGAATGGGGGCCGCGCCTCACGCATAGCCCAATCCCTGGGCAGCAGGCTGCGGACGGGTCAGGCCGGGCCGCGGCGCGGACTCGACCGTGGCGGTGGTGCGGGTGCCCCGGTGCAGCGTGATCACGCGCGAACACAGCGCGCGGATCTCTTCGGGGGCGTGGCTGATATAGATCATCGGCGTCCCGGTGCGGGCCTGCACGCGGGAGATCAGGTCCATCGTCCGGGCCTTCAGTCCGGGATCGAGCGCCGAGACCGGCTCGTCGAGCAGCAGTACGTCGGGCTCCGCGATCAGCGCACGGGCGATGGCGGCGCGCTGGCGTTCGCCGCCGGACAGGCGCTGCGGCCGCGCGTCGAGCAGATGGCCCAGGTCGAGCGCGTCCACGACTTCGGCGGCGAAGCGGTCCCGGCCCTTCGGCGCGCCGTAGCCGAGATTGCGGCGCACTGACATGTGCGGGAACAGGAGGCCCTCCTGGAACACGACGCCGACGCGGCGGTCCGCCGGGTGCAGGTTGATCCGCGACGCGCTGTCGAAGAGCACGTGGCCGTTGATGGTTATGCGTCCCGCGGCGGGTTTGCGATGACCTGCCAGGCATTGGAACAGCGTGCTCTTCCCGGCGCCCGAGGGACCGATCAGACCGGTGATTCCGGCCGCTTCGACCTGCAGGTCGAGGTCGATGAGGAAGTTGCCCTGGCGGTGGCGGAGCCGGATCTCGATCATGCCCGCGCCTCCGCCTGCATGCGGCGCGACACGGCTTCGGAGGCCATCAGGGCAAGGCCTGCCAGGGCCAGGGAAAGGATGCAGAACCGCATCGCCGCGTCCTCGCCGCCGGGGCTCTGCGTCACGGTGTAGAGCGCCAGCGGCAGGGTCTGGGTGCGGCTGGGAATGTTGCCCGCCAGCGTGATCGTCGCACCGAACTCGCCGACGGCGCGGGCGAAGGCCAGCGTGATCCCGGCGAGGATGCCGGGGGCCATGAGGGGCAGGGTGACGGTCAGGAAGACCTTGAGATCCGAGGCGCCGAGCGAGCGGGCGGCCTGTTCGTAGCGCGGGTCGATGGCCTCGGCCGACTGGCGGACGGCGCGCACCATCAGCGGAAACCCGACGACGGCGCAGGCGATGACCACCGCCGTGCCGGTGAAGGCGATGCGGATGCCGAAAAGCGCATGGAGCGGCGCGCCGATGAAGCCTTCGCGGCCGAGCGCGACCAGCAGCAGATAGCCCAGCACCACCGGCGGCAGGACCAGCGGCATGTGCACGACGGCGTTCAGCACGCCATGGCCCGGAAACCGGAACCGCCCCAGCCCCCAGCCCGCCAGCACGGCGAGCGGCAGCGACCAGAGCACCGCGGCCGCGGAGGACCGCAGCGACAGCATCAGGGCCTCGGTTTCCATCGGGCTGAGCATCAGGAGGGAGCCTCCGTCGCCGCCGGGACCGGCACGAAACCCTGCTCGGACAGGATCGCCTGTCCTTCGGGCGAAGAGAGGAACTCGATCAGACGGGCACCGCCGCCGCTGTCCTCGCCGCCCGGGACGGGCGCCGCGAGATAGAGGATCGGCGGGTGGCTGTCCGCGGGAATGTCCCAGACGGCGGCCACGCCCTCCACCCCGGCTGCGTCGGAGGCATAGACGAGGCCGAGTGCCGCCTCGCCGCGGGCAACGGCGGCCACCGTGGCCAGGGTGTTGCGGGTCGGAACCAGGGCGGTTTCAACTTGCAGCCACGCCCCGAGATGCTCCAGGGCGGCCTGGCCGTACTTGCCCACCGGGGCGACCTGCGGATCGGCCATGGCGAAATACTCGCCGCCGAGCGCCGCGGCCAGTTCCCCGGGACCAGAGAGCGGCGCCGTGCCTTCCGGCGCGATCAGCACCAGGCGGTTCGACATCAGCGTGACCACGTCGCCTTGGGCGATCCGGCCCTTGCCGACCAGATAGTCCATCCAGCGCGGATTGGCCGAGATGAAGACATCGGCGGGCGCCCCGGCCTCGATCTGGCGGGCAATGGTGCCGGAGGCGCCGTAGGACGCCACCGCCGGGATGCCGCTGGCCGCGATGGCAGCGTCGAGCGCGCGGGCGGTGGAGGCCGCCGCGAACACCGCCGGATCGGCGAGGGCGGGCAGTGCGGCTGTGGCGAGAAGCGCGGCAAGGGCCGTCCTGATCGTCATGGCGTGCTCTCCGGTAGGGCGCGGGGGCGGGCCGGTCCCGGCGGACCGGCCGGGCGGGCTCAGTGGTTGGCGAGGCCGATGGAGTCGATGCCGACGAAGCGGCGCGCATGCTTCTCGGCCTCGTCCTTGAAGACCTTGAAAACCTTTTCCTTGAGGGGCGTGGATTCGACGAAATCGAGATAGGCCTTCTTCAGCGCGGCGCGCAGCTCCAGGAAGATGGCGTTGTCGTCCATGCCGGAGAAGTCGGTCTGTCGCATGTACTGGCCGAGGCGCTTCATGATGTGCAGGCGGGAGACGTTGACGATTTCCTGCTCGTAGGGGACCAGCAGGTAGGTGAAGATGTCCTCGGCCGAGCTCAGCTTGGCCACGTGGTCCAGAACGCCGGTTTCTTCGAAATCCTTGGGCATGTGTCTTCTCCTGTTGCGTGTTTGTCAGTGGGTTTTCTCGAGCTGCGGATCGGTGCAGGTCTGGGGCTTGGGAACGGGCTGGCGCTCGATGCGCTCGTGCCGGATCAGGCGGGCCTCGAGGAAGGCGACGCGGTCGGCGAGCTGGGCGAGCGAGCGGCCCACGGGGTCGGGCATGAGGTGGTGGTTCAGGTCCACCCGGTAGGGCGAATTCGATTTCGGCGCGTCGGTCATCACCAGCCTTGCCGGGATGCCGATCACCGTGGCTTCGGGCGGCACCTCGGAGACGACGACGCTGTTCGCGCCGACGCGCGCGCCCGCGCCGACGGTGATCGGGCCCAGGATCTTTGCGCCCGCGCCGACCATGACGTTGTCGCCCAGGGTGGGGTGGCGCTTGCCCGGCGACCAGCTGACGCCGCCCAGGGTGACGCCGTGATAGAGCGTGACATTGGTGCCGATCTCGGCGGTCTCGCCGATCACCACGCCGGCGCCGTGGTCGATGAAGAAGCCGGGGCCGATCTTCGCGCCCGGGTGGATGTCGATCGCGGTCACGGCGCGCGACAGGTAGGCGAGGAACCGCGCCGGAAAGCGCCAGCCGCTCTGCCAGAGCGCGTGGGAGACCCGGTGCGCCACGGCGGCATGCAGGCCGGGATAGACCAGCGCGGTTTCGATCTTGCCGCGTGCCGCCGGGTCGCGTTCCCGGATCGAGCGGAAGTCGGAGGTGATCAGCGACCAGAGGCTCATGAGGCGCGCCCCCGGCTTTCGGCTTCCTCGATCGACCAGGCGATGGAGATCAGCGAGACGAGGTCCTCGGGCAGGGCTTCGCGCTTGGCGGCATTGGCCCAGCCGCGCAGAAGGGGCAGGACCCGCCGGACGGTCTCGGAATCGCTCGGCAGGTGGTTGGCGGCGAGCGCGGCCTGAAGTCCGGACATTCCGGAATGCTTCCCGACCGTCAGCCTGTGGGCGCGGCCGAATTTCTGCGGCGCCACGCGCGGGTCCTGATAGGTGTCGCGGTTCTTGAGGATGGCATCGACATGGATGCCGGCCTCGTGGGAGAAGACGTATTCGCCGACGATCGGCTTGTTCGGCGGCAGCGGTCGGCCGGAAGCATGGGCGACCAGAAGCGACAGCGGCAGCAGGCGGCGCAGGTCGATGCCGGTCGGGATCTCCTCGGCATCGAGCGCGGCGGAGACTTCCTCCAGCGCGGCATTCCCGGCCCGCTCGCCCAGGCCGTTGACGGTGACCGACAGGTAGTCGGCTCCGGCCTGCCAGGCAGCCAGGGTGTTGGCCGTCGCCATGCCGAAATCGTTGTGCGCGTGGAATTCCAGCGGCAGGTCGATCTTCGGCGCCAGCCTTGCGACCAGCGCATGGGCCGTGAAGGGGGTCATCAGGCCCAGCGTATCGGCCAGGCGGAAGCGGATCGCGCCGGCCGCCTTGGCGACGCGGGCAAGGTCCAGGATGAAGTCGGGATCGGCGCGGCTGGCATCCTCCGCGCCGACCGAAACGGCGAAGCCGCGGGAGGTGGCGGTATAGACCAGCGCGGCGGTCTCGCGCAGCGCCCAGTCGCGGTCGGCCTTCAGCTTGCCGACCAGCTGGCGCTCGGAAGTGGGCACGGCGAAATGCAGCCGCCGCACCCCTGTGTATTGCGCCGCGTCCAGATCCGCCATGCGCAGGCGGCACCAGACGACAGGCTCTGCATGACGCAGCTCGGACGCGATGGCCCGGATCTCGGCAACTTCCTCCGGCCCCATGGCCGCCACGCCGAGTTCGATCTCGGACACGCGCGCCTCGTCCAGCGCCAGGGCAATCGCGAGCTTCTCCTCGAAGGTGAAGGCCACGCCCGCCGTCTGCTCGCCATCGCGCAGAGTGGTGTCGCAGATCATGGCCGGACGGTTGGTCAGGGCGGGGAAATCGAGAACCGGGGACATCGCGTCAGGCTCCTCAGGCGTAAGCGGGATCGAAGTTTTCGGGCGACGCGCCGTCAGCCGACCAGAAGGGCGACATCACGCGCAGACCGGCGATGATCTCCGGCACGACGGCCAGGACCCGGTCGATCTCCTCCTCCGTCGTCTCGCGGGAGAGCGAGAAGCGGATCGCGCCATGGGCGGCAGTGAAGGGGATGTCCATCGCGCGCAGCACATGGCTGGGCTCGAGCGACCCGGAGGTGCAGGCCGAGCCGGAAGAGGCCGCGATGCCTGCCTGGTTCAGCTTCAGCAGGATCGCCTCGCCCTCGATGTACTCGAACGCGATGGTCGAGGTGTTCGGCAGCCGGTCGAGCGGATCGCCGGTGACGAAGCAATGGCCGACCGTGGCGACGAGGCCCTTTTCCAGCTTGTCGCGCAGCGCGGACATGCGGGCGATGTCCGCGGCCATGGTGGCCATGGCCATTTCCGCCGCCTTGCCGAGACCGACAATCGCCGGCGCGTTCTCGGTGCCGCCTCGGCGCCCGCGCTCCTGGTGGCCGCCGCGCTGGAGCGGACGGAACCGGGTGCCCTTCCTGAGGTAGAGCGCGCCAAGGCCCTTCGGACCGTGCAGTTTGTGCGAACTCAGCGACATCATGTCGATGTCGGTGTTCTTCACGTCGATCGGAACCTTGCCGACGGCCTGGACCGCGTCGCAATGGAACAGCGCGCCATGCCGGTGCGCCAGTTCGGCAAGGCCATCGACCGGGAAGATCGTGCCGGTCTCGTTGTTGGCCCACATGAAGCTGACCACGGCGGTCTTGTCGGAGAGCTTCTCGCGGTACTCGTCGAGGTTCAGACGGCCCTGCTTGTCGACGCCGATGCGGTGCACGACGACGCCTTCATGCTTTTCCAGCCAGTCGACGAGGCTGAGGATCGCCGGATGCTCGACCGCGGAGGTGATCACCTCGTTTCGGCCCGGCTGCACCTGCAGCGCGGAGCGGATCGCGGTGTTGTTCGATTCCGTGCCGCCGGAGGTGAAGATGATCTCGTGATCGAATTCCGCGCCGATCAGTGCCTGCAGCGAGCGGCGTGCCTCGCGCAGCGCGCCGCCGACTTCCGACCCGAAGGCGTGGATCGATGAGGCGTTGCCGAACTGCTCGGAGAAATAGGGCAGCATCGCCTCGACGACTTCCGGCCAGACGCGGGTCGTGGCGTTGTTGTCGAGATAGACGGGGGTGACCTCGGTCATGTCTTTCATCGGTCGGCTCCTCAGGTCTTTGCCACGGGGATGACCCGGACCGGACGGCCCAGTGCCTCGGAGATGATCTTCTGGATGCCGCCCAGCGTCTGGGTCGCCAGCTGGCAGCCCGAGCAGGCGCCGGTCAGGTGGACCATCACGATGTTGCCTTCGATATCCAGAAGTTCGACATCGCCGCCGTCGCGCTTGAAGGTGGGGCGCATCTCGTCGATCAGCTTGGCGACCAGGATGGCTTCCTTGGCCGGGGACAGGCCTGCAGGCGCCGCCGGTGCCGGGGCGGGGGCGACGGCCACGGCGGCCGGGGCTGCTGCCGGGGCGGCGGGCATGGCGATCTGGACAGGCGCGGAGGGCTGGGCCGGACCGGTCGGCGCGGCGACGGGCGTGTCGGGAATGACGAAGCCGGTGACTTTCTTCTTCTTCTGGGGCACCGGGGCGGAGCCGAAGATGAAGGCTTCCTCGGCCTTGATCAGGCCCTCGGCGACCATCGCCTGGTTGGTGTCGGCCAGCAGCTCTTCCAGCGGCTCGCGGCAGGAATTGCAGCCGCCGCCGGCCTTCGTGTAGAAGGTCACCATCTCCAGTGTGGTCAGCTTGTTGGTGCGGATCGCCCGCTCGATCATGCCGGCATCGACGCCGAAGCACTTGCAGATCAGCGCGCCTTCCTCGTGATCGTCCTCGTCGATCGCCTCGCCCTTGTAGGCGGCGACCGCGGCGGTCAGGGCTTCCTGGCCCATCACCGAGCAGTGCATCTTCTCGGGCGGCAGGCCGCCGAGGAATTCCGCAATGTCCTGGTTGGTCAGCTTGCGGGCCTCGTCGACGGTCTTGCCGATGACCAGCTCGGTCAGGGCGGAGGAGGAGGCGATGGCCGAACCGCAGCCGAAGGTCTGGAACTTGGCGTCCTCGATGACCTCGGTTTCCGGGTTGACCTTTAGCATCAGCTTCAGCGCGTCACCGCAGGACAGCGATCCGACCTCGCCGACCGCATTCGCGTCGGTCATGGCGCCGGCGTTGCGCGGGTTGAAGAAGTGATCCTTGACCTTGTCGGTATATTCCCACATTGGGCTGGCTCCTCAGCAGAAGGATTTGCCGCAGCCGCAGCTGCTGCTTGCATTGGGGTTGTTGAAGACGAAGCCCGAGCCTTCGAGGCCCGAGACGAAATCGATGGTGGTGCCGGACAGGTGCGCCTGGCTTTCCGGATCGACCAGGACCTTGACGGGACCGGCTTCGATCACGGCGTCGTCGGACTGGATTTCGAGCTCCAGCGCCATGCCGTATTGCAGCCCTGCACAGCCGCCGCCCTGGACCATGACGCGCAGCCCGGCGACCGGCTGTCCGGCGCCGTCGATGGCGGATTTGATGGCGGTCTGGGCGCTTTCGGTAATTGCCAGCATGTCTCTCTCCTGTTCAGGTGCGTCTGCGTTCGGAGGGAAACCAAGCATCTACCGTGCCAAGTCTTAAATGTTATGGAAGGCAATGGCTTGAATGGCGTTTGGTGCGAAGTTGGCACGCGACATTGCAAACTTTGCGACAAAGCGGTTTTGTCGCCTTTGTGCGAAACAGGCGGTCTGGACGCCTGTTTTCCGCGGACGGTTGCGCCTGCAGGAGCCGAAGGAAGACAGTCTGCCGGCCCTGCCGCGCGGCGGTGGTTGCAAGTTGAAACCCCGGGCCACGGATGCGCGACGGGGCGCCGCGGTCAGGCGGCGCCCCGGTCGGGCAGGACAGGCTGCTGGGCTCACTCTTCCAGGGCGGCGTCACGGGCCTCCATGTGCCGCAGCAGCCACAGCCCGCCGAAGCGGTCGGTCGGGTCGAGCTCGCCCGATTTCGACAGGACCTCATGGGCGAGATCGTCGCGGTGCAGCTTGGCCGCGCAGAAGCCGAGCGCCACCAGCGCCTGCATGTAGAGGCCCGGCCCGAACTCGAACTCGGTGAATCCGGCATCCTGCGGGCCGACATCCCGCCAGTCCGCGGCGATGTTCAGCTGCCGCGCCGCATGGCGCACCAGCACGTTCGCCTGTTCCAGCGCTTCGGCATGGTCATGGCTGTAGAAAAAGAACCGGTAGGCGGCGAGGCGCACCCGCCAGTCCTCGGGAGAGGCTTCCAGCGCGGCGCGGATCGCGGCAGCGCTTTCGAGCGGCCTGGTGCGGGCGGCCTCGGCACCGGCAAGGAGCGCCAGCCCCTCACTCGGCCGGGGCGAAGCAGTCGCTGTATTCAGGGCAGTCATCGCAGGTCGGACTCAGGCAGAGCGCGAAATCCTTGTCCGCGCAGATTTGGCGGTAGAAGAACTTCTTCCAGCGCATGTTCTGTGAATTGGCCTCGAAGAGGCGCGGGAAGTGGCGGCGCATCAGCGAGGACAGGGCGGGGCGGGCGGCAAGGCCGAGATCTTCCCATAGATGCGACGTCTCCATCGCGCGGCGCGCGATGATGGCCGCCAGCCACTGGGTTTCCGCGTCCAGCCGTCCGCCGCGCCACAAAAGCAGCTTCTGTATCGCCTCCTGGTCGGAGAGCGGCGCAGGCGGTTGCAGATCGAGATCGGGCAGGGTTGCATAGGGAAACCAGCGCGCCGCGAGCTTTGCCAGCGCGCCCGGCGGCAGGCCCAGAAGCTCGGGCAGGCTGCCCTTGCCCTGCGCCCGCTCCTTCAGCGCGTGGTCGAAGATGCAGGCAAAGTCGGAGCTGATCAGCATCCGTTCCGCCTGCATCCCTGCCGGGACGCGGATTTCAGGCGTCGAGAGGCGCATGGGTCTGGCAATCGGACGGGCAGACACGGTTGCAGGCGCCGCAGCCGATGCAGGCATCGGCGTTGGTCATGACCATCACGCGCTTGATGATCTCGTCCTCGTCCTCCTCGAATTCCTCGGTGCCGGGGATCAGCAGCGCGCCGTCCTCGGTATAGCCGCCGAGGCCCATGACATCGCGGCCGCAGACCTTGTAGCAGCGGCCGCAGCCGATGCATTTCTCGGCGTCGATCGCCATCAGGAATTCGGGGATGTACTCGGTTCCCCCACGGGTAAGCGCGGTCATGGGCATCGGTCAGGGTCCTTGTCGGCTGGGCCAGAAATCAGGCGGTGGCTTTCTTGGCCTCTTTCAGCGCCTTGCGCGCTGCGGCCAGTTCCTTGAACACCTCGAAGGTCTCGGCAGCGACCTCGGGGATCTTCTCCCAGTCGGTCGGCAGCTCCTCCGAGAGGTCATGCAGGTTCATCTTGGCATTGGTGGAGCGCATCGAGAGCTTCTTCACCTGGGCTTCGAGTTCTTCGACGGACATCGCGTGTCTCCTCGTCTCGCAGTGGACTTGCGCAACCGCCCCGCAAAGGGCGGTTGCACTTGAAAAGCGTCCTTCAGGCCTTTGAGGCCTCGGGGAATTTCCCGATAGTGGCGACAGCGTCGGCGGTGATCTTCTCGCCTGCCTCGCCGAGCTTGGCATAGGTCTCGAAGCCGAAGCGGTGGACGTCGCGCAGGTGCTTGGACACCACGCAGAGCTTGCCCGCGATCAGCACGATCCGGCCGAAGCCTTCATGGCTCATCTTCTGCATCTGGCTGGCCATGCAGCCGGTCTGCTTCTCGATCAGCAGCCCGATCGCGTCGTAGAACTTGGTGATGCGCCACATCACGTCGGGGTCCGGATCGCCGATGATCGGGATCTCGCGGCGCTCTTCCTTGGTGACGATGAATTCCGCCATCAGCTCGGCATCGGACTTGTCGTCCCAGGTACCGTAGCTGTCCTCGGCGCGGATCACCGCCGAAAGCTGCTTCAGGAAGGGGCTGTCGGTCATCTCGCCGCCGCGCGGGCCGTCCAGGGTTTCGGTGGCCATGTCAGACCGTCTCCTCTTCGTAATCGTCCATGAAATCGGGCTTCTGTTCGGTGCCGAGGATCTTGCGCAGGAAGGGCGGCGGGGTGCCGTTCAGCATAATGCGGACCTGCTCCAGCACCTCTGTGATCGGCTCCGGACCCTTGCGCTTGATCGGGTGGATCCCCGCTTTCACCAGTTTCGCGGCCGAGGGGCCGCCGACGGCGAGGGCGAAGAGGATCGCGGAGCCTGCGATCGCCTCGATCTTCGGGGTGATCTTGTCGTCCTGGTCGTCATGCTTGCCGGACTGCTTGGTGAACTTGGCGAATTCGTGCACCTCGACGAAGGCGTGCCCGGTCTTGGTGACGTCATATACTGCGAATTTCTTGGCCGAGCCGAAATGCGCGTTCAGGTTTTCCATGTCGTTGGTCGCGATCGCCACGCGCAGAGGCTTGCCTTCCGCCTCCGTGGCTTCGGATTCAACAAGTCTGAGCGTGCGGGACATGGTCGAACTCCTCTGGAATGGGGGCGGCGCCGAAATCCTCGGGCGTCGCGCGGTGGTGGATGGATTGGACGGTGTTCGCGATCTCGTAGAGGAAGGCGCGCGTGCCGCGGTAGCCGACACGGCAGATGTCCTGCGCCCCGATCCGGTCGAAGATCGGGAAGCCCGCGCGCACCAGCGGCAGGTGCAGGCGATGCGCGGCATGGCGGCCATGGGAATGGGTCACCAGGATCCTTGCACCGGCGGCGCGGGCCAGGTCCTCGAAATCGCCGAGATCGCCGATCACGACCTCATCGGCGGGGACCCGCTCCAGCACCGGGTTGTGCTGGGAGGTGGAAACGGCGGTGACGATTTCGGCGCCCATGCCTGCGAGCGTCGAGCTCAGGGCAAAGAGCAGGTCCGGATCGGCGGCGATTGCAACTTGCAACCCCCCGGTATGGAAATGCGCGTCCAGCGATGCATCCATGAGGCGCGAGCGCTCGCGCTTGATCGAGGGCGGCGCATCCTGCAGCCCGGCCAGCGACATCAGCGTGCGGATGAAGGCATCGACCGGCTTGAGTCCCGTGACCGACTGGAACACCCGGAAGGGCACCAGCGCGCGGTCCTCGAGCTTCTTCGCCGCGCCGCGCATCGACTCGCCGATGGCCAGCGTGAAGGCGGAGCGGTCCATCCGCCCGATATCCTCGATCGTGGTGCCGCCCAGGGAGGTGCCGCGCCAGTCGTCGGAAACATGGCCGTCGAGCGAGGTCGAAATGTCGGGCAGGACGATGGGCGAGAGGCCGAAGGCCCGGATCAGCCGCACGAGCTCCTCGACCTCGGCCGGGGTCAGGTGGCTGCCGCAGAGCAGGTTGACCTGGCGCAGGTCGGGGTCACGCTCGGTGGTCTCGGGCACCAGCGCGTCGATGATCGCCTCGACCGCCTTTGCCCAGCCGTCCTCCAGCGCGCCTTCGAAATCGGGGGTGGAGGCATAGACGACCGCCGTGTCGGCGAAATCGTCGCGGCGGCGGACGATCTCCTTCAGCTCGCCCATCACGTCCTCGCCGCGGGTCTCGGTCAGCGCGGTGGAAGCGATCCCGATGAAGCGCGGATTGGATTTCTTGCGCAGGTTCTCGATGGCTTCCTCGATCTGGTCGGCACCGCCGAGGATCGTGGAAACTTCGTTCATGGCCGTGGTCTGCAGCGGCACCGCTTCCTTGAAGTGGCGCACGAGATGGACCATGGCGAAGGCGGTGCAGCCTTGGGAGCCGTGGAACAGCGGGATGGCGCGCTCGATGCCCAGATAGGCCAGGGCGGCGCCGAGCGGCGTGGAGCTCTTCAGCGGATTGGTCGAGAGCGCGCGCTTGGGGTGGGTGATCTTCGCCATCAGCAGTCATCCTCGAAATCGGTCGGGTTGGCGGAGGCACCGAGGAAGCCGGTCCCGGCGGCGGCGAGTTCCGGCGTCCTGGCCGGGCGCGCCATGGGCACGACGGCCGGGCCTTGGCCCTTGATGCCGGTGACCGGACAGGCGCCCTTCAAGGGCGGCATCGGGCCGATATCTGACAGGTCGCCCTCCCAGGGCGCGGGTTCGCGCAGCTGCGCCCACATCGGGTTGTTCACCGCGCGGTCGATGGCGCGGACGAGATCGACCATGCCCATGTAGCCGGCATAGGGCTCGTGCTTCTCCTGGTTCACGTCGACCCAGGGCATCTTGGCCTTCAGCGCCACGAACTGGGACCGGCCGCCCGACATCAGGACATCGGCCTGGGCTTCCTTCAGCACGCGGTACATGTCCTTCGGCGCCATGTTGTCGAACATGTGCGCGTCGGTCTGCATGATCTCCTTGACGCGCTCCTTGTCCTCTTCGGTGGCCTTGCGAACCGAGGTGCCGATGACCTCCATGCCCAGTTCCTGCAGCGCGGAGACGACCGACCAGGACTTGTGCCCGCCGGTATAGAGCAGCACCTTGCGGCCCTCGACGCGCGGCCGCATGGTTTCAAGTTGCAACCATATCTTCCGCTCTTCCTCTTCGATGAGCTTCTCGCAGCGGTCGAGCAGTTCGGGGTCGGCGCCCTGCTCGACCATGATGCGGCACATTTGGCGGAGGCTGTCGGACGTGTCGGAGATGCCGTAGAAGCTGCCTTCGAAGAAGGGGACGCCCCAGCGCTCCTCAAGCTTGCGGGCGACGTTGATCAGCGCCTTGGAGCAGACCATCATCGTCACCTTGGCGCGGTGCATCATCGCGACCTGCCTGTAGCGAGCGTCCGCCGAGAGCGAGCCGAGGATACGGATGCCAAGCTTGTCGAGCAGCGGCTTCACCTGCCAGAGCTCGCCCGAGAGGTTGTAGTCGCCGACGATGTTGATGTCGTAGGGGGTGCATTCCTCGGGCTCAAGCGTGCCGATCACGTGGTCCAGCATCGCTTCGCCCGCGAGCTTGTTGCCGAGGTTCTTCGATCCGACATAGCCCGGCGCGTTGATCGGGATGCAGGGCGTGCCGAACTTCTCTGTCGCCGCCTTGCAGACCGCGTCGATGTCGTCGCCGATCAGGGCGGGGACGCAGGTCGAATAGACGAAAATCGCCGGGGGGTTTTCCTTTGCAACCAGCTCCTTGATCGCGCGGAAGAGCTTGCGTTCGCCATGGCCCATGACGATGTCGATCTCGGTCAGGTCGGTGGTGAAGCCGGTGCGGTACCGCTCGGAGCCGGAAGACGCGGCGCCGCGGTTGTCCCAGCCATTGCCTTCGCAGGCCAGCGGCGCATGGACCAGATGGGCGACATCGACGATGGGCTGCAGCGCGATCTTCGCGCCGTCGAAGGCGCAGCCGCCTGCGGCCGCCCCGGGGGTCAGAGGCTTGGCGCAGCCCTTCTTGCGCTGCTGCTCTGACTTGCTGATATTGGTGCCGCAAGCCGGTTCGTCGAAAACGTCCTGGATCTTGTCCTTCAGCGCATCTGCCATCGTCATCAAACCCCTGTTCACTGGGTCCCTTGCCGGGACTGCGTTTCCACGGGGTAGCAAGCACGGTCTGTGCCAAGGGTAGGAGCCTCATGAGGGAAGGCTTGAAATCAATGTCTTGCGTGGCGGTTTTGACGTGAAACCGCCGGGTGCCGCCGCTGATGGCATGGCAGTTTGTCGTGGTTCCGACAAAGCGGGGGCGTCCCGAACAAAGCTGTTTCCGGATGCACGCTCCGGTTGTAGCCTGCACCTGTCTAAGGGAGGACAACCGAATGAAACGCGCGATCCTGGCCGCCGTCCTGGCGGCGTCTCCGGCCCTGGCCGAAACCCACTACCTGGCGATCCATGTCGACGAGAACGATCCGCAGGTGATGAACATGGCGCTGAACAACGCCCAGAACGTCGCCTCCTACTACGCCGAGCAGGGCGACGACGTGGTGATCGAGCTGGTCGCCTACGGGCCGGGGCTGAACATGCTGGTCAAGGACAAGAGCCCGGTCGCCGACCGCATCGCCACGATGTCGCTTGAGATGCCGAACATCCGCTTCGACGCCTGCGGAAACACCCATGCGGCGATGAGCGCGAAGGCCGGGCACGACATCGAGCTGGTGGACGAGGCCGAGATCGTGCCTTCGGGCGTGGTCAAGCTGATGGAGCTGCAGAAGCAGGGCTATGCCTATGTGCGGCCCTGATCAGTTGTCCAGCAGCGGCTCGTAGCGGGCGTCGGTCAGGGTCTTCAGGAAGGCGACGATCGCGTCGATGCGCTGGTCGTCGAGCGCGGGCCCTGCGGTCAGTTCGGTCATCGACAGCGTGCCGGGCACCGGCGCCGGGCCGAAGGGCTGGCCGGTCTCCGGATTGACTAGCCGTTCGGGGTTCTTCGTGTTGTACTTGTTGTAGAACAGCACGACCGTGCGCAGATCCTCGAAGACGCCGTTATGCATGTAGGGCGCGGTGACGGCGACGTTGCGCAGGGACGGCACCTTGAACTTGCCGCGCTCGGCCGGGTCGTCGACTTCCGGGTTGGCCAGCAGCCCGTCATCCACGGTGCCGGCCGCGACGCCGTTCATGCCGCGCAGCGCGGCGTTCTCGGGCGTGCCGATATTGTGGTATTCGTAGCTGGTGAAGGTTTCCCGGCTGTCGACGGCCGAGCGGCGCAGCTGGTGGCACTGGTTGCAGTTCGTGAACTGCTGGGAGAAGAACAGCAGGCGGCCGAGTTCCTCCTCCTTGGTCAGCTCCGCCTCGCCGCGCAGGTAGCGGTCGTACTTGCTGTCGAAGGGGGCCAGTTCCGGCGTGCGCTCGAAGGCGGCCAGAGCCGCGGTCATCGCCGCGTAGCCGCTGTCGGTGTCCGCCAGCGCGCCCTCGCCGAAATAGCTGCCGAAGCCCGCCACGTAGTCCGGGTTCTCGCGCAGCCGGGCAACCACGGCGGCCTTGTCCTTCATGCCCATCTCGATCGGGTTCAGGGGCGGGCCGCCGGCCTGGTCCTCGAGCTTGCCCGCGCGGCCGTCCCAGAACTGCCCGCCGGCGAAGCGGCCGTTTTCCTTGCGGTGGAATGCGGGCGAGAAGGCGGCATAGGCGGCGGAGGGCGCATTGCGGTCGCCCAGCGACACGCCGTCATCGCCCGGCGAGGCGGCGCCGCGGGGATCGGAGAAGGCGGTATCGGGATCGTGGCAGGTCGCGCAGGACTGGGTCCGGTTCGCCGAAAGCGCGGTGTCGAAGAACAGCGCCTCGCCCAGTGCCTCGAGACTGGGATAGGGGGCGTCCTGGGCCGCAGCGGCGGGCAGGGCATGGGTCATGGCGGCCGCTAGGGCCAGGGCTGTGACTCGTCGCATGCGGTGTCTCCGAACTTTACCTGACTATAAAGCTAGGTCTTTGGCGCCGCAACCTTGATCGAGATCAATCCGGGGCAGGCCAACGCCGGTTCCGCAGGTCGGCTGCCTCATTCCCGGGCGGGATGCGCCGCGCGGGGGCGGAACGGAAGAAGGGGCCGGGCGGAAATCCGCGCCGGCCCCCCGTGCCTGGCTCGGCCGTGCCGGGGCGCGGCCTGGCTGGGCATGTCTCAGCGGGTGAGGTCGTAGGAGTAGTCGGTCTCGCCCGGGATGATGGTGTCGTCGTCGAGCTTGTCGAAGATCGTGTCGAGGATCTTGACCAGCACCGTCAGCGCGCCCTGGTAGCCGAAGGTCGGGAAGCGGTGGTGGTGGTGGCGGTCGAAGATCGGGAACATCAGGCGGATCAGCGGGGTGCCCGTGTCGCGCTCCAGGTACTTGCCGTAGGAGTTGCCGATCAGCATGTCCACCGGCTCGGTCGCCAGCAGCGAGCGCATGTGCCACAGGTCCTTCTGCGGCCACACCTGGCAGCCGGCGCCGAAGGGCGAGGAGGCCAGCAGGTCTTCCATCTTCTTCGCCCATTTCTTGCCGCCGTTGGTGGCGAGGCAGTGCTTCGGCTGCGCCCCCATTTCCAGCAGGAAGCGGGCCATGCCGTAGACGAAGTCCGGATCGCCGTAGATGGCGAAGGTCTTGTCATGCAGCCAGGCCTGGCTGTCGGCCATGGCGTCGACCAGGCGGCCGCGCTCCATGCGCAGGCTCTCCGGGATTTCCTTGCCGGTCAGCTCGCTGATCTTCATCAGGAACTCGTCGGTGGCCTGGATGCCCATCGGGTAGTGCAGCGCAGCGGTTTCCTGGCCCTTGTCGGCGCAGTATTCCAGCGTCTTCGGCGTGTTGTACTCCTGCAGCGACAGGGTCGCCTTTGCGTTCAGCGCGGCTTTGGCGTCATCCAGCTTGGTGCCGCCGGCATACATGCGGAACTCGCCGTCCGAGGGGGTGTCGTAGACGTCGGAGACGTCGCCCAGGATGGTGTAGTCCTCGACGCCCATCTCGGCCAGCAGGCGCTTCATCTCGCGGATGTTGGCAACGGCGAAGCCGTCGAAGCCCGGGATGATGTTGATGGAGCCGGTGACGGTGCGCTCGGCCTTCTCCCAGAAGTGGCTCAGAATGCCCTTCTGCATGTTGTCGTAGCCGTCCACATGGGACCCGACGAAGGCGGGGGTGTGCGCGAAGGGAACGTCGAAATCTTCCGGCACGGATTCCTTCTGCTTCGCCTGGGCGATGAAGGAGGACAGGTCATCGCCGATGACTTCCGCCATGCAGGTGGTCGAGACGGCGATCATCTTCGGGTTGTAGAGCGCCTTGGTGTTTGCCAGGCCGTCCACCATGTTGGTGAGGCCGCCGAACACGGCCGCGTCCTCGGTCATCGAGGAGGACACGCAGGAGGACGGCTCCTTGAAGTGGCGGCTGAGGTGCGAGCGGTAGTAGGCGACGCAGCCCTGGGAGCCGTGCACGAAGCTCATGGTCTGCTCGTAGCCGGCGGCGGCGAAGACGGCGCCCAGCGGCTGGCAGGCTTTCGCCGGGTTCACGGTCAGCGCTTCGCGGGCCAGGTTCTTCTCGCGGTATTCCCACGACTTGGTCCAGTCGCCGATTTCCTTGACCATCTCGTCGGGATGGCCGCATTCGTATTGGACCTTCTTGTTCTTCAGCATCTCCTTGTATTCGGGCTGCTGGAAGAGCGGTGCGTGATCGAGCACTTTGTCTGCCGACTGGGGCATGGATGCATTCCTTCTATGGCCGTCCGCATTCCGAGACGCGCCAGGGTTGAGAGGGAAAAGGGGGGCGGCCGGGCCATTGGGGACGTGCCCGGCCGCCGGACCAGCGCCTGCGAGGGATCAGGCGGTCTTGGTCCTGTCTGCGGTTGCAGGTTGCAACCGGTGCGGTTTCATTTTGGAACCGCGGTGCCGATCACTCGGCGGCGATCGCTTCCGGAGCGGATTTCCAGGGCGCGTCGTAGAGGCCCCAGACCGGGTTGTTGATCGCCATGTCCATGTCGCGGGCGAAGATGGCGAAGCCGTCATAGCCGTGATACGGGCCCGAATAGTCCCAGCTGTGCATCTGGCGGAACGGGATGCCCATCTTCTGCACCGGGTATTTTTCCTTGATGCCCGAGCCGACGAGGTCGGGGCGGATCTTCTCGATGAACTTCTCCAGCTCGTAGCCGGTGACGTCGTCGTAGATCAGCGTGCCTTCCTTGACGTAGTGGCCGGTGCGCTTGTAGTCGTCGCCATGGCCGAACTCGTAGCCGGTGCCGGCGATGACCATGCCGAGGTCGTCATAGGCGGTGACGACGTGGCGCGGGCGCAGGCCGCCGACATAGAGCATGACCGACTTGCCTTCGAGGCGCGGACGGTACTTGGCGATGACCTCGTCGACCAGCGGCTGGTACTTGGCGATGACCGCCTCGCACTTCTCCTGGATGGTCTCGTCGAACTTCGCGGCGATCGCGCGCAGCGAGGCTGCGATCTGGCTCGGTCCGAAGAAGTTGTACTCCATCCATTCGATGCCGTACTTCTCTTCCATGTGGCGGCAGATGTAGTTCATCGACCGGTAGCAGTGGATGAGGTTCAGCTTGGCCTTCGGCGCGCGCTCGATCTCGGCAAGCGTCGCGTCGCCCGACCAGTTGCCGACCACGTTCAGGCCCATTTCCTCCAGCAGGATGCGGGAGGCCCAGGCGTCGCCGCCGATGTTGTAGTCGCCGATCACGTTGACGTCGTACTGGCCCGGCTCGTAGGCCTTGACCGCGTCGCTGTCTTCCTTGTCGAAGACCCAGTCGCGCACGGCGTCGTTGGCGATGTGGTGGCCCAGCGACTGGGACACGCCGCGGAAGCCTTCGCAGCGGACAGGCACCATGGTCTTGCCATGTTCCTTGTTCTTCTGCTTGGCGACGGCTTCGATGTCGTCGCCGATCAGGCCGATCGGGCATTCCGACTGGATGGTGACGCCGTTGTTGAGCGGGAAGAGCTCTTCGATCTCGTCGATCGTCTTGGCAAGCTTCTTGTCGCCGCCGAAGACGATGTCCTTCTCCTGGAAGTCGGTGGTGAACTGCATCGTCACGAAGCTGTCCACGCCGGTCTTGCCGATGTAGTAGTTGCGGCGCTGGGACCAGGAGTACTGGCCGCAGCCGACCGGGCCGTGCGAGATGTGGACCATGTCCTTGACGGGGCCCCAAACGACGCCCTTGGAGCCGGCATAGGCGCAGCCACGGATCGTCATCACGCCGGGAACCGACTTGATGTTCGATTTCTGGGTGTCGCACTTGGAGGCGATACCGGTGGTTGCATCGGGCTCTTCGTCGGTCGCCTTTGCAACGGTGAGGTGCTTGGCGCGACGCTTCGCGGATTTCGCGGGGTAGGCTGCGAGCACCTCTTCGATGAGGGCTTCGTAGTCTTCCGACCCGCCGACGTGATCTTTGGCCATTCTTTTGGCTCCTATTTCGCGTGCTTGGGGAATGTGGGGGGCTATGGACCGGCCCAGGGGGCCGGTCCGGCGGTTAGCGGGGCCGGGATCAGGAAGCCTGGGCTTCCGAGGCAGCGATCGCTGCCAGGCGCTCTTCTTCCGACTGCATGATGCCGAATTCCATCAGCATCTCTTCCAGCTCTTCCATCGTGATCGGGGAGGGGATGACGCCCTTGCCCGAGTTGTTGTGGATCTTGTTGGCCAGCGAGCGGTACTCCTGGGCCTGCTGGGACTCCGGTGCGTACTGGAGCACGGTCTGGCGGCGCAGTTCCGCGTGCTGCACGATGTTGTCGCGCGGCACGAAGTGGATCAGCTTGGAGCCGAGGCGGGCTGCCAGGGCTTCGGCGAGTTCCAGTTCCTTGTCGGTCTGGCGCTCGTTGCAGATCAGGCCGCCCAGGCGGACGCCGCCCGAGTTGGCGTATTTCAGGATGCCCTTGGAGATGTTGTTGGCAGCATAGAGCGCCATCATCTCGCCCGACATGACGATGTAGATTTCCTGGGCCTTGTTCTCGCGGATCGGCATGGCGAAGCCGCCGCAGACCACGTCGCCGAGAACGTCGTAGGAGACGTAGTCGACGTCGTCATAGGCGCCGTTTTCCTCCAGGAAGTTGATGGCGGTGATGACGCCGCGGCCGGCGCAGCCGACGCCCGGCTCCGGGCCGCCCGATTCAACGCACTTGATGTCCTTGAAGCCGACTTTCAGCACGTCTTCCAGCTCGAGATCCTCGACGGAGCCCATCTCGGCAGCCATGTGAAGGACGGTGTCCTGGGCTTTCGAGTTCAGGATCAGGCGGGTCGAGTCTGCCTTCGGGTCGCAGCCGACGATGAGGATCTTCTGGTCCAGCTCCACGAGGGCAGCCAGCGTGTTCTGCGAGGTGGTGGACTTGCCGATGCCACCCTTGCCGTAAAAGGCGATCTGACGGAGGTCGCTCATTGCTTAAGTTCCTTTGTAAGGTCGTCTTTGATCTTCGAGACGGCCCCATTGCCGCGCTCGCAGAACATAGAGCAGGCAGCGTGCCAGCTTTCGGACCCGGAAATTACCGAATGAATTCAGTCGAGAGCGAAGACCGTGCCCGGAAAATCGGCGGTGTGGGAAAGCCGACAATGCACCGACAATGGTCCGCCGCCCCGCAGCACGGCCGCTTTTCCGGTCCGGAAGCTCCGCCGCACGGGAACGAGGCGGACAATGGGGCGGAGGATCAGCCCTGCGCGGGCAGCCCGGCGGCGGCGGTCTCGCCGTCGGGGGTCAGCGCGTAGACCCCGCGCGAGACCCGCTCGAACCAGCCGTAGTGGTTGGCGGCCAGGATGGCGGTGGCGGCGGGCACGCCCGCGGCCTTCGCGGCCTCGGCGCCCCGCATCGCGCCGCCCTGCGCCAGCAGGCGGAGCAGGCGCTCGCAATCCTGGCGGTAGGCGGTCACGATCATGCCGCGATGGCCGCCTGTATTGGGATCGCCCTCGCGGCGGGCGAATTCGCGCAGGAGCCGGGCGCGCTTCTTCGGCACGCGGCGCGGCTGGAACGGGCCGGGATCGCAGACCGGTTCGACGAAGCCGTCGGCAAGCCGCACCGACAGCACGCCGAGACCGAGCCTGCGCGCGAGTCCGACATTGTCGCGGAACGCCTTCGTCGTGGCGCGGGGAACGGCCAGATAGACCGCCTCGCTGACAGCCTGGCGCGCGATTCCCTGGTGGAACAGCGCCAGGGAGAAGCCGGTCTTCATCTCGACGATCACCGGCTCCTCGCTGCCGCGGCAGGCGACGATGTCGGCCCCGGCGACTTCGGATTTCACCTCGTAGCCCTGAGCCTCCAGGAAGGCCTTGAGCGGGGCATAGAGATCGGTTTCGCGGCAGGGGGCGGGCATGTCCGCGACCCTAGCCGAGCCGCCGGCCGCCCGCCAGAGTCACTCTGCCGCGCGCAGCCGCGCCGGGTCCGATGCGGGCAGGTCCGTGTCCCAGAGGATTTCCGGTGCAGGTGCCCTGCGGGCGCGGCGGCGCAGCAGCCAGTCCTCGGCCGCGCGGCTGCCCCGGCCGCCCGACCAGCGCGCGATCCAGCGCAGGAACGCCAGCGCGTAGGTGTTGGCCCAGACCCGAGCCGCCAGCATCGCGGGGGTGAAGACCAGGGTCAGCGCGGTGGCGATGCCGAGGCCGAAGACCACGGCCGTGGCCAGCTGCTTCCACCACAGCGCGGTCGGGCTGTCGATCGTCGCGCCGCCATTGATGAAGTCGAGCGAGAGCCCGAACATCATCGGCATGAGGCCGGCCATGGTGGTCAGCGTGGTCAGCAGCACGGGACGGATCCGCGCCTCCGCCGTGCGGATGATCGCCTCGATCCGCGGCATGTAGCGGCTGAACTCCTGGTAGGTGTCGATCAGCACGATGTTGTTGTTCACCACGATCCCCGCCAGGGCCACCACGCCGGTGCCGGTCATGATGAAGCTGAAGGGCTGCTGCATCACCAGCATGCCGATCAGCACGCCCGCGGTGGAGAGGACCACGGCCAGCAGCACCAGCACCGAATTGTACAGGCTGTTGAACTGCGCCAGCAGGATGATGAACATCAGGAACAGCGCGGCGAGGAAGGCCTTGCCGAGGAAGTCCGCGGTCTCCTGCTGCTCCTCCTGGTCGCCGGTCCACTCCCAGGTGACGCCCGCGGGCAGGGGATTGCTGCCGAGCCACTCGGTCAGCTTGGCGATCCGCTCGTTGGCGGTGATCGGCTGGCCCGCGTCGTTCTCCAGGCCGGGCAGGATGTCCGCCTTGACGTCGTAGTACCGCTTCTGGTCGATCCGGTCGATCTGGGCCAGCTTCGGCACCGGCCGGATGGAGATGAAGTTGGTCAGCGGCACCAGGCCCTCGGAGGTCCGCAGCTTAAGCGTCTCCAGCGTCGAGAGCAGGCGGTATTCCTCGGGCAGCCGCGTGCGGATCTCGATCTCCTCGTCGGAGCTGTCGACGCGCATCGTGCCCTGCAGGATGCCGCGGGTGACGAGCTGGACCATGCCGCCGACCGTCGCGACATCGGCGCCGTAGCGCCCGGCCGCCTCGACATCGACATCGATCTCCCAGTCGATGCCCGGCAGCGGCAGCGTGTCCTCGATCGCGGTGAAGCCCGCCATGCCCTCCATCTGAGCACGCGCCGACTGCGCGGCTTCGGCGATGGCATCGAAATCGGTGCCGATCAGCCTAAGATGCACCGGCTTGCCTTCGCCGGGCCCCTGGGCCAGCTCGGAGACTTCGGCAAAGATGCCCGGAATGCCGGCCAGGCGGTCCTCGATCCGGGCAAGCACGGCATTGCCGTCGTAGAACGGGTCCGGCACCTCGCGCAGCAGGAGGCGCTGCCACCACGGGCCGTCGAAGGGCAGGGTCGGCCGGTCGTCCCATTGCAGCGTCTCGAACTGGACCTGGCCGATCGCGTCGCGCGGTCCCTCGCCGCCGCCGCGGTCGGAATTGAGACCGCCGTCGCCCGCGAAGGAGAAGGCCGAGGCGACGCCCTCGGTGGCCAGCACCTCCTTTTCCACCCGGCGCACCAGCGCGTCCTTCTCGTCGACCGACAGGTTGCCTCGGGCGCGGACATAGACGATCGCCTGTTCCGGCTCGGTCTCGACGAAGAACTCGGCGCCGTAGTTCTTCTGTCCGTAGGTCATGAAGACCGCGGCGACGAAGGCAATCACGGCGGCGATGGTGACGAGCGGCATCACCGGGTTCCCGGCGATGGCGGCGATGAAGCGGCCGAAGAGCGTCCGGCGGTAGCCCGCCTGCAGCCGGTCCTCGCGCGGCGGACGGCGCAGCGACCCGGCCGCGATGGCGGTGGCCGACAGTCCGGCGACGAAGGCCAGCGCGGGCAGCGCCGGCATGGCGCCCGAAGGCGTCAGGAGCCCGCGGAACCCCGCCCAGGTCAGGACGATGGCCAGCGCGAGCAGGCCCGCGCGCAACGGCCAAGCCAGTCCGCGCAGGGTTTCGGAAGTATGGTGGAAGCTACGGTTGATGCGTCCGGCGACGCCGCCCATTACCGGCAGGTAGACCAGCGCCACGATCAGCGAGGCCGACAGCACGAAGATAAGAGTGACCGGCAGCATCCCCATGAACTCGCCGGCGACGCCCGGCCAGAACAGCATCGGCAGGAAGGCGCAGAGCGTCGTGGCGGTGGAGCTGACGATCGGCCAGAACATCCGCTTGGCGCCCTCGACATAGGCGCGCATCGGTCCCTGGCCGTCATCGATCCGGCTCTCGGCGTATTCCACCACGACGATGGCGCCGTCGACCAGCATGCCGACGGCGAGGATCAGCCCGAACATCACGATGTTGGAAATCGTCACGCCCATGACGGCGAGGAAGACGAAGCACAGCAGGAAGGAGGTCGGGATCGCGAAGCCGACCAGCAGCGCCGGTCGCCCGCCCAGCGAGGCGAGGACGACGATCATGACGAGCGCAATGGCGGTCAGCACCGATCCCTCGAGCTGGGAAATCATCGAGGCGACCGTATAGCTCTGGTCGTTCGAGGTCTCGACCGAGACGGCGTCCTGCAGCTCGGGCGGCCAGGTGGCGCGTTCCTCGGCAACGATGTCGCGGACCATGGCGGCGGTCTCGATCAGGTTGAAGCCCTTGCGCTTGACCACCTGCAGCGCGACCGTCTTCTGCCCGTCGAAGCGCGCGGTGCCCGCGCGGTCCTCGAAGGTCAGGCGGATATCGGCCAGATCCGACAATGTCACGACACGGTCGCCGTTGGTCTTGACCGGCAGGTTGAAGAGATCCCGGCTCTCGTCGAAGGAGGACGGGATCTTCAGCGAGAATGCGCCGGTCGGGGATTGGATCTCGCCGGCCGCGATCAGCTTGTTGTTGTTCTGAACGACATTGATCAGCTCGGCGGCGGTGACGTTGTAGGCCTCCAGCCTGATCGGGTCGATCACCACCTCGACCATCTCGTCGCGCGACCCGGCCAGAACGGCCTCCAGCACCGCGTCCTGCGATTCCAGCCGGTCCTGCAGGCTCTTGGCCAGCCGCACCAGCGTGCGCTCGGGCACCTCGCCGGTCAGCGAGACGATGACGATGGGGAATTCGGAGAAGTTGATCTCGTTGATCGAGTACTGCTCCGCCCCATCGGGGAAATCCGCCGAGGCGCTGTTCATCGCGTCGCGCACATCGGCCATGATCTTGGTCTTGTCCCAGCCGAACTCGAATTCCAGCGCGATCCCGGCATAGTTCTCCGCCGCCGTCGCCTTCATGGATTTCAGCCCGTCCAGATCGCTGAGCTCGGTCTCCATCGGCCGCACCAGCAGCTTCTCGCTGTCGGTCGCGGAAATGCCGGGGAAAGGCACGGAGACGAAGAGCATCGGGATCTCGATGTCGGGCTCGCCCTCCTTCGGCAGGGTCGCGTAGCAATAGGCCCCCGCAGCCAGCGAGAGCACGATGAACGCGACGATCATCCGTGCCCGGCCGGCCGCCCAGTCGACGAGCCCGGTCAAGAGCCGTCCTCCGGCGCATGGGCCACGACCTCGACCCCGTCTGTGACGTAGTCCTGGCCGAGCGTGATGATCCGCACATGGTCGGGAAGCCCCGCGACCAGCATGCCGTCGCCGGTGTCGCGCAGCATGCGCACGGGCAGGAAACGCGCCCGGCTGGCGTCATCCACCACCCGCACCCCCATCGTGCCGTCATCGTCCAGCGTCAGCGCGGATTGCGGGATCAGGTGGGCGCGCGTGCCCTCGGCCTCGATGGCGATCTCGGCTGTCTGGCCGTCGCGCACCGAGAAATCCGGGTTCGGCACTTCTATGTCCACGCGGAAGGTGCGGGTCGCGGCATCGGCGGAGCGGGCGACGAAGCTGACCGTGCCCTCCTTGACCGTTCCGTCGGCCAGGCGCGCGCTTGCCGCCGCGCCGGTCTCCACCTGGTCGACCTGGGTTTCGGGCAGGAAGCCCACCAGCCGGACCGGGTCGAGCCGGATCACCGTGGCGCAGGCGGAACCGGCCTGCATCAGGCTGCCGAGCTCGGCGCTGTCGGTTTCCAGCAGCCCGGCAAAGGGCGCGGCGATCTTCAGCCGCGAAATTTCGGTCTCGGCGCGCGCCACGGCGGCGCGGGCGGATTCCAGCGCGGCGCGCGAGGCCACCGCCTGGGTCTCGGAGGTGTAGCCGCCCTTGGACAGCCGCTCGGCCGCGGTATTCGAGATCTCGGCCTCCGCAAGCTGCGCCCTGGCCTCTTCCAGATCGGCGGGGCGGGTGCCCGGGTCGATCTCGCAGATCACCTCGTCCTTCTCCACGAAGCTGCCCTTGGGCTTCGGCTCGGAGATCACCAGCCCGGCGATCTGCGCCTTGACTTCGACCTGCCGGTCCGCCTCGGTGCGGCCGCGCAGCACGATCCGGTTGCCCACGGCCTGCGCGGCGCTGTCCAGCACCACCACGTCGATCGCGGCCTGTCCGGCGGCGTCCAGAGTCTGCGGCGCCGCGGCCTGCGCGGCGGCAGGGGCCTCGGCTTCGGGTGCACGGCCGCTCACGATTGCGCGAAGCGCGTCGCGCTCGAAGACCAGCCCGTAGAGCACGGCCGCCACGATCAGGGCGGTCACGATTGGCAGAAGTCTCATCCGGGCTCCTTGATCCTTGCTCCCGCTCGGCCGCGCGGCTTGCTCCCTGCGCGACTGAACCATGCAGTTCAGTTTAGGCGCGCGGCGGCAGCGCTTCAAGACACCGCGCCAAAAGCTCTTGGCCGGTCTTGGCATTTTTCGCCGTTTGGCTGTAAGACGGCACGGAACGTACGGGAGAGACCTGTGAGCAGTCCAGACAGTTTCATTGACGAGGTCGCCGAGGAAGTCCGCCGCGACCGGTTTTACCTGGTTGCCCGCCGCTATGGCTGGATTGCCGTCGTGGCGGTCGTGGCCGGAGTCGGCGGCGTCGGCTACTGGGACTGGCAGAAGTCGCAGACCGAGGCCGTGGCCGAAGCCTTCGGCGACAGCATGCTGGGCGCGCTTGCCTCCGAAGATCCGCAGGTCCGCGCGCTGGCGGTCGAACAGGTGCAGGCCTCCGGCGACCAGGTGGCGATCCGCAACCTGACCGCAGCCGGGGACATGGCGCTGAGCGACAGCCAGAAGGCCACCGACATGCTGCAGGCGCTGATCGCCGACGAGACGGTCAGCCTGCTCTACCGCGACATCGCCCGGCTCAAGGTGACGATGCTGCCCGACAACCGCCTGACCACCGACCAGCGTCTCGAGGTGCTCGCCCCGCTGCTGGAACCGGGCCATGCCTTCCGGCTGTCGGCGCTGGAGCTGCGCGCGCTGATCTATGTCGAGCAGAACAAGACGGATCTGGCCCTGGCCGATCTGGCCGAACTGCGCGCGGATGCCGAATCGTCGGCAGGCCAGCGCCAGCGCGCCCTGCAGCTGACGGTCGCGCTCGGCGGCGATCCGGAGGCTTCGTGAGCGCCATGGCCGGCGTGAGACTGCCGCGCAGCAGCGGCCGGACCGGGCAGGCGGCGATGGCCGCCGTGCTTCTGTCGCTGGCCCTCGGGGCCTGTTCGCGCAACGAGGAGGTGCTCCCGGGCGAGCGCTTCGGCCTGCGCGATCTCGACCAGGCCGAGGCGGTTCTGGCCACCGGCGCCGACACCTCCGCCGGCCAGCCCGCGCCGCAGCCGCCGCGGGTGATCCCGATGCCGGGCTATTCGGTGGCGGGCGGGGCCAAGGCGATCTCGCTGCCTGCCGCGCAGGCGCTGGGGTCCTGGCCGCAGACCGCCCAGAATGCCCGCCATGACGCGCCCCATGCGCAGCTGCGCAGCGCCGGGCTGGTGCAGGCCTGGGCGACGCCGATCGGCGAGGGCGCCAGCAAGCGCCAGCGCCTGAGCGCGGCACCGGTCGCCTCGGGCGGGCTGGTCTTCGTGCTCGACAGCGCCATGACGGTCAGCGCGCTGTCGCCGAGCGGGGCGATCGTCTGGTCGAAATCTCTGGTTCCGGCGGGCGAGAAGCCCGGCACCGTGGTCGGCGGCGGTCTGGCCGTCGAGGGCGGCACGCTCCTGGTCACCACCGGCTTCGGCCGCCTGCACGCGCTGTCCGCGGCCAGCGGAGCGGAGGCCTGGGTGCAGGATTTCGGCGCCGCCACCACTGCGGCGCCCATGGTTGCCGGCGGCCTGGTCTACCTGACCTCGCGCGACGGGTTCGGTTCCGCGGTCGACCTGAAGGACGGCCGCATCCTGTGGCAGATCGAAGGCAGCGCCGCGCCCGCCTCGGTGCTGGGCAGCGGCGTGCCGGTACTGTCGGGCAATGCCGTGATCTTCCCCTTCGGCAATGGCGAGCTGACCTCGGTGCTGCGCCAGGCCGGGATCAGCCTCTGGTCCGGCGCGCTGGCAGGCAGCCGCACCGGCCGCGCCTACGGGGCCTTCGGCGAAGTGCCGAACAGCCCGGTCGTGTCGAACGGCACCGTCTTCGTCGCCACCGAGGCCGGCCGCCTGGCTGCGCTCGACGCGGCCAGCGGCGACCGGCTGTGGACGTCGCTGGAGGGCGCCACCGGTCCGGTGATCGAGGCGGGCGGATCGCTCTTCCTGGTCTCGGACGAGGGGCAGCTCCTGCGCGTCAACGCCTCGGACGGGTCCACCGTCTGGTCCGCGACCCTGCCGCTGTTCGAAGCCGAGAAGGTCAAGCGCCGCAAGGATGTCTTCGTCCATTACGGGCCGGTCCTCGCGGGCGGGCGGCTGATCCTCGCCTCCTCCGACGGGCTGCTGCGCGAGATCGATCCGGCGAGCGGCGCGCTGCTGCGCGCGACCCAGCTCGGGGCGCCCGCCGCGGCAGCGCCGATCGTCGACGGCAACACGCTCTACATCCTGACCCAGGACGGCGTGCTTCGCGCTTTCCGTTGACGGCGGAATGCGCTAAGGACGGCGCCTGATCCTTCAGGAGGGCCAAAGGTGTTCAAGCTCGCCATCGTCGGCCGCCCCAATGTGGGCAAGTCGACCCTGTTCAACCGTCTCGTCGGCCGGCGTCTGGCGCTGGTCGATGACCAGCCGGGCGTGACGCGCGACCTGCGCGAGGGCGAGGCGCGCCTTGGCGACCTGAAATTCACCGTGATCGACACGGCCGGCCTGGAAGACGCCACCGATGACAGCCTGCAGGGGCGCATGCGCCGCCTGACCGAGCGCGCCGTCGACATGGCCGATGCCTGCCTGTTCATGATCGACGCCCGCGCGGGCGTGACGGCCAATGACGAGCTCTTCGCCGAAATCCTGCGCCGCCGCGCCAAGACCGTGCTCCTCGCGGCCAACAAGGCCGAGGGTGCCGCCGGCGCCGCCGGCGCGCTGGAGGCCTATTCGCTGGGCCTGGGCGAACCGCTGCAGATCTCGGGCGAGCATGGCGAGGGCATGGCGGAACTCTACGCCTTCCTGCAGCCGCTGGTCGAGGAGCATGCCGAGGAAATGGCCGCCGCGGCCGCGGATGCCGCCGAAACCGCGCCCGAGACCGATATCGACGTTTCGGACGAGGACGGCGAGGAGATCCCGGATTACGACCCGACCAAGCCGCTGCAGGTCGCCGTCGTTGGCCGCCCGAATGCGGGCAAGTCGACGCTGATCAACCAGCTGCTCGGCGAGGACCGCCTGCTGACCGGACCCGAGGCCGGCATCACCCGCGACTCGATTTCCGTGCAGGTCGACTGGGACGGCCGTCCGGTGCGGATCTTCGACACCGCCGGCATGCGCAAGAAGGCCAAGGTCCAGGACCGGCTTGAGAAGATGTCCGTCAGCGACGGCCTGCGCGCGGTGCGCTTCGCCGAGGTGGTGGTGGTGCTTCTCGACGTCGAGATCCCGTTCGAGCAGCAGGACCTGCGCATCGCCGATCTCGCCGAGCGCGAGGGCCGCGCCGTGGTGATCGGCATCAACAAATGGGACCTCGAGACCCACCGCCAGGACAAGCTGCACGAGCTGAAGGACGCGTTCGAGCGCCTGCTGCCGCAGCTGCGCGGCGCGCCGCTGGTGACGCTTTCGGCCAAGACCGGGCGCGGCATGGACCGGCTGCGCGAGGCGATCGAGAAGGCGCACATGACCTGGAACCGCCGCATCCCGACCGCGCAGCTGAACCGCTGGCTGATCTCGATGCTGGAAGCCCATCCGCCGCCGGCGCCGGGCGGCCGGCGGATAAAGCTGCGCTACATGACCCAGGCCAAGACCCGGCCGCCGGGCTTCGTGGTGATGTGCTCGCATCCCGACAAGCTGCCCGATGCCTACAAGCGCTATCTGGTGAACGGGCTGCGGCAGGATTTCGACATGCCGGGCACGCCGATCCGGCTGTGGTTCCGCGGGCAGGGCGACGCGAACCCCTACAAGGGCCGCAAGAAATCGACGCCCTCGCGGCTGAACAAGCATCTGAGGAAATGAAGACAGCGCCCCGGTCTAAGCCGGGGCGCTTTTTCCATCGGGCCGTCTTCCCGCGCCGGATCGCATTAACCACGATTTCACCTCGTCCGGTCTTTCATGGCCTCCGCAAGGCGCTAAGGCGCGTCACACGGAGACGGAAACATGGCAAGGACCGGAGAACTCTACCTGCACGAGGCGATGGAATACGTGCTGATGCACGCGGGCCAGCCGCTCGACAGCGACCGCATCGCCGAGGAGATCAACGAGCAGGCCCTGTTCACCCGGCGGATGATCGACGACCGGCCGCTGCAATGGTGGCAGGTGGAAATCGATGCCCGCAAGTTCCCGGCCAAGTTCCGCATGGACGGGCACGAGATCTGCCTTGCGGCGGTCTCCACGCGGGGAGAGCCGCGATACATGAGCGGGGCGCGCTTGAGCGAGCCCCTTTGAAGTGGTCCACCCACGATGCGTGAAGTCCGGTTGGATTTCGGTGGACAGGAAGACTGCGGAATGGCCGGAAAGCGTGAGAAGC
>NZ_JAATVU010000090.1 GCF_013184745.1 Mangrovicoccus sp. HB161399
GCCCGCGCCGAGCCGGGTGAATTCGGGGGCCTGCTCGAAGCTATGGACGGAGAAGCCCGCCTCCGTCATGAGCGCCGCCGCCGCCGCCCCGCCAAGGCCAGCCCCGACGACCGCGATGTCGATTTCTTCTACCGATGCCATCCCTGCGACCTCATCCCGTGAACCTTCTGCATGCTGTATGCAGACGAACATTGTTGTGCGAATGAAAAATCAGGGACGGACCGGCTTTGCGCCGGGTTGCCCGCGAATTGCGCAGCTTGGACGCGGGGCTGCCAATAAAGAGGCGCGGCGGATACAGGTTTTTCCTGGCGGTCCCAAGCGGCCGGCCTGCGGCCTCGGCGGTGTCCCGAGGGACGGCGAGAGGCCGATTCCCGGAAATTCCGGGCACGCCGTGTCCCCTGTTTCACGGCCGTGCCCGGCCCGGCGTCAACGGGCGCTCGGGCGGGCCGGGGCCGGGGCTCAGCCTCGCGAGGCGAAGCGGAACCCGTCGGTGTAGAGGTGGTTCACGCAGGCACCTGCCGCCAGGAAGCGGGCACGGGCATCCTCGATCATGGCGACGCTGCCGCAGAGATAGACGGCGTGCTCCGACAGGTCCGGCAGGACGGCAAGCACCGCGTCCTGCACATGGCCGCGGGCCCCCTGCCATTCCGGCTCCGGGCTGGAGAGCACCGGCACCAGCTCGAACTCGTCCAGCCGGGCTCCGAGCGCGGCCAGTTCGCCGAGAAGGTACAGATCGGCCTTGCAGCGGCAGCCCCAATAGACCGAGACCGGCGGCGCCTCGGACGGATCGGCGGCAAGCTCGGCCAGGATGGCGGCGACGGGGGCGATCCCGGTGCCGGTCGCGGCCAGCAGAAGCGGCCGGAAATCCTCCCTGTGGAGCCGGAACGCGCCCTGGGGCAGCTCGACCTGAAGCTCTGCGCCTGCCGCCAGACCCGGAAGGATGGCGTCAGTGAAGCGTCCGCCCGGGATGCGCCGTATCTGGAGTTCGATCTCGGTGCTTCCGGGAGCGGAAGCCACGGAGAAGGGGCGCTTCGCCCCGTCTTCGAGGATCACGTTGAGATACTGGCCGGGCAGGACGTCCGGCGCGCCGGGCACGGCGAGCCAGAGCCGCGTGACCCCGGGGGCGGGATCGCTCCGGCGCAGCACCGTGGCGCGGCGGAGCACCGGGGCGGGCAGATCGCTGGGCAGGACCTCGACCTCGATCGCTAGGCGGGTCAGCGCCCTGGCCTGGCAGCCGAGCGCGAAGCCGCACTGCCGGTCTTCGTCGCTCAGCCCCGGCATGTCCTCCGGATGGATGACCTCGCCGCTGACGACGCGGAGACGGCAGGCGCCGCAGAAGCCCGACTTGCAGTCCGAAGGCAGCCGCAGCCCGGCGCGCATCGCGCCGGCCAGCAGCGTCTCGTCCGGCTCGAGCGCGAAGCAGTGTGCGGTCTCGGCCACAGAGACTTGGGTGACACCGGCCCCGCCTGGCAGGGGCGCGGCGCGGCGGGGGGCACGGAGCACGTCCATGGCCTACCTCTTGATGTCGGCGGCGACCAGAACCTCGTGGCCCTGGGGCCCCAGCAGGTCGGCAAGTGCCTGCAGCGCCGCAACGCCCGCCGCGGTGTCCTGTTCGCCGTTGCCGCCCGACAGGCCTACGCCGCCGACCACCTCGCCGTCGACCACGATCGGGAAGCCGCCGACGAAGACCGCGAACTTGCCGCCGAAGCTGAGCTGGATGCCGAAGGCTTCGTTGCCGGGCAGGGCGGGACCGTTCGGCGCCTTGTTGAACAGGTGGGTGGATCGCTTGTGCGTCGCGGCGGTGAAAGCCTTGTTCCAGGAAATCTGCGGCCCGGTCACGCGTGCGCCCTCCATCCGCTCGATGACGAGCGGGTAGCCGCCCTCGTCTGCTATACAGACGGTCTCGAGCACGCCGATCTCGGTCGACTTGGCGATGGCGGCGTCGACCATCAGGCGGGCCTCTGCGGGCTGGAGCTTGAGCGCGGTCTTCATCGGTATTCCCTGTTCTCCGTAGACTCTATCGGAGGGTATGTTGTATACCGTAAAGTGTAGATGCAAGCGGAATGTAGGTAATGTTAGGCGGTCATCCTGCAAAACCAGACCAACCCAGGATTGCCGGTATACTATTTGGGCGCATGTGACGGGTTTTTTACGGAAGGACGGGTTGATTGCCCGGCCGTTCCCACGGCCGCTGCTGCCCGGTCGGCGGTCCGGGGAAACGCCACGGGCGGCAAAACCCGGTCTGCTCCCCCTAGGCAAGCTTGGACCGGACGGTATACAATGCAGCGGCAGGCCCGCGGCGTGACAGGATCGGAGCAGACAGAATGAACAAGTCCCTCGGCGCGACCCATGCGCCGCTGACCAAGGTGGTGAAGGACGCGCTGCGCGACCAGATTCTGGCCGGGCACTACGCCTCCGGCGCGCGTCTGGTCGAGAAGCGCATTTCCGAAGAGCTGGGCGTGTCTCGGATGCCGGTGCGCGAGGCGCTGCGGGAGCTGGCGACCGAAGGGCTGGTGAAGATCGAGCCGCGCCGGGGGGCCTCGGTCTCGCTGCTGACCGACGGGCAGAAGCGGGAACTGATCGAGGTGCGCGCGACGCTGGAATCGCTCAATGCCAAGCTCGCGGCGCGGCGCCAGGACCCGGAGCAGCTTGCCGAAATGCGCGCGGTTCTGGAGTCCGGCGAGAAGATGATCGAGGAAGGCCGGATGGAGGAAATCCATTCGCGCAACGATGCCTTCCATTCCGCCCTGGCCGAGGCCGGGGGCAATTCCGTTCTGCAGGAGATCATGCAGTCGCTGCGGGACAAGACGTCGATGCTATTCGCCGACAATGACATCGAGACGGTGCGCCGCAGCTGGCGGGAGCATGCCGACATCCTGCGCGCGGTGATCGCCGGGGATGGCGAGCTGGCCGCATTGCTGGCCGCGCGGCATGTCTACAATGCGGGCGGCATCCGGCCGGGGGACTGATCCCCTAGCCGCCGAGCTTGCGCCAGACCGCCGCCGCGGCGGCGATGTCCAGAAGGCCGATGCCGACCGACTTGAAGATCGTCACGTCATCCGGTCCCCGCCGTCCGGGCGCGGTTCCGGCGACGATGTCCTTCAGCTCGGTCAGGGGCAGCGAAGCCCGCAGTTCCGGCGCGGCGAGGACGATGTCGCCGGCCTCCGCGCTGGTCTGCGGCCCCCAGTCAAGCGCGATGGAGGAGGCCAGCGCCAGCGCGTCGTCGTCGAGTTCGCGCGCATGCGGCAGGCTGGAGCCGATGGCGGCCACGAACTGGCCCGGACGCATGGCCGCGCCATGCAGCACCGGCGCGGCGCTGCGGGTGGCGGTGACCAGGATATCGGCGCGGGCGGCGGCCTCGGCGGCGGTGCAGAAGCGGACCGGCACGCCGGTCTGCGCCGACAGCCGCTCGGCCAGCTCCGGATCGCGCCCGCGGGAAACGATCATCGCCTCTTCCAGCGGGAAGGCAGCAGCCATGTGGCGCAGATGGGCCAGGCCCTGCACGCCGGTTCCGAAGACCGCAAGGCGGCGGCTGTCCTGCCGGGCCAGATGGCGTGCGGCCAGGACCGAACAGGCGGGAGAGCGGATCGCGGTGACCGCATTCGCCTCCATGGTCGCCAGCGGCGCGCCGGTCTCTGCGCTGAACAGCAGGATCACGAAGCTGAACTTGCCGGCGATGGTGGTGTAGACCTTGGCGCCGGCGACGCCCTGGTCTGGCAGGACGGCGCCCATGGTGGACAGCTTGACGCCCGCCGCCTCGGTGCGGACCCGGGGCTGGACGGCGGCGCGGCCGGTGCCGAAGGCGAGGTAGGCATCGGCGAGGCAGGCTTCGGCCTCGGCCGGGTCCAGGACCCCGGCAATCTGGTCGTCGGTGAAATGAAGCATTGGTCCTAGAGGAGCGCGCGCAGCAGGAGCCCGGCGGCAGACAGGCCGGACAGGGTGAGCAGGCAATGCCGGATCGCGCCCCGCGGCACGTGGCGGGCGAGCGGCGTGGAGACCCGGAAGCCGAGGAAGAGCGCCGGGAAGAGCAGCAGCCCGAGCGCCAGCTGGGGCAAGCCGAAATGCCCGATCCATGCCAGCAGGATCAGCGAAGTCGTCGCGCCGAAGAGGAAGGCGGTGTTCAGGGTCGCGCGCATGATCGCGGGCGGCGCGTTCTGCATGACGATGGCATAGGGCGGGGCGCCCGAGGAGGTGATCGTGCCCATGATGCCCGACATCACCCCGGCCGCGCCGAGGCTGCGCCAGGTCGCCTCGACCCGCCAGCCGCTATAGCTGAGCGCGACGCCGATCAGGATCATCACGCCGAAGAGCACGTTGAACATCGCCACGCTGAGCGAGGCCAGCAGCCCCACCGCGATGAAGTTGCCGATCAGCCGACCCGAGATCATCGAGCCGACCGAGTTGAAGTCGATAGAGGAGCGTTCGCGCATCAGCACCATGGTCGAGACGCAGCCGCCCAGCACCAGAAGGACGCCCGGCGCGAGTTCGGGAAAGAACAGCGCCGAGAGCGGGGCCGAGAACATGGCGAAGCCGAGCCCGCCCACGCCCTGCAGGATGGCGGCGACGAAGACCATCGCGGCCATGGCCAGGAAATGCGGGCCGAGCAGGCTGCCGCCGACCAGAGTGTTGATCGCGTCCATTCAGGCCCCGAGATAGACCGTCTTGATGCGGCTGTAGAAGTCCATCACGTTCGCGCCGCCCTGTTCCTTGGCGCTCTGGTTCGAGGAATGCTTGAACCCGCCGAAGGGCGCGTTGAGCGCGACGCCGGTGGTGGGGGCGTTGACCTTGACGATGCCGTGCTGGGTGGCTTCGGCAATCTTCAGCACCGAGGGCAGGTGGTCGGAGACGACCGAGAGCGCCAGCCCGTATTCGGTGTCGTCGGCGATCTCCAGCGCCTCGTCGAGCGTATCGAAGGGGCAGAGCGCGACGACCGGGGCGAAGATCTCGTCCTTCAGGAGCAGGCTGCCGGGTTTCACCCCGGCGATCACGGTCGGGCGGATCCAGTAGCCCTCGGGCAGGGCGCCCTGATCCGGGATGCCGCCGGTGACAATCTCGGCGCCTTCCTCGCGGGCGATGTCGAGATAGCGCGCAACCTTTTCAAGCTGAGCCGCAGTGGCGAGCGGGCCCATGGTCACGCCTGCCTTGTCGCCCGGGCCGGTCACCACCGCCTCGGCGGCCGCGACCAGCTCGGCCAGCAGCGCATCATGCAGCGGCCGCGCCACCAGCACCCGGCTGGTGCCGGTGCAGGCCTGGCCCGAGAGCCCGAAGGCGCCGCGCTTGATGATGCCCGCCGCCTTGGCGAGATCGGCATCGGCCAGAACGACGGTCGCGTTCTTGCCGCCCATCTCGAGCTGGCAGCGCGTGTCGGTGCCGAGCGCCGCCTGGATCTGCGCGCCCACCGCGAAGGAGCCGGTGAAGGTCAGCGCGTCGATGCCATCTGCGGCGGTGATCGCCTTGCCGACGGTCGGGCCCTTGCCATGGACAAGTGCGATCAGCCCCGGCGGCAGCCCGGCATCGAGCAGCACCTCGACCAGGCGCTGGCCCATCAGCGGCGACATTTCCGACGGCTTGAAGACCACGGCATTGCCCGCGGCCAGGGCGGGCGCTATCTTGCGCGCGGCCATCGACAGCGGGAAGTTCCACGGCGTGATGACTGCGACGGTGCCGACCGGCTGGCGCAGCGACAGCGCCATCTGCCCGCCCGGCATCGGATAGGTCTCGCCCTTCAGCCGCAGCGCCTCGCCCGCGTAGAAGCGGAAATTGGCGGCGATCCGGCTGGTTTCGTTGGTCGCCTCGGCCAGGGTCTTGCCTTCCTCGCGGGTCAGCTCGGCGGCGATCTCCTTGGTGCGGCCCGAGATGATCTCGGCGGCACGGTAGAGCAAATCGGCGCGGATCTCGGGGCTGGCAGCGGCCCAGGCGGCCTGCGCTTCGGCAAGGCCAGCGACCGCCGCGGAAACGTCTTCGTCCCCGGAATCCGGGAAGAGCCCGATCAGGTCCGAGAGATCGGCCGGGTTGCGGTTCTCGAAGGTGGCGCCGGAGGAGGCAGCGCGCCATTCGCCCGCGATGAAATTCAGGTAATGCGGCACGGCGGCGCCATCGGCGGGGGCGCCTGCGCGCTCCGGCGCGGTCACAGCAGTCATGTCTTCGGTCCTGTTCCTATTCGCCCCAGACGACCTTGACGTCGCCGGTCAGGAAGGTCTGGCAGGCCATGCGGTAGCCCTGGGCGAAATCGTCCTCCGAAAGGTGCTTGCGCTCCTTCGGCTTGATCTTGTCGGTATTCTCCACGCCCTCGGTGATCCGGCAGCGGCAGGTGCCGCAGAGCCCGCCGCCGCACTTGAAGGGGATGCCCCCTTTCTCGCGGATCGACATGCGCAGGAGGTTGCTGTCGGCGGGCGCCGTGACCTCCTTGTTGCCGTTCGTCACGAAGGTGATTGTCAGCGTGGCGTCGGTTCCGTCCATCAGGGGCCCTTTCTCAGGAGGCTGCGCGCAGCTCTATATCCATGCTGCCGTAATGGGTCAGCGTGTTCAGCTCGGCGCGGGCCTCTTCCAGCGTGTCGAAGGATTCAAACAGCTTCGAGGGCACGCGGTTGACGATCTGCGGCGGCGCGTCCTCGACGATGGTGATGCGCGGGGCGCCCTCGATCCGGGCGATGACGAAATTCGCCCGCTTGCGCCCGTAGAAGATGTAGTCCCAGGATTCGACCTTGGTGACGCCTTCGGTCATCTCGGTGCGGAACTCTCCGGGCTTGGTGGTCAGAATGACATACATGGCTGTCCTCGTGCTCGTCCTCGGGCTCAGGCGTCCTGGGCCAGTTCGATGTCCTCGTTGATCCAGAGCTGGCAGACCAGGCGGTAGCCTTCGCCCAGCTTGTCGCCGAGCTGGCGCTTTTCCTTCCAGTTCGGCGGTTCGAGATGTTCGGCGCCGCCCAGGATCCTGCAGCTGCAGGTCGCGCATTTGCCCATGCCGCACTTGTAGGCGAGGTTGGGATAGGGAAACTTGCGGATCCCTGCGCGGACCACGAGATTGGTATTGGGGTCGACCTCGTCCTCGTAGGTGGTGCCGCCCTTGTGCAGAATGACCTTCGGCATGGAATTTCCTTCGCGGGGGCGGGCATCGCTGCCCGCCCGGGGATGGCTCAGGCGGCGAGGCCGAGCTCGGCCAGCGGCACTTCGCTGCCGACATAGTCGTTATAGAGCGCGGTGGTGTAGAGCAGCCGCATCTGCGCGCCGATTTCGCAGATCTTCAGGCATTTCTGCTGCATCTCGACGGTGCGGGCGTGTTCCAGAACGATCTGGTAGCCGCGCTCGCCGTGGATCTCGTCCGAGACGATGTGCAGGTCGAAGAATTCAACTTCTTCATCGGTGAAGCCGTACTTGTCGCGCAGCGTCGGCGTCTGCTTGCGGTAGATCGACGGCACCTGGCTTTCCAGGCCGACGACGAGGCCCGCGATGGCGACGATCGGGTCTTCGCGCATGGCGACGCAGTAGCACCAGCTCTGCAGCGCGCGGGTGGTCGCACTCATGTTGTCGGGGTTCTCGACGCGTTCGCGGGAGGTGCCGCAGGCTTCGGCGAAGCGGATGAGCAGGTCGGTATGCCGGTCGCCGCCGATTTCCTCTTCATACATGTTCTGCAGCATGAAGTCCTTTGCCTCGACATAGTCGGCGGGCAGCCGGGCGTAGACATAGGACAGGTAGTCGGCGAAGGGGCCGACATAGTGGTAGTGGTTCTCGGCCCAGCGGGACAGGTGCTCGCGGCTCAGCTTTCCGCTGGCCCAGGCGAGGCTGAAGGGCGACTTGTTGGCGCTCTTGCCCTTGATGGCCTGCTCAAGCGCGGTGCGCAGTTCGTCGGGAGTCAGAAGCTCGGTCAAGATTGCGTTCCTTTCGTGAAGAAGACCTGCGGCGGGCCGTGGCGGCCGACCTCTCTTGGGCTTGAAAACACCATATTGTATACCGTAATGCCTGTCCAACGAAAAAATGCGGCTGCCATCCATAATTAAATTGATAAATAACAGTTATATAGAGAACTTTCTGCTTTCGGCGCACGAGGCTTGCGTGAAAAACGGTATGACGTATACATAAGTGGACGACTCATGCTTTTCCGCTTCCCGGGAGTTTCCTGCCATGTTCACCGCCCCCGACGGCACCCTCGCTGCAGACCGGATGGCGGTTGCGGCCGGACATCCGCTGGCCGCCGATGCGGCCATGGCCATGCTGGAGGCCGGGGGCAGCGCGATCGACGCCGCGATCGCCGCGGATGCCGTCATGGGGGTGGTGGAGCCGATGGCGACCGGCCTCGGCGGCGACCTCTCGGCAATGATCCTGCCTCCCGGCGCGGCGCCGATGACCTATAACGGCACCGGCCGCGCCCCGGCCCTGCTGTCGGAGGCGATGGTTGCGGCGCTGCCGGGGAGGCGGATTCCCGAACGCCATCCGCTGTCGGTCACGGTGCCCGGTGCCGTGCAGGGCTGGGCGGATCTCCATGCGCGCTTCGGACGGCTGGATTTCGCGGGCCTGCTCGCTCCGGCGATCCGCATCGCGCGCGAAGGATTCGCCGTCGGGCCGGTCTGCGCGCGGGAATGGGTGCTCTTTGGCGATGTCGTGCGCGGCGATCCGGGCAGCCGCGCGATCTACCGCGGCGACGCGATCCCGGCGGCGGGCGCGCATTTCGCCAATCCTTCGCTGGCCGGTCTGCTGGAGCGTATCGCAGCCGAAGGTCCTGCGGCCTTCTACCGTGGTGCCTCCGCGGCCGCCATGGCGGCCGCGGCAGCCAGGGCGGGGGCGCTTCTGGCGGAAGGCGACCTGGAAGCGCATGAAGGCAATTTCGACGTTCCGCTGCGCCAGGCCTTCCACGGGCTGGAGATCCTCGAATGCCCGCCCAACACCCATGGGCTGGGCGTGCTCGACGCGCTGCGGCGGCTGGAGGGCGAGGCCCTGCCGATGGACGAGCCGCAGACCGTGCTGAAGATCGTCGAGGCGACCCGCGACGGCATGAAGGAAGCGCGCCGCGTCGTGGCCGACCCATCGGGCAACACGGTCTGCACAGCCATCATCGACGGGGACGGCTTTGCGGTGACAATGATGTCCAGCATTTTCAAGCGGTTCGGCTCCGGCATCGGCGTGCCGGAACTGGGCATCTGCCTGCAGAACCGCGGCCACGGCTTCGCGGAGCCGGGCCATGTCAACGGTCCCGCCCCGGGCAAGCGGCCCTATCACACGGTGATCCCCGCCGCCGCGCTGAAGGACGGCCGGACCCATGCCGTCTTCGGCGTGGTCGGCGGGCTGATGCAGCCGCAGGGGCATGTCCAGCTGGTCACGCGCATTGCCGCCTGGGGCCAGGACGTGCAGGAGTCGATCGACGCCCCGCGCTGGCGGCTGGAACGGGACGACGCGATCGCGCTGGAGGCCGGGACCGCGCCGGGCATTGCCGGGGCCCTGGCGGCGGCCGGCTTTGCCGATGCGACCGGGGCGGGCGACATGGCCGGACGGAACGATTTCGGCGGCGCGCAGATGGTGATGCGGGCCGCCGATGGGACGCTGCGCGCGGGCAGCGACCGCCGCAAGGACGGCACCGCCCGCGGGCGCTGAGCCCGCGCGCCCGCTCAGGCTTCCCAGCAGGCGACCCAACGGTCCTTCCCGCTGCGGGCGAAGGGCGGGGCCTCGCTGCGGCAGCGGCCGACGGCCTTGCCGCAGCTGCGGCTGTAGCGGCAGCAGCCGCCCTCCAGCGCAAGCTCGCCCATGCGCGGCGCCGGCGGCGGCGCGGTGGGCGTGCCGCGGCGGTGGCGCGGATCGGGCTCCGGCACCGCCTGCAGCAGGGTCGAGGTATAGGGATGGGCGGGACGGTCGTAGATCGTGTCGCAATCGGCCATCTCCACCATCCGCCCGCGGTGCAGGATCGCGATCCGGTCCGAGATGTGGCGCACCACGCTGAGATCATGGGCGACGAAGAGGTAGCTGATCCCCAGCTCGGCCTGCAGGTCCTGCATCAGGTTCACCACCTGCGCCCGCACCGAGACGTCCAGCGCCGAGACCGGCTCGTCGGCGATGATCAGCTTCGGCCGCAGCGCCAGCGCGCGGGCGATGCCGATCCGCTGCCGCTGCCCGCCCGAGAAGCCGTGCGGGAAACGGTCGATGTTCTCCGGCGGCAGGTTGACCAGCCGCAGGAGGTCCGCCACGCGGTCGCGGGCTTCCTCGGGGCCGGAAGCCAGGCCGTGGACGATCAGCGGCTCGGCGACCAGGTCCAGCACCCGCATCCGCGGATTGAGGCTGGTATACGGATCCTGGAAGACCATCTGCATGTCGCGCGCCAGCTTGCGGCGCCCTGCGGCGGGCAGGTGGGTGATGTCGCGCCCGTCGAAGACGATGCGGCCGTCCGCCAGCGGCAGGCGGCGCAGCACGGCGCGGCCCAGCGTCGACTTGCCCGAGCCGCTTTCGCCGACGAGGCCCAGAGTCTCGCCGGGGGCCAGGTCGAAATTGATGTCCTCCAGCACGCGGATCTTCGAGGGCGGACCCCAGATCCGGCGGCGCGGCCCGTCGAAATCGACGGTGAGCCCGCGCACGGAAAGCAGCGGCCGGGCGGCGGGGGCGGGCTCCTGCGCCCTGATCTGGCCGGGGAAGCGGGTCATGCGAAGCTCACTTTCGGATCGGCGCCGCGGGTGTCCCAGGCGGCGGGCGTGCTGTTCCAGCAGGCATGGGCGCCGGTGCTGCCCGGCGCGGCGGCAAGCGGCGGCCGGGTGCGGCAGCGCAAGCTGGATTGCGGGCAGCGCGGCTCGAAGGCGCAGCCCTCCGGCGGAGAGAGCAGGCTCGGCGGCGCGCCGTCGATGGAAACCAGACGCTCGGCCCGGTCGGACAGCCGCGGGGTGGAGCGGATCAGCCCCTGGGTATAGGGATGCTTCGCCGCGGCGAAGAGGTCGTCGGCGGTGCCGGTTTCGACGATCTCGCCGGCATACATAACCGCCACCTTCTCGCAGAGCCCGGCAACGACGCCGAGATCGTGGGTGATCAGCAGGATCGACAGCCCCATCTGGCGCTGCAAGTCCGACAGCAGGTCGAGGACCTGGGCCTGGATCGTGACGTCGAGCGCGGTGGTCGGCTCGTCGGCGATCAGCAGCTCGGGTTCGCAGGCGATGGCCAGCGCGATCATCACCCGCTGCCGCATGCCGCCCGACAGCTCGTGCGGGAACTGCGCCATGCGCCGCTGCGGTTCGGTGATGCCGACCGCGTCGAGCAGTTCGGCGCCGCGTGCCGCAGCCGCCCGGCGCGACAGGCCCATGTGGCGGCGCTGCACTTCGGTTAGATGGGCGCCGATGCTCATCAGCGGGTTGAGCGAGGTCATCGGATCCTGGAAGACCATCGATAGCGCCTTGCCGTGCAGCTTGCGCGCGCGCCGGGCGGCGGCGCGGCCGAGCAGGCTCTCTCCCTTCCACAGGATGTCGCCGCCGGTGATCGCGCCGGGCAGCGAGATCAGGCCCATGACCGCCTGAGCGGTGACGCTCTTGCCCGAGCCGCTTTCGCCGACCAGCGCCAGGGTCTCGCCGGGCTGGAGCGCGAAGCTGACGCCGCGCAGTCCGTGGACGATGCCGGCGCGGGTGTCGAATTCGACCTGCAGGTCGCTGAGCTCGAGGATCGGGGTCTTGGCTATGGACATGTCGGTGTGCCTATCCATTGGCGGAAAGCCTCCGGCGAAGCAGCCCGGCGCGGGCGCGGGCGTGCCGCTTCTCCCGTTCGGCAGGGTCGGTCGTGACCCGCAGCCAGTTCGCGAAGAGATTGATGGAGAGCACCGTCAGCGCGATGGCGAGGCCGGGAAAGGTGATCGGCCACCAGGCGACGAGCATGTAGTTCTTGCCGTTGGCGATATCGAGACCCCAGCTGGTATCCGGCGGCTGCACCCCCAGCCCGAGAAAGCTCAGCGCCGCCTCGGCCAGCAGGATGTTGGTGAATTCGAGGATCGCCAGCGTCAGGAGCGGCGGGACCAGGTTCGGCAGGACATGGACGCGCAGCATCCGCCTGGTGCCGCAGCCCAGCATCTCGGCCGCCTCGATGAAGGGGGTCTTGCGCATCGACATCACGATGCCGCGCACCAGCCGCGTGTAGATCATCCAGTTGGAGAAGGCGAGGACGACGATAATCGTCTGGGTCGAGGGGCCGATCAGCGCCACCAGCAGCAGCGTCAGCAGCAGGCCCGGAAAGGCGACGAAGACATCGACGACGCGCATGATGACGGCATCGGTGCGGCCGCCGGAATAGCCCGCGAAAAGGCCCAGGACGACGCCACCGGTCCCGGCCAGGGCGACGACGCAGGTGCCCACCAGCAGCGAGGCGCGCGCACCGTAGAGCAGCCGGGAGAACACGTCGCGGCCCAGCATGTCGGTGCCCAGCAGGTGCTCGGGCAGGCCGCGCGCGGTCCAGGCGGGCGGCTTCATCCGCGCCAGCACGGATTGCGCGGCCGGGTCGTGCGGGGCGAGGGCCGGGGCGAAGATCGCCACCAGCAACACCAGCACGAGGAAGGAAAAGCCCAGGAAGGCGGCCTTGTCCTTCCACAGCTCGGCGAGGAAGCTGCCGGCCGCACGGAACGGCGCGGGACGGGGGCGGGCTGCGGGAAGCGGGGACAGGTCGGTAGCGGTCATGGGTCAGGCCAGGTCTATGCGCGGGTCGATCAGCTTGTAGAGGGCGTCGAGCAGGATGGAGACGATCACGATCCCCACGGCCACGACGAAGACGATCGCCTGCAGCAGGAACAGGTCGTTGTGGCTGATCGCGCTCATCGCGGTCATGCCGAGCCCGGGCCAGGCGAAGACAGTTTCCACCACCACGGTGTAGCCCGCCCAGGCGCTGATCACCTCCCAGCCGGTCAGGGTCAGGACCGGGACCAGGACGTTGCGCATGGCATGGCTGAACAGGATGCGGCGGAACGGCAGGCCGCGGGCGCGCGCGGTGCGGACGTATTGCTGGTTCAGCTCGTTGATCACCGAGGATCGGGTCAGCATCATGATCCGCGCCATCGACGGGATGCCCAGCGTCACCGCAGGCAGGACGATATGCGCCAGGCTGCCGCTGCCCGAGGTCGGGAACAGCCCGAGATTGACGGCGAAGACCATCACCAGGATCAGCCCTAGCCAGAACTGCGGAACGGAAAGCCCGATCAGGCTGAGGCTGACGATGATCCGGTCGAGCAGCCCGTCGGGCCGGACGGCGGCCAGCGCGCCCAGCGGAATGCCCGCGAGCACCGCGAAGCCGAAGCCTGCCGCGATCAGCTGCAGCGTCTTCGGCAGCTTGGCCAGCACGATGTCCAGCGCCGGACGGCGCTGCCACAGGCTGTCGCCGAAATCGAGCCGCAGCAGGTCGCCGACGAAGCTGGCGAACTGGACGTCGATTGGCTGGTCCAGCCCGATCTGCTGCGAGAAGGCCGCGCGCTGTTCCGCCGAGGCGGAGAGCGGCAGCATCATCTGCACGGGATCGCCGATCAGCCGCGTGGCGACGAAGACCACCAGCGTCACGCCGAGGATGACGAGGAGGCCCTGCATCATCCGTCGCATCAGGAATTGTGCCATCCGGCGCCTGTCCTTTCCCCTTGAACTGCGCCGGAGCCGCGCGCGGCGGCTCCGGCCTGGATCGCGTGGCGGCCGGAGCGGCTCACTCGGCGACCGACATTTCCTTGACCAGCAGCTTGGCGTCGATCCGCGGCGTCCAGGACAGCCGGTCGCTCATCGCGTAGATGTCCTCCTGGTTCAGCAGCGGCACCAGGTAGGACAGGTCGTGGCCCTTCTGGGTGATCTCGGCATAGAGCTTGGTCCGCGCCTCGACATCGGTTTCGCTGCGGGCGGCCTTGATCATCGCGGCCATCTCCTCGTCGGCATTCGAGGCGTAGGAGGCGCCGTATTCCATCGCCGCGGTCAGCGGGCGGTCGGCATCCAGCAGTTCGTCGGAGTTCACCACGAAGATCGCGTCGGGGCGCAGCTCCTTGTCGAAGAGCTGGTTGAGGTATTCGCCGAATTCCTCGATGCGGATATCGACGTTCAGCCCGGCCTCGGTCCAGTAGGCGCCCACCGCCTCGATCAGCTCGCGGTCCTTGAGCCAGCGGCCGGCCTCGCCGACCAGGGTGACGGTCTGGCCGGTCGCGCCGGCCTCCTCGATCAGCGCCTTGGCGGCCTCGGGATCATAGGGGTAGGCCTCGATCGCCGGGTTGAAGCCGAAGGATTTCGGGTTCACCAGCTGGCCGGGCGCGGGCTGGGCAAGGCCGGCGAACAGGGCTTCGGCCAGGGCCGGGCGGTCGATGGCGAGGTTGAGCGCCTCGCGCACCTTCGGATCCTCGACCACCGGGTTTTCGGTCGACAGCACGATCACCGAGGTTTCGAGCCCCGGCACGGCCATGGAATTCGGCACCGCGCCGAGGAATTCCGGGTAGAGGTTGCGGATGAGGTCCAGTTCTCCCGCCATCAGGCCCGCCAGGCGCGAGCCGCCCTCGGCGATGAAGCGGTAGCTGACGCCTTCGATTTCCGGCGCGCCGCCCCAGTAGTCGGGATTCGCGGTCAGCTCGATGTCCTCGCCGCGGTTCCAGGCGGCCATCTTGTATGGGCCGGTGCCTGCCGGACTTTCGGAGAAGGCGGGGTCGAAGGCGTATTCCGCCGGCACCATCTTCATCCAGTACATCCGCGCCGGCAGCACCGGGTCGGGATTGCCGGTCTTGATCCGCACCGTCAGGTCGTCGACCTTCTCCGCGCCCGCGATGGTCGCCAGGTAGGCCATCTGCTCGGAATTGTATTCCGGATCGATGATGCGGTTGACCGAGGCCACGACCGCATCCGCATCGAAGGGTTCGCCGTTGTGGAAGGTCACGCCGCTGCGCAGCTTGAATTCCCAGGTCAGCTCGTCGATCTGGCGCGGCATCTCCGCGGCCAGACCGGGAACCAGCGTGCCGTCGGGCTCGCGCGCCAGCAGCGTCTCGAAGATGTTGTCGGTGACCGCCCGCTCTGCGCCGTCATCGCGCTGCTGCGGATCGAGCGTGGAGGGTTCGGACCCGATTGCAATGGTGATGTCCGCGGCGTTCGACGGCTGCGCAGCGGCAATGGCTGCGCTGATCATGGCCATGGAGAGCGTAAATTTCAGTTTCATCATCCGTCCCTGAGCTGTTGCACCGGCTTCGGCGCGGCGCTTGTTGCAGACGGACTTCCGCATTCCCGGTTGCAGGCTAGGAATCCGCCCGTCCGGCTGTCAACGCGCCGGTGGCTGGCGGGGAAGGAAAACGTATTCCGGTATCCTGGATGCCAGTTTTTTGACCGCGAATTGGCATCCTTTCCTGCGCTCTGCCGCGTTTCGGGGCGGACCCGGCAGGCGCGGCCGGACAATCCGGCGCGCAGGGCTGCCAGCATTGTATTCCGATTGCGCCAAATGGCCGGAAATTGCCGCGACGGTATTCCGTGGCGATTCCTCGGCAAGAATGCGGGAAATGGTGGAAAACCCTGCAAAAAGCCGTGGAGTCGGCTGTTATCCCGCTATTTAAGTTGCAAGATGGCCGGAAAACCGGAAAATCAGACCTGAATTTGATCGAGGGCAAGGACGCTGCAACAAGTCCCTTGCCGGAGAATAAAGTATATCGTATACCAACACTCGGATGGACGCATTCCCGAGCTTCCCTCTGACCGACGACCCGCAGGATGCCGCGGCCCCAAAGCAAGGGGCGGCGGACCCGTCCTGCGGCGCAAGCGAAAGTTCCCCATGACGATTTCTCCCGACCGCACCATTCTCGTCACCGGTGCTGCCAGCGGCATCGGGGCGTCCGTGGCCCGCAGCCTCGCGGCGCCCGGCACCGCGCTGCTTCTGCACACCGGTTCCAATGCCGCCGCGCTCGGCGCGGTGGCGGCGGCCTGCCGGAGCCGCGGCGCGGCCGTTGCCACCGAGATCGGCGACCTAGCGCGCGAGGAGACCTGCACCCGGCTGCTGCATTCGGCGCGCAGCCATTTCGGCCGGATCGACCAGATCGTCGCCAATGCCGGCAAGGCCCGCAAGGCGCGGTTCGGCAGCTTCACCCATGACGATCTGATGGCCGATCTCGCGATGATGCCCGGCGCGCTGGTCCGGCTGGTCACCGGCGCGCTCGGCGACCTGGAGACCTCAGCCTGGGGGCGCGTGGTCGCGGTGTCCTCCTTCGTGGCGCATGTCCACGGCAAGGCCGGGCATTCCTTCCCGACCACGTCGGCGGCCAAGGCGGCGATCGAGGCCCTGATGGATGCGCTGGCATTGCAGCTGGCGCCCTGCGGCACGACGGTGAACTGCGTGGTGCCGGGCTTCACCCGCAAGGAGGGCGGCGGCCATGCCGCGATCGGCGGCGACACCCATGATGCGGTGCGCGCTGCGACGCCGACCGGGCGGATGACCGAACCCGCAGAGGTCGCCGCGGCCATTGTCTTCCTGCTCAGCCGCGAGGCGGGCCAGATCACCGGATCGCGGCTGCAGGTGGATGGCGGGCTGCGGCTCGGCTGACCCTGCCGCAGCGGCGCCGCCCGGCTGCATGCCGGGCGGGCGGCACAGTGTCAGAGCTGGAAGTCGGACTCGGACAGATCCGGCTGGCCGGCGTTTGCCAGCGGGATCCTGTTGCCGTGGTCGGCGTCGATCACCATTCCCTCGGATGTGGAGGTCGCATGCGGGGCCAGGAGATCGGCGAAGCTGGCGATCGAGTTGGCTGCCGCGAGGTCGGTAACGTCGTCGCCCGTGCCGAAATCGGTGATCGTGTCGCCGCCGAAATTGAACTTGAAGGCGAAGGTGTCGTTGCCCGCCCCTCCGGTGGGTCCGTCATCTCCCTTGGCCCCGATCTGCGTATCGTGGCCGAGCGATCCGACCGGCTTGTCGTTGCCTTTGCCGCCCGCGATCATCTCCCGGCCGTCATTGCCGCAGATCCTGTCGCTGCCGGCTTTGCCGATCAGCTCGCAGTGCGAGGTCGTGCGGTAGATCAGGTCCTTGCTGTCCGAGCCCTCGGCAGTCTCGATGCTGAGCAGGGTGCCGGCACCGCCCCAGCCGTCGATGGCAGAGCCGTTCTCCAGGTCGATCGTCGCCCCGGCAGTCCTGCGGCAATTGGCGCCGCGGTCGTGGCGCAGCGTGTCCGACCCGGAGCGGCCGTCGATGCAATTGTCGCCGGCGAGCCCCCGCAGGATGTTGCGGCCGCAGTTGCCATGGAGCGTGTCGTCGAACATCGAGCCGCACAGCATCTCGATGCCGATAAGCACGTCCGGGTCGCCGTAGCCGTCGATGGCGCATCCCTCGCGCAAGTGGACGAAGACGTCGGCCGGGTCTTTGTGCGGGCCGCCTGCTCGCGGTCGGCGCCGCGGTCGAGCGCGTCGTTCCCTTCGCGGCCTTTGAGCAAGTCTCCTCTCTGTTGCCCTCCCCGCCGTAGATGTCGTCCCAGCCGGGGCCGCCGGTCAGGGTTTCCGAGGAATCGGCGTCGTCATCCAGCGAGACGGGCACCACGAAATCGCCGAAGACGATCTCGGCGCCGGGCGCCCAGTCGCCCGTGCCGGAATAGATGATCGTTGCTCAGAGCGCCGCGAGCGCCGAAAGCGAGGACACTTTTGGGAGGGGAACGCCGTCGAGGACCATCAGGCAGTCCGCTGTCCAGGTGCAGGTGCCGTCGGGATCGCCCAAGATGGCCGGAACGCTGGAGCTGTCGCCGTCGCCCCATTTCACGTGGCTCAGGCTCGCCTCGGTCTCTTCGAGGCCGAACGAGATCGGCCCGGTGAAGCCGATGCAGGACAGCTAGGATAGGTCGCGACGGTGCCGCAGTCGCCGGACCCGCCCTCCGGGTCGGGAAGCTAGGGGAAATAGCTGTCATGGGCGGTCACGGTGACCGGGACGCCGCTCTGGACGGTGGGGGCGCCGGTTGCGTTTTCCCGGAGCACGTAGATGGCGGAAGATGTGCAGGCCGTCATTGCAATCTCCGCGCTTCCCGAAGCTGGACCGCAACGGGGCCCCGGCCGCGCGCGTTCCGGAAACTCGTCAGCATGAGTTAATTCCGGTTCGATATCACTGGTTCGGGAGTTTGCGGGAGCGCCGTCCGGCCGGGCGGACCCGCCGCGGACGGCTTGGCCGGGGGCGGGACACGGGGATGCCCGGCCTGCGCGCTGCCGGGCATGGGGACCCTTTCGGGACCGGAGAAGCGGCCGCCCTGCATCGGGCGGCGGCGGCCGTGCCCGTACGGCCCGGAAGCCGTCCGCCGTGATGGGCACGATCTGCAACGCCACGCCCGCGGCGGCCATCCGCCTCCGGGGCCGCGCTGGTCCTCCTGCGGCTTCCGGTCAGGCTGCCGGGCTGAGTTCGCCTGCAAGGATGTCGCGGATCGACGCCGGGGGATGGCCGATCAGGTCCGCCAGGGCCTGCCCGTCGCCATAGAGCGCGCCTTCGGAGATCTGGCGGTCGATCCGGGCGAGGAAATCCGGCCAGGGCGCCTGCAGCCCGGCCTCCGCCAGTGCCTTCGCGTAGTCTGACTCCGGCATGTCGCGATACGGGATCTCGGTCCCGGAGATTTCGGAGATCGTGCCCGCGAGATCCCCGAGCGAAAACGCCCGGTCGCCGGACAGCTCGTAGGTCCTGCCATTGTGCCCCTCTGAGGTCAGCACGGCCACCGCGGCCTCGGCATAGTCGCGGCGGCTGGCGGCGGAGATCCGGCCCTCGCCCGCGGCGCCGTAGAGCGCCCCGGCCTCCAGCGCCGAGCGGGCCGTGTCGATGTAGTTCTCGGCATACCAGCCGTTGCGCAGGATCGTGAAGGGAATGCCGCTCTCGGCCAGCATCAGCTCGGTCGCGACATGTTCGGTCGCCAGCTTCAGCGGCGAGGTGCCGGCATGCAGGAGACTTGTATAGACGATCCGCCCGACGCCCTGCGCCATGGCGGCGAGAATCACGTTGCGGTGCTGGATCTCGCGCAGCCCGACCTCGCTGCCGGAGATCAGCAGGAGCGTGCCGATCCCTTCGAGTCCCGCCTCGATCTGGTCTGGCTCGTTGTAGTCGAACGGCCGGACCTCGACCTCGAGGCCCAGCTCCTCCGCTTTTTCCGGGCTGCGCATCAGCGCGGCGATCTCGCCTGCCGGGACCTTTTCCCTGAGCAGGCCGATCACGAGCTGCCCGAGACGCCCGCTGGCGCAAGTTACCCCAATCATGCCGTACCTCCGTGTTGCTTCAATTCTGGCCTGAAGGGGATCAAGCATGGGGCGTGCCAAGCGGGGCGCCGGCCGCCGTCCGGGTTTGGTGGAACTCCGTTGCGGGCGGAGGCCGGGGACCATGGCTTCTTGCGCGGCTGTCCTGCGGCGCTGCCGGAGTGAAGCGGCGACGCGCCTGGCCGCGCGCCGGGACCAGGGAGGAGTCCCTACAGGGCCGATTCGGGTGGCCGTGTTGCGCAAATGCGGCTGGAGATTCATGGCGTGAATCCAACGTGGTAGCTGGCGGCCATGAGCGGACCTCCGAAGACGCCCTGCAAGACCGCCAACCGGCACTGCTAGCGAGCCGTTGCGCGCCACCGGTCCGAGCGCGACGGCGAGCGAGGCCTTGAAGCAGCGAGGGCAGCTGACCGTCCGGTTCGATCCCTGCACGCAGTCGGAAGCTGTGCCGTCCGGCCGTCGCGGCCGACAGCAGTCCCATGGCGGCGCGGCGATCCGGCCTGCCTCGCCCACAAGGTCCTCCCCGGCCTGCCGCTCCGCCGGAGTGAGCCAGTGTGACGCCACTGGTGCAAGCAGCTGGCGAACGGTTTCGCTGCGAGCCCGCCGGAGCTTGCGGAGCCCAGCTGATCCGTGCCTTTTCCGGACAACCCGTCCCCCGGACGGATTGCCTGTCCACCTCAGTTAGACACCCTGTGAGGACGCCAGAGCGAGACGGGACCGGGGCGCCGGTGGCGCCGCGGAAGCCCGCCGAACAATGGAGGTGACCATTCCGCATCGCGGCTCCAAGGGCGCGCTTCGCCTGCTCTCCGACAATGAGGCATCGACCGCCATCGGTTCCAGCGCTGCTCGAGGCGCCGAATGGCATCAAGGCGGAAGGCGAAGGGTGCGGAGCGACCGTGGCGCCGGCGGGGCCGCGAAAGCGCTCAGCACGGCACGCGCGCAAGCATGGCGGCTCGAAACGGCGCATCCGCGGGCCCGCCCGGACCCGTGGCGCGGCCCGCTCATGGCGCAAGATCCACCCCGGGATCGACGGGGAACATTGGAGTTCCGGGCGGTCGAAGCCGCCTCCGGCAATGCCGGCGATGCCGAGCCGGCGAACGCCACCGGTCCGGCCGACCCCGGCGGGGGATGCTGTCGGACCTTCTCGCGCAGATCACGCAGGACGAGGAGATCGCCGCCGTC
>NZ_JAATVU010000091.1 GCF_013184745.1 Mangrovicoccus sp. HB161399
CATCGCGGCCGGGATTTCCGGGGCGATCCAGCACCTTGCGGGGATGAAGGACTCCAAGGTGATCGTGGCGATCAACAAGGACGAGGAGGCGCCAATCTTCCAGGTCGCCGATTACGGCCTCGTCGCGGACCTCTTCGAGGCGGTGCCGGAGATGACAGGGAAGCTCTGAGCCCCCGGGACGGAGACAGTCAAAGGCCCCCGAGGGGGCCTATTTTTCATGCCGGGGAACGGAGCGGCCGTCCTGCCGGCGTTCCCCCGTCTTCCCTGATCCCGCTTGCCGACGGGCGGCGGCGGCTGCGCAAATCGGCTTGCTCCGGCGCCGCATATCCGCCACCTGTGGGCCCGGAGGGCAGCAACCGGGAGGAACCGATGACAATGCCGATCCAGCTCGCGCAGACCGACAGTGGCGGCTCCTGGCTTGCCGATCCGGTCCACCGGGCCTTCCTGGCCGCCGATGCGCGGGCGCAATTTGCCGTCTTCCGGCCGTCGCTGCGCAGCGACGGCGGATTCGACAGTCTCGGCCGCGACGGCGCGCCGCTGCCGCGAGGACCGCAGGAACTGCACGCCACCACGCGGATGGTGCATTCCTTCGCGCTCGGCCACAGCTGGGGCGCAGCGGATTGCGCGCCGGTGATCGAGGCCGGGCTGGACTTCCTGGCGGACCGGCACCGCGACCCGGTCCATGGCGGATATGCCTGGTCGGTCTCGGAGGAGGGCATCGCCGACGGCACCAAGCTGGCCTATGGCCATGTCTTCGTGCTGCTCGCCGCCGCCAGCGCGAAGACTGCCGGCTTCGCCGCCGCCGATGCCCTGCTGGCCGATATCGCGGAGGTGCTGGAGACCCGGTTCTGGGACGCGGCGCACGGCCTCTACCGCGACGAGTTCGCTCGCGACTGGCAGCCCTTCTCGGAGTATCGCGGCATGAATGCCAACATGCATGCGGTCGAGGCGCATCTGGCGGCCTTCGAGACGACGGGCGAGCGGCTCTGGCTCGACCGGGCGGGACGGATCCTGGATTTCTTCGTGACCCGCATGGCGCCGCAGCATGGCTGGCGGCTGCCCGAGCACTACTCCGCGGACTGGGAGGTCGACCCGGACTATGCCGGCAATCCGATGTTCCGGCCGCGCGGCACCACGCCCGGCCACTCGCTGGAGCTGGGGCGGCTGGCGCTGCAGCACTGGGACCTGGCCGGCCGGCCGGCCGGCGGCATGCCCGACCGCGCGCGGCGGCTGATCGAAACCGCGCTGGCCGAGGCCTGGCTGCCGGAGGGCGGGCTGGCCTACACGCTGGGGCCGGGCGGCAAGGTCGATGTGGCGGACCGCTACTGGTGGCCGGTGACCGAAGCGATCGGCGCGATGGCGACGCTGCTGAAGCTCGGCGGAGGGGCGGAGGACGAGGCTTGGTACCGCAGGCTCTGGCAGTTCGCGTCGGCGCATTTCATCGATCCTGCGCGCGGCGGCTGGATCCCGGAGATCGACGCGGCGGGACGCCCGGCAGAGACGCAATTCCGCGGCAAGCCGGACATCTACCACGCGCTGCAGGCCGCGCTGTTTCCGCTGGTGCCCTCGGTCACGCGCCTGCAGGAGGGGCTGGCACGGCTGCGGGATTGAAGCGCGGCGGCCGCTTTTCCAGGAAGGCGGCCATGCCCTCGCGCTGCGCCGGCAGGCCGTAGAGCGCGTGGTACATCACCCGCTCGTGGCGCAGCCCGGCCTCCAGCCCCATCTCGTCGGCGGCATTCACCGCCGCCCGCGCCATCCGCACGATGTCGCGCGGATGGGCGGCGATCATGGCCGCCATCTCCGCCGCCCGCGCCTCCAGCGCATCTGCGGCAATCACATCCGCCACCAGCCCGATGCGGAGCGCCTCGTCCGCGCCGATCATCCGGCCGGTCAGGATCATCTCCATCGCCTTCACCCGCCCGACCAGCCGCGCCAGCCGCTGGGTCCCGCCGATGCCGGGGATGCAGCCGATCTTCACCTCGGGCTGGCCGAATTTCGCCGTGTCCGCAGCGAGGATGATGTCGCAGAGCATCGCCACCTCCATCCCGCCGCCGAGCGCATAGCCCGAGACGGCGGCGAGTTTCGGGATCTTCAGCGCCGCGACCCGGTCCCAGCCCGCGAACCAGTCCGCCGCCTGCATCGAGGCGTAGTCCTGGCCCGCCAGCTCGGCGATGTCGGCCCCGGCCGCGAAGGCGCGGGGACTGCCCGCCAGAACCAGGCAGCCGATGCCCGGGTCGGCGTCGAAGCGCGTTGCGGCGGCCAGCACCTCCTCCATCACCCGCGTGTTCAGGGCATTGAGGCATTCGGGCCGGGCAAAGCGGATCGTGGCGACGCGGCCGGTGACGGTTGCGGTTATGGTCTCGTGCATGTCAGCTGTCCCATATTGCGCCATAGGCGGGAATGCCCAGGGTTTCGAGCTCATGCACCACGCGGCGCGTGAGCTTTCGGTTGGAGATGACGATCACCGCCTCGGCGCCGGTCTCCCACACGGCCTCCAGCGCCAGGGCGGAGAGGTCGGGCTTGCCGTCGCGGTCGGTGTCCCAGATCAGCGGATGCGCCGTCGCGGTCTCGATCTCGTCGACCAGCGCGTCGCCATAGGTGCGCCGCGGCGAGCGCGCCGACCAGATCAGCCGGGCGGGCACGGCGCCCTTCAGCAGGTGCGGTAGAACCGGGCCTATGCCCGAGCCGGTGGCGACATAGACCACGCGGGAGAACAGCGTCTCGATCCGGGCGACGCCCGAGGTGGTGATGCCCTTTACCCAGACATGCGAGGGCGGCTGGTCGACGAAGCCACCGGTCCAGTCGCCCGCCCGGCTGATCGCCAGCCGGAAGCCGGACTCGCCCGGGGCGGGGATGTTGGCGAAGGCGTGGTATTCGCCGAAGGGGCTCCGCGAGATCGCGGTGGAGCTGCCCGCGAACGGCGTCTCGCCATAGTCGAAGCGTGCGACCGCGGCATGGCCCGACGGCGTGTCGACCGCCACCCGGACCCGGCGCAGGCTCAGCCACGGAGAGATCACCGACAGGGTCAGCAGGGCCAGAAGCCAGATCGGCGGCGCCTCGCCGGTCTCGGCGGACAGGCTGATGGATTGTGCCCAGAAAAGCCCCATGACTGTCCACCCTGCGAAACGATGGACGCGTTCGAAGAGGTTGTGGAACCGGTCGCGCAGCGGACCGAGCGCGGTGGCCACCATCGCAGCGAGCAGGAGCAGGATTGCCGCGGTCAGCCACAGCGTCCGGTCCGAGGGCAGGGCATCGCCCGCCAGCCGGTTCCAGCCCATTGCCCAGAGCAGCAGGCCGAACCAGAGCGTGCCGCAGGAGGCGGCGCCCGAATGCAGCCCGCCGAAATGGTAGACCTTGCCAGCGCCGCGGCGGAGCCAGAGCGGCCAGGTGACCGGGATCCGCGTCGCCAGCCAGAACAGCGCATTGATGACGCGCTGCTGCCGGATCAGGATCGCCAGCGCGAAATTCGCCAGCGCCAGGTCGGCGATCGGCGCCAGCGCCCATCCCATGCCGTCGGCGAAATGGCCCATCTGCCAGCCGCGCCAGAGGATCCACAGGTTGGCCATGGCCACGAGCGCGGCGAGGCGGCGGTATTCCATCAGTGCCGGATGCCGGGCGATGCGCCGCCAGGCGACGCGACCGGAAGCGGGGGAGAAGGCCTGCGCGCTCATGCTGCCGCCTCCTTTTCCGCAGCCGCGGCGAGGCGGGCGATCCCGGCCAGCGCGCGCTTGTCGATCTTGCCGCGCGGCGTGCGGGGCAGCTCGTCCAGCGCGATGATCCGCTCGGGCAGGCAGTAATAGGGCAGGCGGGCGGAAACCTCGGCGGCCGCCGCTTGCGGGTCGACCGTTGCCGGACTGACGAACCCTGCCAGCGTGCGGCTGTCGAGCTTCACCGTCGCGGCGCGGCGGCAGCCCGGCGTGGCCTCCAGCGCGGCGGAGACCCCGTCTAGTTCCACCCGGAAGCCGCGGATCTTCACCAGGTCGTCGACCCGGCCGAAATGCTCCAGCTCGCCGTCCGCGGTCCAGCGGCCGAGGTCGCGGGTTCGGAACATCAGGTGGCCGGGGCGGAACGGGTCGGGGCGGTAGCGCTCGGAGGTCAGCTCCGGGTTCGCGAGGTAGCCCGCCGTGACGCAGGCGCCGCCCGCCCACATCTCGCCCTTCTCGCCGATCGGCAGCGGCTTCAGCGCGTCGTCGAGGATGTAGACCGTGTTGTTCGGCGTCGGGCGGCCGATCGACAGGACCGGCTTGCGGACATCATGCGGGGCGGCAGTGTTGACGATGGTCGTCTCGGTCGGTCCGCAGGAATTGACGAATTCCGCCTGCAGGCTCCACAGGTCGGCCAGCGGCCGCGGGCAGGGCTCGCCCGCCACGGCAACGGTGCGGATCCGGCGGCAGCGCGCGGGGTCGAGCGTGGCGAGGATCGAGGGTGTCGCGACCAGGATGTCGACGGACGCGGCCGTCTCCTGGATGTCGCGGCCGCGGATTGCCAGCGTCGCGCCATTGGCCAGCGCGCCCAGGGTCTCCCAGCCAGCCATGTCGAAGGCGATGGACAGGATCTGCCCGACCCGCAGCCCCGGGCGCATCCCGAGGTCGCCCGGCGCGGTGAGCAGCACATTGGCAAGGTTCGCGTGGGTCACCTGCACCCCGTTCGGCACGCCGGTCGTGCCCGAAGTGAAGAGCACCATCGCCCGGTCCGACGGCCGCGCGGGCTCCATCGCCGGGATGCGCAGCGGGGACGGGTCGGCCATCTCGCGGTCGATCTCGATCAGCCGCTGCCCGTCCAGCGGCACCTGCGGAGCATGGGCCGCGGTGGACAGGATGACCTTGGCCTGCGTCGCGCGGGCCACATGCGCCAGCACCGCCTCCGGCGCGACGCCGACATGCTGCGGCACATAGGCGGCACCGATCCGCAGCACCGCCGCAATGCCGACGATCATCTCGATGGAACGCGACAGATACAGGCAGACCGCATCGCCGCGGCGCACGCCGGCGGCATGGAGCTTCGCCGCCAGCCGCGCGGAATGGAGGTCGAGCATCGCGTAGCTGAGGCGGCGGATGCCGTCCTCCGCCGCGACCGCCTCGGGCTGCACCTGCATCTGGTGCGCAATGGCGGCGGCGATCGTGGGGAAGCGCGGCGCGGCCGACGGGCCCCAGCCAAAGGCGGCAAAGCGCTGCGCATCTTCGGCGGACAGCGCCTCCAGCCCGGGAATGGCGGGACGCGGGACGGCAGGCTGCAGGGAATCAGGGGGAAAGGCGGAGGCCATGGCGGCGGAAGTCTGGAGCTGCATCGGAAATTCCTTTCGTCGGGTCAAGTCGTGCAATCTTGATAATGGGAAATTTTCCCAGTACAAAATCAACAGCGATCACCCCGCCTGACAGCCCCGTGCGGCGGCTGAAACAAAAGCTGACAAGGCTCTGGAAACCCATAGGATGTCCTGCGTGACCGACCCGGCATCAGACCCGTTCGAAACCGCGCTTGCCGCGCTGCTGGCCCCGCTCGCCGAGGCCATCGTCGCCCGCGGCCTGCCTCTGGGCGCGGTGACCGAGGCGCTGAAGGCGGCGCTGGTGGCCGCCGCGGTGAAGGCCGATGGCGAGGCAGCCAGCGACAGCCGGGTCAGCCTGCGCACCGGCGTGCACCGCAAGGACGTGAAGCGCCTGCGCGGCGAAGCCGGGACGAAGCCGCCGCCTGTGACGGCCGCCGCCATGGCGGTCAGCCTCTGGGCCTCCGGCCCGGGCTGGCAGGACGCCGACGGATCCCCCCGCACGCTGGCCCGCGCGGAATTCGACGAACTGGCACGCGAGGCACGGGCCGACATGGCGCCGGGCACGGTTCTGGCGCTGCTCGCCGACCAGGGCGCCGTGGAGACCCTGCCCGGCGGCGGCTACCGGCTGGCTGCCCGCGCACTGGTCCCGCAGGCCGGATCGCCCGCGCAGGTCGCCGCCTATGCCGCCACGCTGGCGCCGCACCTGTCGGCGGCAACGCAGAACCTGACCGCCGCGCCCGGTGCGCCCCGGCATTTCGACCGCGCGCTGCGCTATTCGCACCTCTCCGATGCGTCGCTCACCCGCCTGGACGCGCTGGCCCGCGAAGGCGCCCAGGCACTTCTCGAGGCGCTCGACCGCGAGGCGCGCGTCCTGCAGGCCGGCGATGCCCCGGCCGGGGGACATGGCCGTTTCGCCTTCGGCGCGTATAGTCTTCCCGTACCGGGCGAGTCGGAGGAGGATGGATGACGCGGCTGGCACCCTGTCTCGCCGTCTGCCTCGCGCTTGCCGCCATGCTTCCGGCGGGGGCGCAGCCCGAGGCCGAGCGCGAGGGCGGCATCATCGGCACGGGCATCTCCGGCACGATCACCGCGCTCGGCTCGATCATCGTGAACGGCCAGCGCATTGCCATCGACCCGGAGCAGCCGGTCCGCGACGGGCTCGGCCCGGAAACTGCGGCAGGGCTGCGCCCCGGCCATACCGTCGCCGTCGTGGCGGAACCTGAAGGCGGCGGCTGGCGCGCGCGCTCGATCCGCAAGGTGCTGCCGCTGGCCGGGCCGGTCTCCCGGCTGGGCAACGGCCGGTTCGAACTGCTCGGCACCACAGTGCTGGCAGGCGGCATGGCCGGCGGGCTTGCCGAGGGTGACTGGGTGGCGGTCAGCGGGCTCTGGCGCGCGGGGCAGGTAATCGCCTCGCGGCTCGACCCGGTGCCGCCGGAGCAGCGCATCGCCCGGGTCATGGGCTCGGCCGAGCCGGTCGAGGGCAGCACCGACCTGATGGTCGGCGGCACCCGGATCAGCGGCATCGCCACCAGCCATCTGCAGCCCGGCGAGGTCATTCTCGCCACCGGGACGCCGGCGCCGGGCGGGATGTCGGCGCGGACCATCGCCAAGGGCCTGTTCTCCGAACCGGTGGGCGCGGTTCTGGCCGAGGGCTACCTGTCTTCGCCCGGGGGCTCTGGTATCTACACGCTGCTGGGAAGCGGGCTGGTGGCCTGGACGGACAATCCCGGGATGATCGACCCGACGGGGCGGATCCTCCGCTGCGGCATCGACGGGGCGCTCCAGCCGCAGGACCAGAGCCCGGACGGTCCCTTTCCCTGCCGATAGGAGCAAGGCAGCCGACGGTCGGCCGAGGTCTGCCGGAAGCAGCCATTCCGGAATCGGTCGAACGGCCCGTGCCCGGTCGAGGACATCGAAGCGAGGCCGATGGCTGCGCGTGCCTGGCGGAGATTGCTGCGTTCCAGCTGCGGCAGTTCCCGAACTCCGGATCGCTTCTCGGCGGGGCTGCCTCGCCAGATGCATCCGCTCCAGATTGCGGCGGCAGGAACGCGGCTTCCGGGCAGGTACGGGCTCTGCCCCCTGATAGAGACGACTTTCGGAGTGATGCTGGCGGATCATCGCGGCCACGGCAGCAACGGCGGCAGCGGCAGCGCAATGGCGATGAAGAATGGGCCGCAGTCAAGGACGGGAAATCCGCCGCCAAGGTCCGGCCGCAAGATCCGCAAGGGAAATCCGGAAGGAATGTGCCAAGTGTTCCCATGGATCGCGCCCGATTGCGAACGGCGCAGGCTGGCGGGCCGCGCAGGGCAATGCGGAGCCGCCGGCCGGCACGCCAGCTCCGGCATCGCGCTCCGGCTCGCGACTTGCGATCGGCCCGCTGGAACAACCTTCCGGCGCCGGTCGGGTGCGAGGGATCACCAAGGCACCGCATCACAGGCGATCCCGCGCCGCACGGCAGCCCGCCGGGGCCGCCCCGCCGGTCGATCGCGCTGCCGGGCAGGAGCGGGTTCAGCGCAGCAGGGCGGCGGTCACGCAGTCCAGGACCCGCGCCAGATCGGCAGGCGCGATGCGGATCTGCAGCCCCCGCTGGCCGCCATTTACATAGATCGCCCCATGCTGCGCCGCGCTGTCGTCCAGCACCGTCGGCACGGACCGCTTCTGGCCCAGCGGACTGACCCCGCCGACCTTGTAGCCGGTCTGGCGCTCGGCATCCGCGGGCTTCATCATCTTCGCGGATTTCCCGCCAAGCGCGGCGGCCAGCTTCTTCATGTTGACCTCGCCATCGGAGGGCAGCACCGCGCAGGCCGGCTTGCCGTCGAGCTCGACCATCAGCGTCTTGAAGACCTCGCCGGGCGACACGCCCATCGCCTCGGCCGCCTGCAGCCCGACGCGCTCGGCGCCCGGATCGTAGTCGTAGCTGGCCAGCTCGAACGCAACCTTGGCGCGCAGCAGCGCCTGCGTGGCCGGGGTGCTCTTGGCCATGTCCTGTCCTTTCGCGGTCGGCAGCGGGCGGCGGGACTGCGCCCGTCCCGGGTCTAGCCGCCCACCCGCAGAGGGGCAAGGCGTTGACACCGGCGGCGGGGCGGGCATTGTCGGCCGGGCCGGGGAGGCAGGACATGGGAGGGAAATCCTTGGGAAAGAACGGATTCAAGGCCGCGCTGGCGGAATTCCGGCGGCAGGACGGGCTGTGGTGCACGCTGGCCGATCCGCTGGCGGTGGAGATGATGGCCGGGATGGGCTTCGACTGGATGCTGTTCGATACCGAGCATTCGCCGGTCGATGCGGTTTCGGTCCTGCCGCTGCTTCAGGCCGCGGCCTGCGCGCCGGTCCATCCGATCGTGCGGCCGACGCATCTGAACGCGCCGGAGATCAAGAAGCTGCTGGATCTGGGCGCGCAGACACTGCTGGTCCCGATGGTCGACACGGCGGAGCAGGCCGCCCATGCGGTGGCCTGCATGACCTATCCGCCCAAGGGGATCCGCGGGGTCTCGGGGATGACGCGGGCAACCGGCTTCGGTGCGGAGAAGGGCTATCACGCCCGGGCGTCGGAAGAACTCTGCCTGCTGGTCCAGGTGGAATCCGTGGCGGCGCTGCGCGAGATCGAGGCCATCGCCGCCGTGCCGGGCGTGGACGGCATCTTCGTCGGCCCGGCCGATCTGGCGGCGTCCATGGGCCATCCGGGCAATCCCGGCCATTCCGACGTCAAGGACGCGGTGGTCGATGCCATCCGCCGGATCCGCGCGGCAGGAAAACCGCCCGGCGTGCTGGCCGTCGATCCCGACCTGCATGCCCGCGCGGTGGCGGCCGGTGCGGTCTTCGTCTCGGGGGACATCGACCTCACCGCGCTGAAGAAGGGGCTTCTCGCCGGGCCGGGCCTCGCCGCCAAGGGCTGAACCGGGCCGGGCGGAGGCCGCAAGTGCCGGGGCCCGCCCGGACGCGCCCCGGGCCGGTCAGGCGGAGGGGTGGTCGGACAGGCATTCGCCATGGTCGCGGAGCACTTCGAGCACGCGGCACTCCGAGACCGCGCCGCCGGAACAGGCGCCGATCATCCGCTCCAGCTCGCCGCGCAGCGCCTCCAGCCGGACGATCCGGTCCTCCACCGCCCTGAGCTGCCGCCGGGCGATGGCATCGACATCGGCGCAGGAGCGTTCCGGCGTGTCGGCTAGGCCCAGAAGCTCGCGGATCGCCTCCAGCGGGAAGCCGAGCTGCCTGGCGTGGCGGATGAAGGCCAGCCGGTCGAGCGCCTCTCCGCCATAGCGGCGCTGGCCGCCCGCGCTGCGCCCCGGCTCGGGCATCAGCCCGATCTGCTCGTAGTAGCGGATGGTCTGGACCTTGGTGCCGGCATGGCGGGCCAGCGCGCCGATCGTGTGCATGGCAGGGCTCCTTGCTGCGAGGCAGCGAGAATAGCGCGGAATGCCCCTTGAAGCTACAGTTGCTGTAGGTCCTATCTTCCGTCCCGACTCGGAAAAGACAGAGGCGGAGCGGCAAAATGGCGGATGGAACCCGCAGCATCGAGGAATGGCGCGTCACCGGCATGGATTGCGGATCCTGCGCGGCGAAGGTGCGCGGCGCGGTGGAGCGGCTTCCGGGCGTGTCCGCGGTCGAGGTGACGCTGATGGCCGAACGGCTGCGGCTGGAACTCGATGGCGGGCAATGCAGCCGGGCCGAGGTGGAAACGGCGGTGCGTGCCGTGGGCTTCGGCATCTCTGCACAGGACGGCCCGGCCGAGCGCGTCGCGGGCCGCTTCGTTCTGCCCGATGCCGGCATCGCCCCCGCGGCCGCCCCTGCCGCCGCCGCAGCCGATCCGGCCCCGGCGTCCCGGCTGCCCGGATGGCTGGCCAGCCGCAAGGGCCGCGCCGTGGCGGCGGCCGCGGCGGCGCTGGCTCTCGCCTGGATCGCGGAACTGGCGGCCGGCGGACGCATCGGCGACTGGGCCTTCGCGCTGGCCGCGCTGGTCGGACTCGTGCCCGTCGCGCGGCGCGCCGCGGCCATGGCGCGGGCGGGCATGCCCTTCACCATAGAGATGCTGATGACGATCGCGGCGCTCGGCGCGCTGGCCATCGGCGCGCAGGGCGAGGCGGCGGTGGTCGTCTTCCTCTTCGCGCTCGGCGAGCTGCTCGAGGGGATGGCAGCGGGCAAGGCCCGCGACGGCATCCGCGCGCTGGCCGCGCTGAAGCCCGCGACGGCGCGGCTGGCCGTCGGGCCGCGGATCCGCGAGGTCGCGGCGGACAGCCTCGCGCCCGGCCATGTCGTGCAGCTGCGTCCCGGCGACCGGGCCCCCGCCGACGGCATCGTGACCGCCGGCCGCTCCGGCGTCGACCAGAGCGCGGTGACCGGCGAGAGCGTGCCAGTGGCCAAGGGGCCGGGCGACGAGGTGCTGGCAGGATCGGTCAATGCCGATGCCGAGCTGCGCCTGCGCGTGACCCGGGCTGCCGGGGAATCCGCCATCGACCGCATCGTCCGGCTGGTGGAGGAGGCCGAGACGGCCCGCGCCCCGGTGCAGCGCTTCATCGATCGGTTCAGCCGCTGGTACATGCCTGCCGTCGTCGGTGCGGCGGCGGCGGCCGCGCTGCTGCCGCCGCTGCTGGCCGGGGCCGACTGGCAGACCTGGATCTACCGCGGCCTCGCGCTGCTGCTGATCGGCTGTCCCTGCGCGCTGGTGATCTCGGTCCCCGCCTCGATCGCCTCGGCTCTGTCGGCAGGCGCGCGCCACGGGCTGCTGATGAAGGGCGGCGCGGTGGTCGAGGCGGCGGCACGGACCACGCTGGTCGCCTTCGACAAGACCGGCACACTGACCGCGGGGCGGCCGCAGGTCACCGACCTGCAGCCTGCCGATGCCACGGCCGAGGACCTCCTGCGCCTCGCCGCGGCGGTGGAAAGCGGTGCCAGCCACCCGCTCGGCAAGGCGATCCTGGCAGCGGCGGAGGCCGCGGGGCATGTCCTGCCGGAGGCCGCCGGGGCCGGGGCGATCCCGGGCCGCGGCGCCTTCGCCACGGTGGAAGGCCGGGTCTGGACCGTCGGCTCGCCGCATCTGGCGGCGGAGGCCGGGCTGCTGCAGGGCGCTGCGGCAGAGCGCGCCGCCGGCTTCGAGGCCGAGGGCAAGACCGTGGCGGCGGTCTTCGCGCCGGATTGCCTCGCCGGGCTGATCGCCCTGCGCGACGAGCCGCGCGCCGATGCGGCAGAGGCGGTCGCCGCGCTGAAGGCGATGGGCGTCGGGGCCGTGATGCTGACCGGCGACAATGCCCGGACCGGGACGGCGGTGGCCGGCCGCATCGGGCTGGACTGCCGTGCCGGGCTACTGCCGGAAGACAAGGTGGCGGCAGTGCGGGACATGGCGGCGCGCGAACGCGTGCTGATGCTGGGCGACGGGATCAACGATGCCCCCGCGCTGGCGGCGGCGCATGTCGGGCTGGCGATGGGCTCCGGGACGGATGTCGCGCTGGAGACGGCCGATGGCGCGCTGCTGCGCGACCGGGTCGGCGATGTCGCCGCGATCCTGCGCCTGTCGCGGGCGGCCATGGCCAATATCCGCCAGAACGTCGGCATCGCGCTGGGGCTGAAGGCGGTGTTCCTCGCGACCACGCTGGCCGGGATCACCGGGCTCTGGATCGCGATCCTCGCCGATACCGGCGCGACGGTGCTGGTCACCGCCAATGCGCTGAGGCTCCTGCGCTTCCGCCCGGACCGCGGGGACTGAGCGCCGGGCCGGGGGACGGTTCCCTTCCCGGTCCCTGCCGGAACGGCCGGACCTGGCGCAAGCTGCAGTCAAATGCCGCATTTGCGCCAAGTCATTTATGAACATTCTGATATGAGAGAGTGTTCCGCCGGATCCGCCGCAGAAGAGGCCCGCCATGTCGACCCGAACCCGCCTGTTCCAGGGCCTCGCCATGATCTCCGCCACCTTGCTCCTGCTCGCGCTTGCGGGCGGCGTGCTCTGGCAGGCGGCGCGGGACGGCGCGCTTCGCGCCGCACCGGCCAAGATGCCGAAGGAGCGGCTCTATGCGGTGCAGACCGCCATTCTGGAGCCGGAGGACGTGGTGCCGGAAATCACCGCCTACGGCACGCTGGCCAGCGGCCGGTCGCTGGAGCTGCGCGCGCAGGTGGCGGGCGAGATCACCGCCCTGTCGCCGAATTTCCGCGAGGGCGGCCGGGTCGCGGCCGGCGAGGTGCTGTTCCGCGTCGACCCCGCCCGGCTGGAAACGGCCGCGGCGCTCGCCCGGACCGATCTGGACGAAGCGGAGGCGACCCTGGCCGAGACCCGCGCGGCACTGGATCTGGCGCGGCTGGAGGCGGCCGCCGCCGAGGCGCAGCTCGCCCTCAGGAGCCAGGCGCTGGAACGCCAGGAGGGCCTGCGCGACCGCGGCGTCGGCACCGCCGCGGATGTCGAGGCGGCCGGGCTGGCCCACGCCGCAGCCGAACAGCTGCTGATCAACCGCCGCCAGGTCGTGGCCGGGGACGAGGCGCGGGTGGCCCAGGCGGGCATCCTGCTGGACCGGGAGCGGATCGCGCTGGCGGATGCGGAGAATGCCGTGGAGGACGCGACCTATCATGCGCCCTTCGCGGGGGTGATCGACACGGTCTCGGTCTCGCTCGGCGGGCTGGTCTCGGCGGGCGAGGAACTGGGCACGCTGATCGACCCGTCCGCGCTGGAGGCGGCGTTCCGCGTCACCAACACCCAGTTCGCGCGGCTCCTGGGTCCTGACGGGCGCCTGCCCGCGGCGGAGGTCGCGGTGACGGCGCAGCGCAGCAGCCAGCCGATCCGGGCGGTGCTGGACCGCGCGGGGGCAGCCAATGCCGGCGGACAGGTCGGGCGGCTGCTTTTCGCCCAGCTCGAGGCGCCCGACCCGCGTCTGGTCCGCCCGGGCGATTTCGTCACCGTCCTGCTCAAGGAGGCCCCGCTGCCGGGCGTCGCGGTCATTCCTGCCGCAGCGGCCTCGGCGGACGGGCGCATCCTGCTCGTCGGCGAGGACAACCGGCTGGCCGAGGCGCAGATCCGGCCGCTCAGGCTGCAGGGCGACATGCTGGTGGTCGGCGGCGCGCCCTTCGGCAGCCGCTATGTCCTGGCGCGCTCTGCCCAGCTCGGCGCCGGGCTGAAGGTCGAACCGGTCGCGGCCGCAGCGGAAACCGCCGCGGCGCCGCCCGGGCCGCCACCGCCGGACACCCTGCCGCTCGATGACGCGCGCCGCGCGGCGATCATCGCCTTCGTCGAGTCGAGCACGGCGATGAAGCCGGAGAACCGGGCGAAGTTCCTCGAGGAGCTGTCGCGTCCGGAGGTGCCCCGCGCCACGGTCGAACGGCTCGAGGCCAAGATGGCGGAGGGCCGGTGATGGCGCCGGAGCGCAGCGGCATCCTCGCCTATTTCGCCGGGCACCGCACGGCGGCAAGCTTCGTGATGATCGTCATGCTGGCCCTCGGGCTGATGTCCGTCTCGCAGATCCGCTCGCAGTTCTTTCCCGACGTGGCGGTCGACACCGTCAATGTCACGGTGAAATGGGACGGGGCGGGACCCGGCGAGCTCGACCGCGGGGTGGTGGCTCTGCTCGATCCGGCGCTGCGCTCGGTCGAGGGGGTGACCGGATCGGCGGCGGTCTCCACCGACGGCTCGGCCACGATCACCCTTGCGATGGAGCCGGGCCGCGACCTGGGCCGCGCCACCGAAGAGGTCAAGGCGGCGGTCGACGGGGTGACGACGCTGCCCGCCGGGGCCGAGGCGCCGGTGGTCAAGGCCGCGATCTGGAAGGACAAGGTCACCGAGGTGGTGATCCATGCGCCGATCGCCCCGGACCAGCTCGCGCGGCTCGGCGACGACTTCCTCGCGCGGCTGTGGCGCGCCGGGCTGACCCGCAGCACGGTGACCGGCATCGCCGCGCCCCGGATCGAGCTGTCGGTCCCCGCCGAGGCGCGGCTGCGCCACGACATCCAGCTGGGCGAAATCGCCGATGCGGTGGCCCGCGCCGCCGAGACCCGGCCCGCGGGCAATGTCGCGGGCGGCACCGCGCGGCTCAGGGCCGGGGAGGAGACGCGCGATCCGGAGGCGCTGCGCGACCTGGTGGTGCGGGTCAATCCGGACGGATCGAAGCTCCGCCTGCGCAACCTCGCGCAGATTGCCGAGGCCGGGTCGGATGCGGGCCGCGCCTACAGCTTCGGCGGCGATCCCGCAGTGCTGATCCGGGTCGACCGCACCGAGGGCGGCGACGCGATCGGCATGGAGGCGACGGTGCGGCAGCTGGCGGAGGAGATGCGCGCCGAGATGCCGCCCGGCGGCGACGTGGTGCTGATCAACGCCCGCGCGCGCGACATCACCGCCCAGCTCAACCTGCTCTACGAGAACGGGCTGGCCGGTCTGGTTCTGGTCCTGATCACGCTGTTCCTTTTCCTGTCGGCACGGACGGCCTTCTGGGTGGCGATGGGCATCCCGGTCTCGATGCTGGCCGCGGTGGCGGTAATGCAGGCCGGCGGGCTGACGCTCAACATGATGTCGCTCTTCGGGCTGATCATCACGCTGGGCATCATCGTCGACGACGCGATCGTCGTGGCCGAGCACTCCGACTGGCGCGCGCGGCACCTGGGCGAAAGCCCCGCCTTGGCGCCGGTGCGCGCAGTTCGGCGGATGGCGGGACCGGTCGCGGCCTCCACCGCGACGACGGTACTGGCCTTCGTCGCGCTGTGGTTCATCGGCGGCGAGTTCGGCTCGCTGATCTCGGACATTCCCTTCGTTGTGACCGCCGTGCTGGCCGCCTCGCTGGTGGAAAGCTTCCTGATCCTGCCCAACCACATGCGCCACGCGCTGGAGCACGGGCGGAAGGACAGCTGGATCGACCGGCCGAGCCAGTGGTTCAACCGCAATTTCGAACGCGCCAATGCCGCGCTCTTCGTGCCGCTGATGCGCTGGATCATCCGGCTGCGCTATCCCTTCGCCGCGGCGATGCTGCTGCTGCTGTCGGTGTCGGGCGCGGCGCTCCTGCGCGGCGACGTGCCCTGGGCCTTCTACACCGCGCCGGAGCGGCCCTCGGTCACCGGCAATTTCGCCTTCCTGCCGGGTGCGACCCGCGCGGACAGTGCCGCCTTCGCCGCCGAGCTGGAGCGCGCGGCCGCGGCGGCCGGCGAGAAACTCGCCGGGCCGGACGGGACGCCGCCGCTGGTCCATGTGCTCAGCGAGGTCGGCGGCACCGGCGCGAAGGGGCTGCCGGGCGAGGACACGATGGACCCGGACACGCTGGGCTCGGTCGACATCGGGCTGATCGGCGCCGACCACCGCAACTTCACCGCGCAGGACCTCGTGCGGGCGCTCAATGCCGAGATCCGTCTGCCGCCGAACCTCGCCGTGCTGAGCTTCCGCAGCCAGGGGCTGGGACCGGGCGGCGACTCGCTGTCGGTGAATTTCCACGGCGAGGACGCCTTCGCGCTGAAGGCCGCAGCCACCGAGCTGATCGCCGAGCTGCGCGGCTATCCCGAGGTCACCGGGCTGCAGGACAGCCTGCCCTGGGGGCGCGACGACATGGTGCTGCGGCTGACCCCGGTGGGCGAGGCGCTGGGATTCACCACCGACGGGATCGGCGCGGAGCTGTTCGGGCGGCTCAACGGCATCACCGCGGCGGAATTCCCCGCTGGCAGCCGCACGGCGGAGATCGTTGTGCAGGTGCCCGGCGCCGAGCTGACCGCAGGATTCCTCGAGGACACGCTGATGCGCGCGCCCTCGGGCGCCTGGGTGCCGCTGGGCGAGCTGGTGTCGATCGAGAGCCACCCGGCCTTCGCCTCGATCGCCCGCGAGGACGGGCGGCAGCTGGTCACCGTGACCGGCGCGCTTTCCGAGGACGACCCGGTGCGCGCCGCCGAGATCGCCGCGGCGCTGCGCGGGGACATCCTGCCGCGGATCGCGCAGGCGCACGGGCTGGGCTGGGATCTGGGCGGGCTGGCGGTGCAGGAGGACGACTTCCTCGGCGAGGCGATGACCGGCTTCCTGCTCTGCGTTCTGGGGATCTACCTGGTGCTGGGCTGGGTCTTCGGCAGCTGGTCGGCGCCGCTGGTCGTCATGGCGGTGATCCCCTTCGGCCTGATCGGCGCGGTCTGGGGCCATGCGCAGTTCGGGCTGGCCTTCTCGCTCTTCACGCTGATCGGGCTGATCGGCATGTCGGGCATCATCATCAACGACGCGATCGTGCTGGTGACCACCGTGCAGGACCATGCGCGCCGCATGCCGGTCGCGGCGGCCGCGGTCCGGGCGGCAGGAGAGCGCCTGCGGCCGATCCTGCTGACCACGCTGACCACCGTGCTGGGTCTTGCGCCGCTGATGTTCGAGGAAAGCCGGACCTCGCTTTTCCTCAAGCCCACGGTGGTGACCCTGGTCTGGGGCCTCTCGGCGGGGTTCTTCATCGTGCTGGCGCTGGTTCCGGCGCTGCTGGTGATCCGGACGGATGCAGCGCGGGCGCTTGCCAGCCTGCGGCGGATGCTGCGCGCCGGGGGACGGGCGGGACGGCTGCCGCTGCTTCTCGGGACGGCGGTTGCGGCAATGGCCGCGCTCGACCTCGTCCTGCTCTGGCCGTGGATCGCCGCAGGCGCCGCGCCCGGTCTGCCCCTGATGGCAGCAGCGGCCGGCAATGCCGCGATCCTGCTTCCCGCCGCGATCCTGCTGCAGCGGCGCAGAGCCGCGCGATGACGGAGGCCGCGCGCGCGCCCGATGCGGCGGGGCCCGACCCGGCCACCCGCGGAGAAGAGTCCCGGCCGCAGCCGGATCGGGCCAGCCCGCCGTCCCGGCGCGGTCGCGGGGATGGCCGGCCCTGCGCCGCATCGCCGTCTCGACAGGCGGGCGCTCCGGCGCAAGCTGCGGCCGGACTGCCGGAAAGGTGAGCCGCATGGACCGGATCGAAAGCGATGGCTTCAAGAAACTCCTGCTGGGACTGGCGCTGGCCGCGCTGCTGGCCGGGCTGGGGCTGAAGGCCGCGGGCCTTGCGGGCGCCGCGCACCTGGCCTGGGCAGCCGGGGTGCTGCCGGTTCTGGCCGCGCTGTTGGCCGAGATCCTGCGCAGCCTGATGCGCGGCGAGGTCGGGCTCGACATCGTCGCGGCCCTGTCGATGAGCGCGGCGCTGGGGTTCGGCGAGACGCTGGCCGCGGCGGTGGTCGCGGTGATGTATTCCGGCGGCAGCTTCCTAGAGACCTTTGCCGAGGGCCGCGCCCGGCGCGAGATGCACGCGCTGCTGTCGCGGGTTCCGCGCAGCGCCGCACGGCACCGCGACGGCGCGCTGGAGGAAGTGCCGCTGGACGAGATCGCCCCGGGCGACCGGCTGCTGATCCGCCAGGGCGATGTCGTGCCGGTGGACGGGCGGATCGCCTCCGGGACCGCCTTTCTCGACATGTCGGCCCTGACCGGCGAGTCGCTTCCCGTGCGCCTCGGCGCCGGCGCCGAGGCGATGAGCGGCGCGACCAATGCCGGCGAGGCCTTCGATCTGGAGGCGGCGCGCCCGGCCAGGGCCAGCACCTATGCCGGGATCGTCCGGCTGGTGGAGGAGGCGCAGCGCTCCAAGGCGCCGATGTCGCGGCTGGCGGACCGCTGGTCGCTGGGCTTCCTCGCGGCGACGCTGGCGATCGCCGGGGCGGCCTGGGGACTGGCCGGCGATCCGATCCGCGCGGTGGCGGTGCTGGTGGTGGCGACGCCCTGTCCGCTGATCCTGGCCGTGCCGGTGGCGCTGGTCGCCGGCCTGTCGCGGGCGGCGCGCGAGGGCGTGCTGATCAAGGGCGCGCGGCCCTTGGAGGCGATGGCGCGGATCCGCACGCTGGTGCTCGACAAGACCGGCACGCTGACCGACGGCCGCCCGCAGATCGTCGCCATCGACAGCGAGGACGGCCTTGCCGGGGACGAGGTCCTGCGGCTGGCCGCCGCGCTCGACCAGGCCTCGAAGCATCCGGTGGCCCAGGCGATGGTGGCGGCGGCGAAGGCGCGCGGCCTGTCGCTGCCGGTGCCCTCGGAAGTGGCCGAGATCCCGGGCGAGGGCGTGGTCGGCAGCGTCGGCGGCCACCGGGTCTTCGTCGGCGGCGACGAGTTCGTGGCGCGCCGCGTCGGACGGCACAGCGGCACGCCGCCGGGGCTGGAGGCCGGGTCGGTGCTGGTCGCGGTGGCGGTCGACGGCCACATGGCGGGGCATCTGGTGATGGCCGATCCGCTGCGCGAGGGCGCGGCGGAGATTCTGGCACGGCTGCGCGCCGAAGGGGTGGAGCGCATCCTGCTGGCGACCGGCGACCGCCGCGAGGTGGCCGAGCACGTCACGGAGGGGCTCGGGCTCGACGGGCTCAGGGCCGGGCTGACGCCGGACCAGAAGGTTCTTCTCGTGCTGACCGAGCGCGGCAGCGGGCCGGTGATGATGGTCGGCGACGGGGTCAATGACGCGCCTGCGCTGGCGGCGGCGGATGTCGGCGTGGCGATGGGCGCGCGCGGGGCGGCGGCCTCGGCCGAGGCGGCGGACGTGGTGCTGCTCGTCGACCGGATCGACCGGCTGGGCGACGGGATCGAGATCGCGCGGCGGGCCCGCGGGATCGCGCTGCAGAGCGTGGTCGCCGGGATCGGCCTGTCGGTGGCGGGCATGGCCGCGGCGGCTTTCGGCCATCTCACCCCGGTCGAGGGCGCTCTGCTGCAGGAGGCAATTGACGTCGCGGTGATCCTCAATGCGCTCAGGGCGCTGCGGATCGTGCCGCGGGGCGGACCGCGGACGGGTCCCAGCTGAGGCCGGGGCGGGCAGGGGACCGGACCGCCGGAAGAACACCGGTTCCATGCGGTGGCCGCCCTTGGCCCCGTCGAAAACGGGGAGCCGGCCGGTCCCGGCACGCCGGCATGCCCTCTCGGCCCTGTTCCGCAGCTGAAGGACGAAAAGGCGCAGTCCAGCCAGCGGAACGGGCGGTTGGGCTGCCTATCCGGAGACGCCGAAATCCCGCCGGACATCGAGACCTGCCCATGGTCATTGGTTTCACCGGACATCCTGCCGACCGATCCAGTCTCTGCGAGGGAGCTGCCACCCTTCCGGATTTGCCTGAGAGCAGACTGGCCGGCCGCATACCTTGGCGTGGGCGCCGCGCCGTCCACGCCCGTGGCGCCCGCAGAGGGGCACCGGGCATGGCCAGGCTCCGCACAGGCGGTTCCGCCGTCCTGCCGGATGGCAGCCAACCGGCCCAGCAAGTGCAATTGCGCCCCCGTGACGGCCACTGCCCGTCAGCAGAACCGGAGATCAGCGAGGCGTCGCACCCAATGCAACCGAGGCCGCCAGCGGCAAAGCATGGGCCTTGTTGGCCCCAGAGCGATCCGTATGGATGGCAGCAAGCGCCGGCGCCCGGATCCTGCACCGTTTCCGGCCGCTCTGCCGCAGCGTCCCGCCGCGCCGGGGCAGGGCGCAAACGAGGCGGGACGTCCGGCGAAGACCGCCGCTCGAACGGGTTTGCGGGAAGACGGCCGCAGGGCGCTGTTGGATAAATCAGCTGGCGAGCGCAATCCCCCTTTCCCCGGGCACACTAATCCCTGTGCTAAGGCAACCGGGCTGCCGAGGGCCTTGAAGCGGTGCAGGAATGAGCAGCTTGCGCCATTGACGGTGTGGATGGCCCTTCCAGCGGCATCGCGATGTGCCGGGGCGGGAGCTGCGGAGCCTTCCGCCGAGAGGAGCCATCCATGGAGCAGCCTGTCGCCATCGGCCTCGATCCGGCCAAGGGCGCGTTCCAGGTTCGCGGCGCCGCTGCGGACCGGCGGGCCGCCCTCCGCCGCCGGTTGCGCCGGTCGCAGGTGCCCGGGTTCTCCGGGCGGCCCGAGCCGTGCATGGCCGGAATGGAGGCCCGTCCGTCCGCACATCGCCGGGCGCGGGACCCGGCCGGGCGCGGCCGCGAGGTGCGGCTGATGCCGCCGGCCCATGCGCAGCCGCATGCAAGGCGGGGGAAGGCGACCGCGGCCGGCAGGCAGGCGGCGGGCCCGGATCATGCGGCGCGGGATGTCCCGGTTCGCCAGCGGACACGGACGGCGAACGCGATCCGCGCGCATCTGCCGGAGTTC
>NZ_JAATVU010000092.1 GCF_013184745.1 Mangrovicoccus sp. HB161399
GCGGGAGGTGTAGCCGTAGGTCCAGAACGCATCCTCGGCGGCCTCGCAGGCGCGGTTCACCAGCTCGACGGTGCCGACGGAGAAGTCATGCGCGGGCCCGTGGGCGGGCTCGGAGGCGAAGGTCGTCTCGCCGGCGATCCATTCGCCTGCAACGAGGTGCTTGCCGTGGGGGATGAATTTCGGGGTGTCGAGCATCTCGGGATCTCCTCTTGAGGGGCGCGGTCGGCGCCCGGTCTTCCCTGGATTTCGGATGCAGGCGCGGCTCAGCCGCGCCCGACGAATGGCATCTTGGTCGCCATGATTGTCAGGAACTGGATGTTGGTCTCGGGCGGCAGCGTGGCCATCTGCAGCACCGCCTGCGCGACGTGATCGACATCCATCATCGGTTCCGCCCTGATGGAACCATCCGCCTGCGGCACGCCCTTGGCCTGCCCCGCCGCCATCTCGGTCGTGGCGTTGCCGATGTCGATCTGGCCGCAGGAAATGTCGAAGAGGCGCCCGTCCAGCGAAAGCGTCTTGGTCATCCCCGTCACCGCGTGCTTCGATGCGGTATAGGCGATGGAGCCGGGCCGCGGCGCATGGGCCGAGATCGAGCCGTTATTGATGATCCGCCCGCCCTGCGGTGCCTGCTTCCGCATCCGAGCGAAGGCGGCGCGGGCGCAGTAGAACATGCCGTCGACATTCACCGAGGTGATGCGCCGCCAGTCCTCGACGGTCATGTCGTCGATCAGCACCGATTTCAGCGACTGTCCGGCATTGTTGAAGAGCGCGTCGATCCGCCCCCAGTCCGACATCGCCGTGTCGAAGGCCGCGTCCACGGCCTGCGGGTCGGTCACGTCGCAGGGCAGCGGCAGCGCCGCCGGATTACCTGCGGCGGTCTCTTCCAGCGCTTCCGCGCGGCGGCCGATCAGGCCGACCCGCCAGCCCGCCCCGAGGAAGGCGCGCGCGGTGGCGCGGCCAATCCCGGAGGAGGCGCCGGTGACGATGATCGAGGGCGCGCTCACTTCAGGCCGACCTTGGCGAGGAAGGCCTCCAGCGTCTCCTGCTGGGTCGCGGTCAGCGGCCAGGCGGAGGGCGGACGGGTCGCGCCGCAATCGAAGCCGGTGGCGGCCAGCGCGGCCTTCACGCCAGTGACGTTGGTGCCGTTCAGCTCTTCGGCGCGGATGTCCTCGAAAGGCTTCATCTCGTCGATCAGCTTGTTCGCGGTGACATAGTCGCCCGCGTCCAGCGCCTTGTGGATCGCCACCGACCGCTCCGGCCAGACGTTGATCAGCCCGGAGGTGAAGCCGCGCGCGCCGACGGCATAGAGCGGCGGCGCCCAGACCTCGGCCAGACCGCCGACCCAGACGATCGAGGGATCGCAGGCGGCGATGGCATCGGCCAGCTTCAGCGGGTTGGGCGTCGCCCATTTCACGCCCTTGACGCCGGGCAGGTCGCAGAGCGCCTTGATGTTCTTGGTGCCGATCGCGTCGTTGCGCAGGTAGAGCATCATCGGCAGCCCGCCGGAGGCCTCGTGCACCGCCTTTACGTAGTCGACCGTGCCGCGCGGGGAGACGAAGGGATCCGGCGGCTGGTGGATCATGAGCGCCGAGGCGCCCGCATCGGCAGAGGCCTTCGCCAAGCGGCAGGCGTCGCGGATGCCGCGGCCCACGCCGGCAAGGACCGGCGCGCGGCCGTCGACCATGCGGCAGACCTCGGCGACCATGGTGCAGGCCTCGTCTGTGGTCAGCGCATAGAACTCGCCGGTATTGCCGTTGACGACCGGGATATGCACCCCGGCCTCCAGCGCGCGGTCGATGATCGGCGCGAGTTTCGCCGGGGCGATGTCGCCCGCCCCGTCATAGGGCGTGACGAGGATGCCGGAGATGCCGGTGAGCGCCTTGTCGAGATCGAATGCCATGCTGGCCTCCTCAGAAGATGTCGGGCTCGCCCGCGACGCGGCCGAAATCGGTTTGCAGGTAGTCGAAGTCGCAGCCCTTGTCGGCCTGGGTGACGTGCTTGGAGAACATCCAGCCCCAGCCGCGCTCGTATTTCGGCTCGGGCGGCTGCCAGGCGGCCTTGCGCGCGGCGATCTCCTCTTCGGGGACCAGCATGTCGAGCGTCCGGTTCGGCAGGTCGAGCCGAACGATGTCCCCGGTCTTCACCAGCGCCAGCGGCCCGCCGACGAAGCTTTCCGGGGCGACATGCAGCACGCAGGCGCCGTAGGAGGTGCCGGACATGCGCGCATCGGAAATCCGCAGCATGTCGCGGTGGCCCTGCTTGATCAGCGCCTTCGGGATCGGCAGCATGCCCCATTCGGGGAAGCCCGGACCGCCCAGCGGCCCGGCATTGCGCAGGATCATCACGTGATCCGGCGTGACGTCGAGATCCTCGTCGTCCACCGCCTTCTTCATCTCCGGATAGCTGTCGAAGACCAGCGCCGGGCCTTCATGGACATGGTATTTCGGATCGCAGGCGGCGGGCTTGATCACCGCGCCGTCGGGGCAGAGATTGCCGCGGAGCACCGCGAGCGAACCCTCGTGATAGACCGGGTTCGACAGCGGCCGGATCACGTCGTCGTTGTGGACTTTCGCATCGGCGATGCCCTCGCCCAGCGTCTTGCCGCTGACCGTCATGCAGGTCGTGTCGAGACGCTCCTCGATCTCCTTCATCAGCGCGCGCAGGCCGCCGGCGAAGTAGAAATCCTCCATCAGGTAGCCCTTGCCCGAGGGACGGACATTGGCGACCAGCGGCGTGGTGCGGCCCAGGGCGTCGAGATCGTCCAGCGTCAGGTTGACCCCCGCGCGGCGCGCCATGGCGATCAGGTGGACGACGGCATTGGTCGAACAGCCGGTCGCCATCGCCACGATGGCGGCGTTCTTGACCGCGGATTCGGTGATGATCCGGTCGGGGGTCAGGTCTTCCCAGACCATGTCGACGATGCGGCGGCCGCAATCCGCGCTCATGCGCTGGTGGCCCGAATCCACCGCCGGGATCGAGGAGGCGCCGGTCAGCGTCAGGCCCATCGCGTCGGTGATCGCGGTCATGGTCGAGGCCGTGCCCATGGTCATGCAGACGCCCGCCGAGCGCGCGATGCCGCCCTGGATGCCGACCCATTCCTCGTCGGTGATGTTGCCTGCGCGGCGCTCGTCCCAGTACTTCCAGGCATCCGAGCCCGAACCCAGCCGGTTGCCCGCGTAGTTCCCCGCCAGCATCGGACCGGCCGGCAGGTAGATGAACGGAATGCCCGCCGAGATCGCGCCCATCACGAGCCCGGGGGTGGTCTTGTCGCAGCCGCCCATCAGCACCACGCCGTCGAACGGGTGCGAGCGGATCATCTCCTCGCATTCCATGGCCAGCATGTTGCGGTAGATCATCGAGGTCGGCTTGGTGAAGCTCTCGTCCACCGACAGCGACGGCATCTCCACGGCGAAGCCGCCGGCCTGGAAGACGCCGCGCTTCACGTCCTGGGCGCGCTCGCGGAAATGGCTGTGGCAGGAGTTGATCTCCGACCAGGTGTTCAGGATGCCGATCAGCGGCTTGCCTTTGAAATCCGCCTCCGAATAGCCGAGCTGCATCAGCCGCGACCGGTGGCCGAAGCTGCGCAGATCATCCGGCGCGAACCAGCGTGCCGAACGCAGGCTGTCCGCGTCCTTGCGGTCCACATCTTTCATGGATCACCCTCCCTAGGCGCAATCGTCTTTGCGATGATGTATGCGCTTACATTTTGTCCCGTCAATGGGCTTTCCCGAATTTCACTGATATTTTTACTGGATCAATTCAAAGCTTGACAGTGGGAGGCCCGATGTGGTGTTGAACTGTGTATGCGCTTTCATAGTGCAGCAAGAAGCGGTGAGGGGCCGCTTCGCTTTCTCGGGACAACCGGCCGCGATGCGTGGCCAAAGGGAGGAAAAGACATGACTTTCACCCGCAGAACCCTGCTTGCCGCGGCGTCCGCCACGGCGATTCTGGCGCAGCCCTTCGCGGCCTCCGCCGCGGATCTGCCCAAGAACATCCGCATGGTGATCGGCTCGACCTCGACCGGCGGCGACACCTACCAGGCGGCTTCGATCGTCGCCGACGCGCTGTCCGACAAGCTGGGCGTGAACATCAAGGTCGACGCCGTCGGCGCGGTGAACGGCCTGAAGGCGCTGGAGCGCGACAAGCGCGGCACCACCATCATGCTGTTCCACGATTTCGCCTACCTGGCCGAACTCTACGGCGGCAAGGGCTTCGTCAATCCCTTCGAGGAATACACCGTCGGCGCGACCATCGCCAACAATCCGGGCAATGCCTACCTGGTCGGCGCGAACTCGCCCTACCAGTCGATGGAGGACATCCTGACCGCCGCCGCCAACGGCGAGCGCGTCCGTGTCGCCATCCAGCCGGGCGGCGTCTCGGAAATCGGCTTCTCCGCCATGAAGAACGCCGCCAAGGTCCGCGCGCCGGGGTCGGAAGAGAACATCGTTCCGGTCAATACCGGGTCGCAGTCCGACAAGAACCAGGCGATGTGGGACGGGCTGGCCGACGTGATCAACGGCTCCATCCAGGCCAACGAGCAGTTCACCCAGCTCGACGGCGACGACCAGAAGGCGATGCGCTTCGTCTGGATCACCGCTTCGCCGGAAACCCTGGCCGAGGCGCCCGAGGCCGGCATGGGCAAGCTCACCCGCGACGACATGCTGGACTATGCCAGCCCGAAGACCTCCGTCACCCTGGACGGCACCCAGGACTTCACCTTCGACAAGGAATTCTTCCTGATCTTCAACAAGGACATGGATCCGGCGATGATCGACACGATCGACCAGGCGCTGGCCGAGATCTATGAAGAGGGCGAGATCCAGAAGAAGGAAACCGCCGCGTTCTTCACGCCGAACTTCCGCCCCTCGGCAGAGGCGCGCGAGCATCTGGAGAAGAAGCGCGAGATCTACAAGAAGGTCATCTCCGACATCTCGGGCTGATCCTCCCCGGCCCTCCGGTCCCTGCCCCTTGCGGGCGGGGACCCTTTTGCCGTGCCGACGTTCCGGGCCGCGCCGCCGCGCGCCGCCCCGTCCCCTGCCCTGCCAAGTTCCGGACCGAAGGGAGACCGCGATGGGCAACCTGACCCATGTGACCATCAATTTCGATACCTCGCACCTGATCTTCCCCACGCTGATCGGCTGCATCCTGGGGCTTCTCGGCCTCGCCATCGTGATCCGCGACCGCAGGCAGCTGGCCGCATCCGGCACGCATTGGCGCAAGATCCTCGGCGAGATGGACAAGACGCGCTTCTTCGGCACGCTGGCCCTCACCGTGATCTACTTCTCCGCCATGGTGCCGGTGGGCGACATCTGGCCCAATACCGGCATGGGGTTCCTGCTGTGCTCGATCCCGCTGGTCGCGGCCTCCGGCCTGCTCTTCATGCGCGACCGCACGGCAAAGAAGGCCATCCCGCTCATGATCGTGGCCGTGGCCGCGCCGACGCTGGTCTGGTGGCTGTTCACCGACCTGTTCTTCCTGACCCTGCCCTGATCCGGATCCCCCGCTCATGGACATTCTCTCCTTCATCTCGCCGCTTTTCGTGCTGCTGACCGTCGGCGGCACGCTGGTGGGCATCATCTTCGGCGCCATTCCCGGCATGACCGCCACCATGGCCGTCGCCGTCTGCCTGCCGGTCACCTATTCGCTCGGCCTCGACAACGGCCTGGCGCTGCTGCTCGGGCTCTATGTCGGCGGCATCTCGGGCGGTCTCGTCCCGGCGATCCTGCTGGGCATCCCCGGCACGCCCTCCTCGATCACCACGACGCTCGACGGCTATCCGATGGCCAAGGCGGGCCATGGCGAAAAGGCGCTGAGGATCGGCATCTTCGCCTCGCTGGTCGGCGGGCTCGTGTCGCTCCTGATCCTCGACCTCTTCGCGCCGACGCTGGCGGATTTCGCGATCAAGTTCTCCTATGTGGAGAAATTCCTGATCATCCTCTTCGCCCTGTCGGTTATGGCGGCGCTCAGCTCCGACCTGCTGCTGGGCATCTTCTCGGGCTTCCTGGGGATCTTCATCTCGCTGATCGGCACCTATGACGTCACCAAGGGCGGCAACGGCGAGTGGCGGCTGATTCCGCCGGGCACCGAATACTGGCTGGAGCAGGGCTTCTCGCTCCTGCCCGTGCTGATCGGCCTCTTCGGCCTTGCCGCCATCCTCGACGAGGCAGAGACCGGCATGAAGGCCGGGATGAGCCAGAAGGACGTGAAGATCGGCCAGCACGAGAAATTCTCGCTGTCAATCTTCAAGGGCCAGTGGATCAACCTGATCCGCTCCAGCTGCATCGGCACCTTCGTCGGCATCCTGCCCGGAGTCGGCGGCTCGGCGGCCTCGATCCTGAGCTACTCGAACGCCAAGACCTTCTCCAAGAACCCGGAGAAATTCGGCAAGGGCGAGCCTGCGGGCGTCATGGCCTCGGAAGCCGGCAACAACGGCCTGACGGGGGGCGCGCTGGTGCCGCTCCTGTCGCTCGGCATCCCCGGCGACTCGACCACCGCGCTGCTGATCGGCGCCTTCACGCTGCAGGGCGTGCAGGTCGGCCCGCTCTTCATCGGCAACAACCCGGTGACCTGGGACGCGATGATCTTCGCGATGCTGATCGCCAACCTCGCGATGTTCGTGATGATGTACTACGCCATCCGCTACTTCGCGATGGTGGTGACCATCCCGAAATACATCCTCTTCCCGGTCATCCTGATGATGTGCGTGATCGGTGCCTACACGATCAACTACGGCATCATGTTCGATGTCTGGACGCTGCTGATCTTCGGCATCTTCGGCTGGGTGATGACCAAGATCCGGCTGGAGGTCGCGCCCTTCATCATCGGCTTCATCCTGGGTCCGTCGGCAGAGGTGTATTTCGTCAAGACGCTGGAAAGCTTCGGCGACCTGACGATCTTCTTCACCAAGAGCTGGATCGCGGTCTTCCTGTGGGTGCTGATCGCGCTCTCGGTCGGCGGCTCCGCCTACCTGCAGACCAAGAAGAAGTAGAACCAAAGTCCCGGGAGCCGCGGCAGCGGCTCCCCTTGCGGCCGCCGCGCCGCCTCTGGAATATGGCGCATCATGAAGGAACCGGACAGCATCAGGAAGACACGGCGCGGACGCGTCCCCCCCGAGGGCGGCCCCGTCACCATGGCGACGATCGGCAAGCTGGCCGGGGTCAGCCAGGTCACCGTCTCGCGCGCGCTGTCCAATCCCGAGAAGGTCTCCGCCGCGACGATGGAGCGGATCCAGGAGGCCATCCGCATCACCGGCTTCGTGCCGAACGCGCTGGCGGGCGCGCTCGCCTCGCGCAAGAGCTGCCTGATCACCGCGCTGGTGCCCTCGATCACCAATGTCGTCTATTCCAGCCTGCTGCACGGATTTTCCGAGATCATGCGCGCCGAGGGCTACCAGCTGATGGTCTCGGAAACCGGCTTCCTGCCCGAGACCGAGGAAGCGCTGATCTTCACCCATCTCTCCCGCCGTCCCGACGGCATCCTGCTGACCGGCATCCATCACAGCGCCGCGGCGCGGAAGATGCTGCTCGGCGCCGGGATCCCGGTGGTCGAGTTCTGGGACATCACCGAAAGCCCGGTCGATTGCTGCGTCGGCTTCTCCCATACCGAGACCGGGTGGCGCACCGCCGAAATGGCGCACGGCTGGGGCTACCGCCGCGCTGCGACCGTCTCGGCCGGGGACGAACGCGCGCTGCGCCGCCGGGACGGTTTCGCCAACCGCTTTGCCGAACTGGCAGGCGGCGCGGAAATTCCCGGCATCACCGGCGAGGCAGGGCCCGCCTCGCTGCAGAGCGGCCGCGCCGCGCTGGCCAGGCTGATCGACGACCACGGCTTCCGCGGCGGGGTGATACAATGCAGCTCCGACCAGTCGGCGCATGGCATCCTGACCGAGGCTCGGGTGCGCGGGCTGCGCGTTCCCGAGGACATCGCGGTGATCGGCTTCGGCGACCAGGATTACGCCGCCTTCACCGACCCGGCCCTGACCACGGTGCGCGTCGACCGCGACCGCCTCGGCCGGGCCGCCGCCCGCGCGATGCTGACACGCTTCCGCGGCGAGGAGGATCCCGAGCGGGTCACCGATATCGGCTTCGAGGTGATCCGCCGCGGCTCCGCCTGAGCCGCCGCGGCGCATCCGCCCGTCCCTTGCTTGCAAAGACCGCGCCGGCCCGGGGCCGGCGCGGTCCTTTTCCGGGCGCCCGCTGGCTTCAGAAGCCGAAGGCGCGCGGCAGGGACATGGTCAGCGACGGCACGTAAGTGACGAGGAACAGCAGCACGAAGAGCGCCGCGTAGAAGGGCGCGAGCCCGCGGATCGCCTGCTCCACCTTCACCTTGGCGACGCTCGCCCCGACGAAGAGCCCGGTGCCGACCGGCGGGGTGATCGTGCCGATGGCCAGGTTGAACACCATGATGATGCCGAACTGCACCGGATCGACGCCGACCTTCTGGGCGATCGGCAGCAGGATCGGGGTGAAGATCAGGATCGCCGGCCCCATGTCCATGAAGCAGCCGATGACCAGCAGCACCAGGTTGATGATCAGCAGGATCACGATCGGGTTCTCCGAGACGCCGAGGATCAGCGCAGAGATCGCCGCCGGAATGCCGGTCAGAGCCATGGCGAAGCTGAGCGTCGCCGAGGCCGCGAGAAGGAGCATGATCGTGCCGGTGATCTGCGCGGTCTCCAGCAGGAATTCCGGGAAGGCAGACACGGGCCGGGTGCGGTGGATCACGAAGGTCAGCAGCATCGTGTAGATCACGGCGATGCCCGACGCCTCCACCGCGGTGAAAATGCCGAAGATGATGCCGCCGATGACGATGACGATCATCAGGAGGCTGGGGATCGCCTCGGCGGTGATCTTCGCCGCGGCGCGCCCGCCCGCCCAGGGCGTGGTCGGATAGCCGCGCCTCCAGGCGTAGAGGCTGGCGATGCCCATGATCATCAGCCCCCAGAGCATCCCCGCCACCGCCCCGCCGAGAAACAGCGCGGCAACCGAGGTGCCGCCCGAGACCAGCGAATAGATGATGAAGGCCGTGGTCGGCGGGATCAGCATGCCGGTGGGCGCCGAGGCGATGTTGACTGCGGCGGCGAAGCCCGGGTCATAGCCCTCCTGCTTCTGCATCGGCACCATGACCCCTCCGATCGAGGTCGATGCGGCGATGGCCGAGCCGGAGATGCAGCCGAAGAGCATGTTGCCCGCGATGTTGGTCTGCGCCAGCGACCCGGGGATCCGCCCGGCCAGCAGCTTGGCGAAATTCACCAGCCTGAGCGCGATGCCGCCCGAATTCATCATCACCCCCGAAAGGATGAAGAACGGCACGGCCAGCAGCGAGAAGCTGTCGAGCGCGGCGAACATCTTCTGAACGCTGGTGAACAGCGCCATGTCGAGCGGCGCCACCATCGAGACGGCGGCAAGTGCCGCGGCAGTCAGCGCCAGCGCCAAGGGCAGGCCGAGAGCGGTCAGACCCGCGAAGACGGAAAGCAGGATCAGGCTTGCGGTACCGGCCATGGATCAGTCCCCCCAGTTCAGCGCCGCCTCCACCTCGCCCGGGCGTTCGCGGCGCTGGCAGAGGAGGTCGGCAAGGTTGAGAACGGCGTAGAGCGAGATCAGCAGCCCCGAGACCGGAAGCGCGGCATAGATCGCCGCCATCGGCAATTGCAGCACGGCGGTGGTCTGGCCGGAGGCGATCTGCATCGCGCGCAGCCCGCCCATCCCCATGACCACGGTGCCGAAAACCAGGAAACCGACGGGGACCAGCATGTCGAGCAGCCGCTGCAGCGGGCCGGACGCGAAGTCGCGCAGCAGCGTCACCGCCATGTGCGTGCCGCGGCCGGTGGAATAGGCCGCCCCCAGCAGGGACAGCCAGACGAGGCCGAAGCGCAGGACCTCCTCGGAGAAGGTCGAGGGATCGTTCAGCGCGTATCGGCTGAACACCTGCCAGGCCAGAACCGCCACCATCGCCGCCAGGAGAAGGCAGCAGGCGGTGCCCGTGACCCGGTCGACGAGGCGGCGGAGGCGGCGCATCAGTCGTCGGCCTCGGCGCGGATCGCCTCGAAGAGCGCGTATTTCGCCGGTTCCGCCTTCAGTTCCTCGTACATCGGCGCGACGGCCTGCTGGAACTGGGCCACGTCGGTGTCGAAGAACTCGACGCCCATTTCCTCGGCCTTGGTCTTCTCGGCGGCGATCGCCTCGGCCCAGACCTGCTTGTGGTACTCGGTCGACTCCTTCGCGGCCTCGATCACCGCGGCTCGGTCCCCGTCCGACAGCCGGTCCAGCGCGGCGTTGGAGATCAGCACGATGTCCGGGATGCGGCTGTGCTGGTCATAGGTGTAGTACTTCGCCACCTCGCCGTGCCGGGCGATGGTCAGCGCGTATTCGTTGTTCTCGGCACCGTCCAGGACGTCCTGCTGGATCGAGGTATAGACCTCGGCCTGCCCCATCGCGATCGGCGCGGCGCCGAGCATCTGCACCATCTTGATCGAGGTCGGGCTCTGCATCACGCGGATCTTCTTGCCTTCGAGGTCCGCGACGGTCTTCACCGGCCCGTCTTTCAGGTAGAAGCTGCGCGCGCCGGAATTGTAGTAGGTCAGCCCGACGAAGCCCTGGTCCGCCGTCGCCTGGTAGACCGGCTCCATCACGTCGGCGCTGTCCATGGCGCGGTAGAAATGGTCCTCGCCGTCGAACAGGTAGGGCATGGAGAACACGCCGTAGATCGGTGCGAAGCTTTCCATCAGCCCGCCCGAGACCTTGGTCATGTCGAGGAGGCCGCCCTTCACCATCTCCACCAGTTCGCGTTCGCCGCCCAGCTGGCTGTCGGGGAAGAACTGCACGGTGACGTCGCCGCCGGTCTTCTCCTCGACCAGCCCGGCGAATTTCTCCATCGCCTCGACGGTCGGGGTCGCGTTCGAGGCGTAGGCAAAGCGCAGCGTCTCCGCCTGCGCGATGGCGGTCGATGCCATGAGGGCAGCGATGCCCAGAATGGTCCTGGTCATTGAATCTCCTCCCAGATTTTTGTTTTCAGGCTGCGCGGGCTCAGATGTAGCTGCGCAGGTATTCCGACAGGGCGAGGATCGCCATGGCCTGGCCGTAGGGCATCGAGGTCAGGGCGATGTCGCGGTAGAATTGCAGGTCCTCGCCCATCGCGGTTCCGAAGCTGACCTGCTTCAGCTCGCCATCGGCGTCGATATTGGCGATGACGCCCTCCATGGCGCGCTCGGCCACGGGCAAGTATTCGGGCGGCAGGTAGCGTTTCCGGACCGCCTTCATCAGGCCATAGGCGAAACCGGCAGTGGCCGAGGCCTCCAGGTAGCTGTCCGGATCGTCGACCAGCGTGTGCCACAGGCCCGAACGGTCCTGCGTCTGCTTCAGGAAGCGCGCCTGCCGCTCCAGCGTCGACAAGAGGTGCTTGCGAACGGGATTCCCTTCGGGCAGCCCGGCCATCTCGATGAATTCCGGGATTGCGATGGTCACCCAGCTGTTGCCCCGCGCCCAGAGCGCTTCGGCAAAATTGTGCCGCTCCTCGAAGGTCCAGCCATGGAACCACATCCCCGTCCTGCGGTCGGCGAGATACTGGGTGTGGATCAGGAACTGGTACTTGGCTTCCTCGATGTATTCCGGGCGGTCCAGCACCTGGCCGATCCGCGCCAGCGGCAGGACCGACATCATCAGCGTGTCGTCCCACATCTCCTGGTGATTGACGTCGTTGTAGACGATGTGCTGCAGCCCGCCCTCCTCGGTGCGGGGCATCTCGTACATCACCCAGTCCGCCCAGGTTTCCAGATAGGGCACCCAGGCCGGGTTGCGGTCGCGCTCGTAGAGATTGGCCAGCGTCAGGAAGGGCGCGACGGTGTTGATGTTCTTGGTCGGCGTGCCCTCGGCCAGCCGGGCATCGAACCAGTCGCGGATGATCTGCATCGTCTTCACGTCGCCGGTCTGCTCCCAGAACTTGTAGAGCCCGTAGAGCCCGACGCCGTGGGTCCATTCCCAGCCGGCCCAGCCCTTGGTGTCGATCACCCGGCCGTCTTCCAGCCGCAGCAGGAATTCGCCGGTCGTGTCCTCGATATTGACCAGGTTGTCGGTCAGCCGTCCGATCAGCCCCGCGACCTCCTCGCGGCTGTGGCGGCGGGTCTTCTGCATCAGCAGCGGGTGCATGGTCATCTAGGTCTCCTCCGGTGCGCCGAATTTTTTCGGAACGGCGTTTCGAAAATCAAGGAACCATAATCCGCTTGCGGATGCAACTGGATTCTTTTCCTGACCAGTTCGGCCATTTCCCAACAGATACCGCAAGTTATCGCGGCAGGCTGGACATGGCGGGAAAACTCTGCAAGAAATTCGGAACACGATTTCACAAATATCGGGACAGCTATGGCCGCCGGACGCCCGCCGAAAACCGAGAATGTCGCCGCCGTGATGAAGGTCTTCGCGGTGCTGGAAACCCTTGCGGAAAGGGGCCCGTCCGGCCTCGCCGACATCGCGCAGGTCGCCATGACGTCGAAATCCACGGCGCACCGGCTGCTGCAGACCATGGTCGATCTCGGCTATGTCGACCAGGAAGCGGACACCGAGCGCTACGGCCTGACGCTGAAGCTGTTCGGGCTCGGCGCGCGGACGCTGAAGGGCCAGGAAGCGCTGATGACCGTGGCGGACCGCGGCATGGGACGGCTGAGCCGGGCCTTCGGCGAGTCGGTCAACCTGGGCGTGATGGACAGCCGCGACCAGCGCGTCGCCTATATCCACACCTACGATTCCGCCTATGCCCTGTCGATGCAGGCGCCGCTGGGCATGCGCAATCCGCTCTACTGCACCTCGCTGGGCAAGGCGCTGCTTGCCTGGCGCGACCCGGTGGAGATCGAGGACCGCCTGGCGCGGATGGAGTTCGCGCCGCGCGCGCCGCGCACCATCACCGATGCCGCCACGCTGCGCGCGCAGCTGCCGCTGATCCGCGCGCAGGGCTATGCCGAGGAGATCGAGGAGGCCGAGGCAGGCGTCCGCTGCATGGCCGCGCCGATCCTCGACCATCGCGGCCGCTCGGTCGCCGCCGTGTCGCTGGCCTTCCCGCTCTTCCGCTTCGACGAGGCGCGGAAGCCCGACTACGTCTCGATGCTGCTGGACATCACCCGCGAAGCCTCGGAAGGGCTGGGATACCGTGCAGACATGGCGGAGGCCCCGGCCTGAGCCCTGCCCCGCCGGCTCAGCCGAATTTCAGGAACAATCTGGAATAGGGCGGCTTCAGCCCGCGCGCCGCCTCGGCGATCCGCATTTCCTCGCCCGAGCGCACGGCGGCCAGGAGCGCGGCCACCGATGCCTCGAACTCCGCTGCGAGCGCCGCATAGGCGTCACTGCCCGCCGCTTCCGGCGGGGGCGCCGTGACGACGGCCTGCGCCAGGTAGGACAGCACGCCCGCCTGCTCGTGCAGCTCGCTGCATCCGGCGCCATGATCCGGGGAAAGATCCATGGCCAGGAACCGCTCCATCACCGCGTGATAGGCGTTCATCCGGTCCGAAAAGGTCTCGATCCCGTTGCGGGCATGCAGCTCGCCGAACAGGTCCCGAACCCCTTCCAGCGTCGCATGCGCCGCCGCCAGGTCGCCGGTCCGGACCTGCTGCCCGGCCGCGCCGACCAATGTGGCGGCATCCGCCATCGTCGCGCCCCAGAGCGGATCGGTCTCGTATTGCGGCGGCGGGGCCGGTCCGTAGGTGACGGCCAGGACCGACAGCTGTTCGGACAGCGACGCCATCGCCGCCGCGGCTTCCTCCTGCTGGCCGGAATTCGTGCGGAACAGCGCCGTCCGGTAGCTGGCATACATGTCGCGGAAGGCCGCCTCGAAATCCGAAGCCGGTCCGGCCGCGGCGGCACCTGCCGCCAGAAATGCGAGCGCGGACAGCCCGATGCGGAAATCCCTCATGAATCCGTCCGAAACACCCTTGGGTTGCAGAATTGGTATTCACCGCCGCTTCGCGTGTAAACGGATTTTCGACAAAGTGAGCGAAGCCGCGCGCGGAACGGCTTCACAAGCGGCGCGAACCGGCTAAGTCATGGTCGCCATGTCCGCATTCCACCTCCATATCCTCCCCGCCCTCGAATCGCTCGGAATCTGGGCCTACTGGATCACCGGCGCCGCCGCTTTCCTCGAGGGCTGGTGGGTCACGGGCCTGGTCACCCCGGGCACGCTGGTGGTCGATGCCGGCGGGGCGCTGGTGCGGCTCGGCAATCTCGGCTTCCTCGATCTTGCCTGGTTCGTCGGCATCGGCGCACTGCTGGGCGGCGAGGCGAGCTTCCTGTCGGGACGCTGGCTCGGGGCGCGGACCGGGCTGAAGGACAGCGCCGCCTTCCGCCGCGCCTCCGGCCTTGTGGACCGCTACGGGCCGCTGGCCCTGATCGCGGGGCGGTTCCTGGGCCCGGTCGCCAGCCTCGCGCCGCTGGCCGCCGCGCTGTCGGGCATGGAGCGGCGGCGCTTCTCGCTGTGGAACGCCGCCAGCGCGGCGATCTACGCGCTGGCCCATGTCGGCTTCGGCTATCTGGCCGGCGACATCCTCGCGCGGGTCGCGCCCTACCTGCCCCGCGCGGCCATGCCGCTGGCGATCCTGGCGCTGGCCACCCTCCTCGTCTGGCTGGCGGTGCGGCAGGTCGCGAAGGGCGGTCCGGCGCTGCACGCGGCGATGTCGAATGCAGGCGCGAAGATCGCCGCCTGGCCGCCGCTGCGCCGCCAGGCGGAGCGCCATCCGCGCACGGCCGCCTTCCTGTCGCGGCGCCTCGCCCCGGGCAGCCCCGGCGGGCTGCTCGCGACCGCGGCGGCCGTGCTGGTGATCTATCTCGCCGCCGTCTTCGTCGACGGCGCGCTGGATCTCGCCTTCGTGCCCGGCACCGCCGAACTCGACCAGCGGATCTCCAGCCTGATGCATGCCTACTGGACGCCCGGCGGCCTGCGCCTCGCGGCCTGGGCGACGCAGCTCGGCCATGTGCCCGTCGCCGCCCTCGTCGCGGCCGGCAGCGTGGCGGGCTTCGCCCTGGCCGGCCGCCGCTCCGCCGCGGCCGGGCTTGCCATCGCGGTAGCGGGCAATGCGGTGACGGTGACACTCCTGAAGCTCGCCTTCGGCCGCGCCCGCCCGGAGCTTGCCTATTTCCTTGAGACCTCGAACAGCTTTCCCTCCGGCCACGCGGCGATCTCGGTCGCGCTCTACGGGAGCCTCGCACTGCTGCTGTGGCGGGAGAAATTGATCGGACCCACCCTGGCGATCGTCTCCGGCGCCTGCATGGCGGCGATGCTCGGCAGCACCCGCATCTACCTTTCCGAGCACTACCTCTCGGACGTGCTGAACGGCTGGATCGTCGGCACGATCTGGATGGTGATCGGCCTGGCGGCCGCCGAGGCGATGCGCCCCCGCACCACGCCCAAGCCGCTGCCCGCCTGGCGGCACGTGGCCAGCATCGCGGCCCTTCTGGCCTGCCTCGGCGGCGCCGGCTGGTTCGCGGTGCATGACGTCCCGGCGCCCCTGGAGCGCAATGCCGCCGCAGCCGCGGCCATCGCCGACCTGCCCGCGGCGCTCGGTTCGGGCAGCTTCGAGCTCGCGGTCGACCGGCTGGACGGCAAGCAGCTGCCGCCGGTCTCGCTGGTCACCGAGGGGCTTCCGGCGGACGCGATCGCGGCGCGGCTGGCGCCGCTCGGATGGAGCCCCGCCCCTGCGCCGGGACTGCGCCCGGTGCTGCTGGCGATCGGCGCGGAGCTGGCCGGGCGGGCGATTGCCGGGGCGGCCGAACCGCCTGCCTTCCGCGACGGCCAGCCCGCGGACGCGACGCTGCGCTCGGGGGACAGCGTGCTGCGGCTGTGGAATGCAGGCACGCTGTCCGGCGGCACGCCCCTGGCGGCCTGGGCCTTCGCCCCGACCGAGGGCAGCGGAAGCAGCTGGAAACCGGCCAAGGCCGAAGCCGATGCGGCGCAGCTCCTGACCCCCGCCCCGGCGGCGGCCCGGCAGGACAGCCCGGCCGGGCCGGTGGCGATCCGGCAGATCAGGTAGGCCGGGGTCGCGACGCGGCCCAGCGGCGCCCCCGGACAGAACCATCCGCAGCCGGGCCGCAGGACGGCAGCGGAAAGACCGGAAACCGGCGGACATGGTCCCTGCGGGCGGGAGCGAAGCCGCGCACCTCCCGGCGCGGGAGACAGGCAGCAGGACCTGCAGCATGCGGCCAGGCCACGCGATCGCGGCCGCGCGCATGCCGGGCACTCCGCCAGGGCGCCGCCGCGTCCCCGATGGCTGCGACAAAGCGCGGAGAACGTGGCGGCAGCCCTTTCTCCCCGCCAGCAGCGCGGCGTAGGGTGGCGCGGACTGCCTGCCGACGGAGACCGCGCATGACTGCCCCGATCAACATTGCCGCCTGGTCCGGTCCCAGGAACCTCTCGACCGCGATGATGTACGCCTTCGGCGCGCGCGGCGATGCCGCGGTCTGGGACGAGCCCTTCTATGCCGCCTATCTGGAGATGACCGGGCTCGATCACCCGATGGGCAACGAGATCATCGCCGCCGGGCCGCGCGACCCGGACGAGGTCGCCGCCCGCTGCGCCGCGCCGCATCCCTCGGGCAAGCCGGTCTTCTACCAGAAGCACATGACCCATCACATGATCGACGGCGTGTCGCGGGACTGGTTCGCCTCTGTCACGCATCTCTTCCTGATCCGCCATCCGGCGCGGGTGCTGGCCAGCTATGCCAAGAAGCGCGAGAACCCGGTCCTGGACGATATCGGCTTCCGCCAGCAATCGGAGATCTTCGAGGCGGTCCGTTCCGCCGGCCAGACCCCGGTGGTCATCGACTCCCACGACATCCGCGACAACCCGGCGGGCATGATGGACGCGCTCTGCGATGCCCTGGGGATCCCGCGCGATTCCGGCATGGTCAGCTGGCCTGCGGGCGGGCATGCGGATGACGGCGTCTGGGCGCCGCATTGGTACGACGCGGTGCACCGTTCTACGGGCTTCGCCGGCGCAGAAGGTCCGCTGCCCGGGCTGCCCGCGGACCTGCAGGCGGTCTGCGACGCCGCCCTGCCCCATTACGACGCGCTGAAACCCTTTGCGCTGAAGGCCTGAGATGAACGACACCACCACCCACACCGCCGAAGCCGACGACCGCAACGACAGCCTGATGATCTACGTGGATGGCAGGATCGTCCCGAAGGACCAGGCGGTGGTCTCGGTCTACGACTCTGGCTTCATGCTCGGCGACGGCATGTGGGAGGGCATGCGCCTCTATGACGGCGAATGGGCCTTCTTCGACGCGCACATGGACCGGCTCTACGACAGCTGCAAGGCGGTGAAGCTGGAGATCGGCAAGACCCGCGAGGAGATCCGCGCGATCCTCGACGAGACGGCCGCAGCGAACGGCATGACCGGCGACGCGCATTGCCGGCTGATGGTCACCCGCGGCCGCAAGGCCAAGCCGTTCCAGCACCCCAGCCTGTCGAAATGGGGCCCGACCATCGTCGCGATCATCGAGCATTCGGTGCCCGCCAAGGCGTTGGCCAAGGGGCTGCGGCTGGCCTCCGTCCCGCAGGTGCGCGGCCTGCCGCACAGCCAGGACCCGAAATTCAACAGCCATTCCAAGCTGAACTGCATCATCGCCTGCCTGCAGGCCGAGGAGGCGGGCGCCGACGAAGGGCTGATGCTCGACCCGCATGGCTTCGTGAACACCACGAATGCCTGCAACTTCTTCATCGTGCGCAAGGGCGAGGTTTGGACCTCGACCGGCGACTACTGCATGAACGGCGTTACCCGCGCCAATGTCGTCAAGGTCTGCCGCGAGGCGGGGATCCCGGTCTTCGAGAAGAACTTCTCGCTCTACGAGGCCTATTCGGCCGACGAGGCCTTCCTGACCGGCACCTTCGGCGCCCAGACACCGGTGGCCGAGATCGACGGGCGGACGATCGGCGACGGCAGCCGTCCGGTGACGCAGCGCATCCGCGAGCTCTACAAGGACCTCGTCGCCCGCACGGTCGCGGACCAGAAGGCCGCGCGCTAGAGGCCTCCGGCATGCCGGGCCAGGAATGGCCCGGCCTCCGCCAGCACGGCCTGCGGATTTTCCTCGGCCAGGTAGTGCCCGCCGCGCAGCGCCTTTCCCTCGGCCTGCGCCACCCGCTCGCGCCAGAGCGCCAGGCAGTCGAAATGCTTCTGGATCGCGCCGTCGCTGCCCCAGAGCGCCAGCATCGGCACGCGGCATTTCCCTGTCTCGGCGTCGTCATGCGCGATATCCTCGGTCGCCGCCGCGCGGTAGTCCTCGCAGGCGCCGCGGATCGCCGCCGGGTCGTCGAACGCCTCCAGGTACTCCTGCAGGGCGGGCCGCGCGAAGGGCGCCATTCCCGCCGAGGCGCCGCCCACCTTCGACAGCCAGAAGAAATCCGGATCGGCCCCGATCAGCCGTTCCGGGAAGGGCGCGGGCCGGGTCAGCCAGTACCAGTGCCAGTAGTCATGCGCGAAGCCCGAGCGCGCCTCGCGGTACATCTCGCGGGTGGGCGCGATGTCGAGCGCAACGAAAGCCGCCACCCGGTCGGGATGGTCGGCGGCCATGCGGTGCGCCACCCGCGCGCCGCGGTCATGGGCGAGAATGAGGAAGCGGTCATGGCCGAGCCGGTCCATCAGCCGGAAGAGATCGCCGCCCATCGCCCGCTTCGCGTACGCTTCCGGCGCCGGGTCCGGTTTCCACGACCGGCCGTAGCCGCGCAGGTCGGGACAGATGACGCGGTAGCGGTGCGCCAGCTCCGGCGCCACGCGGTGCCACATCGCCGAAGTCTGCGGATAGCCGTGCAGCAGCAGCAGCGGCACGCCCGCGCCCTTCTGCCGGGCGAAGACCTCCACCCCGTGGCCGAGATCGTGCAGCTCCTCCTCGAAGCCGTGGAAAAAGTCCGGCGCTTCCGCCGCCGCTGCCAGCGCTATCTGCCTGTCCATCCGGTCCGCCCCCTCTGCGGTTTTGCCATGCACAGCTAGAGCCCGGTGCGGCCCGGCGTCAATTCCGCAGGCCCGGCGGGTTGTGCGCGGTGCCCGCTTGGACGTAGAAGGCGCGCAACGGCCCTGCCGCCGACTCCCCCTGTTCCCACCGGAGACCTCCGATGTCCAAGTTCCGCCTGCTGCCCGTCCTGGCTGCCCTCCTCGCCACCGGTGCCTCCGCCGACACGCTGTATTTCTCGGCCATCCCGGACGAGGACG
>NZ_JAATVU010000093.1 GCF_013184745.1 Mangrovicoccus sp. HB161399
GGCAAGCTGCCCCGACACGGCTGCGCCACCTGGAAGCTGCGCCGCGCCGGGCCAGCTCGAGACACGAAAACCGGGGGCCCTTTCAGAGCCGATCGACATCAATGCCCGTGTCAGGCCACGGCGAATTGCAGTGCCGCCATTTGCAGCCAGCATGCAGGAGACGCGGAGACGCCCGCCTGCGGCGGGGCACCGGAAGAAATCCTTCGGTCGCCGCGCCGGAGTTCCGCTGAGGCCGGGCGCGCCTGCGTGCCAATGGCGCGGTGTCCCGGCGTGCGGACCGGGCTATTCAGGGCGCAATGGCCGGAGAACGGCAGGAGCGCCAATGAAGTTCATCGTCCTTTCCGACCTGCACATGACCCGTCCCGGAGAACTTCTGGCCGGGCTCGATCCCGCGCTCCGGCTGGAGATGGCGATCGACCGGATCAATGCCGCCCACGGCGATGCCGATCTGGTCGTGCTGGCGGGGGACCTGACCGACCGGGCGCGGACCCTGGCCTACGAGGAGCTGCGCCGCGCGCTCGGCAGGCTCGTGCCGTCCTGGGCGGCCACGCTCGGCAATCACGACAACCGCGACGTGTTCGGCCGCGTCTTCGGGTCCGGAAGCCTCGATGAAAACGGTTTCGCCCAGTCCGCGCACCGGGCGGGCGGAGAGACCGTGCTGCTGCTCGACAGCCTGGAGAAGGGGCCGGGATCGGGAGGCTGGGGGCTGGGGTCCGGGCGGCTCTGCGCGCTGCGGCTGGACTGGCTGCGGCGCGAGCTGGAGCGGGCCGGGGGCGCGCCGGTGCATGTCGTGCTGCACCATCCGGTGCTGCAGGTTTCGCCCGTGCCCGATCCCTACCTGCTGGAACAGCCGGAGGAATTCCTGTCGATTCTCGACGGCTATCCGGACATCCGCGGCGTGACTGCGGGCCATATCCACATGGCGACGACCACGCTGCGCCGCGGGATCCCCTATCACACGATCGCGGGAGGGCATGCCACCACGCGCGAGGAATTCGGCCCGGGGGCCGGGCGGGTGCGGCTGGAAGGGCCGGGACAGATGGCGGTGGTGATCAGCGATGAAGAGCGCACGGTGCTGCATTTCGACAATTACGTCGACCATCACCCGGTGCTGGACACCTGATCCGGGTCAGCCCGCCGCGCGCTGGCTGACCGGGGCTGGATCGACGCTGAGATCGAGCGTGGCGAGATAGTCCATCAGCGCGGGCCGCACCGACTGGTCGCCGTTGGCGCGGGCCTCCTCGACCACCTTGCGCACCTCGCGCAGGTCGGAACGGCGCAGCAGGTGCTTGACCGGACCGACCGATGCCGGGCGCATCGACAGCGAGCGCAGCCCCATCGCGGCGAAGCACAGCGCCTCCACCGGGCGGCCCGCATCCTCGCCGCAGAAGCTGACCGGGGTGCCGGTCTCGTTGCACCGGTTCACGATCTGCTGGATGAAGCCGAGGAAGCTGCCGTTGAGCGTGTCGTAGCGGCGGCGCACGCGCTCGTTCTCGCGGTCGGCGGCGAAGAAGAACTGCTTCAGGTCGTTGCCGCCGATCGAGACGAAATCCGCCATCTCGAAGAACTGCCGCGGCGCATAGGCCATCGACGGCGTCTCCAGCATGGCGCCGATCTCCACCTCTGCGGGCAGGGCGTGGCCCATCACCTTCTCGCGCTCGAGCTCTTCGAGCATCATCGCGCGGGCGGCGCGGAACTCGTCGAACTGCGCGACGAAGGGGAACATCACGGTCAGCGGGCGGCCATGGGCGGCCCGGATCAGCGCCTGAAGCTGCATGCGCATGATGCCGGGCTTGTCGAGCCCGACCCGGATCGCGCGCCAGCCGAGCGCCGGGTTCGGCTCTTCGGTGCGCTTCATGTAGGGCAGGACCTTGTCCGAGCCGATGTCGAGCGTGCGGAACACGACGCGCTTGTCGCCAGCGGCGTCCATCACGCGGGCATAGATGCTGGCCAGCTCGCCGCGGCGGGGCATCTTGTTGCGGATCAGGAACTGAAGCTCGGTGCGGAACAGGCCGACGCCCTCTGCGCCGCAGCTCGACAGCGAGGGCAGGTCCACCAGCAGGCCCGCATTCATCTGCAGCGACACCGTCTCGCCGCAGAGCGTGGTGGCGGGTTCGTTGCGGATCGAGGCATAGCGTTCCTGCGCCTTGGCCTGCATCGCGAGCTTGTCGCGGAAGGCATTGGCGATGGTTTCGTCGGGACGCAGATGCACGACGCCGTTCTCCCCGTCGACCAGGATCGGATCGCCGGTCAGCGCCTCGGTGGTGATGCCGGGGGCGTTGATCACCAGCGGGATCGCCCAGGCGCGGGCGATGATCGCCGCATGGCTGCCGACCGAGCCTTCCTCCAGCACGATGCCGCGCAGCTCGCGGCCGTAATCCAGAAGCTCGCCGGGGCCGATGTTGCGCGCGACCAGGACCGGGTTCTCCGGCCGTTCCGAGCCGGTATCGGTGCCCTGACCGGTGAGCTCGCGCAGCAGCCGGTTCGACAGGTCGTCCAGATCGGTGCCGCGGGCGCGCAGATAGGGATCGGTGGCGCGGGCCAGCCGGGCGCGGGCCGCGGACTGTTCCTTCTCCACCGCCGCCTCGGCCGACAGGCCGCGGGCAATGTCCTCTTCCATCCGCCGCAGCCAGCTCTTCGAATTGGCGAACATGCGGAAGGTCTCGATCACCTGGGTGGCTTCCTCGTCGCCGGAGGAAGCGGTGTCGAGCATCTTGTCTAGCGAGACGCGCAGGCGCGCGACGGCGGAGCGCAGGCGCTCCAGCTCGGTTTCGGGGTCGTCGCCGATCGGGTTGGTGACCACGACGCGCGGATCGTGCAGCAGCACGCGGCCCTCGGCCGCGCCTTCCTGGCCGGTGGAGCCGCGGAAGACCACGGGCCGCTGGTGCAGCGGCGACAGCGCCGCACCCTCGTCGAGGAAGGCGCCGAGCTCCGTCATCTCGGCCAGCACCATGGCGACGACCTCGATGCCGTAGAGCTCGTCCTCGGAATACTGGCGTGCCTCCTTCGACTGGACGACGAGCACGCCCAGCACCTGGCCCAGCCGCTGGATCGGCACGCCGAGGAAGGAGGTGAAGATTTCCTCTCCGGTTTCCGGCATGTAGCGGAAACCGGGCTCGGCCGGGGCGTTGGTCGAATTCATCGGCCGCCGCGTGCGGGCGACCTTGCCGACCAGGCCCTCGCCGAGCCGCATCCGTGTCTTGTGGACCGACTCCGCCTTCAGGCCGAAGCTGGCGCAGAGCTCCAGCGTCTCGGCATCCCGGAACAGGTAAATCGAACAGACATGGGTGCCCATCGACTCCGCGATGAGCTGGGTGATGCGGTCAAGCCTCTCCTGTCCCGCGCCGCCGCTTGCCAGCGCTTCGCGCAGTCGTCCGAGGAGCTTGCGGCTCTCTGTTTCCTGGGTCTGGCCCATTGGCCTCCGGTTCAGGCTGCTTCGTCCAGTCCGAAGGCATCATGCAGGGCCTGCACCGCGAGTTCCATATATTTCCGGTCGATGAGGACGGAAATCTTGATCTCGGAGGTGGAGATGACCTTGATGTTGATGTTTTCGGCTTTCAGCGCCTCGAACATCTTCGCGGCCACCCCGGCATGGGAGCGCATGCCGATGCCGACGACCGACACCTTGCAGACCTCGGTATCCTGGACCAGCTCGCCGAAATTGATCTCGCCGCGCTCCTTGGCCTCCTGCATGGCGCGCTCGGCGCGCAGCACCTGGTCGACCGGGCAGGAGAAGGTCATGTCGGTGCGCCCGTCGGCCGAGACGTTCTGCACGATCATGTCCACGTTGATCCCGCCATGGGCCAGCGGACCGAAGATGGCGGCGGCGATGCCGGGGCGGTCGGCCACCGACAGGAGTGTCATCTTGGCCTCGTCGCGGGAATAGGCGACGCCGGAGACAACTTTGCTTTCCATGATTTCCTCCTCGTCGCAGACCAGCGTCCCGCTGGTCTCGTCGGTTTCCTCGAAAGATGACAGCACGCGCAGGCGCACCTTGTAGCGCATGGCCAGCTCGACCGAACGGGTCTGCAGCACCTTGGCGCCGAGGCTCGCGAGCTCCAGCATTTCCTCGAAGGCGATCTTCTCGAGCTTGCGCGCCTTCTTGGTGATGCGCGGGTCGGTGGTGTAGATGCCGTCCACGTCCGTGTAGATGTCGCAGCGCTCGGCGGCGAAGGCTGCGGCGAAGGCGACGGCCGTGGTGTCCGAGCCGCCGCGGCCCAGCGTGGTGATCCGGCCCTCGTCCGAGATGCCCTGGAAGCCCGCGACGACGGCGACCTTCATGCCCTCGGCGAATTTCTGGTCGATATTGGCGCGGGGGATTTCCTGGATGCGGGCCGAGGAATGCGCCGAAGTGGTCTTCAGCGGCACCTGCCAGCCCTGCCAGCTGCGCGCCGGGATGTCCATTTCCTGCAGCGTCAGCGCCATCAGGCCGGCGGTGACGTTCTCGCCCGAGGAGACGACGGCATCGTATTCGCGCGCGTCGAACAGCGGCGAGGTCTGGCTGACCCAGCCGACCAGCTCGTTGGTCTTGCCCGACATGGCCGACACGATCACGATGACATCATAGCCGCGCTCCACTTCGCGGCGCACCTTCTCCGCGGCATTGCGGATGCGGTCGAGGTCGGCAACAGAGGTGCCGCCGAATTTCATCACGAGGATGGGCATGGCGTATCCTTCCGGGCGGCCCGGACGGATCCGGGCGGCGTAACACGGCGGCGGTCTTACGGCGCGGACCCGGCTTGCGCAAGTGCACTATCTTGCCGCGGCGCGGCAGATGGCGCGCGTGCCGCAGGGCCGCCACCGGCCAGCCCCGGAAGGAAGGGGAAGAGCCGCATCGCGGCGCCGAGCTCCGCCCCGGCCAGCGCGCGGCCGCCGAGCAGCGCGCGGCTGTCGTTGCGCCCGTGCACGCAGCGCAGGTAGAGCGGCCGCCCCTCGGCCAGAAGCCGCGAGGGATGGCGCCGGCCGATCATTCGGTGGCTGGTCGCATAGGGATGGGTGCGCACGTCCGGCGCGGCGAGGAGCGTCAGCCCGAGATTGGTCCAGGGCACGTTGCGCGGATGCAGCGCAGGGGAGCGGCCGGGACGCAGGTCGAGCGAGAACCCGGTCGGGAAGGACAGGTAGAGATAGCTGCCGGGCGCCATCCCGGCGGCAGCGGCCCCGGCCTCTGCGCGCAGCAGCCCGGTGAAGCCGGCCGCCAGCGCGTCGTCGTCGTCGAGCACCACCTGGCAGGCGGGCGCCGCACGCGGGAAGCTGCGCCGCATGTGCCGCTTGAAGGGCCGCGCCGCGCGGCCGGGCCGGGCGAAGATCACCGCCGCGCGTCCGTCGCCCAGCGTGTCGAGGCAGAGCTCGCGCAGCCTGAGCCGCCATGGCCGGGGCATGCCCGCGCCGCTGAGCACCACATGGCGGAAATCGCCGTCCTGCTGCGACAGCAGCGAGGGCAGGGTGATCCGCTCGAACAGGGCGAAGCGGTGCGCCAGCCGCTCGGGGTCGTAGAGCAGCGCCGGATCGGAAGCCTCGGGCGCGCGCCAGCCGGAGAGGCCGCGATAGGAAAAACGGGTCTGGTAGACGATGTCCAAGGCGATCCCCCTGCCGCTCGGGCTGAGCCTATCGCCGGAGGGGTGAAGAAAGGCCGAAGCCCGGCGCCGCGATCAGAACGGAACGGGCGATCCGTCATGGGACAGCACTTCGCCGGTGCTGGCCAGATCCAGCGCCCCGAACCGCGCGGCCAGCCCGGCAACGCAGTCGGCCAGGCCGATATCGGCATTGCTGCCGCCCATGTCGGTGCGCACCCAGCCGGGATGGTAGGCGCCGACGGCGATGCCGATGGGCTCCAGGTCGACGGCGAGGTTGCGCGCCAGGTTCGTCGCGGCGGCCTTGGAGGCGCGGTAGGCATAGGAATGGCCCGGCGCGCGCTCGCTCGAGCCCATCGCCGAGGTGATCACCGCCACGCGCGGCGCGTCCGCCATCTGCAGGTTGGGCAGCAGCGCCTGCACCGTCAGGAAGACGCCGGTGACATTGACGGCGAAGGTCTCGGCCCAGAGCGCGGCGGGGTATTCCGTCGCCAGCTTCATGCCCTTGTCGCGGTAGACCCCGGCATTGCAGACCAAGAGGTCGAGCGGCACGCTGTCGAGCCTTTCGGCCAGGCGCGGGAAGCCCGCCGGGTCGCGCAGGTCGAGCCGCAGCCAGTTGCCCTCGACCGGAAGTTCGCCGCGCGCCGTGCCGTAGACGGTTTCGCCCTCGGCCACGTAATGGTCGCGCAGCCCCTTGCCGATCCCGCGATTCGCGCCGGTGATCAGGATCGCCATGGCCTCGTCCTCAGTTGGTGCCGCGCCGGTCGCGGAAGGGCAGGGGCAGGACGGGGATGCCGTCCTGCAGCAGCGCGCGCGCCTCTTCGGCATTGGCCTCGCCATGGATCGCGCGGCTGGGCTTCTCGCCCTCGTGGATCGCGCGGGCCTCCTGCGCGAAGCTGCGTCCGACATAGTCGGAATGGGCTTCGACCTCGCTGCGCAGCTTCTCGATTGCGGCGCGCACCTCTTCCGGCATCGCCGTGCCGGCAGCCATGGTTTCTGCCGGCTGCGGCTTGGCCTCGATCTGCGTGTCCCCGGCCCGGTCCGAGGCCGTCACCCGCGGCGCCATCAGCGCCTTGGACACCGTGCGGTCGCCGCAGGACGGGCATTCCAGCTGCCGGGCCGCTGCGAGCGACTCGAAATCCGCGGCGGAGCGGAACCAGCTTTCGAAGCCATGGTCCTTCGAACATTTCAGGGCGTAACGGATCATTTCAGCACCGGACTCGACTGTACATCTTCACTACGTAGACGATCGGGGTAAAATATCAACTTCCGGGCACTTTGATCCGGTCCCCGCCGGGCAGCAGGGCGGGATCGAACCCGGCCAGGATGCAGCCCAGCCCGTCCTCCTCGACGAGCCTGGCGGCCTCCCGCGGGCTGGCCCATCGGCGCTTGCGTTCGCCCGCCTCGGGATAGCGCCGCCGCAGTTCCGTCACCTCTACCGCATAGAGCGAGACGATGCAGGGCTGCCCGTTCTTGCTGGAGCCGTAGACGCCGAGGCAGAGCGGATGCGCCTTGCCCTCCACCCCGGCCTCTTCGTAGGCCTCGATGCCGGCCGCGGCTGCCGGGGTCTTGCCGGAAATCGGCCAGCCCTTTGGGATGATCCAGCGGCCCCTGCCGCGCGTGGTGATCAGCAGGATCTGCACCCGGCCCTTGCTGCGGCGGTAGCACAGCGCGCCGAATTGCGACCGGGCCTCGCGCATCCGGGACGTGTCCAGCGATGGGGATGCCTGCCCGATCCGGAGAAATGTCATTGTGGCCTGCCCGACAGCTCGATGAGTCGTTGTTCTTTTCTAGATGTAGTATGACCGCGTTCCGCAGCCTGTCCATGAGGTATCTGCCTGCCTGTTCACGCGGGCTTGAATTGACTGCCGGCCGGTCTAGGTTCCCGATCGAGACATCGGAGACGCATCATGCCACGCATCTTTGCTGCAATCGCGGCCGCCCTGGCCATGCCGGGCACGGCCCTGGCCTTCAGCTTCGCCAATATCGACGGCGGCGAGCTGGACACCGGCGCCTGGGCGGGCCGCCCGATGCTGGTGGTGAACACCGCTTCGCGCTGCGGCTACACCCCGCAATACGAGGGGCTGCAGGATCTGCACGAACGCTACGGAGAGGACGGGCTGGTGGTCCTGGCTGTGCCTTCCGACGATTTCCGGCAGGAGCTGGACAGTGCCTCCGAGGTCAAGGAATTCTGCGCGGTCGTCTTCGGGCTCACGCTGCCGATGGCCGACATCACCCATGTGAAGGGCGACGCGGCCCATCCCTTCTACCGCTGGGTGGAGGATCAGACCGGCTTCGTGCCGCAATGGAACTTCAACAAGGTCCTGGTCGGGCGCGACGGGCGGGTCATCGCCACCTGGGGCTCGCGCACCGAGCCGCTCTCGCCCGAGATCACGGGGCCGATCGAGGCGGAGCTGGCGAAGGACGGGTGACCGCGCGGCCCATTTTCATCGGATCGGAAATCTACCGCCATTCCTCCTACGGGGCATGGCATCCGCTGCGCGTGCCGCGGGTTTCGACCCTGATGGACATGGTGCGCGCGCTCGGCTGGCTTGCCCCCGGCCAGTACCGGCTGAGCCCGCGCGCGACGCCCGCCGGCCTGTCGCTGTGGCATGATCCCGACTACGTGTCGGCGCTGATGCGCGCCGAGGCCGAGCAGGCGGTGAGCCCGGAGGTGCAGGCGCGCTTCCGCCTCGGCACCTCGAACAATCCGGTCTTCCCCGAGATGTTCCGCCGTCCCGCCACGGGCTGCGGCGCCGCGATGCTGTCGGCCTCGCTGCTGCGCGACGGCGGGGTAGTGCATGCGCCGGGCTGCGGCACCCATCACGGCATGCCCGGCCGTGCCAACGGCTTCTGCTTTCTCAACGACCTGTGCATCGCGATCCTGTCGCTGCGGGCCCAAGGCGTCCGCCGCATCGCCTATGTCGACATCGACGCGCATCACCCGGACGGTGTGGAGCACGGCTTCGGCCGGGATCCGGACGTGCTGATGATTTCGGTGCACGAGGCCAACCGCTGGCCGCGCACCGGGCGGCTGGAGGATCGCGGCGCGGGCAACGTCTTCAACCTGCCGGTGCCGTCGGGGCTGAATGACGACGAATTCGCGCTGATCCGCGATGCGCTGGTCGTGCCCTTGCTCGATGCGTTCCGGCCCGAGGCGGTGATCGTGCAATGCGGCGCCGATGCGGTGGAGGAGGATCCGCTGTCGCGGCTGAGGCTGTCGAACAACGCCCATGTGGCGATGCTGCGCGCGGTCCGGCCGCTGTCGCCGCGGCTGATGGTAACCGGGGGCGGGGGCTACAATCCGTGGTCGGTCGGGCGGCTCTGGACCCGACTCTGGGCGGAGCTGAACGGGCTCGATCTGCCCCGCCGCCTGCCGGACGAGGCGCAGGCAGTGCTTCGGGAACTGCGCTGGTGGCGCAACGGGCAGGAGCGGGCGCCGCAGCCGCACTGGCTCGACACGCTGGCCGATCCGCCGCGCGGCGGTGCGGTGCGGCCGGAAATCCGCGCCATGGCAGAGGCTCTCTGGCAGGACCGGAGCCGTCTGAGCGCCTGACCCCTGCCGGAAAAGGCCGGATCTCCTCAGAAATTGCACAAAATGCGGGCAATCGCGCGGATTGCGTGTCTTGAATTGCGAATAAGTTGCAATTGCGTTGACGGATTTGCGAACCGTTCTCATATTCCGGGAAACAACCGCGACTCCCGGAAGGAATCCGCCATGCCACTGTCCCGCCGGCAGCTCCTTGCCGGAACGGCCGCCTTCGCCGCCTTCGCCTCGCCGCTGCGCGCGGCCGGACCGCTTGCCGTGGTCGCGACCACCGGCATGATCGCCGACACCGCCCGGCGGCTCGGCGGCGATGCGCTGGAAGTGCGCGCGCTGATGGGGCCGGGGGTCGATCCGCACAGCTACCGCCAGACCCGCAGCGACATCGTCGCCATGACCCGCGCAGGCCTGGTGCTGGCCAGCGGCCTCTATCTCGAGGCGCAGATGGAGGAGTTTCTCGAGGACCTTTCGCGCCGCGTGCCGGTGGCGCAGGTGGCCGAGGTGCTGCCCCGCGAAGTGCTGATGCCCTATGGCGACCATGCCGACCGTTTCGATCCGCATGTCTGGATGGATCCCGGTCTCTGGGCCGGGGTGGCCGAGGGCATGGCGGCCACGCTCTCCGCCGCCCGTCCGGAGGCCGCCGAGACCGTCGCCGGCAATTCCGAGGCGCTGACCGCCGATCTCGACCGTCTCTCCGCCTATGCGGGCCAGGTGCTGGGGTCGGTCCCGGATGAATCGCGCGTGCTCGTCACCGCGCATGACGCCTTCGGCTATCTCGGCCGCGCCTTCGGCATGGAGGTCGTCGGCATCCAGGGCATCTCCACCGAGTCCGAGGCCGGGCTGAACCGGATCTCGGAACTGGTGGATCTGCTGGTGGAGCGCCGCATCCGCGCGGTCTTCGTCGAATCCTCGGTCTCCGACCGCAACATGCGCGCGCTGATCGAGGGCGCCGCCGCGAAAGGCCACGAGGTCGCCGTCGGCGGCGAGCTGTTCTCCGACGCGATGGGCGTGCCCGGCACCTACGAAGGCACCTATCCGGGCATGATCGACCACAACGTGACCGTCATTGCCCGCGCGCTCGGCGGCACCGCGCCCGAGCGCGGCATGGACGGCCGGCTCGGGGGGGCAAGCTGATGATCGCCAGGCTCCGCCTTGCCGCCCGCAAGGGGCTGCGCACCGGCCCTGCGCCGGTCGCCGATCATCCGATGGAGGTCCGCGGCCTGACCGTCAGCTACGGCGGGAAACCGGCGGTCTTCTCGGTCGATGCGTCCTTCCATGCAGGCTCGATGACCGCGATCATCGGGCCGAACGGGGCGGGGAAGTCGACTTTCCTCAAGGCCGCGCTCGGAATCGTGCCGCGCGTCTCGGGCCAGGTCACCGCCTTCGGCCGTCCGCTCGGCACGGCCCGTGCCCGCATCGCCTACGTGCCGCAGCGCGCCTCGGTGGACTGGGATTTCCCGGCCCGCGTGATCGACGTCGTGCTGATGGGGCTCTACCGCAAGCTCGGCCTGCTGCGCCCCGTCACCCGCGCCGACCGCGGCTTCGCCATGGACTGCCTCGCCCGCGTCGGCATGGAGGGCTTTGCCGGGCGCCAGATCGGGCAGCTTTCCGGCGGCCAGGCGCAGCGGGTCTTCCTCGCGCGCGCGCTGGCGCAGAGGGCGGACCTCTACCTGCTCGACGAGCCCTTCGCCGGGGTCGATGCCGCGACCGAGCGGGCGATCATCGAGGTGCTGAAGGGTCTCAGGGCAGAAGGCCGCACCGTCGTCGCCGTGCATCACGACCTGGCCACGGTGGCGGACTATTTCGACCGGGTGCTGCTCCTGAACGTGCGGCGCATCGCCGAGGGCACGCTGGCCGAGGCCTTCACGCCGGAGGCCCTGCAGGCCGCCTATGGCGGGCGCCTGGCGACGTCCCATCTCGACCGGCTGGCCACGGTCTGAGATGCTGGATCTCGGCTACAACACCATGCTGGTCGCGACCGGCGCGACCCTGCTGGGCATCTCTGCGGGGGTCACCGGCACGTTCCTCTATCTCAGGAAGCGCGCGCTGGTCTCGGATGCGATCAGCCATGCGACCCTGCCGGGGATCGGCCTTGCCTTCATCCTGATGGTCGCGTTCGGCGGCGACGGCCGCAACCTGGCCGGGCTGCTGGCGGGCTCGGCGCTGTCCGCGTGGCTCGGGCTGCTCGCCGTGCAGTGGCTGTCGCGGCGCACGCGGCTGGCCGAGGATGCCGCGATAGGCGCGGTCCTGTCGGTGTTCTTCGGCTTCGGCGTGGTGCTGCTGACCGTAATCCAGACGATGGAGGCCGGGCGGCAGGCCGGGCTCGACAGCCTCTTGCTCGGTTCAACCGCTGGCATGCTGCGCGGCGATGCGCTGCTGATCGCGGCGGGCGGCGCGCTGACGCTGGCGCTGGTCGCGATCCTGCGCCGCCCGATGGAGATGGTGGCCTTCGACGAGGCCCATGCCGCCGCGATGGGGCTGAACGTGCCGCGGGTCGACCTTGCCACGATGGCGCTGGTCCTTGCGGTGACCGTGGTGGGGCTGAAGATCGTCGGGCTGATCCTGATCGTCGCGCTGCTGATCATTCCCCCTGTCGCGGCGCGGTTCTGGTCGGACCGCACCGGTCGCGTGGCGCTGCTCGCCGGCGCCTTCGGCGGGCTGGCGGGCATGGCGGGGGCCCTGGTCTCTGCCTCGGCGCCCGCGCTGCCGACCGGGCCGGTCATCGTGCTGACCGCCTTCGCGCTCTTCGCGGTCTCGCTGTTCTTCGCGCCTGCCCGCGGCGTGGCCGCGAAGCTGATCGAGCGCCGCCGCTTCCGCGAGCGCGTGCATCTGCGCCAGGGGTTGCTGGCGCTGGCGCAGGGCCAGCCGATCTACGAGGCCTATACCCTGCGCCTCCTCGTCCGCGACGGGCTGGCGCGGCCCGACGGGGTGGCGACGCAGGACGGCGCGGGGCGCGCGGCAAAGGCGCTGCGCGACGAGCGCCGCTGGGCCGAAGCGCGCGCCATGCCGGCGCATGAGGCGGTGTCGCAGCGCTATGACGGGCTGACGGAAATCGAGACCATGCTGACGCCGGACCAGATCGCCGATCTGGACGGACGGATCGGCGGACCGAGGGGAGTGGCCTGATGGGCGCGGAATTCGTCATGCTGAGCCTCGCGCCGATCGTCATCGGCAGCCTTGCCGCGATCGCCTGCGCGCTGCCGGGCAATTTCCTGCTGCTCAGGCGCCAGGCGCTGATCGGCGATGCGATCAGCCATGTGGTGCTGCCCGGGATCGTGCTGGCCTTCCTGGTCACCGGGCAGGTCGCGACGCTGCCGATGATGGCGGGCGCGGGTGTAGCGGCGCTGGCGGCGGTGGCGATGATCGAGGCGGTGCGGCGCCTCGGCCGGATCGAGCCCGGCGCCGCAATGGGTGTCACTTTCACGACAATGTTCGCCCTGGGCGTGCTGGTGCTGGAGCGCACCGACACCTCCAAGGTCCATCTCGACGTCGAGCACGCGCTGATGGGCAACCTGGAATCTCTGATCTGGCTCGACGGCATGGGCTGGCACTCGCTACTCGACCCGGCCGCGCTGGCCGGGCTGCCGCCGGAACTGGGGCGCCTGGCGATCGCCACGGCGGTGATCGCGACGCTGATCTGGCTGTTCTGGCGGCCGCTGAAGCTTGCCACGTTCGACGAGGGCTTTGCCGCCGAAGTCGGCGTGCCGGTGCGCGCGGTCGGGCTGGGGCTGGTGGTGCTCTCGGCGCTGGCGGCGGTCGCCGCTTTCGACGCGGTGGGGTCGATCATCGTGATCGCGATGTTCATCTGCCCGCCGGGCACGGCGCGGCTGATGACCGACCGGCTTGAGATGCAGGTCGCCTGGTCGGTCTTCTTCGCGGTGCTGTCCGCCGTTCTGGGCTATGTACTGGCGGGCTACGGCCCGATCTGGCTGGGCGGGACGGATGCCGTCAGCGCGGCCGGCATGATCGCGACGGTCTCAGGCATGCTGCTTGCCGCTGCCGCGCTCTTCGGTCCCGCCCGCAGGCGCAGCGGTGCCGGCGCCGGGGCCGCCTGAGCCGGGCAGGTCCGCGAGCAGCGCCGGGATGTGCCGGGCGAAGCGGAAGAACCCATGCGCAGCCAGGGGCCAGCAGCGGCTGTCCCAGCTCCGCCGCAGCTGCACCAGCCGGATGCCGCGCGCCGCCAGCCTTGGGTGCGCCGCGGCGAGCAGCCCGGCCATCGGGCCGACGGGAACCCAGGCCGTGGCGATCTGCCGGAGGCCCTGGTCCTCTGCCCAGCCGGCCAGCGCCTCCGCCGCGTCCAGCCGGGTGACCCCGGCACAGCGCGGCGCGAGGCGTGCGATGGCATCCTCTGCCAGTGCCGCGGTGAACGCCGTCACCTGCGGCGCCACGCAGAGCGGGCTGCGGTCCTGCGGCGCGGTCAGGACGGCCAGCGGCACGGGCGCCGCGGGCAGATCGGCCGCGGGCGACAGGTCCTCTTCGGTCAGCAGCCAGCCCGCCGGCAGGTCCGGATCCAGCCGGCCGGGCTCCGGCAGCGCGCGCGGGGCGGGGATCGGCCCTTCGCGCAGCGGTTCCGGGGTCTCGTTCAGGCCGGAGGGCCGGAACCGCCCCTCGGTATAGCGCGCGATGTTCTCCGCCGTGGCGGCATAGGCGCGGCCGTTCGGCTGCAGCCCCGCCACCCAGCGCCAGCCCAGCGTGTTCGAGGCGGGATCGCCGTCGAGCAGGTGGCGCAGGAAGAAATCCGCGCCGAGCTGCCAGGGCAGGCCGAGGGTGAAGATCCAGATCGACGCGAACCACATGCGGGCGTGGTTGTGCAGGTAGCCGGTGGCGGCGAGTTCCCGCGCCCAGTGGTCGAAGCAGCCGATCCCGGTCCGCCCGGCGCAGGCGTCATCCCAGCGCATCCGCAGCCCGGCTTCGGCACCGACCCGGTCCAGCCCCCGCGCGACGCCCGCGCGGCAGTCCGTCCAGACGCCCGGGCGCAGCTCAAGCCAGCCCTTCGACCAGCTCCGCCACATCACCTCCTGCACGAACTTGCCCGCCGCTTCGGCACCGTGCATCCGTATCGCTGCCGAAATCACCTCTGCCTCGCTCAGGACGCGATGCCGCAGGCAGGGCGAGAGCCGCGACACGTTGGCATGGCCCGCATCGCCGCGGTCGAAATTGCGGCTGCGCGCATAGGCGATCCCGGCGCGGGGCAGGAACGCGTCGAGGCGGGCGAGGGCGGCGTGGCGGCCGGTCGGAAAGTCGGATGTCATTGGCACGGCTCCTGCTGGAGCCAACTGGAGCGGCAGCTGTCCGGGTCAAGCCGGGGCGCTGCGGTTCAGTCCTCGCCGGACGGGGCGGGCAGCACCGGCGTGTCGAAGGTTCTCAGCGCATCGCGCCACAGATCCTCAAGGTAGACACGCAGTTGCGCGAAGCCCTCGGGGCGCAGCCGGTAGACCCGGCGGGCGCCCACCGGCACCACGTCGAGAAGTCCCGCACAGCTCAGCACGCGCAGGTGCTGGGACACGGCGGGGCGGCTGATGCGGAAGCCCTGGGCCAGCTGGCCGACAGATCTGGGGCCATGGCGGAGCTTCTCGACGATGGCGCGCCGGGTTGGATCGGCAAGGGCTTGCAAAGCGGCTGCGTAAGTCATAGCTTACGGTAAGTGGGGACTTACGAAAGTGTCAAGCAGTACCGCCGAAAGCCGCAGGTTTGGTTTGCAGACTTGCCCTTGCAGGCCCCGCGGGACACCCCTAAGACTCACTGGACCGGCGCTCGTGCCACCAAGAGAAGCAGGCGATTGAGATGAAAGACCCTATCGACGTTTACATGAACACCCTCGTCCCCATGGTGGTGGAGCAGACCTCGCGCGGGGAACGGGCCTACGACATTTTCTCCCGCCTTCTGAAGGAACGGATCATCTTCCTGTCGGGGCCGGTGCATGACGGCATGAGCTCGCTCATCGTTGCGCAGCTGCTGCATCTGGAGGCAGAAAACCCGAACAAGGAAATCTCGATGTACATCAACAGCCCGGGCGGCGTGGTGACGTCGGGCCTGTCGATCTACGACACGATGCAGTACATCAAGCCGAAGGTCTCCACGCTGGTCGTGGGGCAGGCGGCCTCTATGGGGTCGCTGCTGCTGCAGGCGGGCGAGGCGGGCATGCGCTTCTCGCTGCCGAACTCGCGCATCATGGTGCACCAGCCCTCGGGCGGGTTCCAGGGCCAGGCGACGGATATCTCCATCCACGCCAAGGAGATCCTGGAGCTCAAGGAGCGCCTGAACAACATCTACGTCAAGCACACGGGCCAGGACTACGCCACCGTCGAGGCGGCGCTGGAACGCGACAACTTCATGACTGCCGAAGCCGCCAAGGCCTGGGGCCTGGTCGACGAGATCGTCACCAGCCGCGCCACGCCCGAAGCGCCCAAGGCGTAAACCATCAATTTGCAGGAATTCCGGCAGTGGCGATTTATCCGTTGTGCGTGAATTCCTGCTGTCCTAAGCTGACCGGAGGCCGGCCGAGGTCTCCGTTCCGAGGGCTCCGGCCCGCCCGATAGGAGGTGACGACATGGCGAACAATTCTGGCGGGGACAGCAAGAACACGCTGTACTGCAGCTTCTGCGGCAAGAGCCAGCACGAGGTTCGCAAGCTGATCGCCGGCCCGACGGTGTTCATCTGCGACGAGTGCGTCGAGCTCTGCATGGACATCATCCGCGAAGAAACCAAATCCGCCGGCCTGAAATCCTCCGATGGCGTCCCGACTCCGCGGGAAATCTGCGATGTCCTGGACGACTACGTGATCGGACAGTTCCACGCCAAGCGCGTGCTGTCGGTGGCCGTGCACAACCACTACAAGCGCCTGAACCACTCGGCCAAATCCTCGGACATCGAACTGGCGAAGTCGAACATCCTGCTGATCGGCCCGACCGGCTGCGGCAAGACCCTGCTGGCCCAGACGCTGGCGCGGATCCTCGACGTGCCCTTCACCATGGCCGACGCGACGACGCTGACCGAAGCGGGCTATGTGGGCGAGGATGTCGAGAACATCATCCTCAAGCTGCTGCAGGCATCGGAATACAATGTCGAGCGCGCGCAGCGCGGCATCGTCTATATCGACGAAGTCGACAAGATCACCCGCAAGTCGGACAACCCGTCCATCACCCGCGACGTGTCGGGCGAGGGCGTGCAGCAGGCCCTGCTGAAGATCATGGAAGGCACCGTTGCCTCCGTGCCGCCGCAGGGCGGGCGCAAGCATCCGCAGCAGGAATTCCTGCAGGTCGACACGACCAACATCCTGTTCATCTGCGGCGGCGCCTTCGCCGGTCTCGACAAGATCATCGCGCAGCGCGGCAAGGGTTCGGCCATTGGCTTCGGTGCCGACGTCAAGTCCGACGAGAACAAGGGCGTGGGCGAGACGTTCAAGGAACTGGAGCCCGAGGATCTGCTGAAATTCGGCCTGATCCCGGAATTCGTCGGCCGCCTGCCGGTGATCGCAACCCTGACCGATCTCGACGAGGAAGCCCTGGTCACCATCCTGACCGAGCCGAAGAACGCCCTGGTCAAGCAGTACCAGCGCCTGTTCGAGATCGAGGATACCAAGCTGACCTTCACCGAGGACGCGCTGAAGGCGGTCGCCCGCCGCGCCATCGAGCGCAAGACCGGCGCCCGCGGCCTGCGCTCCATCATGGAGGACATCCTGCTCGACACCATGTTCGACCTGCCGGGCCTGAACGATGTCGAGGAAGTGGTGGTCAACGAGGAAGCCGTCGGCAACGAGGCCGCGCCGCTGCTGATCTATGCCGAGCGCAAGGACGAGCCCGCCAGCGCCAGCTGAGCCGGACGATCCCGCGACATCTTGGAATGCGGCGCCTCCGGGCGCCGTTTTTCGTTTGCGGGCGCGGGCAAAGCGCTTATGGGCTTCGGCCGTGCGGGCAGGGGTGCGGCAGGGCGCCGGGCCGCCGCGACCCGCGAGGAGTGTCCAGACGTGAAACGCATCTTCTCCGGCTCCCCCTTCGAGCCGAAAATCGCCTATTGCCGGGCCGTGGTTGCCGGCGGCTTCGCCTTTGTCAGCGGCACGACCGGGATCGACCCGCAGGGCCCGGCCGAGCAGTCCGCCGCAGACCAGTGCCGCCTGGCCCTGAGCCGCGTTGCCGCGGCGCTGGAAGAGGCCGGCACCGGACTCGGCAAGGCCGTGCGCGTGACCTACTACATGGCCGATTTCGCCGACTTCGAATCCTGCTGGCCGGTGCTGCAGGAGCATTTCGCCGAGACGCCGCCCGCCGCGACGGTGATCGAGGCGAAGCTGATCGATCCGGCTATGAAGATCGAGATCGAGGTCACGGCGGCGCTCTGAGCGCCAATCGTGGTTAACGCATCGGCCATCTTTTCCGGGCAGGGTGTCGGCACCGCTGTCCGGAAAGGGAAGTCCCATGGTCTGCCAACCAGTTTGCGCCCTCCTGCTTTTCGCTGCCGCCCTGGCCGTGCGGCCTGCCGGTGCAGCGGAGCCGCTGCCTGCGCATGTCGACCCCGATGCCGCGTATTTTCCGGTCGCCGAGATTGCCGCGGGGCTGGAAGGCCAGTGTCTCAAGCTTGCCGAAGAGGCCGGCCATGGCGGCCGGAGCTTCGCGGGGACCGGCTTCATCCAGCACGACCTGCAGGGCCGCATCTACCGGGCGATGCCTGCCGCCGACCCGGGCTCCGATGACGGAACGGTCTACTGCCATGCCGATCTGGGAATCGGCCGGGTTTTCGTCACCGCCAGCGCGGAGCTGCCGCGCGACCGGATCGCGGGCTACCAGCGCTTGCCGCAATTCCGTGGCCGAACCGTGCTCGCGCATGACAGCCGCTGGGTGCCGGTGGCGGAACTGGCCTGCGTGACGGTCCTGTACCAGCGCTTCGGGCGCCCGCGCTTTCCCTACATCCAGAAGACCGAGGCCTTCGAGCCGGGCATTCTCCACGTGATGGCGTCCGTACCGGGCAAGGGCGGCCCGCAGCCGATCAAGTACTGCGCCTTTGACACGCGCACCAACGCGGCCGCGTGGATCGAGGACCCGGACCCGGAGCTGCGCCGCAATGCCGAGGCAACCTACCGCTACCTTCGCCCGTCGCTAAAGGCGAAGGGGCCGGTGATTTCGGGGCTGCCGGGCGTGCAGGAAGAGGACTGGCGCAGGGCTTTCGAGAAGGCCGAGTTCCGGTTCTGAGCGCCATCGCCGATCAAACTTGAGCCGCGCGCAAGCGTTTCCGGCATGAGACGGGGGCAGTGCGTGCATTCCGGAGCTTCCGGTCGCCGGCTCCGACGCCCACGCGACCGTTGTCCCGATGGCATCCGGTCACTTGGCGAACTTGCTACTGGGCTCCCAATCTTGGTGTCCCCCGAATATGATCCGATCAAGCATTTCGATCCGGGCGCTGTTGCAGCCGCGCGCTCGTCCATGCCCGCCCCTTGATGCCGGCGCAACGTCGAGTCCGCCGTCCGCCCGTGTCGCGGGCCTCAGGGGTTCCGTGGGGACGTGGTTCCGGCGATGCCACGGGTCTGATCTCTGCCGCCCCTCGGCAGGAGCCTTGCATGGGTTCGGCATTCCGGTTGGTCGCGGCCATGCAGCGAGGGGCAAGTGACCTTGCCCCCGGATCCCGGACCGGGAGTTAAAGTACTCCCAGAGAGAGGGACCCGCTATGAGCAGACAACCCGGTCGTCACTTCACCGCCGAGTTCAAGGAGCAGGCCGTTGCGCGCCTGTCGGAGCCCGGCGCCACCCAGACCAGCGTCGCGCGGGAACTTGGCGTGACGCCGTCGCAGCTGAAAGGCTGGCGGCTTGAACTGGCGGCTGGAGGGGCGGCCGAGGCGATCCGCAAGCAGCAGGCCGAGGCCGCCGAACTGGCCGAACTTCGGCGCGAGAACCGTCGCCTCAAGGAAGAGGTGGAGGTCA
>NZ_JAATVU010000094.1 GCF_013184745.1 Mangrovicoccus sp. HB161399
GAGAACCGCAGGAACCGCTGAGACGGTTGTCCCCGGCCCCGGGAGGCAGAAGCCCCCCGCAGCCAGGGACCGGAAAAGGGCGCCAATGCGCCCTCCAACAGGCCCTGCGGGCCCGTTTTTCCGGTGGAGGGGTCAGCGCAGGATGGGCACCGGATCGGCCTCGGCCGCCTTGGCCGCAGCCACGAAGCGGGCAACCTTCTCCGCATCCTTGATGCCCGGCGCGCTTTCGACCCCCGAAGAGACATCGACATTCGGTGCACCGGTCCGCCCAACCGCCTCGGCAACATTTTCCGGGGTCAGCCCGCCGGCCAGCATCCAGGGCCGGGCGAATTTCCTGCCCGCCAGCAGCCGCCAGTCGAAGGCCAGCCCGTTCCCGCCCGGCAGCTCCGCGCCCTTCGGCGCCTTGGCATCGAGCAGGAACATGTCCGCCACGCCGTTGTAGCGCGCCACCGCGGCGACATCCTCAGCCGTCGCAATGCCGAGCGCCTTCATCACCGGCAGGTGGAAACGGGCCTTCACCTCGGCCACGCGATCCGGGCTTTCCTTGCCGTGGAGCTGCAGCAGGTCGATGGGCACCGCGGCGGTGATCGCCTCCAGCGCCGCGTCATCCGCATCGACGGTCAGCGCCACCTTGCAGATGCCCGGCGGCACCAGCGCCGCCAGTTCGGCAGCCCGCCCCAGCGAAAGGTTGCGCGGCGATTTCGCGAAGAACACGAAACCGACGAAGGCGGCCCCTGCCCGGGTCGCCGCCTCCACCTGCTCCGGGGCTGTCAGCCCGCATATCTTGGCGCCTGCCATGGCCTTGCCCTTCCGGCTCAGCGCGCCGGAGCGGTTTCCTCGACCATCACCAGCACCGGGTCCTTGCCGGCATTCTGGCGGGCCTTCATCTTCTTCACCTCCGCCTGCAGTTCGGCCTTGGACTGGCGGCCCTTGGCGGCCTCGTGGCGGTGCTTGTGCTCGCGGAACCACTCCCAGAAGAAGCCCAGCACCAGGCCGAGCGCGAGGAAGCCGATGGCCACCGCCCACAGCGGCACCGCAATCGGGCCCATGATAGCGTTGAGCCCGATGAAGCGCTCCAGCGTCTCGGGGAGGATCACCAGCTCGACGATCTGGCGGTTGGCATAGAAAATGGTGATCAGCGGAATCGCGATGATGACGGCGATGACGATCTTTACGTAACGCATGACTCTGGCCCGGTCCTATTCTTCTTCATCGTTCAGGCGGTCGCGCAGCAACTTGCCCGTCTTGAAGAATGGCACGTGCTTCTCCTCGACCTCAACCGCCTCGCCGGTGCGGGGATTGCGGCCAATTCTCGCGTCGCGCCGCTTCACCGAAAACGCGCCGAAGCCGCGCAGTTCAACGCGGTCGCCGCGGGCCATCGCCTCGATGATCTCCTCGAAGATCGTGTTGACGATCTTCTCCACGTCGCGCTGGTACAGATGCGGGTTCTCATCGGCGATCTTCTGGATCAGTTCGGACCTGATCATCTTGTTCCTCCTCGGCGCGTCGGGTGCCCCTAGTGGCGTGAACGCTAACCGGAAAGCGGCGCGCTAGAAAAGAGATTTCTTGCGAATTCCGCGCCTTATGGAGCCACGGACGGCCGATCCGCCCCCAAGCCGGGCCTCAGCAGCGCAGCATCCGGGATAACATGGTGAAAGGCGCCAGCCCGGAAGCGCGCCGCGGCCCTGCCCGGCGCCCGCGATTCGGCGCCCGCGGCCCGCCGGGAACTCGATTCCGCAAAATGCAAAGGCGGCCCCCCGGAGGGAGCCGCCCGATCTTTTCAGCACTCGCGCTGCGGGGTGACTCAGCGGTCGCCCTTGAGCGCTGCGCCCAGGATGTCGCCGAGCGATGCGCCGGAATCGGAGGAACCGTACTGTTCCACGGCTTCCTTCTCTTCGGCGATCTCGCGGGCCTTGATGGACAGGCCGAGACGGCGCGAACGGGCGTCGATGTTGGTGACGCGGACGTCAACCTTGTCGCCGACCTGGAAGCGCTCGGGGCGCTGGTCGGAACGGTCGCGGGACAGGTCCGAACGGCGGATGAAGGACTTCATGCCCTCGTATTCCACCTCGATGCCGCCATCCTCGATCGCGGTGACGTTCACGGTGATGATCGCGCCGCGCTTCACGCCGTCGATCGCTTCCGCGAAGGGGTCGCCGCCCAGGGCCTTGACGGAGAGCGAGATGCGCTCCTTGTCGGTGTCGACCTCGGTGACCACTGCCTTGACGACGTCGCCCTTGCGGTAGTTGCCGATGACGTCCTCGCCGCGGCCTTCCCAGGTCAGGTCGGACAGGTGCACCATGCCGTCGATTTCTTCGTCGAGGCCGATGAACAGGCCGAACTCGGTGATGTTCTTCACCTCGCCCTCGACCTCGGTGCCCACCGGGTGGCGCTCTTCGAAGACTTCCCACGGGTTGCGCATCGTCTGCTTCAGGCCGAGAGAGACACGGCGCTTGGCGGAGTCGATCTCCAGCACCATGACTTCGACTTCCTGGGAGGTCGACACGATCTTGCCGGGGTGCACGTTCTTCTTGGTCCAGGACATTTCCGAGACGTGAACGAGGCCCTCGACGCCCGGCTCCAGCTCCACGAACGCACCGTAGTCGGTGATGTTGGTGACGCGGCCGGTATGGACCGACTCGAGCGGGTACTTGGCTTCGACGGAATCCCACGGATCTGCCATCAGCTGCTTCATGCCGAGGCTGATGCGGTGGGTTTCCTTGTTGATCTTGATGACCTGGACCTTGACGGTCTCGCCGATCGACAGGATCTCGGACGGGTGGTTGACCCGGCGCCACGCCATGTCGGTGACGTGCAGCAGGCCGTCAACGCCGCCGAGGTCGACGAATGCGCCGTACTCGGTGATGTTCTTGACGACGCCCTCGACCGCATCGCCTTCGGACAGCTTGCCGATGACTTCGGCGCGCTGCTCGGCGCGGGACTCTTCGAGGATCGCGCGGCGCGACACCACGATGTTGCCGCGGCGGCGGTCCATCTTCAGGATCTGGAACGGCTGCTTGAGGCCCATCAGCGGGCCGGCGTCGCGCACCGGGCGGACGTCAACCTGGGAGCCCGGCAGGAACGCAACCGCGCCGCCGAGATCGACGGTGAAGCCGCCCTTGACGCGGTTGAAGATCGCGCCTTCGACGCGCTTCTCTTCGGCATAGGCCTTCTCGAGACGGTCCCATGCCTCTTCGCGGCGGGCCATCTCGCGGGAGATCACGGCTTCGCCGCGCGCGTTCTCGACCTGGCGCAGGTAGACTTCGACCTCATCACCGATGGTGATGTCGGGAGCCTCGCCGGGATTCGCGAATTCCTTGAGATCGACTCGGCCTTCCATCTTGTAGCCGACGTCGATGATTGCCTGGCCGGCTTCGATTGCCAGCACGCGGCCCTTGACGACGTTGCCTTCGGTCGGGGTCTCGAGTTCGAAGCTTTCGTTCAGGAGGGCTTCGAATTCCTCCATGGATGCGTTCGCCATGTGGCTTTGGTGTTCCTTCATGTCATGTTGCTGGCCGAACGGTTGTCTCCGCCGGTCTTTGGTTTGGTCTGTCGCGTCTGGAACGTGGGCCACACATAAACAAAACGGGCCGGAGCTTTCCCCGACCCTGCCCTTGTCCCGGCTCTGACGGCCTTCGACGGTGCGCGATATAGTCCCAATTCGCGGTGAACGCAAGCACGGGCGGCACGGAACCGCCCCTGCTGGTCCGCCCCGGCTCAGGCGATGACGGTGAAAAGCTCTTCGGAAGGCTTGCGCACCTTCGCCATGCCCTGCAGCCAGTCGCCCTCGGCCGCCCGAACGCCCAGCGGCAGCAGCGTGACGGACCGCAGGCCCTTTTCGCGCAGCCCGAGCAGCTCGTCGACCTTTTCCGGCTCGAAGCCTTCCATCGGGGTCGAGTCGACCTCGAGCTCGGCTGCAGCGGCAAGCGCGAAGCCGAAGGCGATATAGGCCTGGCGTGCGGCATGGCCGTGGTTCACGTCCTCGGTGCGCGGCAGGTACATGCCCTTGAGCCGCTCGTAATAGGCGGCCAGGGTCTCGGACGGCCCGCGCGCCGCCTCGTTGGCGGCCAGCACCGCGTCGATGCGCTCGGCGGTGTAGTTGTCCCAGGCAGCGAAGACCAGGAGGTGCGAGCCCTCGGTGATCTGCGGCTGGCCGTAGGCGGTCTCCTGGATCCTGGCGCGCAGCTCGGGATTGGTGATCACGAAGACCTCGAAGGGCTGCACCCCCGAGGAGGTCGGCGCGAAGCGGATCGCCTCGAGGATCTTCTCGACTTTTTCCTCCGGCACGCTCTGCTCCGGATCCATCTTCTTCACGGCATAGCGCCAGTTCAGCTTGTCCAGCATCACTCGAACTCCTGACAGGACGGGACAGGCCCGTCGCGGGCCCGCGTTGCCCCTAGCTAGGCGTTCCGATGCTGCGGCTGCAACCTGCCTGAACGCACAGCCGCGTTGCGCATATGCGAACCCTCGCCATGGCACGCCATTGCGTTCTGCGCGCGGAACGCCTAATCCCGCGCCACCGGTCGCAGCCTACCCGGTCAACAAAACAAGGACTGATATCATGAAGACCACCCTCGTCTGCTCCGGCGGACTCGATTCCGTGTCGCTGGCGCATGTGCTCGCCGCCGCCGGAGACCTCTCGCGCATCGTGTCCTTCGATTACGGCCAGCGCCACAGGAAGGAAATCGACTTCGCCGCAGCCTGCGCGCGGCGTCTGGGCGTGCCGTTCCACCTCGTCGACCTTTCGGCGCTCGGCGCCGCGCTGACCGGCTCGGCCCTGACCGGCGACATAGACGTGCCCGACGGGCACTATGCCGAAGAGACGATGAAGATCACCGTCGTGCCGAACCGCAACGCGATCATGCTGGCGATCGCCTACGGGATCGCCGCCGCCAATGGCGACGATGCCGTCGCGACCGCCGTGCATGGCGGCGACCACTTCATCTATCCCGACTGCCGCCCGGCCTTCACCGAGGCCTTCGACGCGATGCAGCGCGCCGCGCTCGACGGCTATGCGGATGTGGCGCTGCACACGCCCTTCGTCCGCCGCTCCAAGGCCGACATCGTGGCCGCGGGCGCGCAAGCCGGCACGCCCTTCGCCGAAACCTGGTCCTGCTACAAGGGCGGCGCGACCCATTGCGGCCGCTGCGGCACCTGTGTCGAGCGGCAGGAGGCCTTTGCCCTGGCGGGCGTCGCCGATCCGACCGTCTATGCCGATCCCGACTTCTGGCGCGCGGCCGTTGCCGGGCGGGAGCAGGGCTGATGTACCGCATCGCCAAGGAGTTCCACTTCTCCGCCTCCCACCAGCTCACCCACCTGCCCGGCGACCACCAATGCGCGCGGCTGCACGGGCACAACTATGTCGTCACGGTGGAGCTTGCGGCAGCGGAGCTGAATGCCGACGGATTCGTGCGCGACTATCACGAGCTGAAGGCGCTGAAGGACCATATCGACGGCAGCTTCGACCACCGCCACCTGAACGACGTGCTGGACGTGCCCTCGACCGCCGAGAACCTCGCCCGGCACTTCTTCGACTGGTGCAGGGCGCGCTGGCCCGAGACCTGCGCCGTGCGGGTCTCCGAGACGCCGAAGACCTGGGCGGAGTACCGGCCGTGACCCTGCGCATCTCGGAGATTTTCGGGCCGACCGTGCAGGGCGAAGGCGCGCTGATCGGCGAGCCCACGGTGTTCGTGCGCGCGGGCGGCTGCGACTACCGCTGTTCCTGGTGCGACAGCCTCCACGCCGTCGAGAGCCGGTTCCGCCACGATTGGGCAGCGATGGAGACCGAAGGCGTCTGGGCCGAGGTCGAGCGGCTCTCGGGCGGCCGGCCGCTGACCGTCTCGCTTTCGGGCGGCAACCCGGCGATCCAGGACTTCGGGCCGCTGATCGAACGCGGCAAGGCGGAGGGCTACCGCTTCGCCTGCGAGACCCAGGGGTCGGTCGCCCGCGACTGGTTCGCCGCGCTCGACACGCTGGTGCTCAGCCCGAAGCCGCCCTCGAGCGGCGAGCGGCCGGACTGGGCGGCGTTCGAGGCCTGCCTTGCGGCGGCCGGGGACGGGCCGGAGACCGCGATGAAGATCGTGATCTTCGACGGGACGGATCTGGACTGGGCGCGGGACGCGGCGGCGCGCTATCCGTCGCTGCCGCTCTATCTCCAGCCCGGCAATCCCGAAAGCGACCCGGCCAAGCCGGTCGACCAGGCGGCCGCGACGGCGCGGCTCGACTGGCTGGTGGCGGAGGTGCTGGGATCGGGCTGGTTCCGGCCGCGGATCCTGCCGCAGCTGCATGTCCTGCTCTGGGGCAACAAGCGGGGAGTCTGAGCTCCCCCCTCCGGTCAGACCGCCATCTTGGCGATCACCGCCGCGCCGGCCATCTCGATCGCCTCCTCGATGGTCAGCTCGGACGTGTCGAGCAGCAGCGCATCGGCAGAGGCGGTCATCGGCGCGGTGTCGCGCCCGGCATCGCGCATGTCGCGGGCGCGCAGGTCGGCCAGCACTTCCTCGACGGTCAGCGCGGGGTCCTTCTGCGACAGCTCGGCATGGCGGCGCTGCGCGCGGACCGCATCGGTCGCGGTGACGAAGAGCTTCACCTCGGCCTCGGGGCAGATCACCGTGCCGATGTCCCGACCGTCGAGCACCGCCCCGCCCTCGCGCCGGGCGAAGTTCTTCTGGAAATCCAGCAGCGCGGTGCGGACCTTCGGCATGGCGGCGACCTTGGAGGCCACCTGCCCGACCTGCGCGGTCCTGAGGTCGCCGCGCCGCAGGTCGGAGGATTGCAGCGCCAGCGCCGCGCTCAGCGGGTCCTCGCCGTCCATCACCCGCCGCGCGGTGGCGCGGTAGAGCAGTCCGGTGTCCAGATGGCCGAATCCGAACTGCGCCGCCAGCGAGCGCGCAATGGTTCCCTTGCCGGCAGCGGCCGGCCCGTCGATGGCAACGGTGAATTTCATGTCCCGGTCATCCCTCTGTCGCGCCCAAGTCTTCTGCGCGTGCATAGGCCGTCCGGGGCCGTCTCCGCAATGGCGCGGGTCAGGAATACCTGCTCCCGGAATACCGCAATTTGCCGGAGGCCGGATTCGGGGTCTTCTCCAGGTGCATTTCAGGCAATGAGGAGAGGTTTCCGCCATGGGAACGCTGAATGTCACCGAATACCGCGTCGGCACCAACCGCAGCCGCACGAATTCCAACGCCCACCGCTTCTTCCTGAGCCTCTCGGGCAGTTCGTCCTCGGGCCCCGTGTCGAGCGCCATCATCTATTTCTGGCCAACGAAACCCGCCGACACGGTCGGCTATGTCGCCGGATCGCTGCTGGTCGGCATGCTCGACGACAGCGATTTCAGCTACTGGTACGACATCCTGCGCAACGAGGCGCCGGTGCGCGTCACCTATGTCGAGAACTCCAGCCTGTCCGAGAACAGGGTCTGGCACATCAGCGTCGGCACCACCGACGAGGGCGTCGGCGAGGGGCCCGAAGACCCCGACGCCTGATCCGGGCTCAGCCTCCGGCCAGCTCCGCCCCGAGCGCCGTCATCAGCGGCACGAAGATCGGGAAGGAAGTCGCGATCGGCGAGGCATCGTCGACGGTGACAGGCTTTTTCGAGGCCATGCCGAGGCAGAGGAAGCTCATCGCGATGCGGTGGTCGAGACGCGCCGCCGCGGTGCCGCCGCCAGGCACGTTGCCCGGGCCCATGCCGTGGACGATGAACGTGTCCTCGTCCTCCTCGACGGTGACGCCCATGGCTTCGAGCCCGCGGGCCATCGCGTCGATCCGGTCGCTTTCCTTGACGCGCAGCTCCTTGACGCCCTTCATCACCGTGACGCCTTCGGCATTGGCCGCCAGCACCGACAGGATCGGATATTCGTCGATCATCGAGGGCGCGCGCTCCGGCGGAACCTCGATGCCCTTGAGGGACGAGTGGCGCACGCGCAGGTCGGCGACGGGCTCGCCGCCCTCTAGGCGCTCGTTTTCATAGGTCAGGTCGGCGCCCATCTCGATCAGGGTCTGGAACAGCCCCGCGCGGGTCGGGTTGAGGCCGATATTCGGCACAAGGATCTCGGAGCCCGGCACCAGCACGGCAGCGGCGACCGGGAAGGCCGCGGAGCTGGGATCGCGCGGCACGGCGATGGTCTGCGGTTTCAGCTCCGGACGGCCGGTCAGGGTGATGACATGGCCCTCGGGCGTGACCTCGGTGGAGATCTCGGCGCCGAAGCCCGCCAGCATGCGCTCGGAATGGTCGCGGGTGGCTTCCTTCTCGATCACCACGGTCTGCCCCGGGGCGTTGAGGCCGGCCAGCAGCACGGCGGATTTCACCTGCGCGGAGGGCATCGGCGTGGTGTAGGTCACCGGCACCGGGTCGGCCGCGCCGACGATGGTCATCGGCAGGCGTCCGCCCTGGCGGCCATAGGCGCGCGCGCCGAAGAGCGCGATCGGGTCGGTGATCCGCGCCATCGGGCGCGAGCGCAGCGAGGCGTCGCCGGTGAAGGTCGCAGTGATCGGCGAGGTCGCCATCGCGCCCATGATCAGCCGCACGCCGGTGCCGGAATTGCCGCAATCGATCACTTGCTCGGGCTCGGCGAAGCCGCCCACCCCGACGCCGTGGACCGACCAGGCGCCCTCGCCATGGCGGATCACCTCGGCGCCGAAGGCCTGCATTGCCTTGGCGGTGTCGAGCACGTCCTGGCCTTCGAGCAGGCCGGTGATCTTGGTCTCGCCGATGGCCATGGCACCGAAGAGCAGCGAGCGGTGCGAGACCGACTTGTCGCCCGGCACGTCGGCCGTGCCCTTGAGCGGCCCGCAGGCGCGCGACGTCATCGGGGTTGCAGGGCCGTGGGATGCCATCGGGTCGTCTCCAGCGTTGTGTCGGGGGCGGGTTAGCGCAAGCGTGACGCCCGGTCCACCGGGAAAGAGGTCGGGGATGTTAGCGGCAACGTGGCCTCCCCCTCACCCCGGCCCTCTCCCCCCGCGGGGGAGAGGGAGGGCGCGTCAGGTCCGGCGGAAGGTCAGGTAGTGCGGGGTGCGCCCCTCGCGCAGGGCCTTCTGCTCGTAGCGCGTCGAGATCCAGTCGTCCCAGGGCTGGCGCCAGTCATCGGGCCCCTCCGCGAGCCATTCGAAGGCCGGGTCGGGCATCAGCTCTTCCAGCGTCTGGCGGACATAGTCGGGAATGTCGGTCGCCACGCGGAAGATCGCGCCGGGCTTCAGCACGCGGGCCAGCGGCACCAGGTAGTCGCGGGTGACGAAACGGCGGCGGTGGTGCCGCTTCTTCGGCCAGGGGTCGGGATAAAGCAGGAAGGCGCGGCTGATTGAGGCATCGGGCAGCACGTCGAAGAGATCGCGCACGTCGCCGGGATGCACGGCGAGGTTTTCCACCCCCGCCTGCCGCACCTTGCCGAGCAGCATCGCCACGCCGTTGATGTAGGGTTCGCAGCCGATGAACCCGGCCTCCGGGTGCAGCGCGGCCTGGTGGACCATGTGCTCGCCGCCGCCGAAGCCGATCTCCAGCCAGACGGGCTTGTCCCCGAAGCGCAGCGCCGGGTCGAAGACCTGCCGCTCGGCATGGTCGCGCCGCGAAATGCCGTCGAGCGCCAGCTCCTCGAGGTCTTCCTCGAGATAGCCGCGCTGGCTCTCGCGCAGGTGCTTGCCGTGCCGGCGTCCGTAGAAATTGCGCCAGCCGTCCTTCGGTGTGGTCGTATCCTGTCCCATGGGGCGCGGGGATGCGCGAGCCGCGCGCGAAGGTCAAGACGCAATGGAACCAGGCGTGCCTGCACGCGCGCAATGCCGGAGGCTGCCTCCGGTTTCAAGCGGCCTCACATCCAGTTGATGTGCGTCATTTCACATCCAGGAGGCAATTCCGGGCAGTTTCGTTCCTCAGGGCAGAAGTCTAAATCCCGTCTCATCCAAGGCGGCACAGACAGCCACCTCAGAGAACAAAACGCGCCGACCGCGGCGCAGAAGAAGGAAAGACCAGATGACCAACAAATTCGCAGCCATCGCCGCCATCGCAATCGCAGTCTCCGGCGCCGCCGCCACGGCAAATGCCTCCGACCAGCTGGCCCGCTCGCTCGGCGTGGAAGCCGGCACCTACAGCAACGCCCAGCTCGTGCAGCTGCGCAACGCGCTGGAAGACGGCGACAGCCAGAAAGCCGACTTCATCCTGAACGGCCAGGCTACCGCCGCCGCCAACGCAGGCGACCAGCTGGCCCGCAGCCTGAATGTCGAGCCCGGCGCCTACACCACGGCCGAGCTGGTCTCGCTGAAGGGCGCGATCGAAAATGACGACGCAACCCGCGTGTCCTACGTGATCAACGGCCGCGAAGTCGCTTCGCGCAACGCCTCTGCCGATGCGTCGGACAGCCAGCTGGCCCGCGCGCTCGGCGCTTCCGGCGACCATGACACGGCGACGCTCGCAGCCGCCTACCTGGATGCGACCGGCCGCGGCGACGACTGATCCCCGCACCATCCTCCAATGGTGGAAGCGCTCCCTCCGGGGGGCGCTTTTCCATGTCCGGGTCCCGCCTGTCACGGCAGGACGGCGAAGCGCGCGGCGAAATTCCCGGCAAACCAGCCGAGCGCGGCCGGGCTGCGCAGCACGACGCAGCGCGGATGGCCCCTGGCATGGCAGGCCCCGACCAGGCGGAGCGCGTCCGGACGGCCCTCGCGGTCATAGCGGCGTGCTGCCGCCCATTCGCCTTCCGCGCCGCCGCCTGCCCGGAACAGCCGCCGCCGCGCGATGCGCCAAAGGCGCTGCTCCAGCGGGAGATCGGCAAAGACGATCAGCTGCGCCCGCCGCGCGCGCCAGTCCCAGGTGGCGGGCTCGTTTCCCGCGAGGATCCACGCCTCGCCGAGCGCCGCCGCGTTCGCGCGGGCATGGCGTTCCGCGGCATCGGCCGCCCCGGCGCAGTGCCGCTCCAGATCGAGAACCGGCAGCCCGGTCTGGCGCGCGACCGACTGCGCCAGCTCCGCGCGGCCGCTGCCCGGCCCGCCGATCACCATGATGCGCCGCACCCGCACGCGGGGCGGTTCCGACCTGTCCATGTGCCGCCTCCCCTTTTCCGGCATCCGGCACCGGAGCATCGCATATTCCGCGGATCGCGGAAGCGGTCCGTTTCGCTGGACCGGTTGCGGAGCGGCGGGAAGGTTCCCGGCGGCCCCGGAAACGGAAAAGGGCCCGGGGAACTCCCCGGGCCCTCGAGCCGTCCGGCCTGCCGGGCTCAGCCGTGGCTGCGGATGTAGTCCACCAGCATGGCGGTAGAGCCGTCCTTGTCCGCGGTGCCGGTTTCGCCCGCAAGCACCGGTCCCAGCGCCTTGGCCAGTTCCTTGCCGAGCTCCACGCCCCATTGGTCGAAGCTGTTGATGCCGAGAATTACGCCCTCGACGAAAACCCGGTGCTCGTAGAGCGCGATGATCTTGCCGAGGATCTCCGGCGTGAGCTGCGGATAGACCAGCATGGTCGAGGGACGGTTGCCGGGGAAGACGCGGTGGGCGGCCTGGCGTTCCAGCTCCGCGCCCTCGAATCCCGCCTGCTCCATCAGACCGCGCGCGACCTCCATCGAACGGCCGAGGAGCAGCGCCTCGGCCTGCGCCAGGCAGTTGCCGACCAGCAGCTGGTGGTGATGCGCAAGCTCGGGCTCGTGGCCCTTGGCGGCAACCATGAATTCGCAGGGAACCACGCCGGTGCCCTGGTGGATCAGCTGGTAGAAGGCGTGCTGGCCATTGGTGCCGGGCTCGCCCCAGACGACCGGGCCGGTGACAGTGGCGGGCGCCGTGCCGTCCATGCAGACCGACTTGCCGTTCGATTCCATCTCGAGCTGCTGCAGATAGGCAGGCAGACGCGCCAGCCGCTGGTCATAGGGCAGCACCGCGCGCGAGGGATAGCCGCAGATCTGATGGTGCCAGATGCCGACGAGCGACAGCAGGACCGGCAGGTTCTCCGCGAAGGGCGCCTCGCGGAAATGCTCGTCCATCTCCGCACCGCCCTTCAGGAACGCGCGGAAATCGTCAGGCCCGACGCCAATCATCAGGCTCAGCCCGATCGGCCCCCACATCGAATAGCGTCCGCCGACCCAGTCGGCGAAGCCGAATACGCGGGAGGCGTCGATGCCGAAGGCCGCGGTCTTCTCGGCCGAGGTCGAAACGGCGGCAAATTGCGCGGCCGGGTCCTTGACCGACTTGGCCATCCAGGCCTTGGCGGTCTCGGCATTGGTCATGGTCTCGATCGTGGTGAAGGTCTTGGACGAGACGATCACCAGCGTGGTTTCCGGGTCCAGCCCGGCCAGCGTCTCGGCGATCTGCGCGCCGTCCACGTTGGAGACGAAATGCAGCTTGGGCCCGTCGGCATAGGGCGACAGCGCCAGCGCCGCCATGGCCGGACCCAGATCGGACCCGCCGATGCCGATATTGACCACGTCGGTGATCTTGCCGCCCTGCCCCCGGAAAGCGCCGGAGCGGACCTCCTCGGCGAAGGCGCAGCAGCGGTCGAGCGTGGCCCGCACTTCGGGCATCACGTCCTCGCCGTCGACCACCACCGGCGCATCGAGATTGCGCAGCGCGGTGTGCAGCACCGCGCGGCCCTCGGTGTCGTTGATCTTCTCGCCCGAGAACATCGCCTCGCGCCGCTCCGCCACGCCGCGGTCCCCGGCGAGGCCGATCAGCAGGTCGAGCGCAGCCGCGTCGATCGAGGTCTTGGAATAGTCGAACAGCATCTCGCCGAGCGCAGCCGAGAACCCCTCTGCCCGCTTCGGATCGGCCGCGAAAAGATCGATGATCTTCGCGTCTTCGGTGGCCGCCCGGTGCGCCGCCAGCTTCTGCCAGATCTCAGACATGGTACCTACTTCTCACTCTGCCCAGTGGATTGTCGCATCGCCGAGCACAGTACGGATCGGCGCGTCTTTCGCATCGTGGAGCGATGCCGCAGTCTCCAGCGCGGCCCGCTTCTCGTCGCCGGTGATCAGGACATGGGTGGACATGGCGCCCTTGAGCACCCGGCCCGACAGCGTCACCCGCGGTTCCAGCCCGTCCTGCGGCGTCATCGTCACCACCGCGGGCGCATCGTCGGCCAGCGCGGCCTCGAGCTCCGGCGCGCCGGGAAAGAGCGAGGCCGTGTGCATGTCCGCCCCCATGCCGAGCAGCAGAAGGCTCAGCGGCAGATGCGTCTCCACCTCCGCCTGCAGCCGCTCCAGATCGGTTTCCGGGTCGATGGCGAAGGAGACGAATTTCGCAGCCGCCGCCTTGCCGGTCAGCAGCCGCTCGCGGATCAGCCGCGTGTTCGACCGGTCCGAGCTTTCCGGCACGCAGCGCTCGTCGCCCAGCATGACGGTCACGTTGGACCAGTCGAGATCGACATCGCAGAGATTGTCGAAGACCGGACCCGGCGTGGTGCCGCCCGGCACGGCCAGCGTCGCCGTGCCGTTCGAGGCCAGCGCCGAGCGCAGTTCGCCCGCCATCATGTTGGCGACGTCGATCATCATCATCTCGCGGTCGGGATAGGTGACCAGCTTCATCACTTGATCTCCCGCCAGCTGCGGCCCGAGCGGTGCAGCAGCGCCAGCGACTGGTCGGGACCTGCGCTGCCCGGTTCGTAGGGCAGCGGACGGTCGTGCTTGTCTTCCCATTCCTTCAGGATCGGATCGGTCCAGGCCCAGGCCGCCTCAACCTCGTCGCCGCGCATGAACAGCGTCTGGTTGCCGCGGATAACGTCCATGATCAGGCGTTCATAGGCGTCGGATCCTGCCGCCTCCTGGCCGAAGCGTTCCGCGAAGGTCATGTCGAGCGGCACGTCGATCAGGCGCATGCCGCCCGGCCCCGGCTCCTTGATGGTGACGCGCAGGTCCATGCCCTCGTTGGGCTGGAGCCGGATCACCAGCTGGTTCGGCATGCCGCCGGCATCGGCGTCGAAGATCGAATGCGGCGTCGCCTGGAAGGTGATGACGATCTCCGACACCCGCGCCTTCATCCGCTTGCCCGTGCGCACGAAGAAGGGCGTGCCCTTCCAGCGCCAGTTGGAGATCGACAGCTGCATGGCGATGAAGCTCTCGGTCATGGAGCCGGGATTCTCGACATCCTCCAGGTAGCTCGGCCCGCCCTGCCCGGCGGCATACTGGCCGCGCACGGTATGTTCCCGCGTTGCCGGGTCGAGCGCGCGGATCACCTTCAGCTTCTCGTCGCGCACCGCATCCGGGTCCATCTTGGCCGGCGGTTCCATCGCGATCAGGCACAGCAGCTGCATGATGTGGTTCTGCACCATGTCGCGCATTGCGCCCGAGTGGTCGTAGTAGCTGCCGCGGCCGCCCACGCCCACGGTCTCGGCCACGGTGATCTGGACGTTGTCGATGTACTGGTGGTTCCAGAGCGGCTCGAACAGGATGTTGCCGAAGCGCACGGCCATCAGGTTCTGCACCGTCTCCTTGCCCAGGTAGTGGTCGATCCGGTAGATCTGGTCTTCCTCGAAATGCTCCGCCAGGGCCGCATTCAGCGCCTTCGCCGAGGCGAGGTCATGGCCGAAGGGCTTCTCCACCACGATGCGGCTGTCGCGCAGCGCCAGACCGTGGGTCCTCAGGCGTTCCGCGATGTCGCCGAACAGCGACGGGCTGACCGAGAAGTAGAAGGCCCGCACCACGCCGTCGCGCAGCTTCGGCTTCATCTCGTCCCAGCCGCCCTCGCCCTTGGCGTCGACGCTCTGGAAATCCAGCCGGTCGAGGAACAGCGCCACGTCGCCCGGGCGGCAATCCTCGGCGGGCAGGAATTCATGCAGCGCCGCGCGGACGAAATCGCGGTAGCCCTGCGCCTCCATGTCGCCGCGTGCCGCGCCGATGATCTTGGCCTCCGGCGGCATCTGGCCGGTGACGAAGCGCCGGTAGAGCCCCGGCAGGATCTTGCGGCGGGCGAGGTCGCCGGTCCCGCCGAAGATGACCAGGTCGAAATCCTCGACCGGAATGATGCGTGCTGCCATGATCCTGCCCCATATTCCTGCCCCGGCGGCGCGGGGCGCTTGCAACTTGTGCCTGTTCACAGCTCCGACAGAGGAGCCTCCGATGCTTTGCCGATCCCCGCAGGCGGGATATGTACCACGGAAGCAGTCAGGGGGACCGATGAAAGACCAGCCCGATCACGCCATTTCCGCCCGCGGCAACAAGTTCCGGCATCGGTATGTTACCGCTAAAGGCGAACGCCGCGCAACTGTCCCCCTCCGCGACCCGACGACACTGTGGTTCAATACCGGCACGCTTTGCAACATCGCCTGCACGCATTGCTACATCGAAAGCTCGCCGACCAACGACCGGCTGGCCTACATCTCGCTTGCGGAGGTGGAGGACTTCCTCGGCCAGCTCGGAGACCGGGGCTGGGACGTGTCCGAGATCGGCTTCACCGGCGGCGAGCCCTTCATGAACCCCGGAATGATCGCCATGGCGGAGGCTTCGCTCGCCCGCGGCTACCAGGTGCTGATCCTGACGAACGCCATGCAGCCGATGATGCGGCCGCGGGTGCAGGAGGGCCTGCTGCGGCTGAACGCGGCCCATCCCGGCAAGCTGACCCTGCGGGTGTCGCTGGACCATTACGGCGAGGCCCAGCATGACGGGGAGCGCGGGACCGGCAGCTACGCCAGGACGCTCGACGGCATGGACTGGCTCCGCGATGCCGGAATCGCCATGACCGTCGCGGGCCGCACCATGTGGGGCGAGACCGAGGCAGAGGCCCGCGCGGGTTTCGCCCGGCTGTTTGCAGTGCGCGGCTACGCGATCGACGCGGAGTCCCCCGCTGCCTGCGTGCTGTTCCCCGAGATGGACGAAACGGCCGACGTTCCGGAGATCACCACCGACTGCTGGGGCATCCTGGGAAAGTCGCCCGACAGCGTCATGTGCGCCTCCTCGCGCATGGTGGTGAAGCGCCGCGGCGCCGAACGGCCTGCCGTGCTGGCCTGCACCCTCCTGCCCTACGACCCGGAATTCGAGCTGGGCGCGACTCTGGCCGAAGCCGAGGGCGAGGTCGCCCTGAACCACCCGCACTGCGCTAAGTTCTGCGTCCTCGGCGGGGCCAGCTGCTCGGGCTGACCCTCCGGACTTGCAAGCGCCCGGGCGCGCGGCATTCCTTGACCATGCGTTGAGGAAGATTGCCGATGGCCGACCTGCCCGGGCTCCTGTTGAATGCCGCCGACCTTCCGGTCCGGGTCCTCTCGGTCGCCGCCGGTCGCGCGATCGGCGGGCTGATGAACCTGCGGACCATGTTTTCGCGCAAGGATGCCGCCGCGGCGCTGGCGGAACGGATTGTGCGCGACTTGCAGGGACGATTCGACGCCGGCGGCGGGCAGAAAGACGACGAGACCTTGTTTCCTCAGATGCTTGTATCGGCCATGCCCGCCCCGGCCGGCCTTGCTGCCGCGGATCTGAGCGCACAGCGGGTTCTGGACCGCATGGCGGCGCGGCTTGCCGACATGGACCCGGAGTCCGCCGCGACGGCATGATCGGGGGGCTTCCGCCGCTGGCTCGATCCGGTTCTGGCGCGGTTGCTCATCGACCAAACTTTCATGAATGCCCTCGCCCCAGCGATCGCCCGGGAAACGCTGGACCGGCTGACTTGCATCGAGAGGGCATTTCATGAGATTGCCGAACAATACGGCTCGATCGGGGAGGCGCTGGACAAGCTGCAGAGTCTTGGCGCGCTGGCGAAGGCGAGCACGGACCAGCCGGAGGCTCTGGCCACGCGTTTCGGCATCGCCGACGCCTTCGAGCGGCAGCCCGAGGAGCTGCGCGACCTGCTGGAGAAGAAGGCCGGGGACTACTGCGCGCTGCTGCGGCAGGTGGAGGGCCCGGACGAGCGGGTGGCAGCGATTGCGAACCTCACGAGCGCGGCAGAGGACGCGATCCGGCGCGGCGATCTGGAGGAAGTGGAGGCGCTCTTGTCCCGCGTCGACGAGGTCGAGACCGAGATCGCGGCGGACACCAAGCCCGCCCGCGCCGACAGCGCCCTGCTGCGCGGTCGCGTTGAACAGGCCTACCGCATCCTCTCTGAACCGCCCCGGGTCTGTCGGCGGCTTCAACTCGTGAGTAGAGTGAAGCCACGATGATCAAGACCACGAACAGGTTTTCCCCTGAGGTCCGGGACCGCGGCGTGAGGCTGGTGCTGGATCGAAGTCATCGAGGCGCCGTTGGTTCGAGCCCAATGGCTGAGGGAGAGCCAGCATGGCTTCCGCTGGAAGGCCGTCATGTCGATCTCCGCCAAGATCGGCTGCCCGGCGCACACGCTGAACCAGTGGGTCAAGAAGGCGGAAGCCGGCAGCGGCAAGCGGGCGGGCATTCCCGCCGAGGTCGCGGACCGGCTGAAGGTGCTGGAGCGCGAGAACCGCGAGCTTCGCCAGGGCGAGGAGGATCAGGAAACCGTCCGGGGGAGTGCGGGCCGGTCCGCGTCAGCGGCAAATCCTCCTGTGGAGGATCTGAGAGCTGGACGGGCGGAGCCCTCCCCGGCGAACGAGATTCCTCGCAAGGCGTCGGCGCCGATCTGCCGCTCGGACCCGTGGCCCGGCGGATCCGCTTTGCGAAGGCGGAGCTCGACCGCCCGCTGAACCGATGATCGCCTTCATCGATGCCCGCCGCGGACACCACGGGGCTTGGCCATCGAGGCGCCATTGATGGTGTGGATGGCCCGGCCAGCGGCATCGCGATGTGCCAAGGTGGGAGCTGCGAAGCATTCCACCGAGAGGAGCCATCCATGGAGCAGCCTATCACCATCGGCTGAATAGCCCCGCGTTTCTTAGACGCCTTCGTGTCTCAGTTTCTGCTGCCGCTCGAAGTCGACGGGCGACAGCATTCCGTTCCGGGCGTGCTTGCGCTTGGGGTTGTCGAACATCTCGATGTTGTCGAACACATCCCGTCTGGCCTCTTCCCGGGTGCGGTAGGTCCGTCGTCTGATCCGCTCGCGCTTCAGCAGGTTGACGAAGCTCTCGGCGACGGCGTTGTCGTGACAATTGCCGCGTCGGCTCATGGAATGCTCGAGGTCGTGGGCCTTCAGGAAAATCGGCCCAGTCCATGCTTGTGAACTGGCTGCCCTGATCCGAGTGGATCAGTACCTCAGCCTTCGGCTTCCTCCGCCATGTGGCCATTAGCAGAGCCTGGAGCACGACGTCAGCCGTCTGCCGCGGCTACACCGACCATCCGACCACGCGTCGCGAGAACAGATCGATGACAACCGCAAGGTAGGCGAAGTCCTCCTGCGTCCGGATGTAGGTGATGTCGGTCACCCAGACCTTGTCCGGCGCCGCGACGTCGAACTGCCGATCCAAGATGTTGTCGACCATGACCGAAGACTTGCCGCCATACTTCCCGGGGCGGCGCTTGTAGCCGATCTGCGCCTTGATACCGGCGAGCCTGGTCAAGCGGGCAACGCGATTCGGGCAGACACGTTCGCCCCGCTCGAGAAGGTCTTCATGCAGCTTGCGGTGCCCATAAACCCTGCCACTTTCGATCCATGCTTCCTTCGGCATCGGGGTCTGCCGCTTGTCTTCCTGGGCCCGCTTGCTCAGCGGTCTCTTCAGCCAGGCATAGAACCCGCTCGGCTGTATGCTTAGGCCGTGTTGACAAAAGGGATTCACAGCCGGTCGCCTCCGTGATTCAAGATCGCCGTTGCGACGGAGGTGACCTTGGCGCGGAATCTGATGACCAACGAGGAATG
>NZ_JAATVU010000095.1:0-14509 GCF_013184745.1 Mangrovicoccus sp. HB161399
GCGTCCGGCCGCGCGGTTCAGGCCGTTGATCAGCGGGTCGAGCTTGCCGGGCTTGATCTTGTCCAGCCTGCCGAGGTTGGCGACGACCTTGATGCGGACCTTTCCAGCCTCGTCGCGGTGGCCCTCGACGAGTTGCAGGTAGCGGCGGCCGCCGGATTCCGTGATGCGCGTGTACATGGACGAACAATATTCCGTCCATGTAACTTTCGACAAGGGCCATAGTTCACATGGCGTGTTACAACAAGACTTCGGCTGAAACCACTATTCCCGGTCGCCAACCCATTGCTTTCATTATGCGCGGGGAGGCGCGACTCGCCGAAATCGCAATTTAGCTGTCGAACTCCGGCCACCCGGACCGAAATGCTGATCCGGCTGGAAGAACATGGCCTCCTGGTTGCGATAGAGCGCTCGATGCTGATGGAAACCGGACTGCCTGGTCCCAGCCCAGACACGGATCCGGAAATGAGGACCTTCGGAAATAAATGGCAGCCCCTCGGGCTTGACGAGGTTGACCAGCGTGGACGCGCATCAGCAAGGCGCGAAACGTTTCCGGGCCGTGCGGCCGTTCAGCAGGACATAACCGCCCAGGAGCTGTCGCTACGCGGCCTGCTCCGGAGCTTCGGACCCAAGGCCGGGACAATTTCAAGGGGCCGCTTCAAGACCCGCACCCTGGAATTGGCCGACATCCGGTTTCCCTGGCATTCACCTGCAGATACAGACACCCAAAGGTCTCCAACTGATCCCGTTGTCCAGGACCGGCGGGCTAAACAAAAGTGAATATGCTATTGAAGTTCGCTTCGACAGCCTCCAGAGAAACATCTCTCAAAAAGATACAGTTATCTGGACTTCCGAAAAAGGAAACCATCACCCCATCCCCATTGAACGATAGAGATACATTTTCCCCTCTCATTTCCTCTCTTTTGTCAAGCCATTGTATTTTTTCGAGACGGGGGTCAAAATCCCATACCGTATCCACTCCCCAACCAGACCTGAATACGAACTGATCAACCCCCACTTCACCTTTCAGGATATCATTTCCTTTTCCGCCATTGAGAGTGTCATTTCCCAAGCCGCCGAAGAGAACATCATTTCCGCCGCCGCCAAAGAGACTGTCCCGGCCTTCATTCCCCCAAAGAACATCTTCGTCATATCCGGAAAACAGGAAATCGTCTCCATCGCCCGCTATAATCGTATCGTCCCCCAAATTCCCAAACAGAGTATCATTTCCACGTCCGCCAACAATCGAATCGTTATGCCAGCCTCCGTCAAAATAGTCATCCCCTCCCAGGCCGAATATGGTGTCGTTTCCATTGCCTCCCAAGACTGTATCACTGCCTCTGTATCCCACTTGGGCAATATCCAAGAAGAAATCATCTCCAGACTCCAATCTTACGAAATCACGGCCATTTCCTCCATGAACAGTGTCATCTCCTTCGCCTGCAATGATGGTGTCGAAACGGCTTCCACCAAAAATTTTATCATCTCCAAATCCGCCATAAATCAAGTCTTGGCCATCTTCGCCAAACAATTCATCATTCCCCAACCTGCCCCAAATCGTGTCGTCTCCCTCTCCTCCTGAAATTGAATCTTCATGCCATCCTCCATCAAATTTATCTCTCCCCCCCAAGCCAAAAATTGTATCCTTCCCATTCCCGCCGAGAACATAGTCATCGCCGTCATCGCCATCCTGATCAAAATCAATGAATTCGTCATCTCCATGTCCAAGCTCTACGTAGTCCCGGCCACTGCCTCCGTGCACCACATCATCTCCCGAACCTGACAGCACTGTATCGTTTTCGCTTCCCGCCCGAATGTAATCATCTCCGTCCCCTCCGTTCAGCTTGTCATCTCCGCCCCCTCCAAAAATGGTATCTTCTCCATCACCTCCCAAAATCGTGTCTCTTCCCGCTCCGCCCTGTATTCTGTCAGCCCCTTCCCGGGCATCCGCAATGTCATCCCCGCCCAACAAAAACAGGGCATCTCCTCCCCCGGATGAATAGATGTTATTTCTCTCATTGGTTCCCGTCAGATGCAGGGAGCCACGCATGCCCGCCCAGCGAAAATCTTCAACATTTTCCGGAATTGAAAAAACATGCATTCCGTTTTCGGTAGAGATGAAGTGCACGAGGTCGATACCTCCATTTGGGGTCTCGAATATCTTGTGCACATCGTCCGTCCGATAGATGGAATATGAATCATCTCCGCGTCCCCCCAAAGCAGATTCAATGTTTTCCGAAACAAGAATCCACTCGTCTTCACTGGTTCCAACGATGGATTTCGCTTCGAAATCAGTCAGAAGTCCAAGCCTAGACGCCTCAATCTTCGCGTCTCTTCGGAAACCACTCAAGACTTCTTGAATGCCGACATCCCCAGCATCAGTGACAGCAAGATTGTTTCTTTGCTCAACGTCAACTGACATATCGTATAATTGTTCTTCTCCCGTAATGGAAACAATGTATCTAAATGCGTTGCTGCGAAGGGAAATTGATCCGTCAAATGCGGATACCGCCAAGCCATCGTAAACTCCGCCCGGCTCCTCCAAAATATATGCCAAAGATTCCCCGTCCCGAGCCGGTCCCGGATCCCTGATGCCAGTTAGCTCAACCAAGGTAGGGAAAATGTCCATCAATGATACGGGAGCGGTGACTATGCTACCCGCCGACCCGACACTTGGATCTGATATTATCAGCGGTGCATTCGTTGCATTTTCCCAATGGACAAATTTTCCCCACGTTTCCTTGTCGCCGAGATGATAACCATGGTCAGACCAGAGAACCACAGTGGTTGTGTTCCAGGAATTTGTTTCATCCAAAGCGTCCAAGATCTTTCCGATTTGAGAATCGGCATAGCTAATGGCAGCAAGGTAGCCATGAATGGCATCAACCCACTCTCCGGCACTAGTGACCTTCACATGAAGGTTTCTCAGCCCTTCAAGAACATGTTGATAAAATAATGGAACATCATCGTAATCATCGATGGGAGTAGCTGGCGGAACAATCAGGTCCGGGTCATATAGATCATAATATTTTTGGGGAACATTCCAGTACAAGTGAGGCTTGTGGAGGCCCACCGCCAGAAAATATGGAGACACGGCACCAATGCTATTTTTTACATATTCAGCAGCCCATTCTGCCGCATTCGTGTCCGCGTGGTCTTCTTCCAGAAGGGGACCGGGACCAGAATGCCCCACCGTAGCTCCATTTCCAGCACCGGTGATGTCTCCCACGCTTGCGATGTATTCGCTGAACGCGGCGTTCAGAAAATCAATCTTGGCAGGGGAATTGTACCCTTCTTCCAACCCTCCATGAAATATTTTTCCGATCCCAATTGCATCGTATCCGGAATTCTTGAATGCGTAGCTGATGGTCTCGGTTGGATCAATAAGCTTGAAAAATATGTCGGAATTCTTTGTAACTCCCGCTTTGTAATGAGACATTCCAGTCATCGTAGACGCCCGAGACGGATTGCACGCAGGCATAATTGCATGAGCGTTGTCAAAATAGACACCACGTTCAAGCAAACGATCAATGTTCGGCGTTTGGATGGAGACGCCGTATGCGTCGCGCAAACGCACCACATTGAACAAATCGTCAACGGAAATCATCAAGACATTCTTCATTTGGAAATCCGATTCAAAGGGGTTGATAAGAATAACTTTCAGCACAGCAGACAGTATCTGAAAATTCCCCTTACTCTGGAGGGGGCGTTCCCACGGTTCACTCAACCATCTCTAGAGCTTGGATGAATTTTCCGCCCATGCCGTGCTGGATCACTCGTTGTGCCTGACTGCCTCCCGATCCCAGACCTGTCCGATATTCAATATGCAACCGTCGTGGCAGTCATGTCGACCCTTGAGGGGAAACCTCAAGGCCAGAACGAAGGGCAGGCAGAAAGCCGACTTACCGACACCGCCACGCCAAGCACGAACGAGATTGCCAAATTCCGCCAGTTCATTGCCGATCCCAGAGAACTGCAGTCAGGATCGCGACATTGGCGATAACCGCCTTGAAAGCAGTCGACTCCGCAAAACCCCAAAACGGCGCAGCAATTTCTGCCGCCCGGAAACATCTGACTTGGCGGAGGGATTCAGCCACCCCGCATGATACGCCAGACGCTTTGCAGCGGCAACATCGAGAGCATCCGCTCCAAGAGGGAGGGAAACAGATCGGAAGTTCCGTCGTGAATTTCGTCATCCGGCAGACAGACCAGCTCCCTCCTGATGGGGCGAAGGTCAATCACGTCATCATGATACTCATCGTCGAATGCGTCGACAGAAACCATGTCCTCAAGGTTTTGCCTGCGTTTCCACATGCATCTCATGCTAGCTCAACTCCCAATAGCTTCCGGCTGGCCCATTGGCGCATGCCCTGCCGCAGGCGGAATGCCGCACTAAACGGTATTGGACGTGCGCCCCAGAAGTTGGTTCAGAAAATTCCTTGCCTTACCGATTGTGTCGACAGGTTCATAGCGTCCCGGGTGAATGAAGCTATTTATTTGCCGGATTTTTCGGGGCGTGGCCGAAAATCCAAGAAACTGGGCGAGGTCCAGGATCGTTTCGTCCGGGTTCACCAACAGCTTTTCGTAGCTGACGAACAGAGTCGGCATCTTGTGCTTGAAAACGAAATCCAGGTTCTGACGTTCCGTCTTCACATGAAGCCGCAAGCTTTCCTCGGCGCTGCGGTCTTCTCGCTCCATCATACCAGCAGCGTGAGCGGCCGTGTCCCGGCTTACCACGATGAAGCGGGGATTGCGCAAATTGGGCACTACTGATGACAAGTAAGAGTGAGGTGTAGGGTGTTTCCAACCCCAAACTTGAAACTTCTCATTTCGTTCATCTATAGTTTCACGGATGTGTTCCATGCCATGGATCTTACGGAAACTGAGATCCTCCAAGTTTGCTTCCAAGCCGCTTCCAATGAAAAGACCCAAGCGTTGGCACACTCCCGCAACCGCTGTCGTTCCCCCGCGGCGCCCTCCGAAAATGACATATGTCTTCTCGGCGCACCCACTCGATGCGGCAGTTTCAAAAAGCGGCAGTGTGGTAGGCATTAAATCCATGGTCAGTTTGCTATGTCGGCTCAGTTGGTGCCTGCTGCCGACCTTGCTCCATACCTTCTACTGTTACTGTCCTATGAAAATGGCTTACAGGTGGGAAGACGGTCAACGCAAGCCGTTCCTCCGGGCGTTCAGTCGCACTCGCTCCAGTTCGTTCTGCTGTGCAGACGTCAACACGCGCCCTACCTTCATTGCGGTCCCATTCCCAGCTTGGTCCCCTCCTTGCCTTTCGGTCTGGCAAAAGCCACGCGAACCGCGCCCAGTACCAACTTTGACTGGGACGCCCCTGGAGATTATCGGAAAAACAAGCCAGTTGGACAGGCTAAACTCTCCAGCAGATACCGAAGAAGGCAGCACGCACTTCGTCGGCACCCGGTGCAATCGTTTCCCGGTCGTCACGCAGCCCCACAAAAAACATTCTGATCCTTCTGCCCATTCCCGAGTCTTTGGTGCTTTAGACCGTGGAAAGAAGAAAGCTCATCGGAGCGTTCAGTATTTGTGTCGACCGGGAAACCTAGCCAAACTTCATCACCTAGTTCGCACGGCCACCATTCCCATCATTGAAGGAAAAGGAGGTGCACAAGTCAGGGAACTTTCGCGCTGCAAGTTCAGTGTTCTCTACTTTGTAATGCAGTTGGCAAATTTTTGCGTCGTCACTGATGTAGGGGCGAAACGTTCGGTCTCCAGACCTGTATGCAAATTTGTTTATCCGTTCTATAAGTGCGGTTCGCCTTGACCGCTCTTCAGGCGACGTGGTCGGGAAGGTGTTGACTATTCGAGCGATTTGTTCGGTCTTGTCTGTGAGTGAGGGATTTCTTGCGCGACTTTCAGGCTCGACATGCCCTTTGGCACTGATGTTCAGGGACGACAGGCAACGCTCATAAAAAGCTCTGTCACCTTCAGTTTGAATAAGCTCATACGGGACGACGGCAACATTCTCCTCTCCAAAGGCTACGTCCAACTTGTTCACCACGCCCAGCCAAGACAGATTTTTGAAATCGACATTGTCCTTTTTCCAATCCGAAAAGCTGTTTTTTTCTCCAGACCTCTGAAGCCGGTGTCCATAGCAGGAGGCAATAAATTGATCCTGGCGCCGCACCGTCAGCAGAATTTTGATCTTGGGCACCTTCACTTCTTGGAGAAAGCTAATCAGTTTGTCGATGCAATCAAAACCATTTCGGTTCCTGGATGCGCCTGGAATGAACGAGTTTGTCAGCGATTCTTCGCTAATGAGAAGCCGTTCCGTTGAAACGCCGCCGAACAACCTGTCAAAACCGGAAGTGTCAGGCGTGTCATCCTTTCCGTTTATGTATCTCAGCGCCGATCCAATAAAATTTCGGCCGCGAATGTCAGAGGGAACGCGGAGATCCACCCCGCTCTTCCTGAGGTTCCAACGATTTTCCGCCAGCCAGTGCTGCAGCGTCGATGTTGCTGTTTTAGGTCCGCCGATATGCAGCATTAGGGTGTCTAAGCTTCCCGTTGGCCCGCCCAAAAAAGTCCGTCTGAGCAGGAAACTCTGGACATCTTTTGCTTTCTCGAGCCCGAGTTCGTTCCAACGGGATAAAATCGTCATGTCGTTCCTAGCTTTGCGTTTCGAGCAGATCTCTATTATCTTTCACAGCTAGGATGGTCAATGTTTCTCCTTGCCGCAGCAATGCTTCCCCTCTGATCTCTAAGCTGAAGTTATCCTCCTGAATTATCTCTTGAATTGGCGTCTCTGCTCGATTTGCTAGACTAGCTGCCATCTGAAAAATTCCTTAATGGCCCATGGCATTAAGTCTGCCCGGGTCTCGATAGAAAATTCGATACTTTAGGCTAGGGTGCTGAAGCATCCGGCCGGGAGGACCAGTTTCCCTTTTGTTGGCTGCGGCTGCAAAATTTAGCGGACTTTTTTTCGCCATGCCGTGTGGAGAATGTGGCGCTTGTCGCTTCCACGTAGCCAGTGGCCGTAACAGTCGGGTGAGGCTTGAGGTTTGCGATGTTGATTTCAGTCTGTTGAGAACTGATCCGATTTTGTCGTGACCGACTCTCCCGCAGACCGGCGTGACCGGTTTCATGCGGCGGTCAATGCCCGTCAACTAGACCCCATGATCGCGGGGTGAGCCGACTAGGTCGGCGGCCTCTCCCGCGTCATTCTCCTTCGAAGGTTGCGCCAGACGGGCTGGCGCCGAGCCTCACGAATGGGGGAGAGACCAGGTGCCGACGCGTTCGGGAAAACCCTGCCTTCAGTACTCATGGTACCGAGGCTGCAGTCATTAACCCACAAACCGTCGTTCCAGAAACTCGCAGATCGATATGCAGCGGGCCAGGCATCGAGGATTGCGGTGCGCACTCGCGTGAACCTCGAAACTTGATGGACGAATGCCCTCCAAGCTCTCGGGCAGGTCTACGGAAACAAGCTGAAACCGGCACACACCGCCAGAACGCCGCATGATGCCCACAAGGCGCTTACGGTCCAAGCTGACAAGGTCGTCGGCCATAAGGAGGAGGCTTCTACTGAAGTCCCCTGTCAGGATTATGTGCAGTTCCAGCATGAATAGATCCGTTTTCGTCTGCATCTTGCAGGACCACTCTGGTCTCTAGGCAGGGCGAACGCCGTTTTGTTTCTTCCCCTCCCTGTGCATCGTGCAAATTCCTTAACCTAGGGTTAATGGCTTGCGTGCTCGAGCGTGACTTCCTGCGAACATGACCCCGGACACAGCCGAAATGCATGTCGAGATTTTACAATGCTCTTTCAGCTGGATCTCTCATAAGAAAAGGAACCGCAATTTTTGGGAAAAATGAAAGCATTTCAGAAAATTACTTAGCTGAGAGCATGAAGTACTCCGATGTATTGCCGACAATCCAAGCTTGCTGAGCAACTGGTCGGGCAGCTGGTCTTGCGGCGGTCGTTTGCCACCGGCCGTTCGCCGCGCCAGTCTCGGCCATGGAATGAGCGCTCCTGCCATGCGCAGCCGTCATCCCCGGCTTGCAACCCAGGGGGTTGCTGCGCCGCAGCGCTGCCGCTATGTTATCGCTAGCAGTTGAGACCATTCCAGCGGTTCCTCCTCCTCCCTGAACCGCGGAATTCGGCGGCAGCCCACTCCTCCTCCCTTGGGCTGCCGCCCTTTTTCCCATCCCCCCGCGCAAACGGCCGCCAGCTGGCCTGCATGGACGTCCCGCTCGGTTCCAGCCGGACATCGCAGCGCGGTGCCCCCCGGCGTCCGGCGGAATTTCTCCGCCGGGCCCGCCGACGCCGTCCATCCCGCCGGAACCGGAATTCGCAGAAGCCGCGGAACCGCCATGATCCCGGATGCCGGGAACCTCCGGGAGGGTCCTGTGCCGGCCACACGATCCCGCGCTTGCGCCGTCCCGCTCCTGCAGGGAAAAGAAGCCCGCAGGAGGTGCCCATGACGATCAGGCTGCAGGACCATTTCGACCCGGCGACGCTCGCGCGGGGCCTCGACTATGCGCGGCGCGGGCTGGTCGTCTCGGTGGCGCCCTCACCGGACGGCATGCTCGATGCGCGGGTCTCGAACGGACGCGGGAAGGTCTACCTCCAGCAGATCCGCCTGGACCATGGCCGGGTCGCAGGCGACTGCGCCTGCCCGGTGGGATGGAACTGCAAGCATGTCGCTGCCGCCCTGGCCGTCTGGGCGGAACAGGACCGCGGCCGCCCTGCCCTTGCCCTGCCGGTGCAGGGCTGGCTCGGCCGCCTCCGCGGCCTCGCCCCGGCTCCGCCCCCGCCCGCGCCGCGCAGCGGGGACTATCCGCCAACGGTCAAGGACCGGCTGCTCTACGTGCTCGCCCCGGCCGGTCCGCAGGCGGGGCTCAGGATCGACATCCACAAGGGACGGATCAACGCGGCCGGGACCGCGCTCAACAAGTCCATCCGGCGCTACGATGCGATGCAGATCCTGCGCAATCCCGCCCCCGCGCAATTCGTCCGACCCGCTGATCTCGAGCTGCTGCCCGAGCTCGCCCGGGCACGGCTCTGGGAGGTCTCCTGGGGCTACGGCTACGGCCTGCCCGAGCCGCTGCGCCCCCGCGGAGACGACCTTGCCGCGCTGGTCCGGCGGCTCTGCGCCACCGGGCGCTTCCTGCATGGCGCCCTGCCCGATGCGCAGCTCGGCTGGTCGGAGGACCGGCCGGAGGCACGGCTGGACTGGCGGATGGAGACCGACGGCCGCCAGCGGCTGGTCTTCGCGGGGAAGGCCGGAGCCCCGCTCGACCTGCGCAGCCTCGGCGGGACGACGCTCTGGGTCGATGCCGCCGCCGGACGGATCGGCTGCCTGGACCGGTCGATCCAGGAAGAGGTGCTGCAACTGGTGCAATCGAGCCCCCGCATCGTCCCGGAGGAGGCAGCCGCGCTCGGCACGGCGCTGCCGGAAACCCTCGGCGGCGCCGCCCTGCCCCGCCCCCGCACGGTGCGCCAGGCCCTGCGCGCGGCGCGGCAGCGCTTCGCCCGGCTGACCCTCGGCGCCGAGACCGCCCGGGAAGACCACCGCCGCTACGGCCATTCCGTCGAGCTCCCGGTGCTGACCCTGCGCTTCGTCTATGACGGGCAGGAGGTCTGGGAGGGCGATGCCGATCCGCGCCTGGCCGAGGACGGCACGATCGTGACCATCGCCCGCGACCATGGCTGGGAAGCCGCCTGCGCCGGCCGGCTGATGCGGGCGGGCGCCCTGCCGGTGGAGGAGATGGAGCTGCACTGGCCCGGGGACCGCATGGCCGAGTGCGATTTCGTCTTCGCCGAGGGCGAGATCAACATGCATGCGGAGGATCTCTCCGGCAGGCACGGCGCGCTGGACTTCGCCTTCCGCGAGCTGCCCGCTCTGCGCCGGGACGGATGGGAGATCGTCGAGACCCGGAAATGGCCCTATCGCCTGAGCAGCGAGGCGCCGGTGCTGTCGGTCTCGACGCAGGGCGAGGCGGGAGAGGCCTTCCAGGGAAATGACTGGTTCTCGCTGGGCTTCCGCGCCGAGATCGGCGGGCGCGAAGTCGATGTCGCGCCGCTCATCGCGGCCTTCCTCGAACAGGCCCGCACGGATTGGGAGGACCTTCCCGATGCGGCGGCGCTGGCGGAGCATCTTGCCGCCCGCCCGGTCTATCTCGACCGCGGCAAGGACGGCTATGTCGCGCTTAACCTCGCCCCGCTCGCGCCGCTCCTGCACCTGTTCCTGTCGCACCATGCCGAGCTGGGCGCGCTGCACCCCTCGGACGCGGAGACCGCCCGGCTGGCCGAAGAGGCGCTGGAGGGCAGCTCCGTCCGCTTTGCCGACCATGCCGGGATCCTGCCGCTGGCACGGAGCCTGCAGGCCCTCGCAGCGGCGGAAAGCTTCCGCCCGCCCGGAGGGCTGGAGGCGGAGCTGCGCGGCTACCAGGCCCGCGGGGCCGCCTGGATGGGCAGCCTGCTCGCGGCCGGGTTCGGCGGCATCCTCGCCGACGACATGGGGCTGGGCAAGACCGTGCAGACGCTGGCGCTGCTGCTCGCGCGGAAGGAAGCCGGGGCGGCGGGCCCTGCCCTGCTGATCGTGCCGACGAGCCTCGTCCACGGCTGGCAGTCCCAGGCGGCGCAGTTCGCGCCCGGGCTGCGGCTCGTCACCCTGCACGGGCCGGACCGCGCCGCCCGGCGGGAGGCGGCGGAGGAGGCCGACCTGGTGCTGACGACCTATCCCCTGCTGGCCCGGGACCGCAGCTGGCTGGCGGCGCGGGACTGGCCGCTGGCGATCCTCGACGAGGCCCAGACCCTGAAGAACCCCGCCGCGCAGACGGCGAAGGCGCTGCGCGAGATCCCCGCGGAGGGGCGCCTGGCGCTGACCGGCACGCCCCTGGAGAACTCGCTGGCCGATCTCTGGACCCTCGCCGACTGGGTCAATCCCGGGCTCCTCGGAGACCGCAAGACGTTCCAGAAGCTCTTCCGCACCCCGATCGAGAAGCAGGGCGACCGGGCGGCGCAGGCAAGGCTGAACCGGCGGCTGCGGCCGTTCCTGCTGCGCCGGACCAAGGAACAGGTCGCCGCCGAGCTGCCGCCCAAGACCGAGATCCTCGAGCGGGTGGAGCTGCCGAAGCCGCAGCAGGCGCTCTACGAGACGGTGCGCAGCGCGATGGATGCCCGCGTGCGCGAGGCGATTGCCGCCCGCGGCCTGGCCGCCGCCCGGATCACGGTGCTCGACGCGCTGCTGAAGCTGCGGCAGGTCTGCTGCGACCCGGCGCTGGTCAAGACGGAAGCGGCGCGCTCCGTCAGCGAAAGCGCCAAGCGCGCCCGGCTGCGCGAGCTCCTGGCCGAGCTCGTGGCAGAGGGCCGCCGGGTACTGGTCTTCTCGCAATTCGTGGAAATGCTGCGCCTGATCGAGGCGGATATGGCGGCGGCGGGCATCACCTCGCTCTCGCTCACCGGCGGGACACGCGACCGCGCCGCGGTGCTCGGCGCCTTCGCCCGGGGGGACGCGCCGGTCTTCCTGCTCAGCCTCAAGGCGGGCGGGGTCGGGCTGACCCTGACGGAGGCGGACACGGTGATCCTCTGCGACCCGTGGTGGAACCCCGCCGTCGAGCGCCAGGCAATGGACCGCGCCCACCGGATCGGCCAGACAAGGCCTGTCTTCATCCACAGGCTGGTGGCGGCCGGAACGGTGGAGGAGAAGATCCTCGAGATGCAGGTCCGCAAGCAGGCCCTGGCCGACGCGCTCTTCGAGGACGGTGCAGGAGGCACGGACGCGCTGCTCGACGAAGCCGCCCTGCAGGACCTCTTCGCCCCGCTGGCGCCCTGACGGGTCCGGGGTGCCCGGCCTCTCACGCTGCGGGCAGGTCCGCCAGGACCTGCCCTGCTTCTTCCTGCCGGGACCGGGTCAGGCCATGAAGAGTCCGTCGCCGTTTCCGTCCACCCAGTTCGAGAACGTGTCCTCGACCCAGTCGCCGTCGCCGTCGGACGCGCGGACGGTGGTCTCGAAGGCGAAGTCCGGGGCATCCAGCCGTTCGTAGAGCGACAGCTCCCGCAGCCGCATCCCGACATCGGCGGAATACTCGATCAGCAGGTAGGCCTCGTCGAAATCGACCCCGGGCTGGAACTCGATCGGGACTTCCGGATTCGTCGGGTTCTTCGGCAGCGGCTGGTCGGAGATGGTCTCGTCCCAGACCTGGATGCCGTCGTCGTAAGCGACGATGCGGATGTCGAAGGTCTGGTTCGAGGCCCCGCCGGTGGCGCCGTCGAACACCGCGAGGAATCCTGCAATGTCCCGCGACTGGTCCGGGAAGGTGTTCGGATCGGCCTCGGGCTCGAAGAAGCTGAGCTTGAAGTGCTCGAACTGGTCGATCTGGTTGTCCTTGACCCCGGCACCCTGCTTGCTGACATTCGGATCGTCGAGATCGCTCGCCAGCAGGTTTCCGGCATTGTAGAGGCTGACCGCGTCGGAAGCGAAGATGTCGTCCCCGGCATAGGTCAGGAAGCCGTCGAACTCGACCCAGGTATTGTCGCCGCGCACCACCTCGTATTCGGACGGGCCGCCCGGCACGGTGTTCGAGAAGTCGAGCGGCGACAGCACGAGCGGCGCATCCGACAGCACGTCGAAGCGCACGCTTCCCGTCCCGCTGCCGTCGAGCGTGATGCTGAACAGGTCCTCGATGGCCGACGCATAGGTGAGCACCGTTCCGTCCGGGGACAGGGTCTCCGAGATCGGCCCGATGATCGTGTCGTCCGCAAGGCTTGTCCAGGACTGGATCGTGAAGCTGCCCGCGCCGTCATTGCCGTAGTCCAGGAAGCCCGAATCCTCGGAATATGCGCCATCGGTCCAAGCCAGCAGCGGCCCGTCGGCAATGGCAGGCGAGATGCCCGGCCCGTCGTCGAAGAAGGCAAAGGCATCGGTGATGTCGACGCTGGCGCTGGCCGTGTCGCTCGCACCGTCATCGCCGTCCTTCACCGTCAGCGACAGGCTGATCGAAGCAAGCGAGGCAGCGAGGGTCGCGGGATCGTCGGCCAGCCCGGTCACTCCGTCCTCGAAGGGATCCAGCGGATTGTCGTGATGGATCGACCGGTCCTGCTCCAGTTCCAGGACCACCGAGCCCAGATCGGCATCCGAGGAGTCGATGGAAATCGTGAAGGCGACGAGGTCGGAGACCGCAGTATAGCCCTCGACCATCCCGCCGCTGTAGCGCAGCAGGATGTCCTCGCCGGTCAGCGTGTCGACCAGCCCGCTGTCATCGCCGCCGCTGGTGTCGAGGCCGAGCGCATAGACCGCCGCATCGGCATCCGCGCCGTTGTCGTCATCGTCCTTCGGCCCGTCCTTGCCGTAGCTGAAGGTGAAGAGCCCGCCGAAATCGGCGCTGTCGGTGTCGCCCGGAACATTCGTGTCGTCGGTCTCCAGGACCGGCACCGCCGCACCGGTCGCCGTCACTTCGGGCCCGTCATCCCTGAAGGCGAAGGCATGGCCGATATTGGCGACGCCGGACGCGGTATCGCCGGCGCCGTCATCACCGTCGGTGGCGGTCGCGGTCAGGGTGATCAGCCCGGCCGCAGCGAGGGTCGCCGGGCTGGCGGATTCGTCGTCATCGAGCGGATCGCCATGCTCGACCGAGCGATCCTGCTCCTGGGTCACGACACCGGTGTTGGCATCGACCGAGATCGAAAAGGCGACCTCCGCCGGGTCTCCGGCCAGGTAGCCCTCGATCAGCGTGTCGCTGATCTTGCGCAGCAGGATGTCGTCGCCGGTCAGAGAATCGTTGAGCCCGCTGTCGGCGTCCGGTGCGGAGATGCCAAGGGCATAGGTCACCGCATCGGCATCCTCGGTCTCGTCGTCATTCTCGTCCTTCGGCCCGTCGGCGCCGAAATCGACCGTGAAGATATCGGCGAAGCTGGTGCTGGCGGTATCATCCGGCGTGTTGGTGTCGTCGGTCACCAGCGTCGGGATCTCGCCGTCGGCAGAGACGCTCGGCCCGTCATCCCTGAAGGTGAAGGCATGGCCGATATTGGCGACGCCGGACGCGGTATCGCCGGCGCCGTCATCACCGTCGGTGGCGGTCGCGGTCAGGGTGATCAGCCCGGCCGCGGCGAGGGTCGCCGGGCTGGCGGATTCGTCGTCATCGAGCGGATCGCCATGCTCGACCGAGCGATCCTGCTCCTGGGTCACGACACCGGTGTTGGCATCGACCGAGATCGAGAAGGCGACCTCCGCCGGGTCTCCGGCCAGGTAGCCCTCGATCAGCGTGTCGCTGATCTTGCGCAGCAGGATGTCGTCGCCGGTCAGAGAATCGTTGAGCCCGCTGTCGGCGTCCGGTGCGGAGATGCCAAGGGCATAGGTCACCGCATCGGCATCCTCGGTCTCGTCGTCATTCTCGTCCTTCGGCCCGTCGGCGCCGAAATCGACCGTGAAGATATCGGCGAAGCTGGTGCTGGCGGTATCATCCGGCGTGTTGGTGTCGTCGGTCACCAGCGTCGGGATCTCGCCGTCGGCAGAGACGCTCGGCCCGTCATCCCTGAAAG
>NZ_JAATVU010000095.1:14606-18210 GCF_013184745.1 Mangrovicoccus sp. HB161399
TGGTGCTGGCGGTATCATCCGGCGTGTTGGTGTCGTCGGTCACCAGCGTCGGGATCTCGCCGTCGGCAGAGACGCTCGGCCCGTCATCCCTGAAAGCGAAGGCATGGCCAATATCGAGCGACGCACCGGCGGATTCGCCGTCCTTGTCGGTCGCCGTCGCGGTCAGGGTGATCAGCCCGGCAGCGGCCAGGAGCGCCGGCGAGGCGGACTCGTCCGGATCCGTCCCGTCGTCATGCTCGACCGAACGGTCCTGCTGCTGGGTGATCTGCATCGTTCCCAAGTCGAGGCTGATGGTGAAGGCGATGGTGCCGCCGCCGAGCCCGGCGCCCGGATCCCCCGCAAGATAGCCTTCGATCAGCGTTCCGGCCGCATTGGCGCGCAGCAGGATGTCGTCGCCGCTCAGCGAGTCGTTCAGGCCGCTGTCGGTGCCGTCGCCGCCGGTGATCGCCATCGCAAGGACCAGGGCTCCTGCATCCGCAATGCCGTCATCATTGTCGTCAAGCGGACCGTCGGCGCTTTCGGTCACCTGGAAGATGCCGGCGATGCTGGCGGTGCTGGTGTCTCCGGGCGTGTCCGTGTCGTCGGTTTCCAGCGTCGGCATGGCGCCGATCACGGCCACGCCCGGCGCGCTGTCATGGAAATCCATCTGCAGCGGATCGGTATCGACCGCCGAACTGCCCAGCTCTATCGCGCCGATGTCGAAGGTCTTGTTGCCGCCGGCCGGAACGGTGTCATTGGTGATCTCGATCCGGTTGATGTCGCCCGCGCCGAAGACCCGGACCGAGTAGGTCTCGATCAGGTTCACCACGCTGGCCGTGGATCCGCTGACGCCGATCTGGACTGCGGGATCGCCGGTATTGACGGTGCCGGTTCCCGAGGTCCAGAAGGCCACGACCGTCCCGGCACCGTTCTGCACCTCGACCCGCTCGAGCGCGACCGGCGTCTCGTTAATGCCGTCCACCGAGTTCGCGAAGAACTCCGCGTCGCTGGTCCCGCCCTGGGCCGAGCTGTCGACGAAGAAGGCCTGTACGTCGACATCGACGGTGTTGGCGGCGTTGCCGCCAGTCTGGACGAGGCCGAACTCGATCTCGTTGATCCCGGTCAGGAAGTTCCCGAAGGTGATCGCGTCCGCATCATTGGTGTCGTAATTGAACTTCAGGTCATCGCCCGTGGGCGCGCCGTCGACGATGTCGACCCTGACCGTGTCGCCCACCTTTACCGACTGCTGGTCCTTGCCGATGCCGATGGTCGAAGTGTTGACCTTGCCGTTATTGGCCTCCGTCGTGCCGTCGGCATCGCCGTCGATCTCGTAGGGCGAGCTGGTCACGAGGATCTGCGCGCCGCCGATTTCGTCGCCCTCGAAGGCGAGCCAGTCATTGGCCCCCGGAGGCGCGGCGGAGAAGTCGGTAAAGGATTCGCTCGCCGCGATCGTGACATAGGCGGTCGCCGACACGAATTCGTCCGGATCGGACCCGGCCGTCTGCTCCATGGCCAGAAAGTTCATGAGGAAAATGTCGGAGGACGTCCCCGAGGTCGAGTCGATGACCGCGATGAAGGCGATATTGCCCGAGGCGGTCATCCCGATCAGGACATTGTCGTTCGACGGATCCGTTGTCAGCGTGACCGGCTCGTAGCTGTTGGTGGTTGGGTCGAGAGCCAGCAGCGTGGTGGGCTCGGCCGAGAGCAGTTCGCCTCCGGCATCGGTCCAGGACAGGTTGTCGAACCCGTCCGGCGTGCTGACCGCATCGCTCAGCAGCGCCACGTTGTCCGGATCGCCGAGCGTTGCGAGATACGTCGTGTCGAGATAGCCGTAGATGGCAGCGCTCATCTCCGCGGACAGATCGGCGACGGGAATCTCGTTCTTGCCTCCGTCCGTATCCACTCCCGCCGTTTCGTCGATCCTGATCGGCGTCGTGACCACCAGTACACTTTCGTCAGCCATGTCCGTTCCTCCCCTCGGTTGCGCGAAGGCAGGGAGCTGGGATCGACCCTGAAGTCCGCCGGTGACAGGGCACTCCGCCCCGGCGGACGACTTTTCCAAAGTCTTAAACTACAGGATTGCGCGATCCGCCTTCACGCCAGACACGATCGCGCGCCAGCACCCACGCTTCACCCGGATAGCTTCGCAGTGCACCCATCGCACTGCCCGAAATACAACCTTTGGTAGCATACAAATTCAAGAATATCTATCGGGGGGATATGTCGGCCGGAAACAAAGGGAGTGCGCCCCTGGGCATTGAAGTTTGCCGCCCCGGCGGCATCGCCGTGCCAAGGTGTGCTGAGGCTGAACTCCTCTGGCAACCGCCGGACTCATGGCAGCGCTTTTGTGCTAAAATTTTCAGGTTTCCGCCGCCCCTTTCTGCCCGTCATATGTCCGGTAAGATTGCATTACCGGTCATCATATATTCAGGTGGCGCCGGACCCTGACAGGCGCGCTACGGCCTGTGTCTCCATCCTGCGTGCCAGGCTCTTGGGTTCTCTCCGCGGTCACCGCTCCGGCCGCCGCATGTTTGCGTTCAGGGTCGGGCTAAACTGAGGCCCATCCACATTGCGGTGCGAAAGAGCCCCGCCTTTCGGCGGGGCTGGAGTTTCGCCGGATTTCTGCGTCCGCCGGGGCGCGTATCAGCCGAACATCGTATCCGGAATGAAGGTCGCGATGGCGGGGAAGGCGATGATCAGCAGGAGCCCGAGGATCATCGCCAGCAGGAAGGGCGTCACGCCTCGGAACACCGTCGTCAGGGCCACGTCCGGCCCCGCCACGCCGCGCACGACGAAGACGTTCATGCCCACCGGAGGGGTGATCATCCCCATCTCGATCACGATCACCGCCACCACGCCGAACCAGACCGGGTCGAAGCCGAAGCCGGTGATGACCGGGAAGACGATCGGAATGGTGATCACCAGCATCGACAGGCCGTCCATGAACATCCCCAGCACCACATAGGCCAGCAGGATCACGACCAGCGTGCCGTAGGGCCCGAGGCCCAGCGTCTGCAGCTCTTCCCCGAGCGTCGCCGGGATATGCGTGATGGCCAGGAACGGGTTCAGCACGTTGGCGCCGATCACCACCATGTAGAGCATGGCGGAGGTCTTCAGCGTGTCGAGCACGGCCGCCTTGAACCCCGCCCAGCCCAGCCGGCGCTGCACCAGCGCCATCAGGATCACCAGCCCGGCGCCGATGCCGGAGGCCTCCACCGGGGTGAAGACGCCCAGATAGATGCCGCCGATCGACACCAGGATGACCCCGAAGAGCGGCCAGGCCTCGGAGGACACGCGGATGCGCTCGGCCCAGGTGAAGACCGGCCCCTGCGGCCCGGCCTCGGGGTTCAGCGTCGCCACCAGCCAGATCACGGCCATGAAGAGCGCCGCCAGCAGCAGCCCCGGCAGGATGCCCGCCATGAAGAGCCGCCCGATCGATTCCTCGGTCAGGATCGCGTAGAGCACGAAGCCGGTCGAGGGCGGGATCAGGAAGCCGAGCGTGCCGCCCGCCGCGACCGACCCGGTGGCGAGACTGTCGGCATAGCCGAGGCGCTTCATCTCCGGCAGGGCGACCTTGCCGAGCGTCACCGCCGTGGCGACGGACGAGCCCGAGACCGCCGAGAAG
>NZ_JAATVU010000096.1 GCF_013184745.1 Mangrovicoccus sp. HB161399
GCGCTCATTGAGAAAGTCACTCCCTGCCTATCGCTGGAAATGAGATCTCAGAACCGCCGCCTCACAAACAGGTGGGGCCGGGACATCGCATACCCATAATCTGCACGATCAGCGCAAAAAGCGGTGCTGGCAGCCTGATTTGTCGTTCTCCGTTTTCTCGGCATGGCGTGCTTCCCATCATCATGTTTTCGATGATGAAAAGCTGGCTATCCGAGGCTTTGGCGGTTGATGCTGGCCGGAGCGGTCTCTGGGAATTAAGCCGGAAACGTCCCTGAAATCCTGCGCCTCACATCATGTCGTGGTCTGGCAAATGATACTCGTTCCCTTCGCTCACGACATACCACAGCGGCAGAACGCCGGACCTCTCGACATAGCGATAGGCGATTTGTTCTTTCGATCCGAGAGAGCCAAGCGGCCTCGCCTTAAGCCCGGCAATGAATTTTCGAGCGGTGTCGAGACAGGCTCCTTTGGGACCCCAAAGGAAATGCCGCTGAACATGATAGTAGGCGGAGCGGTTCACGAAATTGAATGATGACAGCGGGGCGAGCGAGCGCCGCTCAAAGTACATTGTTAGCGCGGCATGGTCATCACGCAGGAAATCGCGGAACTCGACCGCGAAGGGGCATTCCATGCAGAAGGTCCGATCAGGCAAACCGCCATACCCTTTGTCACCTGGGCATTGCCACAGACATTTCTTCAACTTCTCGACTTGGTGGCCACCCGTCTCAAAGCAGTCGGTCAGCAGTTCCCTGTGAAACTCAAAGAAATCCGAGGAATCGATCAATCGGTACGTGATGCGGCGATAGAGGTTCTTCACGCTCGCTTGCGAGAGCTTGAGGCTCTTCGCAGCGTCTTCCGTCTTCTCGCCCGTAAAATACGCCCGCACGAGCGCCCGAAAGGTCGCTTCTGAGAGCTTTGAGCCGATGCAGTAGCGGTTTTTCACGCCGAAAACTCCGTCAAAACTTTGCAGTCAACTATTTGACAGAAATGAATTTATTCAATTTTTGATAGACCCGTAATCTTGCCTTCTATCCGAAAATCTTAGGATGAGCCTCCATCTCCCTCAAGCACGGATGGGCCGTGCCCCCTTTAGAAAGAGGCTCGATGTAGACCGATGACCAACGCAACCGAAAGCAACCCCATGTATTCATAGAGAAAAGAAAGATAACACATGCTCGACACCCACACCGCAAACGAAAAGCTCACTGTTCTGGCCGATCACCATATCGCCAACCGCCGCCTGTACCGCGAACGCATCTGGAAACCCGCACGCGCCATGCACGAAGAAGTCGGCTCCTACGCTGCCTGGCGGCGGGTGCTGGCAGAGATCGAGGACTTTGATGGTCGGCTCTATTTCCCCGATCAGCGCCCCTTCCGGCACCCGGAAATCTTCGAGATGTTCCCCGACGTCTGCAACCGCTGGATGGGGCTTTTTCTCGAAGCCGCGCCCTGCGGAACTGTCCCGAAGCGCTACGCCAGCCCGCTCACCTTCAACCGCGTCCGCGTGATTGAGCTCTACTGCCGCCTTTATGGTGAAACCGAAGACACCGCCGCTTGATACCGCTCCACCCCCCAAGATCGCCCCGAAGCGCACACCCGCGCCTCGGGGCTTTCCTTTTTAGCAAGCCTGCAAAATCCACCGCAGCAGCGCCCATAGGCCGTAGAGCGTGGCTGGCCACACAAGCGGCAGCGGCCAGCCAAGCCAGATCGGAAGCGCAAAGAGCGCCAGCCAGACGAGGCCGCGCGCCAGCAGCTCCGGCGCGGCGGGGCCGTTATTGGCGAGTATGCGCGGGTCATGCTGCCCCCGCGCCAGCGCGTCCGAGACATCGGGCAGATCGATCTTGCGCAAATTCGAGACCTGGCGGAGCTGCCAAAGTTTCACCGCGCTCCAAAGCGCCGTGATCAGCAGCGGGATCGGCCCGGCCAACCCGATCATCTGCGCGTAGTATGGGTGGAAGAGCGGCAGATAGATGACGCCGCTCAGCAGGATGACGAGCGCGGCATAGCCGAAGACGATATTGGCGGCGGTGAGGATGAAGAAATTTCTCATGGCCTCACCCCACGCTCAGGTAATCGCCGAGCAGCGCGCCGAGCGCCAAACCCTTGGCCGTGAAATCCACGGCGCGGGTGATCGGCTGGCCTGCGCGGCTCGGGTGAATGTCATAGAGCGGCCTGCCGCGCTGATCCCGAAAACGCCTCTCCAGAAAGTAGACGGGGCGATAGCCAATGACAGGCCGCGCCGCAGCCAGGGCGATGACCTGCACGGATGGATGCAAGCTCATCAACTCATCCGAGGTGATCAGGCGGCGCGGCATCGATGAATCCGAGGCCGAACGGAAGGCTGGATCGCCCAGCAGCCGCCCGCGCTCATACGCGCTATCAAGGCTGAGCTGGTGCAGGCTCGTCTGACCGCACAGCGCGGAGAGGTAATCCGCCGTGAAGCGGTCATTGGTGCCAAAGCACTGGATCAGCGCGCTATTGGCGAGAAAGCTCTCCCAGCGGTTCTTGTAGAGGTCTTTGAGCTGGGTGAAATCCTGCACCACCATGACGAACTGCATGCCGAAGCCCGCCATCAGGCCGACCGCTTGCTCGATGATCGCCATGCGCTCCAGCGTGGCCATTTCTTCCAGCAGGAACATCACGGGCGAGGACGGCTTCTTGGGGAGCGTGGTGATGGCCGAGATCAGAGCGCCGATTAGAACGCGCAGGAACCGCCGCGCCGTGGCGATCCTTCGGGCTGGCAGCACAATATAGATACTGGTGTTCTCGCCGATGGTTTTAGGCTCGAAGCTCTGCCCTGACAGGCAATCCGCCAATGGGCGGCTTTCCAGGAAATGCGTGTTGCGGTGCGCGGTCGAGATCACGCCGGAAAGCTCGCGCTCTTCCTTGTTGTCGATCCGCCCGCCAGCGGCCTTCACCAGGTCGAAGGGAGAGGCAAGCATCTGATCGATAGTTGCCCGGAACTCATCGCGGCTGGCATTTAAGAGTTGCCGCACCGCGCCGAGGCTGGCCGTGCCGTGCTCGGAAGCATGGAGGGCCAGACCAGCGATCAGGCTGGCCGCTTCCCCCGACCAATGGCTTTCCGAGCCGCCATCGGGGATGACGAGGCTATCGGCGAGCAGCATCGCATCATCAAAGGCATCATCTGCAAAGGGCTCGATATGCGCCGCCGGATTGAAAGTGGAGCGCGGGAGCCCAAGCTGGCTTGCCACCACATCAAACGGATCGATGAGGACAAGGTTCTGCCCCAGAACATCGCGGCGGTAGAGAGCCGTGATCAGCGCCAGCTCCCCATCTTTGATGTCGAGCACGATCACGCTGCCGGGGTGTTCCAGCAGGCGCGGGATAGCGCCGGAAACGCCTTTGCCGCCCCGCGTGGGGGCGACAATCAGCTCATGGCGATCACCATTATAGGTGACAGGCACCGCGCCTTGCCTAGCATCGCTTGCTGGCAGGTAGCCAAGGGTATGCCGCCCAAAAGGACCATACCCCCGCGCGGAGAGATGGGCGGGCTCCGCCCATCTCGCAGAACCATGGCTATCTGGATCAAAGCTCCAGAGCCGCCGCTGATCCTGCTCCTTTTGAAGGTCGCGCGGCATCATGGCTGAGCGCCTTCTTGGGCGGCGCAGGCAACCTGGCGCAGCACCGTCTGGCTTGAATAGGTCTCGCTCAGCACCTTGAAGTATTTGGGGAGCTGATCGGCCAGATCACCTTCATGGGTGAGGTAGCTATCAGCAATGGAGCGCAAGTACCGCTCTTCACGCCCGCCCAGGAAGTAGACGAAGGTCAGGGCATCGCCCTTTAGATCGCGCACTACGCTGGAAAGCTCGGTCTTCCTGTTGACCACGCCATCGGTGATGATGATGACGGCGCTTTGCTCGCCGGGCTTTTCGCGCGCCAACCACTCATAGGTATTTTTGAGCGGCTGAAAGAGATCGGTGCCGCCTCCGGCCTTCACCCCGCTCATCGAGAAGTTGGCGGCGCGGCAGTACCCGAGGCCAAGACCTTCCGATGGCTCGAAACTTCCCCCTTCATCGGCAAACGCTCCAACCACGCAGGTCGCATTGTCGGGCAGATCATCAATAAAGCTGCGCGCCGCCGCCTTCACATCGTCCATGACGTTCAGCATCGAGCCGGAGCGATCCAGCAAGATGACGAAGTTCATCGGAAGGCGGTCTGTAGAGGTGGCGCCCGAGGACGAGCCGAGCGGCACGGTTTTGGTGGAGCGCACCTGTACCACTTGCTCTTCGAAGCAGAGCTTTTCGCCGCCCGTGCGATAGAGCGCCAGAGCGCCTTGGGGCGGATCGATGACATTGCCCGCCCCATCACGGACAAGCGCCGTGATGACGAGCCCCTGATCATCCCGCGCGATATGCGTGATCTCCACCGAGCCGCCCGAGATACCAAGCACGATGTCGTGCTCGGCGTTGATATCGTAGTCGCTGGCAATCTCCGCGCCGAAATCATCAACCATGTTGATCGAGGCGACTATTTCCCGCAGGCGGTCAGTTGGCACCAGCTTGGGATCGGTGCGTACGCTGAGCAGCACATCGCCTTTGAAATCCTGCCAGCGCTGCACAGAGACATCGGCCTTGGCATTCAGATCGACGCGGGGGGCGAGCTGGAGGCGGACAATGCCGCCTCCGCTCTGGGTTTGGATGCCGATACTGGCGGGCAGGTTTCCTGCGCGCACCTCATCAATGCGCACCGGATTTTCGGCCATCACTGCGCTACCGATGGTTGAAATTGCAAACGCAGAGGAAAGAAGGAAGGAGCGAGCACACATGCCTTATTCCCTTCCCAGGATGTGGCCGAGATTGGAGCGCGTGCGCGCCCCATCCATGAGGTCGAAGTCCAGCTCGCCGGAACTAACGCGCGCCATCGCACCCGCGCCTTCCAGATGCTCCAGCACCATCTCGTCCTGATCGGCATGGACGTTGAGCAGCCGCAGGAAGCTGGCATCGATGGACAGGCTCCCAAGCTGCACTTCCGCAGGCACAGCTTGCGGCAGCGTGATCAGCCCATCCCCTTCATCACATGGGTAGCCCGCGTTGATGAACGGCCCTATCCCGATAAGGCGCAGATCACCCGGCCTTGTGATGCGCACATTGTTCCGCACCTCTTGCCAGGCCAGCGTCAAATCCGAGCAAGTCGGGCGGATCGTCAGAGCGTCCATGACGGACGCTCCTTGTTCGTAGAGCTGCTCGGGCGTGCCCGACCAGGTGATTTCGGTCGGGTTGGCCGAGGTGATAATATGGATCGTGGCGTGCTTGGTTGCCCGCCTGCGGCGGAGTTCCGTCAGCTCGCTTAAGGTCAGCCGCGCGGCCTCCATCTGGCTGTCGGGATCAGTCACGACCCCGCCGTTTTCGAAGACAACGAAGAAGGTCGGGCCTTTCTCGTCATCGCCCCAGGCATTGGCTTGGGGAGCCGATTGCAGGGTGAGCAGCCCGGCAAGGGCCAAAGACGCAAGAGTTCTTACGGTCATGGGTTAGCCTTTCTGAACGAGGGAGCGAGAGGCGCGCACGGTCAGCAGCGCCAGCACGGTGTTGACGAGGGCGAACAGCAAGGCGACGAAGATGCCGAGCCCTTGGTTCTGGGCGAGGAAATCCATCATCGGCGAGGCGTCTTGCTTATCGCCGAAGGGATTGGGACCCGTCTGCTGAGCGATCAGGGTGTAGAGATTGACGACTTCGAGCGCGATCACGGCGGCATAAACCAGCCCCGCCATGCCCGCTTTGACCCGGTTCATCGGGTTGGCGAGCCAGGCCCTCGGGTCTTCGTGGATGCCTTCCTCCAGCACCGCCGACCAGATCATCATCGGCACAGCGACAGAGAATACTGCCAGCAGGAAGGCCAGTAGGTGCGAGACGGTCATGTCTTCATCGATGAAGCAGAACAGACCGCCGAAGCCCGGCAGATCGCAGAGATACTGGCCGGAGATCAGCCCCATCGTTTCGGTATAAGTCGAAGCCAGCAGCACCAGTATCGATAGCTCAAGCGAAGCCACCAGCACGAAGACGGCGATTTGCTTGAAGCGGGGGCCACCGCCACCCGGCAGATAAGCCTCGGGCGGGAATTGGGAATGTCTATCAGGTTTCATGGTTAGCCTTTCACATCAGGTTGCGTTCCGTGCCTCCTTGGGCACCCCTCGCATCTGGTGTTCGAAAGGCAGAACTGGCGGACGCCGATGAGCGCTCACTCAGCTCAAAGTCTGAAACGGATCGGAAATCGGCGGATTTACGGTGCAATCGTCATTTGGCGTCAGAACCCCGTCAGCCTATAGCTCCTGCGCACGTAGGTAATTGAAAGGCATTCACCGGAAACGGATCGGAAGCGATAAGGCGTAGAGCGGGAAATATTTATATCCACAGATTCGATATGAGACAACGAATCATAATTCGCCATCCGGTCGCATTGCTGCTCTATTGAATTTTACAGAGCAAGAAGATGAAAATTATATTATTGATATTGACACTTACATCAATTATTTCGGCCACCTCATGCAGGGCCGAAGACACAACAAGGACAGCCGACGTTGGCTCCACTGGACAATACTGTGATAAATTTCACAAAGACGGCGCGCATTCATATGAGCATCTAACTGGAGCAGTCTTGAACGCAAAGAAAGAATTTCTCGCGATAGATTGCTTCGAGCCGGGATGCGCTGACAAATACTCCGCAAATTTTAACGCCCGCCTGGCCTCCCCAAGCGGGACGACCTTCAGGATAATTACAGAATCTGAATCGGGCGGCGAGCTTGAGAAAAAAGAGAACTATCTGGAAAAGGGTAGTTCGTATGAATTCTGCGGCAGAGAGCTCGTTCCTCCGGAGGGCATCACCAGGACTGAAACCCTATATCAAATCGATGATCCTAATAGCATTCAACTTATTGACGAAGGAGATTATGGCCACGCGAAGCGCAAGTGACATTTTACCATTTTTCCTGCGCACCATCATCGAACCCAACAAGCGCTATGGCTTCACCAAATTTGTGATCGTCGCACCGAAGAAGAGAGGAGAGCCGCCGGACTCCTTGAATTCGATGATGCAGACACCTAACATATCACCCAAGAGAGTGCAGTGAATAAATATAATAAAAACAAAGACCAAGTTGAGATTCTACCCGTTCCCCTTCAAATCGCGGCAGGCTTAGGACTACTTCTAGTGTCTGGCTTATGTTTTTATGACTACGCGATGAAACACACGGCGACGAGGTGCGAAAATAAACAGTGCCTCGAACAGTTTTTGTACGCCCTTGATTCTTTGGGCCCAACCATTTGGCTTATTGCGGCAGGCCTTGTTTCGGCTGGGATTATCAATCACGGCTTGAAGTTTTTTCCCCGATACCAAAAGCCGGGGACGTCTCAGCACTTAATTCGTTTCAGTATCGCTTGCTTGGTTGCATTGCTATATGCTGGTGGACCTTGGTATCCATACATCATCATGCGCACCTTAATAGCGCTTGCGTTTGTCGTTTCTCTAGGAATACTTCTTCGCATCCCCGCGCTGAGAGTTGATCCGGCCACCCGAGGAAGGCTGGAAATCCCCTTGCTTGTTTTGGCCGTTCTGTTGCTGACCTTAACTGCAAGCTCAACAGTAGGTAAGAGAAACTGCCAAAAGGGCATTTATCATTTGTGCTGGAAGTCCGTTGGACTTGAGGAGTACACGTATAAATTTTGAGCACGCGATATTTCAACATGGCTCCGAGCAGTGGTGGTGCTTTTTAGCGCGTGCAGACGACAAAGCCGAAGCCCAGGAAGGCTTGGTCAAAGTGGCGACGGCACAATCTCCGATGGTTCGATAGAGTATACTTCGGCTTCTCAACGCCGCTGCGAAGCTTGTACTACAAACGGTTGCCGGATGTGAGGCGGCTGAGTTGGGTCGGAACGCAAGCTGTGTTTTGTAGTACAAAACAGCTTGGCAAGGGGTCCCGCTGCGCGCCCCCGTTGCATCCCCCCGGCCAGTGGCTCTGTCAGGGCATTGAACCCATTCCAGAGCCATAGATCGTATCGCCGATCAACCACTCGCGGGAGACTTCGCTCTCCCCGCACCCATCGATCCTTTCAGGAAGACCATAGGGCTATCGCGCCCCTTGGAACCACTCGCAGGGCTTGGAGACGTGCCTCTCCATCCTACACCTCAGCCATGCACAAACGGCTGCCCGCTTGACCACCAATCAGGGGAGCGTTCCTGCTCCCACCGATACCCCCATGACCATTTCATGGAGACCAACCCTTCGCGGATTGGATGCCGTCACCTTGTCGTAGGTGAATCACGATCCAGGAGGCTTATCGCCGCCCCCTTGGAATTCCCGAACTCGTCAGACTTGGAGTTTTGCCACTCCAACCGACACCGAACCATGCACGAACGTCAGGCCGTTCGATCACCTCTAATTCGCGGCGGTCAGGAAGGAAGCATGTCAACTACGACCTTGCCTTGTACCCACCGCGCCGCCATTGCATGTTCTGCCCCATCAACCCGCTGACTACGGCGAGGATTGAAGCGGATTGGCCACTGGACGATGAGCATGACGCCGGAAGAAATCGAGCACGAGATGCACAAGGCGGCGTTCGACCAGAACCACGCCTCATTTCGTTCATTGAACCAGCAAATGTGGCAAATTCCCCTGATCTCGATGACCCTGACGGGCGGATTGTGGTTCGGCGTTTCACGGGTCGAGGATTTTCCGCTCTTCCAATTGGCGTTGCTCGTTCTGGCGGCAGCCGGGAACGGTGCACTCTTCGTGATCATCCTGCGCCTGCGTTTCGTCATGGAGCAGCATCTCAAGTGGCTGGAGGCGACCTATCCGGCAGGCTTTGTGTCCGCCAAAGGCAAGGACTGGTATAACAAACCTTTCCTCGTTCGCTCTTTGTTCCAGTCCATGCTATTGCTCGCGGCGATCCTCAGCTTGATTCTTTTTGTCGCCACAGCCTGGACCAACCGTGAAGAGGTGTTTGGACTCATGCCGCAAGACCCGGCTTTGACCTACTACGAGCAGCATGCGGCTAGTCTCGCTGACGGCTATGAAACCTTGTCGCTGGAATCTGCTCATCCCTCACTGCTCACGCTTATTCGCGAACACTTCAAGGACGAGCCGTTGAATGTCCTTGACGTCGGCGCTGGCACTGGACGGGATGCCGCATGGTTTGCTGCTAACGGCCACCGGATCGTGGCCGTTGAGCCCTCGGAAGCCATGCAAACTATCGGCAAGCGGCTCCACCCATCTCCTGACATCGAATGGCGTCAGGACAGCCTGCCAGCGCTCAGTGAAACACTGAGTTCGGGCGAGAAATTCGACCTAATCGTACTCAGCGCCGTTTGGATGCATGTTAAGCCGGACGACAGGCAGAAAGCTCTGAAAACCCTCGCAAGCCTCCTGAAACCGAATGGCAAAATCTATCTGACTTTGCGGATCGGTCCCTCTGAGCCCGCGCGCGGCATTCACCGTGTCTCGGAAAGTGCCCTGCAAGATCAGCTCGCAGAGCTTTCTCTGAGCGCCGAAAAGCTGGACGAGCAAGCGGACTTGCTCGGGCGCACCAACATTCGCTGGATCGCCATGAGCATTTCAAAACCGTAGAAGCTTAGCTGGCAGGCCAGGAAGACGACAATCCCCCGGCTCAGTTGATCCCGATGGCTTCCTCAATGGCTCGGCGGATCACCGTGCGCCCGGAGCCAGACGGATTGCGGAAGCGTTCAGCGGAAAAGTCGATCTCTCTCGCACCGTCCAAAATGCCTGCGAAGTACTCCACTCGGATGTCTTTCGCCTCCAAGGACTGCGCCGCAATCTTGCGCAAGACGTCGAAAATCGCCTGCACGCCGATAGTGCGGAAGATGAACGAGTCATCATTGGCGGGTTTCCAAAAAACGTCTTCGCTCGCTTTCAGGTAATTCAGCACCATCTTGTAGATGAGCGCATCATTCCCATCGATAAAAACTTCCCGCAGTGGTGATCGGTCTTTCGGGCCGCTGCTTAGTTCACTACGAGGGCTTGCTTCGTCCTTCCGCATGAGATTGGCATCGCGTTTCGGATTGCTAGAGAATAGCCGCAATATTCCGTCTACGATTACAGCCGTAGAGACTTTCCACTTTGCCTTTTCCGCAAGCTCTTCCAGCGCCGCGTCGCGTTTTGGGGCGACCATGATCCGCCCTTGCAGCGGGGAGTCGGCATCGGTTCCAAGTTTTCGTGTGAAGAACACTGCCAGCTTGTCCGGCGTCCAATATGCCTCGTCTTCGTCCGAGACATTGTAGCCGAACAACTCGTAGGTCAGACTCCGATCCACCCGCTTTTGCGTGGAGTTGATCGTCGCAAATATCTGCGCCTGCAAAGCCTTGGGCAAATCGATAAACACAGAGCAAAGCAGGTTCATATCCTTCATTGCCTCGGCGTCCGCCCGCGCGAAGGAGAACAGGCGATGTTGCCCATCGATGATAGCTGCGAGTTTATCGGAGGACGGAATTGTCAGCTTATGACAGCCATCCGCCGATTCAGTGATCGTCCAGACGCGGGAAGCATCAATCGGCTTTCCGTCTTCTTCTGACGAAATGTATTCCAATTCGCCCTGATCGAGACCCGTCTCAAGATCATAGTTTGCAGCCACGATGATGGAATTCGGGAAGGCGGAGTCCACACGGTTAATATAGTCGCCGATCTCGGTCAGGCGCTTATCCTGGATAAGACGCTGTGTGCCCTCCAGCGTGTAGCCGCTGCCATCCGCTTTCATCGTGGCACGCATCCTGTCACTCGCAGCCACCTGCAAGAGAAGTTCCGCCGGAAGCGCGACCACGTAGAAGGTGCCGAGCCGTTGATCGACTTGGAGCGCCTTGGTCTCGTAGGGAAAGGTAAACTGCGTCATTCCCGAAACTCGCTCGTATCGCCCTTAAGCGTTCGCTTGGTATCTCCGCCGCTAGCCGCGTCGACGGGTCCGCTTTTGTAGGTGGGATCATCCCCGTTGGTGAACCACCAGAGCCACACCGCTACAACGGCAAAGAAGACAGATGCCCAAAAGGTAAGATCGGGAAAGGTTGGATGAAATACGCTGATCAATACGACAGCGCCGAAGGCGGTGAGGCTGACGAAGTAACCAAAAGAAACCAGCACTTTGTCCCGGTTTCCCGTAGAGGCAAGCATGAGTTGGAGCGATGACGACCCGATCAAGGCGGGAAAGAACGTCGCCAACGCCGTCAGCACGCCATCGTAGTTGGCCGGGCTCGTTGCGCTCGCAACCTTGATGAGCTCCACCCAGATACCGAGGCAGCCGAGTCCAATAATGGCAAGCAGTACGTAAAACACGAACGGCGCATCCGAGAATGGTTGTTGGGTTCGGCGGCAAATTTCTCGCCGCAAATAGAGCCAATCTCCATGTTTTACTTCCGACTTACCATTTGTGCTCAATGGCCGGTCTCCATCCACTTAAATTCTTTTGGTAATCACCAAGCCTTGATCTTGCGTGCGGTCAGATCACCGCGCCGCCGGATATAGGCTTGTCCGGTTTGCAGGGTTGTCAGGTTCACGCCCTTGCCAAGCACGCGGGCGGCGCTGCCTGGCTTGGCGTTGGTCGAGAACGCGCCAACCAGCCCCATCTGATCAAGAAAATCATCGTCCTCGCCGGAGAAGTCATCCGGCGATTGCGAGACCAGCATGATGGCTCCGCCCTTCGAGCGACTCATGCGGATCAGGCGCGAAAGCGAAGGCAACTTGGTGCTGAGGATTTGGTGGGCTTCATCGACCATGCAGATTATCCGAAGGCCGCGCGCACCGTCCGCGCTGCTCTCGGCATCCACCAGACTATTAAGATACTGATCCAGCGCATCTAGAAGCAGGTTCACCACGATGGTTCTGCTATCTTCCGGCACGTTCGGGGGCAGCTTGATGATCCAGCTTTTCTGGAAGAACTCCGCAGGGGAGAGCTTGGGTTGAAAGAGCGGGAAACGGCACAGCTCTTCCATGCTGGCAGTCGCGCCGTCCTCCTTCATCTCGTGTTCCTGATAGACTTCAAACAACCGCTCACGGATGTGTTGCAGCTCGCACGTCTCTTCGCTCATTAAAGCGCGGCTGGCCGCTTCGTGCACGGCGGAACGCTGGCGATCACCGAGGCGGCTGCCTTTCAGCCGCGAGAAGGATTCACGAAAGCGCAGCGCGGCTTCATCAATACCGTACTGGTCGCGCGCCGTGAGCTTGAGGACATCGAGCGGGATCGGGGTGCGCGGCGGCTCGATCACTTGCGCATCGAAGGCTTCGCCCAGCGGGGTCTGACCTTGCGTGCCAGTGAAGTCGGCAAGATCGCCTTTGAAGTCGAATGCGAGCAGCGGCACCGGGGCTCGCTCGCGGATCGCCCGCAGCATGGCTGCTGCCATGACGGTCTTCCCCGAGCCGCTACCGCCCATAATGGCGCTATGCGGTGAGCCGCCCTTACCATTGACGCTCCAGAGCACCTTTTCCTTGGTACTCACGTCTTCGCCGATTTCCCCAATCGGCACTTCAATCTGACCACTGGAGAAGGTCGCGCCCGAAAGAGTGCCACCCATGTTCGGGAGCGAGCCGCCCGCCGTTGGCAATTCGGCAACTTCAACCAGGCGCTTGATGAACTTGGCGACATCTTGGCCGGACTGATCCCAATCCTTGTCCAGATGCCCAAGGCCGCGCCGCCAATGGGCACCGACAAGGGCAACCAGCTTGCGCACGTCTAGCTCGGGCTCTGCCGCCCTTTGCGCAATCAATGCAACCCAGACCGAAAGCGCCGTGCCCGTCCCAAAGAGGGTATCGCCTTTGATCACTTTGCCGGGATCAAGCTCATCGCTCAGAAGTTCAGGCGGAGCCGCGATAGCGAGCGAGCGCGAAATCGCAAGGCGCGCTGGCAGGTAGCGTTTGCGCATGCCCAGGCGACCCATAAAGGCCGTGTTCAGCGTGTCGCTCTCTTCATCTGTGCGGAAATTTGCGCCCGCGACTTCAACCAGTGACAGGCTCATACGCGCGCCCCCGCTTCTTCAAAGTAGCCGGGACGTGCCGTGGATTGGCCGATATCGCCAACACGCTCAAAGTTCACCAGATACTTTTTCTGCACATGCGGCTCAATCTCCCGCAAATACTCGCCCACCACCTCGGTATTGGTCGAGAGCAGGATGACTTGGTGTTCGCGCTGGACGAGATGGTTCAGCACGCCTTTGCGGTGCTCGATATCGAGCCGCCCAAGCGGGGTATCCACGACCATCGGGAAGCCGCGCCCCGAAACCGAGGACACCGCCGAGATCAGCGCTTGGGTGAAAATCTGCTTTTCGCCCGCCGAGAGGTCATACCCCCGCAAATCCATCCCGTCCGTGTTCAGCAGTTTCACATCGCAATTCTCGTCAATGGCGATGCGCTCCACGAGGTCTTTCTTATGCGCCATCGAGCGGTGCGCCTTGGTCATGGCAGCGGCAATGGCTTCAATCTGGCTCGGCACCGCCTTGGCAACGATTTCATCGACCATCGATGCGACTTTTAGAGCGCGCATGGCACGGCGTACAGAGGGCTTGGCCTGATCCCATTGCCCGGCCAGCTTGGTCAGATCGGTGTTCTTTTGGTTGATCTGGCTTTCCAGCGCCGACATCTCGCGTTTCAGCGCGCCGATTTCCTGATCGAGCGCCTGAATCTCGCCGTTCAGATGTGACAGACGCTCACGCTTGGAATCCACATGCGGCGCGACGGCTTAGGTGCGGGTTACTTCTTCCTGCAAGCGGCGCAGCGCATCCTCATTGGAACTGATCATGTTGAGCAATTCGACAATTGCAGGCGCGCCCAGCTCATCCAGCTCGTCCAGACGGTCGATCACCTTCGCCCGCTCAACCTCATTGAGGTAAGCATGCAAGTAGTCATCGGCGCAGTTGTCCGGCGGCGGGAACCACAGCTTTTCCCAGGCGCTTCGAGCGCTATCCAGCACCGCGCTGCGTTGACCACTGCTCAGTGCGGGATCGATAACCTCCATCCCGGTATCCACAGCGCTGATGAAGCGCTCCAGATTGCTATCACCTTGATTGCGTCCGTTCTCCCAGCGCTCGCGTACGCTCTCGCTGGTCAGCCGCTCTTTCAAGCCTTCACGCAGGCCGAGGCCGGATAGCGCCAGAGCGATATCCTTCATCATCAGCTCTTCAAGCTGGCTGCGCCCTTGTTCAATGGCACGCTCATAGTTCTTGATTTGCTCGAATTGCTCTTGCAGCAGCGCTTGAGAGCCCGCGCCGTAGCTTGCCAGCTCGCGCGTGAGATGCTCACGCTCTTCCTTGAGTTCGGCCAGAGACGGCTCAATCTCGGTGTAGCGTTCGGATTTCTTATCAAACTCGAAGGTGAGCTGGTGGCGCTCAAGCTCAAGTTTTTCGATGGTCTTGTCCGAGACGTTCGGAGAGTCCTTGCGGCGCACTTCGGCGTAGGAGCGAAGGTCTTTGGCCAGCGTTTTTAGCACGGGGATACCGAGCAGCCCCTCGATACCCGCACGCACCTGCGCCGACATCTCGCGCTCGGCCAGAACGCTGACCTGTTCGCCGTCGAACATGAAGAAATGCGCCAGCGTGAAGGGGAGCAGGTTTTCGGCAATGTATTCCCGGAACCAGTCAGCCCGTTCATTGCCTTGCAGAGCGCCGGGGCCGACCGCCTTGCGGGTCGTGCCCTGGAAGATGTGAACCTCTTCATCCTGCGGGCGGTAGACGCCAGCATCGTTGAAGTGCCAGACGCGCTGAATTTCCAGAGGTTCGTCATCATCATCGACGAACGTGAGCTTGATCGAACATGAATTTCGTCCCGCAGCAATCGCTCCGCGATGAAGTGCCCTTTCAAGGAAGTCCTTGTAAGAAGTCGCCAGGCGCTCTTTGTCGCCGCCCGACAATTGCTTTCTAGCGATCAGCGGCAGGCCATCCCGCCCGAACATGCCAAGAATTATGGCTTCGAAGAGGCTTGTCTTGCCGTAGCCATTCGGCGCGCCGATTAGAATGATGTTCTTGCCAGGACGTGGGCCGGGGAAGTCGAAACTGGATGTCGTATAGGCTTTCCAGTCGCGGAGCGTGATCTGCGAAATATACATCGGGTTATTCGTCTACCTGAATCCGGTCGAGAATATCGTCAAAAGAGTCCCAGAGGCCCGCACGGCGCTGCTTGCCCGTTTGCTCGACTTCTGCCTGCACGAGTTCCTGAAACTCGGCGAAGAGCAATCCGTTCGACTTACACGCGTCCTTGATCATCGCCCGTCCATCGGCGTTATCCAGCAGGACAACAACATTACGCGGCATCTACTTCTCCTTCCTCACTTCGCGGACGCTCATCGGTCTGGCGTTCGCGTAAGTGCCCAGCTCCTCGGCCCAGATTTCGTGGATCAGAGCGATTTCTTCTTCGCTAATCAAGCTTTGTCCGGTTTCCGTTTCGAGGTTCCGTAGCTTGGTGAGGATTTCAGATCGCGTTTGCAGGGTGAATGGGCCGGGAATGAAGGTGCCGCCATCGGTAATGGTGATGCGCCCATCGCGGCGGCGTGCCTGCCTGCGTTCCTTGTCATTGCGGATCGAGGCCAGCCAATCACGGAAGTCCAGAAGCGGACCAAATTCCGTGTAGCCGTATTCCACAAAGCCCTCCAGGCTGCGGTCTTTCTCGACCACCGTGCAAGTCCAGCAGCCAAAGCGCGACGATGTTGTGCCGCAGGACGGAGCATCCTCCTTGGACGTCACCACCGGACACTCGCCCCCACTGGCTTCACGGTAAAGGCCGATCAGCTTGAGGTGCGAGCCGCCCCACGGCGGCTCGTGCAGCGCCAGGAATTCCCACACTTCATCGGTATCCAGCTCCACAATCGGGCGGAAGACCATGCAGCCAACGAGGTCATTGTGCTTGTTCAGGCGCTCGCCGTTGTCATAGCGGCCAACAGAAGCCGCCCGCGTCGCGCTCTCCGAACGGCGCACACCGAGCAGCAGGATGACTTGCCCTGCATCATCGACCTGAGACTTGATGTAGCGGCTCGTGGGCAGGATCTTCATGCGATCCGTGCACCAGCGGAAAGAACGGTTAGGCGAGGGATACCCCCGGCCAATCAGATTCACCCAGAAGGATTGATCCGGGGCTGGCCGGGTAATCTTGGTAACAACAGGCAATCCGAATGCCTGCGCCGCGTTATTAATTTCTTCGACGCTGTCGATAATGTGCTGAACGACGAGCGGGCTTTCCACCAGCGTGTCATTCGCAACAATATGGACGGGGCGCTTTCTCTGGCTCGGTGGAAGAGACATCAGCATGTCAAAGACGAGATGAGCTACGAGCGTGCTGTCTTTGCCGCCGGAATATCCGATGATCCAGGGATATGTGTGATCCTGGCGGTACTCATCCAAAAGCTCCGCCTTGATCGATCTGAAAACTGAAGCGCTGTCTGCGTCCATCAGTGCTGCATCTGCGCTGTCCAGCCCCATTTCTGCCCCATGATTCTGCATTTTTTTACTGTATCTTGTGTACCAGCAAGCTTCGCCTACTGTAAATTGCGGATCGGCCTTGCGGACCCCCATGTGCCCTTACTGCCGCGTCGTCAGGCTCCTGCGACGCAGACGTGTGGATGTATATCCTGTGTGTTCGGGCGCACCCCGCAGGCGCGGGGCCGGGCTGTCGTGAACAGAGCCTATCGTCTCTGCCATCCGGCTACCATCCCTTGCGTGTTGGTCAGGGCGCTTGATGCGCCCCTCTGGTTGAGCGCGGCTGTATAGCAGCCGCGCGTTTCTCATTCGTTTCCTGGGGGCTTCCAGCCCCATCTGCCGTCAAGACCCAAGTCCCTTGCCATGGCTGCGGGAGAAAGGATCGGAGCCGTGGCTCGTCCTCCTTCGCCTGCGGCTACGGCGGGACTGCGCCCGCACCACCTTCCGATCCTTTCGATCTTGACGGCCTCCCCCCGCTCATTGGCGCGGGCCTAGTCCGGTTGCATGCGCAACCGACTATCCAATGGAGGAAAAAGGGCATGAAGACAGATGTTTATCAGAAAGTAACCGACAAGATTATTGCCGATCTGGAGCAAGGCGAGCTGTCTTGGCTCAAGCCGTGGAACAGCGGCAATTTAGAGGGAAAGATCACCAAGCCCCTGCGGCACAACGGCATGCCCTACAACGGAATCAATGTGCTGATGCTATGGGGCGCGGCGGTCGAGGCGGGCTATCTCTCGCCGTTCTGGATGACCTTCAAGCAGGCCAAGGAGCTGGGCGCGCATGTCAAGAAGGGCGAGCGCGGAAACCTCGTGGTCTATGCCAACACCATCACGAAAACCGAAGAGCAGGACGACGGCAGCGAGGAAGAGCGCAAAATCCCCTTCATGAAGGGATACAGCGTGTTCAATGTCGAGCAGATCGAAGGGCTGCCCGAGCATTACTACGCCAAGCCCGAGCCCGTGATTGATCCCGCCTTGCGGATCGAGCACGCGGAAGAATTTTTCGGCAATACTGGCGCAGACATCCGCCACGGCGGCAACAGTGCCCACTATAGCGGCGGCAGCGATCATGTGCAGATGCCAGCCTTCGAGACCTTCCGCAGCCCTGAGAGCTACTACGCCACCCTTGCCCATGAGCTGACCCACTGGACGAAACACAAAACCCGCCTTGATCGTGACTTTGGTCGCAAGAAATGGGGCGATGAAGGCTATGAGCTTGCCCCCGGATGCCGGACTGGGCCGATATTCACTATGCGGCCATCTTGGCGGCCATGTCGATCCTTGCCTGCTCCGGCGTGCGATAT
>NZ_JAATVU010000097.1 GCF_013184745.1 Mangrovicoccus sp. HB161399
CGAGGCGATTGCTCCGGTCGCACGCCGAAACCCCGCCAAGCTTCCGCAAGCTTGTCATGCCAAGGCGTCCAAGACAGGGAGTCGTGTAGTCTGCGGGTTCCGGCACATGCCCAGCCTACCCCCCAGGATTCAAATAAGAATCCCTTTCTCCCATCGGTGCAACAAGGCCGTCCGGCACCGTGCGGTGCCTTTCGCCCGCCTTAAGGCTTTGGCCGTACGATCCGACCCGTGCCGCAATCCGGAGCGAGAGCCGAGGACCAGGCACATTGACCCACATGCCTTGCGCCCTCCGGCGCGGGCCGCGCGCAAGGAGCACTTCATGCCCGACAAGTTCGACAGCCATTCCCCGAGCCTGACCTCTCCGGCCAGCGCGGGAGCCCCCGTGACGCCGAGCGACAGCGCTTCGCTGCCGACGCATTCGCGCGCCATTTTCGTCGGCGTGGGCGGGACCCTTGCCGTCGAGCTTGTCGACAGCGCGGCCGGAAGCGTGCTGACCATGCAGAATGTCCAGGCCGGGATGATCTATCCGTTGCGCGTGCGGAAGGTCCGGGCCACCGGCACGACGGCGGGCGGCATCATCTGCCTCTGGTAAGGTTCCCCCGCGGCCTCCCTGCCGCAGCACGCGCAGTGCCCACCGATCCGGATCGGCCCCCGCGATCCCCAGCCCCGCCCGCATCCGCGGCGGGGCTTTCCGCTCCGGGCATGCTGACACCGGCGCATGCTGCGCCGGGCCCGCACCGGATCAATGCATCCGGTTGTTGAACTGCGCCTGAACCGTCCGGGTCAGGTCATTCAGCGAGAACGGCTTCGGAAGGAAGACCGAATTCGGGATCCGGCTCTTGTGGTCGGCCAGGGCATCCTCGGCATATCCCGAGACGAAGACCACCCGCGTATCGGGGCGTTCCTTCAGCGCCTGGGTCACCCAGCTGGGCCCGTCCATTCCCGGCATCACCACATCGGTCACGAAGACATCGACCTCGAGATCGCGGTCCGAGAGCGTCTCCAGCGCCTCCTCGGCGCTCTCCGCCTCCAGCACCGTGTAGCCGCGCAGCCGGAGCGCCCGCGAGGCGAAGGCGCGGACCGGGGCTTCGTCCTCCACCAGCAGCACCACGCCCTCGGCCTGCGTCACGCGCTCCTGCTCCTCGGGCTTCGCGACCTCGGGCAGCGGCGGCTCCTTCAGGCGGTGGGAGGGGAAGTAGAGGATGAAGGTCGTGCCGATGCCGATCTCGCTTTCCACGAAGATGAAGCCGCCGGTCTGCTTGACGATGCCATAGGCCGTCGAGAGCCCCAGGCCCGTGCCCTCGCCGGTGCGCTTGGTGGTGTAGAACGGCTCGAACACCTTGGTCACCTTGTCCGGCGGAATGCCGATGCCGTGGTCGATGACCTTCACCACCGAATAGTCGCCCGCGGGAATGGCCGCGCGGTTGCGCTTGATCTCGCGGTCGAGCGTCTGCGCCTCGGTTTCGATGGTGATCTCGCCGCCCTCGGGCATCGCGTCGCGGGAATTCACCACGAGGTTCATGATCACCTGTTCCAGCTGCCGCTTGTCGGCGCGGATCGGCGCGAGATTGGGATCGTGGCGCAGCTTGAGCGTGATCTTCTCGCCGACCAGGCGGTTCAGCAGATGGGTCAGCTCGGAGAGCGCGTCGCGCAGGTCGACCATCTCGGGCTGGAGCGTCTGCTTGCGCGAAAAGGCCAGAAGCTGTCCCACCAGCGAGGCGGCGCGGTTGGTGTTCTGGTGGATCTGCACCAGGTCTCCATATTCCGGGTCGCCCTGGTCGTGCCGCAACAGCAGCAGGTCGCAATGGCCGGAGATCGCGGTCAGCAGGTTGTTGAAGTCATGCGCCACGCCGCCGGCCAGCTGGCCGATCGCCTGCATCTTCTGGCTCTGGACGAATTGCGCCTCCAGCGTCTTGAGCTCGGTTGCGTCGTTGAGCACCGCGATCAGGTCGGCTTCCTCGTGCTCGGGCAGCGGCTTCAGCGTCACCTGGACGAAGACATCCTTGGTCTGCTTGGTCACCTGCAGGAATTCCGAGCGGTTCAGGCCCCTCCCTTCGGTGGCATCCTGCAGCCAGTCGGTCACCGATCGGCCGAGCCCCGAGACCAGTTCCGACAGGCGGCGGCCCGACGGTATGTCATCCTCGAGCAGTTCGCGCGCGCCGCGGTTGGCCAGCACGATCTCGCCCTGGCTGTTGAGCTTGAGCAGCGGCACCGGAAGCGTCTCGAAAAGCCGCGTGTCGTCCGAGACCTGCGATGGGGCGACCGGCACCAGATAGACATCCTTGCCGATCTTGGTCTCGTTGAAGAAGACCTGCATCGGCAGCTGCCCGTCGATGGTCCGCACCATGTGGATCGAGCCGGAAGCCAGCGGCAGGTCGCCGAAAATCTGGTCGAGCCGGGAGACCTGGCGGTCGAGCAGCGCCTGCATCGCCCGGTTGGCGGAGACCACGAGGCCGGAACCCGAGAGCCGCATCACCGGGATGTCGAGCATGTCGAGCCCGGCCTCCTCCTGGGTGCAGGCTTCCTCGATCCGCCACAGGAAGCTGCCGTCGCCGCTGCGCAGGACGGAGACATGGACGATCCGGCCGAGCGCGGTGCGGGTTTCGCGGGCATGGCCGTGCAGGGTGGCGCGGGCCTGCAGTTCGGCCACGAAATTGGCGTGATCCGCCACGATTTCGCGCAGGAGCGGCGACAGCCGTCCGGTCTCCTCGGTGGGGTAGACCAACATCGCCTCCTCGTTGCGCCACAGGATGCGTCCCTGCATGTCCGTGGTGAAGGCCGGCACCGGGTCCCAGGACAGCATCCGCCGGACGGTCTCGAAGACCTCGCCGCTGATCCGCGCCTGCTGCGCCGCCAGCAGGAGCACGGCCAGCGCCAGCACGCAGAGCGTCGCCGCCGCGGTGCCGACCAGCATCCAGGTCGGGCTGGGATAGAGCCAGGCGGAAAGCAGGAAAAGCACGAGGCCGCCGAACAGCAGCGGCAAGGCTCCGCCCCGGACCCGGCTGCAGGCCTGCCGGAGCGGTCCGGGCATTTCGAGTGACGTGGCGCTCACCGCCCCCTCCGTTTCCGATTCATTCACGCCAGTTAGGCGCGCGAATGGTTAACGGCACCTTACAGGGAGCCTTGGCCGGAAAGGTTAACGGAACCTATCTCCGGAACATTTATTTGGCTTTGGCAAAAACCGCCGCAAAATAGCCGTCCGAACCCGCGTCAGGCAGGATGGAGGCTTGGGAAACTTCGGAAAATTCCGGATGCCGCGCCAGGAAGGCCGCCGCCTGGGCCGCGTTCTCCTCGTCGAAGACCGAACAGGTGGCATGGACGAGATGCCCGCCGGGACGGACCAGCTCCGCCGCCCGGTCGAGGATCTCGGCCTGCAGGGCCGTGACCTCCTCCAGATCGGCAGGAGAGAAGCGCCATTTCGCATCCGGCGCGCGCCGCCAGGTTCCCGACCCGGAACAGGGCACGTCGGCCAGCACCGTGTCGCAGGACGGCAGCTTGCCGCCCGGCGCGCAGACTGCGACATTCACCCCGGCCCGCTCCGCCCGCACCGGCAGGTCGGCCATGCGGCGGGGATGGGCGTCATGGGCATGGAACCGCCCCTTGACCCGCGCCGCCACCGCCAGCGTCTTGCCGCCGCCCCCGGCGCAGTAGTCCATCAGCGACTGCCCCGGCCCCAGCGGCACGAGATCCGAGACCCATTGCGATCCGGCATCCTGCAGCTCGAACAGCCCGTCCTGCCATTCGGCAAGCTGGGTCAGGCCGCGCGGCCGGCCCGGGGCGATCAGCGCCGAGGGGCTGCGCGGGTCGGGCTGCACCTCGATCCCCTGCCCCGCCAGCCGCTCCGCCAGGCCGGCGGCGGAGATCCGGGCCAGGTTGGCCCGCAGGCCGACCGGCGCCGCCTGGCCCTGCACGGCCCAGACAGGCTCCGCGCGCGGACCGAGCTGCGCGAGGCTGCGCTCCCAGATCCAGTCCGGGCAGTCGGCGGCCTCGGCCCCGGGCGCGGGCGCAAGCCCCGCCGCGGCCTCGGCGGCATCGAGCGGCGCCGGGGCGTGGCGCTCGCCCGTGAAGGCCGTCTCGGGCGCCTCGCCCGCGGCGCGCATCGCGCCGATCATCAGCCCGCGGCCGGTCTCAGCCCCGCCGAGCGCCGCCAGGCTGCGCTTGCGGCGCAGCGCGCCGAAGACATGGTCGCGGACCGCGGCGCGGTCCTTCGAGCCGGCATAGCGGTTTGTCCGCCCCCAGGTGGTCAGGACCTTCTCGGCGGGCTCGCCGGAGAGCACCCGGTCGAGGACCTCGATGGCGGCGGCGATGCGGGCGGCTGGGGTCACGGGACATTCTCCGGCGGAAAAGGAAAGGGGCCGGAGCCGCGCGCAGCGGTTCCGGCCCCCCGAAAGCGTCAGGACGGATCAGCCCTGGGCAGCCTTGGCGACTTCGGCAGCGAAGTCTTCCTCGACCTTCTCGATGCCTTCGCCGACCTCGACCCGGACGAAGCCGGTGATCTCGACGCCTGCTTCCTTGGCAGCCGCGCCGACGGTCAGGTCGGGGTTGATCACGAAGGCCTGGTTCAGCAGCGTGACCTCGGAGAAGAACTTCTTCATCCGGCCCTTGATCATGTTCTCGATGATGTTCTCGGGCTTGCCGGACTCGCGGGCCTGCTCGGTCAGGACGGCCTTCTCGCGCTCGACCAGGGACGGATCGATGTCGTCCTCGGAGAGCGATGCCGGGTTGATCGCGGCGACGTGCATCGCGACCTGGCGGCCGAAGGCTTCGTTGTCGCCGGTCAGGGCGACGAGAACGCCGATCTTGCCCATGCCGTCAGCGGCGGCGTTGTGCACGTAGGAGACGACCGATGCGCCTTCCAGCGTTTCCATCCGGCGCAGGGTCATGTTCTCGCCGATGGTGGCGATCTTGTCGGTCAGCGTGGCCTCGACGGACTTGCCGCCCAGGTCGGCCGCCTTCAGCGCCTCGACGTCGGACACGGTCAGGGCCGCGGCGGAGATCGCCTTGACCATCGACTGGAACTCGGCGTTCTTGGCGACGAAGTCGGTTTCGGAGTTCACCTCGACGGCGACGCCCTTGCCGCCTTCGACGGCGACGGCCACGAGGCCCTCGGCGGCGGTGCGGCCGGATTTCTTGGCGGCCTTGGCGAGGCCCTTGGTGCGCAGCCAGTCGACGGCGGCTTCCATGTCGCCGTCATTCTCGGTCAGCGCCTTCTTGGCGTCCATCATGCCCGCGCCGGTCTTGTCGCGAAGTTCCTTCACCAGTGCTGCGGTAATCGCCATGGTGCTCTCCTCGTTTTCGTCTGGGATCCCCGCGGACCTAGCCGCAGGTCATGTCATTTGTGTAACGGGGGCCAAGAGGCCCCCGCGACGGATCAGCCGTGGCTCAGCCTTCCGCGGGCTCTTCCGCGAGGGCCGGCTCTTCGGCCGCGCCGAGGTCTTCCTCGGCCAGGTCCTCGAACTCGCCCAGGTCGATGCCGGCCGCGCCCATCTGGGCGGTCATGCCGTCGAGCGCTGCGCGCGCGACCAGGTCGCAGTACAGGCCGATGGCGCGGGCGGCGTCATCGTTGCCCGGGATCACGTAGTCGACGCCTTCCGGCGAGCAGTTGGTGTCGACGACGGCGACGACCGGGATGCCCAGCTTCTTGGCTTCGAGGATCGCGAGGTCCTCTTTCTTGACGTCGATGATGAACAGCATGTCCGGCACGCCGCCCATTTCGCGGATCCCGCCGAGCGATGCCTGCAGCTTGGCCTGCTCGCGCTCCATGCCCAGGCGCTCTTTCTTGGTGAGGCCTTCGGCGCCCAGGGCCATCTGCTCGTCGATCGCCTTCAGGCGGTTGATCGACTGGGAGACGGTCTTCCAGTTGGTCAGCGTGCCGCCGAGCCAGCGGTGGTTCATGTAGTACTGCGCGCATTTCTCTGCGGCATCTGCGATCGGCTTCTGGGCCTGGCGCTTGGTGCCGACGAAGAGGACGCGGCCGCCCTTGGCGACGGTTTCCTTGACGGCCTGCAGAGCGGCGTCCAGCATCGGGACGGTCTGGGTCAGGTCGAGAATGTGGATGCCGTTGCGGTCGCCGTAGATGTACTCTGCCATCCGCGGGTTCCAGCGCTGGGTCTGGTGGCCGAAGTGCACGCCTGCTTCGAGCAGCTGGCGCATGGTGAAATCGACGCTCATGTCCTATCCTTTCCGGTTTGAGCCTTGGCGGGGTCTTGAGGGGCGGATGCCCCAACCGGTGGACCATACGGGGATGTCTCCCCCATAGGCCCGGACCCTGCCTGCGAGATAGCGGCGCCTATAGTGCGTCCGCAGGGAAGGTGCAAGCGGAATCCCCGGACGCGCCCCGGCACATGTCCCGGCGGGCCTGCGCGGCGCCATGATCCAAATGACGGTGCAGCGCGATTGGCGGCCATGCAACGGCCTTTCCCGCGCGGCGGGCGGAACGGCCGCCGCCGGACTGCGGGCCGTCCCGGGTGCCGGACGCCCGCCGAGCAGACGGGAAACAGTCGCGGACAAATGCGGACGGCCCTGCAGGAAAGCCTTGCAGTCCGGCCGCCTCCCGTTCAGATGATCGGCCATGATCCCGAACAGACATATCCTGTGCATCGGCTCGGCGCTCTGGGACACGATCGGACGCCATGACCACGTGATGGAGGCCGGGCACGACCGGCCCGGACGGATCCGCCGCGTGCCGGGCGGGGTCGCGCTGAACATCGCGGCCGCGCTGGCGCGGCTGGGCATGTTCCCGCAGGTGCTGACCGTGCTCGGCACCGATCCCGAGGGCGACACGCTGGCGCTGGCCTGCGCCGCGCTGGGGGTCGACCTGACGCTGGCGCTGCGCCGCCCCGACCTGCCGACCGACGCCTACATGGCCGTCGAGGGCGCCAACGGGCTGATCGCCGCCATCGCCGACGCGCATTCGCTGGAGGCGGCGGGCGACGCAATCCTCGCCCCGCTGGAGGACGGCACGCTGGGCAGCGCGGCAGCGCCCTATGGCGGGACCATCGCGCTGGACGGCAACCTGACCGCGGCGCTCCTTTCGGAGATCGCCGGCAGCCCGCTCTTCGCCGCCGCCGACCTGCGCATCGCCCCGGCAAGCCCGGGCAAGGCCGACCGGCTTAAGGCCTTCCTCGAGTCCGGACGCGGAACGCTCTATGTGAACCGCGAGGAGGCAAATCTCCTCTCCGGCTGCAACGCGCCCGATGCCGGGGGCGCCGCGCGCTGCCTGCTGAAGGCCGGGGCGGAACGCTGCATCGTGACCGACGGGGTCGGCGAGGCGGTGGACCTTTCGGCCACCAACTGCTACCGCGCCACTCCGCCCCTCGTCGAACCCAGGCGCGTCACCGGGGCGGGCGACACGCTGATGGCCGTCCATATCGCTGCCGAGCTCAAGGGCATGGGCCGGGGCGAGGCCCTGATGCACGCCACCCAATCCGCCGCCCGCTACGTTGCCGGAGAAGACATCGCATGACCCCCGACATCCGCTATTCCGCCGAAGTCGCTGCCGCCCGCCAGTTCGGCGGCCCGATCGTGGCGCTGGAAAGCACCATCATCACCCATGGCATGCCCTATCCGCGCAACCTGGAAACCGCCCGCGCGGTGGAAAACGACATCCGCGCCGCAGGCGCCGTTCCGGCCACCATCGCGGTGATCGACGGCCATCTGCATGTCGGGCTGGAAACCTCCCAGCTGGAGGCCCTGGCGCAGCGCTCGGACATCGCCAAGCTCAGCCGCGCCGACCTGCCCGTGGCGCTCGCCACCGGCATCTCCGGCGCCACCACCGTCGCCGCCACCATGATCGCCGCCCGCGCCGCCGGCATCCGCGTCTTCGCGACCGGCGGCATCGGCGGCGTGCACAAGGGCGCGGAGCTGAGCTTCGACATCTCCGCCGACCTGCAGGAACTCGCCCAGACCCCGGTCACCGTGGTCTGCGCCGGGGCAAAGGCGATCCTCGACCTGCCGAAGACGCTGGAAGTGCTCGAAACCCTCGGCGTGCCGGTCTTCGCCTACGGCCAGGACGCGCTGCCGGCCTTCTGGTCGCGCGACAGCGGCCTGGCCGCGCCGATGCGCGCCGACAATCCCGCGGACATCGCGGCCTCGGCGGCGATGCGCGCCGCGCTCGGCGTCCCCGGCGGACAGCTGGTGGCCAACCCCGTGCCCGAGGCCGACGAGATCCCCGGCGGGGAAATGGCGCCGGTGATCGCGCAGGCCACCGCAGAGGCCGCGGAACAGGGCATCCAGGGCAAGGCGGTGACGCCCTTCCTGCTCGGGCGCATCCTCGAACTGACCGCGGGGCGCTCGCTGGAGACCAATATCGCGCTGGTGCGCGCCAATGCCCGGCTCGCCGCGGCCATTGCCAAAGAATTCACCAGACTCGCCTGAACCCGCCGCGCATGCCCGTTTCGTGGGCAGCCGCCCATTGTGCGGCCCTGCCGCAGCCCCTAGATTTCGTCTGACGCGCCCTCAGGACCTCTGCAGATGCTCGAGCCTTTCGAAGACCCCAACACCCTCCACAAGCCGCGCAAGCACCGGATGCTGGCCAATCTCCGCGCCAGCTTCCTGACCGGGCTCGTGGTGATCGCGCCGATCGGGCTGACGCTCTACCTGATCTGGACCGTGGTCGGCTGGATCGACGGCTTCGTGCTGCCGCTGGTCCCGGCGCGGTTCAATCCCGAACAGTATATCGGCATCAACCTGCGCGGCGTCGGCGTCATCTTCTTCCTGCTGTTCACCATCGCGGTCGGCTGGATCGCAAAGGGCATCATCGGCCGCTCGCTGATCAATGCCGCCGAGGAGCTCGTCGGCCAGATGCCGGTGGTGCGCTCGATCTACAACGGGCTGAAGCAGATCGCCGAAACCGTCTTCGCGCAGCAGGACACCAGCTTCGACAAGGCCTGCATGATCGAATACCCGCGCAAGGGCTGCTGGGCACTCGGCTTCGTCTCCACGCCCGCCCGCGGCGAGATCAACCGGCGCGCGCCCTGCGACGACGACCTGCTGTCGATCTTCGTGCCGACCACGCCGAACCCGACCTCGGGCTTCCTGCTCTACCTGCCGCGGCGCGACGTGATCGAGCTGGACATGAGCGTCGAGGATGCCGCCAAGCTGGTGATCTCGGCCGGGCTGGTCTATCCGCCCGACCGCGGCGCCGCCCCTGCCCCGGCAGCGGATGACGGCGCGCTGGTGAAGATGCACGAGTCGGCGGTCGCGGCCCACCGCGCCTCCTGATCCATGTGGGCGGGAGCCGCGGCAACCGGCTTCGCCACCGGGCTCTCGCTGATCGTCGCGATCGGGGCGCAGAATGCCTTCGTCCTGCGGCAGGGGCTTCTGCAGTCGCATGTGCTGCCGCTGTGCCTGTTCTGCGCGCTCTCGGACGCGGTGCTGATCGCCGCCGGCGTGGCAGGCTTCGGCGCGCTGGTCCGCGCGCTCCCCTGGGTCCCCGGGGCCATGGCCGCGCTCGGCGCCGCGTTCCTGGTCGGCTATGCCCTGCTCCGGCTGCGCGACGCGGCGAAGGGCGGCCATGACCTGGCGATGCACGGGCGCAGCGCCAGCCTGCTCCCGACGCTGCTGACCGCCGCCGCCTTCACCTGGGCGAACCCGCATGTCTATCTCGACACGCTCGGCCTGATCGGCGCGGTCTCGACGCAATACGCGGGCCCGGCGAAGACCGCCTTCGCCCTCGGCGCCATCGCCGCTTCCTTCGCGTTCTTCTTCTCGCTGGGCTACGGCGCGCAATTCCTAGCGCCGCTGATGCGCAGCCCGCGCGCCTGGCGGCGGCTCGACATCCTGATCGCCGTCACCATGCTCATCCTCGCGGCGAACCTTGTCCACGGGCTCGCCGCGTGACATCTGCGCCCCCGGATCGCGCCCGCGATCCGGAGGGCCGGCCATCTGCTCCATGAAGGGAATGCGCGCCGCAAGGCGCGCTCCGCTGGTTCAGGCCCGCACGCGGACCGGCACCGGGTTCTCGATGGTGATCTGGGTCACGTCGCACACGCCGGCGGCGAACGAGGACGCGCAGGAGGTCAGGTAGAAATTCCACATCCGTCGGAACCGGTCGTCGAAGCCGAAGCGCGCGACCTCCTCCCAGGCGCCGTTGAAGCTCTCGTGCCAGCGCCGCAGCGTCTGCGAATAGCTCTCGCCGAATTCCATGCTCCGCGCCACCCGCAGCCCGGCCCGCTCGGCCTCCGCCCGCAGCACCGACGGGCTCGGCAGCATGCCGCCCGGGAAGATGTATTTCTGGATGAAATCCACGCTCTTGCGGTAGGTCTCGAAGCGGCGGTCCTCCACCGTGATCACCTGCAGCGTCGCCAGCCGCCCCGGCTTCAGACGCCGCCGCAGCACGTCGAAATAGACCGGCCAGTAGCGTTCGCCCACCGCCTCGAACATCTCGATCGAGGCCACCCCGTCATACAGACCGGTCTCGTCGCGGTAATCCTTCAGCTTGATCTCGACCAGCTCCGACAGCCCGGCCCGCGCGATCCGCGCCCGGGCGAATTCCGCCTGCCGCTCGGAAATCGTCAGACCGGTGACCCGCAGCCCGCGCTCCTTCGCCGCGTATTCGGCGAAGCCGCCCCAGCCGCAGCCGATTTCCAGAACGTGGTCGCCGGGCTGCACGCCGATCTGGTCGACCAGATGCGCGTATTTCGCGGTCTGGGCCGCCTCCATGCTTTCCTGGCCGGTGGAGAACAGCGCCGAGGAATAGGTCATCGTCCCGTCGAGCCAGAGCCCGTAGAATTCGTTGCCGAGATCGTAGTGATGGGCGATGTTCCGGCGGGCCTGGCGCTTCGAATTCGCCTGCAGCCGGAAGCGCAGCTGTTCCCAGAGCCGCACCAGCACCAGCCCCGGGAAGCCGTTGAGCAGCGCGTCATTGTCGGCATGGATGAAATCCATCAGCGCCTGCAGGTCGGGCGTCGTCCAGCCGCCCTCCATGTAGGCCTCGGCAAAGCCGACATCGCCGTCGCGCAGGATGCGCGAGAACAGGTCGCCGTCGTGGATGGCGATTTCCGCCACCGGCCCGGGCGCCGCGCCCTCGACGCGGAACACGCGCCCGTCCGGCAGCTCCACATCCAGCCGCCCGCTGTTGATGCCCTGTGCCTGGCTGAAGACCCGGGCAAAATACCGGGGAAGATCTGCCTGCCCCTCGACACTGGTGAGAATTGCCATCCCTGCTCCTCGCTCGGCCATATCGGAGGATACGGGCCCGCGCGGCCCGCAGATCATAAATTTCCGTTAAAAGTTCCGGCCTTGATAGGCCTCCAGCGCGATTTTCCGTCCCTCCTCCGGCGTGACCACCGGATCGGGATAGGAATCGGCCGCCGAAAGCCCCCAGGACAGCGGCGTGGCGCCGAAATAGGCAAGCGCGGTATCGGACGGATTGCGCTTGCCTTCTGCGATCCAGGCATCCGCGTAGCGCCGGTTGCGGTCGAACTTGTCGAGCTGCGTCACCGGGTTGAAGACCCGGAAATAGGGCGTCGCGTCGGGGCCGGAGCCTGCCGACCATTGCCAGCCGAGCGCGTTGGAGGCCGGGTCCCAGTCGGTCAGGCAGTCCTCGAACCATTTCAGCCCGACCCGCCAATGGGTCATCAGGTGCTTCGTCAGGTAGCTTGCCACGATCATCCGGCCGCGGTTGTGCATGGTGCCGGTCACCCACATCTCGCGCATCGCCGCGTCGACGAAGGGAATGCCGGTGCGGCCCCGCTGCCAGGCGCGGACCTTCTCCGTCACCTTCTCGTTCCAGGGGAAGGCCTTCCATTCCTCCCGCCAGTTGTCCGTCACGATATGCGGCGTGTGATAGGCGAGGTGATAGGCGAATTCGCGCCAGACCAGTTCCTTCAGGAACGTCTCCGCGCCTTTCGATCCCTCCTCGCGGCGGCGCAGCGCGGCATGCCAGCAGGTCAGCGGGCCGATCTCGCCCCAGGCCAGGTGCGGGCTCATCCGCGAAGTGCCGTCCTCGCCGGGAATGTCGCGCGCCGCATCGTAATTGTCCACCGGCCCGTCGAGGAACCAGCCGAGCCGCTCCGCGGCCTCGGCCTCTCCCACCCGCTGGTGGCTTTCGAGGATCGGCAGGGCGCGGCGCATGTCGGCACCGAGCGCCCAGTCCGCCAGCTTCTCCGTTTCCGGCCAGCTTTCCGGCGCGGGCCATTTCGATGGCGCGCGCTCCGGCTCCGGCAGCGCGGAATCGCGCACCGCCTTCCACATCGGAGTGAATACCTTGTAGAAGCCGCCGGTCTTGGTCTCGACCCGCCAGGGTTCGAACAGCAGGTGCCCGGCATGGCTCTTCGCCGCCAGCCCGGCCGCTTCGAGCCCGGATTTCACCGCCTTGTCGCGGGCGATGCAGTCCGGGTCGTAATGGCGCGACCACATCACCGTCCCTGCTCCGGTCTCTTCCGCCAGGCGCTTCAGGATCTCCAGCGGATCGCCCCTGCGCAGGATCAGCCGTCCGCCGATCTTCTCCAGCCCCTTTGCGAACCGCCCCAGCCCCAGCCCCCAGCGGAACCGCGGCGCGGCGCCGAAGCCTTCATGCAGCGGATCGAGGATCGCCACCGGGATCACCGGACCGCCCGCCGCGATGGCCGCGCGGAGGCAGGGATTGTCCGCCAGCCTCAGATCCTTCCGGACCCACCAGATCGCCGCCTTGCCCGTCATGTCCTGCTCCGCATGTCCTGCGACGTGGGAGCTAGCGCGCCGGGCGAAAGGTCAATGGCTCAGGCGTCGTCCGGCATCAGCGGCAGGCCGGTCGGTCCGGGACGCGCCCCGGCAGCGGCCAGCATTGCGTGGATCCGGCCGCGGTGATGGGTCTGGTGGTTGAAGATCTGCATGATGCAGAGGCCGCGCGGCCGCCGCATCCCGGAGCCGTCGCCGACCGAGGTCCAGACGAGGTCGCCCTCCAGATCCTCCGGCCGCGCGCCGTCCGCCCAGCCGAGGATCACTGCGTCCTGTGCCGCCCGCACCGCCTTGAACGCCGCCCAGTCCGCGCAGAGGAACGGCCTGTCCTTGAGCGCGACGTCCGGACGGGCGCACCGGCCGAAGCGCGACAGCCAGTTGAGGTCGCCCCAGAGCAGGTGGTTGAACGTGCCGAGGATCGAGCCGAACCACGCGCCTCGGTCCGCGCGCAGCGCCGCCTCCCGCAGGCCGTCCGCAGCCTCTGCCAGGCTGCGGTTCTGCCAGAGGTTTCAGCGCGCCATCAGGCGCATCCGGTCCGGGGTGACGACGGCTGCCCCGCCCATGTCAGGCGCCGCCGATCACGATCCCCGCGGCCAGCACCAGCCCGCCGCCGACCACGACCTGAAGCGCGGCGCGCAGGAAGGGGGTCTCCATGTACCGCTTCTGGATCCAGGCGATCGCCCAGAGCTCGCAGAAGACGACGATGAAGGCGATGATCGTCGCAGTCCAGAAATGCGGGATCAGGTAGGGCAGCGCATGGCCGAGCCCGCCCAGCGTGGTCATGACCCCCGAGGCGACGCCGCGCTTGAGCGGCGAGCCGCGTCCCGACAGCTGGCCGTCATCCGAGGCCGCCTCGGTGAAGCCCATCGAGATGCCCGCCCCGACCGACGCGGCAAGGCCGACGAGGAAGGTGCTCCAGGTGTCGCCGGTGGCAAAGGCGGCGGCGAAGATCGGCGCCAGCGTCGAGACCGAGCCGTCCATCAGCCCTGCCAGCCCCGGCTGCACCCAGGTCAGGACGAACTGGCGGTGCGCCGCGTCGTCCTCGGTCTCGCGGGTCTCGGGATCGAGATGCTCCTGCTCCAGCGACGCCGCCGAGCGGACATGGCCGGCCTCGGCCGCCGCGAGGTCGCCCATCAGCTTGCGGGTGGAGGCATCCTCCGACCGGCGCGCGGCCAGCGCGTAGAAGCGCTGCGCGTCGCGCTCCATGATTTTCGCCTGGGAGCGGATCTCCTCCAGCGACATGGTCTCGGCCAGCCAGACCGGGCGGCGGTTGTAGAAGCCCGTCACGTGCTCGCGGCGGATCAGCGGGATCACCTCGCCGAAGCGCGCGCGGAAGAGGTCGATCAGCATCTGGCGGTGCTGCGTCTCTTCGTCCGCCATGCCGTCGAACACCGCGGCAGAGGCTGGAAACTCCTCGCGCAGGTAGTCGGCATAGCCGCGGTAGATGCGTTCGTCATCCTCTTCCGAGGAGATGGCGAGCGCGATGATTTCCTTGTCAGAAAGGTCGGTGAACCGTTTCTTCGGCGCAGGGAAGATTCGCATGGCTGGTCTCCGGAGTTTGGAACGGTTCTAAACCAGAGCCCCTGCCCTCCCGCAAGCCTGCAAAATGGCCCCGGCGCATCTGTCACGCCGGGGCCACGGTTTCGTCAGGCGTCGTCCTTGGCGTCGGCCCAGGCGGCCTTGTCCAGCGCCAGGTCGGGGAACTGCTCTGGATCGAAGACCGGGGACTTCCCGGCCGCCAGCTGAGCACGGTAGTCGTTGAGCACGCGCATCGCCGTCGGGAATAGCATCGCCAGGGCCAGCAGGTTCACCAGCGCCAGAACCCCCATCATCGGGTCGGAGAAGCTGAACACGAACAGTGCGTTCGGCGCCGTCGCCCCGAGGAAGACGAGGAAGATCACCAGCGCCCGCAGGATGTGCAGCGACATCGGGCTGCCGGTCAGGAAGCTGAGCGCGTTTTCCCCCAGGTAGTAGTTGTAGATGATCGAGGAGAAGGCGAAGAGCAGCACCGCGAAGGTCAGGAAGTAGCTCGACCAGTCGCCGACATGGCTGGCCAGCGCCTGCTGGGTCAGCACCACCCCGTCCATGCCTTCGGCGCCCGGCTGGTAGACATCGCTGAGCAGGATCATGAAGGCCGTGCAGGAACAGATGATGATCGTGTCGATGAAGACCGAGAAGGACTGCACGATCCCCTGCGTCACCGGATGCGGCACATAGGCGACGGCGGCGACGTTCGGCGCGGAGCCGAGGCCCGCCTCGTTGGAGAACAGGCCGCGGCGCAAGCCTTGGGCGATTGCCGCGCCCATGCCGCCCGCCACCGCCTCGCGCAGGCCGAAGGCATTGGCGACGATGTCGACGATCATGCCCGGCACGTGCAGGATGTTGATCAGCACGACGACGATCGCCATGCCGAGATAGCCGATGGCCATGATCGGGATGATCACGTCGGCCACCTTGGCGATGCGCCGGATGCCGCCATAGACCACGAGACCCGCGATGGCGGCGAGGCCGATGCCGGTGTAGAGGCGTTTGAGGCCGAAGCTCTCCTCGAAGGCGCCCGCGACCGTGTTGCCCTGGAAGGCGTTGAAGCCGAGCGCGAAGGCGGCGATCAGGCAGACCGCGTAGACCACGGCGAGCCAGCGGAATTCCGGGCCGAGCCCGTGGACGATGTAGCGCGCGGGGCCGCCGCGATAAGTGCCGTCGGGCTGCGCCTCCTTGTAGGTCTGGGCGAGCACGCATTCGATCAGGCTGGTGGCCATGCCGACGAGCGCGATCATCCACATCCAGAACACCGCGCCGGGACCGCCGACGGTGATCGCCACGGCGACGCCCGCAATGTTGCCGCCGCCGACGCGGCCGCCAACCGAGACAAGCAGCGCCTCGCGCGACGAGACATGCCCGTGCTTGCCCGCTTCGGGGTCGCTCTTGAGCACGTCGAACATCTTCTTGAAGAAGCGGATCTGGACGAAACTGGAGACCAGCGTGAAGAACACGCCGAGCACCACGAGGAACGGGATCAGCGCCCAGCCCCATGTGAGGTCGTTTATCAGGTTGAAGAAGCTATCCAAAACACCCATGCGGGCACCTTCCCTGTTCTGTTCTGCCAGCGGATCACGGCCCATTCCGTACCGTTAACGAGTCATTAGCAACCCCGGCCGGGCGCTGCAGCGGAAATTTCAGCCATCGGCGAATTTTTTGGGCATTTTCCCGGCAACCGGGACAATGCTTGCTTTGCGGGCGCATTGCCGAAGCTGCGGGCCGTTTGCGGATTGCCCCTTGAACCGCGCCTCCGGCCGGCCTATCTTCTGCCTTGTCCTTCGGGACTATGGGCATAAACGCGCACGTAATAAGCGGATCGGACCCGGGGGCGGTACCCGGCGGCTCCACCAGACATCCCTTGTTGGGGGAAAATGGGGCCGAAATAGGATCGACGGACGTCTAAAGGTGTTAGCTTTGTCTCGGTGAGATACCACCGTTATCGGTTCGCTAAGCATAATTGCCAACAACAATCGTGCTCCGATGGCTCTCGCAGCGTAAGCTGTGCGAAACATCGAAATCTAAGCCCTTGCGCCTAGCAGCGTAAGGCGGGGTTCGCAGGTACCTGGCAACAGAAACCTGCACTTTCATTCTACAACATAACGTCTTGATATTACAATATTTTCTCTTTCCATTTTGCAAGGGTTTTGCAACCTTGGCTTCCTGAAGTTCCCGGAATTCCCTCAACACCTCCTGCCCGCTTGCCTTGCGATCTGCGTGGCGGGGCGTTGTTGCGCAAATCCAGAGGAATTCATCCTGTGAATCCAGCATGCTAGCTGTGCGGCATGAGCAGACCTCCCAAGACGACGTACAAGACCACCAACTGGCGTAGCTACAATCAGGCGCTGAAGCAGCGTGGATCGCTGACCGTCTGGTTCGATCCCTCCATGCAATGGGACGCGGTGCCTTCCGGGCGGCGCGGCCGCCAGCAGGCATTTAGCGACGCCGCAATCCAGGCTTGCCTGACCTTCAAGGTCCTTCTCGGGCTGCCCCTCCGCCAGGCCACCGGTTTCGTGGCGAGCTTGCTGGAGCTCTCCGGGCTGGACTGGTCGGTGCCGGATTTCAGCACCCTGTCCCGACGCCAGAAGACCCTGGACGTGACCATCCCGTATCGCGGTCCCAAGGGTCCGCTGCACTTGCTCGTCCCCTCTCGGGCATTGCTGCGCAATGCCCTGCCGGGCAGCGGACGGCACCGGCATCAAG
>NZ_JAATVU010000098.1 GCF_013184745.1 Mangrovicoccus sp. HB161399
CCTGATCGCAACACCTTCCTGATCTGTCCGCCCTCCGGACTGCATCCGCAGACCCTCAAGCGCCCCGGTGCGTCGCCGCCCCGTCGGTGAAGGGCCTTCTAGAGAAACCCCCCGACCCCCGCAACTCGATTCTCGCACAAAACCCCAAAAAAATCCCGTGACCCAACGGAAAGGGCAAAAACCGGTCCCTGCCGCGGCTCAGGAGGACAGCAGCGTGATACGCACCTCGTCGCCCAGCCGCAGGATGGCATGCGCGGCGGGCTCCTGGATTCCGGCGGTCGCCCCCTCCGGCACGGAGGCCAGAACGGCGCCGCCTTCGCCCGCGAAGACCGGAACCAGGCCGAGTGCCTCGACGGCAGTCCGGGCCGCCGCGGCCGTCCGCCCGGCGAGATCGGGCACCAGCCGCAGTTCGTCCGCGCCGTCGGGCGCCGGGACCGGCACGATCTTGAAGGTGAGCTTGGCCGAGACATCGGCAGCGTAGCCGAAGCGGTTGGCGTAGCCCGCATCGACGGGCGTGGCATAGAGGCGGCTGCCGATCCGCGCGTTCAGCCCGGTGCGCAGCGGCACGGCCTGGATCACCGGCACCGCCTTGCGCATCGCCGTCCCCGTGCCCTGCCCCGCCGCGCCCTGGCCGAGCCGCAGGCTCACCCTCACCTCGCCGGTGGTCTCGGGCAGCGCGTAGAAGGTCGGGCGGTAGCCGATCTCCTGCAGGAGCTTCAGCTTGGCGTCGTCGCTCTCGGCATAGATGTCGAGCACCGCGGCCAGCGAGCCTTCGTCCAGCGCATTCTGCGCATCGGCAACACCCTGCCCGACCGAGGCGATCACCTCGCCCAGCGGCGCAGCGACCACGTCGCTGACGAGGGACTTGATATCGGCCATCTCCGGCTCCTCCTCAATTGTCCTGCGCCGCGGCCATGCCGAAGACGACGAGAATCTCGGTGCCCAGGGGCGCGGCGCCCCCCGCGGCGGGATGCTGCATCAGCGCCTGGCCTGGCGTGCCCTGGCCCGGCGCCAGCCGCTGCTCCGCGCTGCGCATGCGGAACCCGACCGAGCGCAGGACACGCTGGGCCGCCGCGCTGGTCAGGCCACGGCAATCGGGCACCGCGGAGTCCTCCCGCGGGGTGCCCTGTGCCTGCGGGCGGTCGACGAAAAGCTCCGCGGTCAGCCCGGAGCCGTCCTTCGAGGCCCCGCCCATCACGATGCCCCCGCCATCATTGGTCATCCGGCCGCGCAGGTCGATCTTCACCGCTCCCAGCCGGAAGGGCGTCTTGCCCGTGCCGAGGGCCGCATTGGCCTCCGCCAGCTTGGAGCCGATCCCGCCGATCACCTTGGTGACTTCCGCGGGTTCCTCCTCGGCCGCCTTGATCCGCGCGACCTCTCCCTCGGCCTGTTCGGCGCGCTCCGTCGCGGCGCCCAGCTGCGCCTCGAGGCTTTCGGCGCGGGCATTGGCCTGGGCCAGCTCGGCAACCCGCGCGCTCAGCTGCTGGTCGCGCGAGGAGATCAGGCTATCCTTCTGCAGGATGATGGCGCGGAACTGGTCGGCCTCGATCGAGGCGGTGCCCAGGGCAATGGCCGGTGCCGCGGTACCGGTGGCCGCGTCGCGCACGGTCACGGTCTCGACCCGTCCGGCAACCTCGGGACCGGCATTGATCACCAGCCCGGCCGAAGGGATGCTGCGCCCCGAGACCGCCTCGCGCAGCGCCGGATTCCGGTCGAGCGTCTTGAAGACCATGGTCTGGTTGGTGCCGGTCTTGCGGGGCACGCCCGCGACCGCCCCCGCCTCGCGGGCAAGCGCGGCAGAAGCCGCCTGGCGCGGATAGGCGGTTTCGCCCAGCATCTCGATCTCGCCGAAATCGACCTCCAGCACGCGCTCCCGGCCCGACAGCAGCGTGCGCATCCCGTAGGGCGCGCCCAACATCCGCGGTGCGGGACTGCCGTCCTCGATCAGCCGCATCGCGGGAATGGCCTTGTCGGGCTCGATCAGCGCATTGTCCAGCACGATCTGCAGCAGCCCCGTCTGGTCGCTGGCGCCGCTGGCCAACGACATCCATGCGCTGCGGCTGCCGAGGAAGATCTGCAGCACCGCCTTGTGCTGCGCCGCGGGCTTGTCGTCCTCGCCGAAGAACCGGGCGGTGATCGTCGCGCGTCCCATCAGGCGATGTCCTTTCCGGTGGTGACGCGGACCGTCTCGGCGCCGGTCTCGACGGTCAGAACGATGATCGCGGCGCGCTGGAGAGCGGCCGAGAAGGTGACGCTGGTCGAGGCCTGGCCGTCCGGACCGGTCACGAGGACGGCCTCGCCGAGCGTCACCTGCCCGTCGATCTTCGGCGCGGAGGCCCCCGCCGCCAGCGACAGCGCGCGGGAGGCCTCGAGATCGACATTCACCTGCACCTCGGCGCCGACCAGGATCTCGCCCGCGGTATTCGCCGCCGCGACGGTGAGGGTGCGGGCATTGCCCGAGCCGGAGACCTCGGCGGCGAGCACCGGCAGCGGCAGGCCCTCGCCCGGCGGCACCGCGACGAAGCGGCCGGAGATGGTCGAGGTCACCTCGGAGCTCGATTCCGAGCTCGTCACCGGGGCGAAGATCAGCCGCATGCCGCCGTCCGATTTGCTCTCGGTCACCAGCCGGAAGCCGATCTCGAAATCGAGATGGGGAATGTGGTACTGCGGCATGGGCCGCCCGAAGGCATCGAGCGGCGCCGCAGCGGCCAGCTCCTCCTGCGCCTCGCGCAGGCTTTCCGCCATCCCGACGATGACGCTTTCCAGCGTGTCGGCGATGAACTTGCCGTCACTCATGTCCGTCCTCTCCCTTCGCCGCGCTCTTCCGCCCGGCGTTCCCGTCCCCTCTCGGCGGCGCGCTCGCGGCGGCGGCGGTCGCGCGCCTCCTCGGCCTCGGCCTCCCTGCGGCGCGCCAGCGCGCGCTCGCGGTTGCGCCGCATCCTCTCGAAAAGATCGCCCGATCCCCCGGTCTCTGTCGAGAGCCGACGCTCGCGCATCTCGGCATAGCGCGATGTCCGGTCCATCGGCGCGGTCAGCTGGCGCTCGCGCGCCTCCCAGTTGCGCCCCACCCCGTCGGCCAGCCGCGCGGGGCGGCTCAACGCCTCGTTCGCCTTCGAGATCGGCCCGGCAACCTTTTCGATCGTGTCCCCGCCCATCTGGCGGCGGATCTCGGCGCGCTCGGCCTCGCTGACGCCTTCGGAGGCAAGCTGCCGGTCGAGGTCGCGCATCTGGCCGCGGGCATTTTCCAGCTGGCTGCCGATCTGCCTCAGCGGCCGGCCCGCCTCTTCCAGCGCCGCCCCGGCGCGGCGCGCGGGCCCCAGGATCTCCGCCCGGCGGCGCTGGCTTTCGCCGCGCAGCCCCGCGGCCATGCCGCCGACGGCCTGTCCGATGCCGCTGCGCGGCCCGCCAAGCCCGGTGCCGCCGGGACCGGGAAGCCCCGCGCCCATCCGCTGCGCCAGGGGCGTGTCGGCCAGCCCCGGCAGCTGCGGCAGCCCCTCCTCCCCGGCGCGCAGGCCACGGCGGATCTCGTCCTGCTGGGCACGCAGCTGGGCGCGGCGGGCTTCGAACGCATCCTGCTCGGCGCGGCGCTCGGCGAAGCTCTGGACCGGGAAACGCGCGGCAACGGCGGGGTCCTGCGGCGCGCCGCCGCCGGAAGACAGCGCGCGGATCCGCTGCTCCAGCGCCTCGCGCTGATCGAGCAGTGCGGTCAGCCGCCCCGACTGCGCCATCCCGGCCGCCGCCCGCAGGTCGCCGCCCTGCCCCGGACCGAATCCCGGCAGCTGCGGCCCCGGTGCCTCCGCGCCCTGCCGCCGTTCCAGATCGCGCCAGCTCCGCCGGGTCATCGCCGTCTAGCCCTCGTCCTCTTCGGCCGCCGTTGCCGCCAGCATCGAGCGGATCCGTTCCTCCAGGATCGCCGGGGCGGGCACCGGCACCAGCTTGGTGCGCATCAGCGACGAGCCCTCGGCCGAGTACTGGTACTTGGCCGCATAGGAGGCCGAGACCGAGCTGACCCGCATCTTGGCAGAGGCCGAGAAGAACCCGACCTTGCCTGTGACGGAGGCGTTCACCACGGTCGAGCTGCGCTTGATGTTGGTTTCGCGCGAGGCCGAGATCGACAGCTTCAGCTCGATCAGCGTGTCGACGAACTGGTAGAAGCTCGGAACGAAGCCCAGCTCCAGCAGCGAATATTCCCGCCCGTCGCCGAGCTTCACCAGGAGCGTCCGCTCCGGCGGCGATGCAGGGGGCGCGGGCTTGCCCTCCTCGGGCTCGGGATCGGGCATGTAGCCCGCCATCATCCGCGCGATCTTCAGAGAGACGAGGTCCAGCTCGTACTGCGCCTCGGCAATGCCGGTCCCGAGAAGGCGCACCATCTCCGGGAACGGGGTGTTGGTCATTTCCGTGCTGACGGACATCGGATTCCCTTTCGCTCAGGCCCCCGGCTCAGGACGTGGGCACGTCGGCCAGGCCGAGCGTCACGCGGTCCGACTCCAGCTTGATGCGGCGGCGTTCCTCTTCCGTCTCCATGAAGGACTGGATCCGGTCCTCCAGCGCGGTCGGCGTCGGCACCGGCACGATCTTGGTCCGCAGGATCGACGCGCCCTCGGCAGAATAGGAATACTTGGCCGCATAAGTGGCATCGACCTGGCTGGTGGCGACGTCGCGGCTGTAGCTGTTCGACTTCGACGTGCCCCAGAAGCTGCGCTTGCGGCGGCTGGAGCTGTCGACCGAACTGGCCGTGTTCTTCGTGGTGCGGCTGTATTCGTGCGTCCGGGTGATCTTGATCGCGATCTTCACCTCGATGATCGTGTCGACGAACTGGTAGAAGGTCGGCGCGAAGCCCAGCTCCAGCATCGACAGCCGGGTCGGCACCCGGACCTGAAGCTTCTTCTGCGCATCGGTCAGCGCGGTGATCATCGCCTGCCCGTCCGAACCGGACAGGTCGATGCCGTGCATGTCCTTCACCACCTTCTTCAGGAGGTCGAGCAGCTTGATCGCCTCGGTCTCGTCCACCGCGCCGGTGACCGCGTCGTCCATGATCGCATAGGCCACGGCCTCGGGGATGGTCATGTATTCGTAGCCGAAGAAGACGCGGCTGTCGTCGAAGCTGACATTGCCCTCCTCGTCATAGACCGTGGTCAGCCCGCCCATCATCTCGGCGGTGTTGATCGAGTTCTCGTCCAGCTTGGCCTGGCCGTCCGCGATGGCAAAGGCCATCTGCCGGATCATGTCGCCCATCGGGACGTTGAGAAGCTCCTGTCCGATGCCCATCTTGTCGTCTCCTTTCCCTCCGGGATCGTCCCGGCCCTAGCTGATGTCCTGCTGGTATTCCCGCTTGAGCAGGTCGGTGAAAATCTCGGGCGGCGGCAGCGACACCAGCCGCGCGGCGATCGAGGACATGCCCTCGGCGGAAACCGAGAACTTGCGCGCATAGCCGACATCGACCGAGGCCGCGGCCATGAAGACGCCGTACTGCACCCCCACCTGGACGCCGACCTTGACCGAGGTCTCGGTGCTTTCGGACACCTGGAAGCTCAGCTTGGCCTCCACCGTCGCCTCGGTGAAGCTGTAGAAGCTGGGCACGAAGCCCAGGCTCAGCAGGTTGTAGGTCTTGTCGCCGATCTCGACCTCGGTTTCCGACATCGCCTTGGCCAGCTCGATCGAGTTGCGGTCGAGCGCCGCCTGCGCCTGGGCAATCGAGATGCCCAGCCGCTCGATGATCTGCGGCAGCGGCGCCGAGAGCAGCGAGCGCGTGACCTGGGGCGTCTCGGCCATGGGTCAGTCCTCCTTCGCGAGGTAGGACTTGATGGTCTCGAGGAACTGCGGCGGCGCCGGGATCGAGACCAGCCGCGCCGAGATCGCCGAATTGCCGGTCACGTTCATCTCGAACTGCCGCGAGAAGCGGACATCGACCGAGGCGCCGACCGCGACGGTGCGGTTGCCGGTGTTCTGCTGGGTCAGGCTGGATTGCGAACTGCGCGAGAATTCCCGCGTGACGGTGATGCCCTCGGTGCCCGAGACCTGGATGGAGCGGCTTTCCGAGGTGTAGAGCGTCAGGCGGAAGGGCGCGGTCTTGCCGAAGACGGTGACGACATTGCCCTCCGCCGAGGCCTGGAAATCGACCGGCGGCGCCTTGCCGTTGATGTCCTCGCGCAGGTTCAGCGCATAGGCGTTCGGGCTGCCCGCCGCGTTGCCCCCCGCCGCCGCGCCGCGGAACGGGAAATCCGTGCCATCGATCGTGCATTTCTTGCCCGACAGCGACAGCGGCTGCGGCCGGTAGAGGAAGACGAAGCCGTTGCCCGGGCTGAGCGGCGGGGTCAGCTTGTCGGGCGTGACGCCCTCGATGGTCGTGCCCGACGGCGCGTCGCAGGCAATGTACCAGGCGGTCGATCCGGGAATGCGCACCTCGGCCTTGCGCCAGGCCACCTGGTCGGCCGGACCGCCCGCCGCGATGGCCCCGGCGGAGCCCTGCGACGGCTTGACCTGCAACTGCGCCGCAGGCACGCCGTTGGCGATCAGCAGGCGCTGCACCTCCCGGGCCCGCGCATCGCCCAGATCGCGGTTGCTCTGGGCATTCGCGGCGCTGTCCTGGCCGCGGTAGCGCTGCGCATCGGCATAGCCCTCGATCTCGACCGTCAGGTTCTGCTGCTTGATGAACAGCGCCGTCTCCATCAGGCTGCGCGGGAAATTCCTGTTCCGCTCCGACCCCTCGGCGGTGAAGGTTTCCAGGTGATGCTCGCCGGTCTTGAAGTGGTAGCGCTTGAGCGGCGTTCCCGGCGGCAGCGCGGTGGCGGCGATGCCCGTCGCCGTGACCTGGGCGGCGACATGGTTGGCATAGGCCTCCAGGTTGCCCTGCGCGGTTGTCGAGACCGTCGTCGAGGCGTTGAAGCGGTACTCCGTCGCCTGGTTCTGGTCGACCTGGATGATCGCCCGGTCGAAGCCGCCGCCGAGGAAGGCCACCGTCCTGTCGGTCACCTGGACCTTCGCCGCATCGGCATCTGTGGTGATGGTGAAGGTCCGGTCCGAGGGCTGGTAGAGCATCCGCGGAACGCCGGCCTGGGCATCCGCCGTCACCGCCCGCTGCAGCGCCCGGATCCGTTCCAGCGGATCGCTGCCGGTGATCGGGAAGTTCTGCCCGCCGATCGTGACCGCCCCGGTGGAGGCCGACTGGATCTCCATCTGTGCCGAGCGTTCCCGCGTCACCGTCGAGGACCCGCTTTCAGAGGAGCTCTGCGAGGAGGACGCGTCGCTGGAATTCGTCGTGGTGTCGGAGAAGTTCCCCGACAGGTTCACGCCGACGCTCAGGTCTTTCTCGACCTTCAGCGACAGCTGCATCGAGCAGCTGATATCCGCATGCTGGTAGTGGTAGAAGGCCGGAGACAGCCCGAGATCCAGCAGCGACTTGCCGTCCAGCCCCTCGCGCGGCTTGATGAATTCGCCGATCTGGTCGACGGAATTCTCGTCCAGGGCCCGCTGCGCCTCGGCGATGGAGAGGCCGAGCGCCTTGATGAACTCGGCGACGCTGGCCTCGGCCAGCACCTCGCCCGGTGTCATGTCCTCGATGTCAGGCATCGCATGCTCCTCCTCGATGCGCGCGCGTCATTTGCGTCCGGCCGGGTCAGCCGAACGGGACGGTCTCCTCCTTCGCCGGGTCCGGCAGGGGGCGGGCCCGCGCGGGATCGACGTGACCCTCGCGGACGGTGAAATATCCCGATTTCCTCTGCAGCTCGGTCAGCCGCCGCGGCTCCACCCGCATCCCCCGGCACAGCCAGCCCAGCACGGTCCCGGCCAGCGGCAGCCCCTTCGGCCCGGCAAGCGCGACGGCCTCTTCCAGCGCCTCCCGCGCCGCCTCCGGCTCGCCCGCCTTCAGCCGCACGAGCCCCAGGCGTTCCAGGATGCTGCCATGGTCGCGCCGCTGCAGCGGATTGGCGGCCCCGGCCGCGCGGTAATGCGCATCGGCCATCGCGCAGTATTCGATCACCTCGGCGAACTGCCCGGTCAACTCGAGGCTCTCCATCACGCATTGGGTGTAGTGGCGGAAGAACACCTCGGGCGCCTTCGCCCCGACGCAGAGCCTGATCGCAGCCCGGTAGTGGCGCAGCGCCGCTGCATGGTCGCCCTTCAGCGCGGCAAGCTTCCCGGCCTCGGCAATGCCGACATGCAGCGCATGCCCCTGTGCGGACCCGTCCATGTCACGCGCCCTCCGGCTCATAGAGCGCCGCCTCGATCCCGGCCCCCGCCAGCGCGTCGCGCACCAGCCGCGCCTGCAGTTCGGGCATCGCGAAGGGCAGCCGCCCCGGCACGGCGACCCGGCCGCCGGTCTCGATCCCCAGCCGCTGCAGCACCCGGCCCGGATCCACGCCGCGCCGCGCCGAGACCAGCTCGACCCCCAGATGCAGGAAGGTCACCAGATCGGCACGCACCGACAGCCCCGCCGCCGCCAGACGCTCCAGCGCCGCCGGCATGTCGGCCTGCGGCACCGCCTCCATCGCGGCGATCGGCAGCGCGCCGAACAGCTCGGGCACGATATGGCCCGGAATGCGGGCATAGGCCTCCAGCACCTCCCGGGCGGCCGGGGTGTCCGTTCCGCCGGTCAGCACGATGTCGTAGCGCAGGAAATCCGAATTCACGATCCTGAGCGCGCCGATCCGGCCGAGCGCCGCCCAGATCGCATCAGCTTCGCTGCGCGACAGTCCCGAAAGCAGGCAGCCCGCCCCGGCCAGGGGCTCCCGGCCGCGGCGGCGCAGCTCGCCCAGCACCCTTGCCCGCACCGTCGGATCGCAGGCGCCGAGGAAGAGATCGTAGCGCGCGGCCTGCGGGTCCGAGACCGACAGCTCCGCCCCCTCGCCCAGTCGGCGGCACAGCGCCTCGACCGTCGCCGCGCTGACCTGGCCCAGCACCACGCCGGGCGGCTGCAGGATGGCCCGCGCCGCCTGCGCCGCATCGCAGCCGAGGAATTCGGCCAGCGCCTCGGTCACGGCGCCGTAGCGCGCGGTGTCGTTGATGTGCAGCGCGACGTCGTAGAGCGGTTCCTCGCCGGGCGGGGCCATGTCCTCCGGCTCGACCGCAACCTCGCAGCCCAGATCGCCCAGAAGCTCCGCCATGCGGTCCGCAGTTTCGGGCGCCAGCCCGTCGACCAGGATGCGCGGCGCGCGGTAGAGCGTTTCCATGACAGCCTGGACCGGCACGCCCAGCCCCAGCGCGATGGAGGCAGCCCGCGAGGGCGTTGCGGTTCCGATCGACCGGATGGCGACGCGCATGCGGGCCGCTCCGGACGGCAATGTCGCGGATGCGAGCGCACCTGGCATGTGCAACCCCCCCGAGTGTCCGTTGACTGAGATGTACCCGATTTAACAGGAAACGGCGCTGCCTCCCCCTACACGGCGCAGCTTCCGTCTCAACCCTTGGGAGAACGTTATCATGGATTTGCGCGGGGGCAAGCACTGTTCCGCGGGGGAAAGGAATACCTCCATCCGGGATGGGCGCAGCCGCCCCGGACCCTGCTCAGTCCGGCAGCGAGGGCAGCCAGAGCGCCAGCGAGGGGAAGGCCGCGACGACGGCCAGCGTGGCCAGCTGCATGGCCACGAAGGGGATGACGCCGGCATAGATCTCGCCGATCGAGGCGCCGGGCACCGAGGAACGCAGGTAGAAGAGCGCCATGCCCACCGGCGGTGTCAGGAAGGAGGTCTGAAGCACCAGCGCCAGCAGGATCGCGATCCAGACCGGGTCGAAGCCGAAGCCGGTGAGCACCGGCATGACGAGCGGCGCGACGATCAGAACGATCTCCATCCAGTCGAGGAAGAAGCCCAGGACGAACACCACCCCGATCACGACGGCCAGCACGCCATGCGGCCCGAAGGGCAGCCCGGTCAGCGCGGCCTCCACCGCCTCGTCGCCGCCATAGCCGCGCAACACGACCGAGAAGCACGACGCGCCGAAGATCAGCATGTAGAGGAAGGCCGTCGTGCGCGCGGACTGGTGGCAGACCTCGCGGAAGGCCCGCCAGTCGAGCCGCCTGCTGGCCGCGGCCAGCAGGGTCGCGCCCGCTGCACCGATGCCCGAGGCCTCGGTGGGCGAGGCGATGCCCGCCACGATGGAGCCGAGCACCGCCACGACCAGCGCCAACGGCGCGGCCACAGCGCCGAGGAAGCCCAGGACCGCCGGGAGGACGGGCTGCGCCGGGCCCTCGCGGCGGTAGCGCGGCATGGCCGACGGCACCAGCAGCGCGGAAACCACGATGAAGATCACGAAGGCCAGCGCCAGCCCGAACCCGGGCAGGATCGCGCCCATGAAGAGGTCTCCGACCGGGATGCGCAGCTGGTCGCCCATTACGACGAGCATGATCGATGGCGGGATCAGGATGCCGAGGCAGCCGGTCGCCCCCACCGTGCCGAGGCTGAGCCGCCGCGAATAGCCCGCCTCGAACATGGTCGGCACGGCGATGGTGGCGAGCAGCACGACCGAGGCGCCGATGATGCCGGTCGAGGCCGCAAGCACGACGCCGATCGCCACGACCGCGATGGCCAGCCCGCCCGGCGCCGGGCCGAGCAGCGCCCGCATCGCCTTCAGCAGCCGCTCGGCGATGCCGGAGCGGTCGAGCATGAAGCCCATGAAGATGAACATCGACATCGGGATCAGCGAGTAGCTGGAGATCGTGTCGAAGACCCGGTTGGCGACGAAGCCGATCATCCGCAGCTCGGCCACGTCGGCGATGTCCAGCGGCGCGACCAGCGAGCCGAGCGCGGCGAAGAGAACGCCGGTGCCGCCCAGCACGAAGGCGACCGGGTAGCCGGAGAACAGCAGGCAGAGGAAGGTCGAGAAGAACAGGAAGATGAAGAGCGCGTCCATCAGCGGATCTCCTGCCAGCCGGTGCGCAGCTGCCGCACCGCGCGCAGGAGTACCGCCAGCCCCTGCAGCGCCAGCAGGCTGAGGCCGAGTGCCATCACGCCCTTGATGACATAGCGCGCAGGCAGGCCCGAGGGCATGGGCGAACCCTCCTTCAGGTCCCAGGAATAGCCGAAGATCGTCCAGGCGTTCCACGCCACCAGCGCGGTGAAGGGCCAGAAAAGGAAGAGGATGCCGAGGATCTCCACGACCGCGCGGGCGCGCGGCCGCATCTTCGCGTGGAACATGTCGACGCGCACATGGTCGCCCTCCTGGTAGGCCCAGGCGAGGCTGAGCATCACCGCAATGGCGTTGAGGTGCCATTGCAGCTCCTCCAGCTCGATCATGCCGATGTCGAAGACATAGCGCAGCACGACATTGGCGAGGATCGTCAGGATCAGCAAAGGCAGGACCAGCGACCCCGCCATCCCGGCAAGGGCCGAGAGGCGGTCGATGAGACGGATCAGGAGGGACATGCGGGCACCTCTGGCACGCGGCGCGGGGCAGACCCCGCGCCGGCAGGTCCTACTGCTTGTATTCCGACCAGGCCGCGACCGAGTCGCGATAGGCCTGCAGCGATGCCCAGGTGCGGGCGAAATCGGCGTCCTTCTCCGACTGTTCGGCCATCACCTCGTTGGTCGCGGTCTCGAAGGCCGCCAGGACCTCCGGGGGGAACTGCATGATCTGCGTGCCCGCCGCCTTGAATTTCTCGACCGCTTCCGCATTCGGCACCGAGGTCGAGGTGATCGACCAGATATGCGTCTCCCGGCAGGTATCCTCGATCAGCCCCTGCTGCGCCGGGGTCATCGCATCCCATTTGCGCTTGTTGACGATCAGTTCGTTGATCGCCGCGGGCTGGTGCCAGCCGGGCAGGTAGTAGTAGTCCGCGACCTTCTCGAAGCCCATGGCGGCGTCGATGGCGGGCATCGAGAACTCGGTGCCGTCGATCACGTGGCGTTCCAGGTTCGGATAGATGTCTCCGCCCGCGAGCAGCACGACCGAGGCGCCCATCTTCTTCATTACCTCGCCAGCCAGGCCGGCGAAGCGGATCTTCTTGCCCTGCAGGCTGTCCGCGCTGTCGATCGGGAAGGTGTACCAGCCGCCCGCCTCGCTATCCATCAGGCCGCAGGGAACGCTGACCACGCCCTGCTTCGCGTAGATCTCGCGCCAGATGTCGAGCCCGCCGCCATTGTAGAGCCAGCCGAGATAGTCCATCGCATCCGGCCCGAAAGGCACGCCGCCGAAAAGCTGCACCGCCGGAAAGCGGCCCGCGACATAGAGCGGCGAGGTATAGCCCGCATCCAGCGTGCCCTGCTGCACCGCGTCAAAGATCTGCAGCGGCGGCACCAGCTTGCCCGCGTCGTAGAGCTTCACCTTGATCGCGCCGCCCGAGATCTCGTTGATCCGGTCGGAGAAGTGCTGGGCATTCTGCCCCGAGGCCGGCAGGGTCAGCGGCCAAGCGGATTGCAGGTCGAGCTTCGCCTCCTGGGCCAGCGCGGGAAGCGCGGCGAGGGCGGCGGCGATCGACAGGACGGCGGGGCGGAGGACGGCGGAAAGGCGGGCGTGCATGGCTCTCTCTTTGCGGTGGACCTGCGGATTGCGGGGACGCGCGGCCCCCGCTCTTCCGCGAGTCATGCGTGATCGGCGCCCCGCCCTGCACGGATCGCGCGCTGCCGCCGGTACGGAAAACAGCGCCTGCCCAATCTAGATGCGTGAATATTCACGCTTTGGTCAATTCTTGCCCATATTCAGATGAATATTCACCTGAAGATTCCTCCGCCGGAACCGTTGTCCCCGGCGACCGTCCGCAGGCGCGCCGGGCCTCCGCTCATTTCCGGGTGCCCAGCGTCTTGCCCAGCCCGCCGCCGATCAGCGCCACGACATCGGCCGCCACGGCGACCAGGTTCGCGCGCGCCGGGATGGCGACATAGACCGGCTCCCATTTCGGGTCGAACTTGTCCTTGAAGGCGCGCAGCCCCTCGAAATTGTAGAACTGCCGCCCGTGCCGGTAGACGAAGGCGCCAAGGCGCGCGGTCAGCGGTCCGCCGCGGCGGGCCTCCAGCCCCGAAAGCGGCGCGTTGCCAAGGGAGAATTCGGCGAAGCCCTCCGCCTTGTAGTGCAGCAGCAGCTCGGTGAAGAGGAACTCCATCAGCCCGTTCGGCGCGTCGTCGGCATGGCGCATCAGGTCGAGCGTGGCGCGCGCCTTCTGCCCGGTGGCCCAGAGATTGGCGAACGCCACCGTGCGGCCCCCGAAGGTCACCGTCGCAATGGGCGTGCGCGCCAGGTAGTCCGGATCGAAGGCGCCGACCGAGAAGCCCTTCTCTCCGCCCGCCTTGGAGGTCAGCCAGGCCTCCGAAATCGGCCGCAGGCTCTCGATGAACGCGGCGGAATGCGGCGGGGCGTGCATCTCAAAGGCCAGCCCGTCGCGCAGCGCGCGGTTGTGCGAGGTGCGCAGCCGCTTGCGCGGTCCGCCCTCCAGGCTGAAGGCGCCGAGCGGCACCACCGCCTCCTCGCCGAACTTGTGCAGCGCCAGCCCCATCTCCACCCAGAGCGGCATCGAGCCCGCCGAGACCGAGTAGAAGACCGGCCGCGCATTGGCGGCGTTGGCCGCGTCCGAGAAGGTCCAGGCCAGCTGCGCCGCCTCGGCCGGATCGCCCGCCGGGTCGTGCAGCGCGATCCAGCTGCGGCCCTGGATGTTGTACATCAGGAAGCTCTTCCCGCTGTCGGAGAACAGCAGCGGCTTGTCCCCGGTCAGCGCGACATTGGCCAGCGGATCGGGCTGGGCGCGGATGATCTCGGCGGCATGGTCCAGCTCCGCCGCGGTCGGCAGCTCGGCCGAGAGCCGCCCGGGCCTGAGCGCGAAGCGCAGCACCAGGAGCAGCATCGCCACCAGCGCGACCAGCGCCGCGCGCAGCGCCCGCGGCGCGTTCTGGTCGGCAGCGAACTGCCACCACAGCTCGGTCTCGTAGGGCACGGCCTTGTGGGCGAAGAACAGCACCGACAGCAGCGCCAGCGCCAGGCAGGCCATCATCAGGCACCAGCGCAGACCCATCACGTTCCGCGTCAGCCGGGTCGCCCGGTAGAATTCCCGCCGCGCGGGCAGCAGCACCGCGAAGGCCGCCGCCATGACCGCGGCGCGGGAATAGTCGAGCCCGTGCGCCAGGCTGGCGGCGAAGCCCGCGGCCAGCGCCGCCATGGCCAGCCACCAGGCGCCCTCGACCCGGCGCAAGAGCCCGTGGGCCACGACCACCAGGCAGGCGCCGATCGCGCTGGAGGCCAGCGCCCCGCCCTCGACCATCGGCAGCGGCACCAGCCGTTGCAGCTCCGCCGCCACGCGGTCGGTCGGCGGCAGCAGGCTGCCGGCCATCATCGCCGCGCCCGCGAGGAAGACCATCGCCGCCAGCGCCAGCGGCGCCAGCGAGCTGACCGCGCCCAGCACCGGGGCGATCGCGCCCAGACCGGGCCCCGGGAGCCGCCGCATCGCGATCCGCGCCTCGCCGAGGCCGAGCAGCACAAGCGCCGCCGCGAAGGGCACGAGGTAGTAGACCAGCCGGTAGAGCAGCAGCCCCGCCGCTGCCTGCTCAACCGGGATGCCCGCGGGCAGGGCGGCGAGGATCACGGTCTCGAACACGCCGATCCCGCCCGGCACATGGCTGATCACCCCGGCCAGGACGGCGGCGGCGAAAACCGCGAGGAAGGCGGCGAATCCCGGCCCGCCGGAGGGCAGCAGCAGCCAGAGCGCGGTGGCCGCGAACAGCATCTCGGCCGCGGTGCAGGCGAGCTGCCCGGCCATCAGCCGCGGCGCTGGCGGCTGCAGCACGAGACCGCGCAGGCTGATCTCGCCGCGCCGCATCGACAGCGCCGCCAGCAGCCCGGCGACCGCCGCCATTACCGCCAGCGCCGCCCAGCGGATTGCCTGCGGCGGCAGCTGCACAAGCCCGGCCAGCGCATGCGGGTGCCAAGCCAGCGCCGCGCAGCCCATCAGCACCGTGCCGGTGCCGAAGGCCACCGAGCCAAAGACCGAGATCGCCGCAATGTCGTAGGCGGAAAGCCCCAGCGCCGAATAGATGCGGTAGCGCACCGCGCCCCCCGTGACCGGCCCCGCCCCCACCGTGTTGCCGATCGCGTAGCCGAGAAAGCCGCCCGTAGCGACGGTTGCGGGCGGCAGGCGGCGGCCCAGCCATCTCAGCGCGCTCCAGTCATAGCCGATCAGCGCCGCATAGCCGCCGGCGGTGCACAGCAGCGCCCCCGCCACGGCGCTGCGCGGCGTGTCCCGGATCGCCCGAGCCAGCTCCTGCAGGCTGACTTCGCGCATCAGGTGGTAGAGCGCCGCGGCGCCGAGCCCGAAGAGCAGCGCGGCAAGAAGATAGGGCAGCGCCGCCCTGGCGCGTCCGCTCGGGGTCTCTGGGGTCACTGTCGGCTCCTCGGCTCGGTTGGCTGGCGCGCCGGGAGAGCCCCGGCCCCAAAGCCATGCCACCGCCTCCGCGGCCGGATCAAGCGGGCGGGTCGTCCCATCCCGGCCGCGGGGGAAGCGCCACCCCGGCCCGGCAGGTCCGCCGTCGCGCAAGCAGGCCTGCGCCGAGGCTCCTGCAGCGCTTCCGGCTGCGTCTTGCGGGGCGCCAGAGGCCGCGTTGCGCGAATGAACTGCGTGAAGCTGCCCGGACAGCGGCCGATGTCACGGGATTTCGACCGTCAGGTTGCCGAGGTCCAGATCCGGGTGGCGATCCTGAACCGCTTCGCGGCCCTCGGCATTCAGGTCACCGTGGCCCTTGGATAAGTGTTTGACCTTGCCCCCCGGATTCCGGACTGGGCCGATATTCACCATTCCGCCATTGCGGCGGCCATGCCGATCCCTGCCTGCTCGGGCCTCCGGCAGCCGGTGCTCGGGTGGCGGCGCTGGCGGCTGCAGAAGATCGCGATGCACCCGGACAGGGCCGCCCTGGCCTCGCGGCGCGACCGGAACCTGGCGCGGCGGACCAGCTCGGCCACCAAGGAGCCGAAGAAGCCCTCCATCGGCGCGTTCGGCGCCTTCGAACGGTCCCCCGGATCATCCGGTCCGTTGGCGCGGACCGGCTTGAACTCGAGGCAATCCCCTGTCCCGCTCATCGCGGCGCCGACCTTCCATGCCTCCAGGAGCCGCCTGCAATCCCCGGCAGCATGTTGGATGCCGCGACCGGAATGGAAGACCGGCCCCGGCGCCGGCCGCCGGTTCTGCAGCGCCGTGCGCATCGCGCCGGCCGCGGGGCTGCCCTTCAGGCGGCCGGACATCGACCTGTCACCCACTTGGCGACCTGGAAAGGGATCGCCTGCGCGGCCGCTCGCCATTGGGCCCGAACCAATGGCGCCACAATGGCTCGCTGATCGATGCCTGCGCCAGGAAGATCGTCGGCTGGCGCGCGAGCACGGCCGCGCATGCCGTTGCCCATCGGGCCCGGACCGATGGCGCCGCGGCGGGCAGCCGTCCCCGATGCCCCGGAGCAGGCGGCCCACGATCGCCGTCCGGCAAAGGGGAGGGCGCCGGTCCATCACAGCGGCCGCGGTTCCCAGTACCTGTCCATCAAGCGCCCAGGCTGTGTGAAAACTCGGGTTTTGCCGACAGTGCGCAGCTTGCCGGAACAGCCTTGGCCGGTGTCCCGTGTCACCCGGCAGCGGGTATCGCGGCGGCGGTGCGGGCTTGCAGCGCCGCCAGCATGGCCGGAAGCCCGAGGATCTTCATCACCCGCTTCATGTTGTAGGCGAGGACGTGCAGCGCCATTTCCGTTGCCACGTTCTTCAGGCGCTTCATCGTGAAATGCGTGGCGCCCATCCAGGCCTTGATCGTGCCGAACGGATGCTCGACCGTCTGCCGC
>NZ_JAATVU010000099.1 GCF_013184745.1 Mangrovicoccus sp. HB161399
TTCGCCGAGCTAGAGCGGAGCCTGATCCGCCACCAGCCGCCGGAGCCGGAAGACGAGCGCGCGAAAGAGACGCCGACGGACTTCCAGCGCCGGTCCTTCGCCGAGTACAACGCGCGCTGCGGTCGGACGACAGGAACAGGCGATGTCCGCCGAGTCATGGGCGGCAGCAATGAACTGCTCCGCGCCCGCAGGGAAGCCGTGCTGGCCACCCTGCAGCGCGATCCCGACACGCCGCACGCCACGATCGCCGCCGCGCTTGATGCTCCGGTGACGACGATCCAGCGCGACATCGAGGCGCTCAGGGCGGGAGGGCTGATCTGATGGCTGCCGCAGAACTTCCGGCCTGGCTCACGACGGAGGACGCGCAGGAGCGGCGCGCCTTCTATGGCGAAGGCCCCACCTGCCAGAAATGCAACCTGCCAAGCTGGGCGTGCTGGACGATATGGGAGGTCACCACGCGCGTCCCCCAGAAGGACCGGGCGGACCTCAGGACAGTTCTGGAGGAAGACGCTCGCGCCTCCCTGGCTCGGGAAGGCTTGCCCAGCATCTGCACTGCAGACGGCTATCCGTTCGAGATGATGGGGAGAGATGGGGAATGAGCGCAATTTTCTGCCGCGTATACGAGGCCCAAGACCGATTTGGGGTCTCGCCGTCGACCATCTATCGCTGGGCTCGGGCAGGTCACATTTCGATTCGAAAAGTCGGCGGCTGCGCGCTGCTGCGCGTTTCCGAGGTCTCGGACTACATCGACGGACTGGGGGACCAGATGGGGGACCAGACTAACAGCGAAGCTGTCTAGTTGTTTTATTACCGATGCTTACGCGATTTCAAAAGTGCACGCATCATGCGCCCAGCATGAAAGAATTCTGCGCATTTTGCAGCTGCAGCGAAATTCTGCGCCTGCAAAACAATCCGGGCCCTGCAAAGTCGCAAAAAAATTTCCTTACATCGGACATAGCCTGATCCTGTCCGGAGTGCACGCCGGGGCCGCGGCCCCCGCCCCGGGCGGATACGGGTTTCCATTTCCGCCGGAAAGGATTGGCATGAACACGACCTCCCCTGTCACCGCGCTGGACTTCGCCGTCCCCGCCACCGACCCTTCGGCGCTGGCCGATACCTGGGGCGAGGCCGCCGCGCGGGCCGTGAGCCCGGCAGGGCTGCCCGCCCTGGAAGCGGAGCTGAGGGAACAGCTGGCACGGCTCTGCCTGCCGCGGAAGGAGTGGACAAGGCCGCATCCGGGGCCGGACGGTTCGGCGATGCTGGATGTGCTGGTGATCGGTGCCGGCCAGTACGGCACCGGCATCGGCGCCGCGCTGAAGCTCAACGGCATCACGAATTTCCTGATCCTCGACAAGGCGGAAGAGGGCCGCGAGGGGCCCTGGGTCACCTATGCGCGCATGCCGACGCTGCGCAGCCCGAAATTCCATCCCGGCATCTGCTTCGGCGTTCCGGCGATGACCTTCCAGAGCTGGCACCGCGCCGCCCATGGCGATGCCGCCTGGAACCGGCTCTACAAGATCCCGAACGGCGTCTGGCAGGACTACCTGGTCTGGGTGCGCCGCGTGCTGGACCTGCCGGTCAGGAACCGCGCAGAGGCGGTGGATCTGCGCCAGGCCGGAGACCATGTCGAGGTCGCGCTGGCCGACGGCTCGACGCTCTGCGCCCGCCGCGCGGTGGTGGCGAATGGCCGGATCGGATCGGGCGGACCGGCCCGCGTGCCGGGCGTCGCCGAGGACCTGCTGCCGGATCTCGCCGCGCATACTTCGGACGCGATCGACTTCGGCGCGCTGCGCGGCAAGAAGATCGCGGTGATCGGCACCGGCTCCTCGGCCTGGGACAATGCCGCGACGGCGCTGGAACAGGGCGCGGCCTCGGTCGAGATGGTCGCCCGCCGCAAGGCCGTGCCGCAGCTCAACAAGGGCCGCCCGGCCTCGGGCATTGCCTGGATGGAGGGCTGGCTCGCCCTGCCCGATGCCGACCGCTGGCGGCTGACCTGGTACATGGACAGCATGGGCGCGCCGCCGCCGCACGAGACCATCCTGCGCACGACCCGGATGCCGGGGTTTTCGGCGCATTTCTCCTGCGGCGCGATGAGCGCCACCCGCGAGGGCGGCCAGGTGCGGCTGGAGACGGAGCACGGCCCTTCCGGCCTCTACGATTTCCTGATCCTGGGCACCGGCTTCCGCACCGACCTGTCGGCGGAACCGCTCTTCGCCTCGATCTTCCCCGATGTCGCGCTCTGGTCGGATTGCTACCAGCCGCCCGCGGAGCTGGCCCATCCCGGCATGGGCCGCGCGCCCTATGTCGGGCGGGATTTCGAGCTGATCGGCAAGGACGGCGCGGACCTGTCGCGCATCCACCTCTTCAACAACGCCACCTACCTGTCGACCGGCACCATGGCCTCGGACATTCCCTCGCTCGACATCGCGCCTGCGCGGCTGGTGACCGGTCTGGTGCAGAAGCTCTTCGCCGAGGATTTCGACCAGCTCTTCGCCGAGCTGCAGGACTGGGAAGACGAGCACGAGATGCAGACCACCCCCTTCTACGCCCCCGACTACGTGAACCGCACAGGACGCTGAGCCATGACCGAGACCCTCACCCGCCCGGAACTGCGTCGCCTCGGAGACAGCGATCTGCATATCGCGCCGATGGTCTTCGGCGGGGCCGTCTTCGGCTGGACCTGCGACGAGGCGATGTCGCACCGGCTGCTGGATGCCTTCACCGATCGCGGCTTCAACTGCGTCGACACCGCCGATCTCTATTCCTTCTGGCTGCCGGGCAACAAGGGCGGCGAGTCCGAGACGATCCTCGGCAACTGGATCGCCAAGGGCAACCGCGACAAGATCGTGCTGGCGACCAAATGCGGCTCGCCGCGCACGCCGGGCGGCGGCGGGCTGTCGAAGGCGCATATCCTGAAGACGGTCGAGGACAGCCTGAAACGGCTGAAGACCGACCGGATCGACCTCTACCAGGCGCATCGCGACGACCTCGTGACCCAGCCCGAGGAGATTCTGGGCGCCTATGACCAGCTGATCCGCGAGGGCAAGGTCCGCTATGTCGGCGCCTCGAACTTCCTGTCGCCGCGGCTGAAGCAGATGCTCGATTTCGCCGAGGCCAACGGCCTGCCGAAGTTCCAGACGCTGCAGCCGAACTACAACCTCTATGACCGCAGCGAATTCGAATGGGGCTACGAGGGCTCCCTGGAGGAAATCTGCCACGAGCGCGGCGTCTCCGTGATCAGCTATTTCTCGCTCGCGAGCGGCTTCCTGACCGGCAAGTACCGCACCGAGGACGACCTGGCGAAGAACCGCGCCCGCGGCGGCGACGTGGAGAAATACCTCAACCCCCGCGGCTTCCGCATCCTTGCCGCGCTCGACCGCGCGGCGGCGCGCACCGGCGGCACGCCTGCACAGGTCGCGCTGGCTTGGGCGATGGCACAGCGCACCGTTGCCGCGCCGATCACCTCCGCCACCTCCATGGCGCAGCTCGAAGACCTCTTCGGCGCCGCCGAGCTGGTGCTCGATGCCGAAATCCTTGCCGATCTGGACAAGGCCAGCGGCAACCCTTCGGTCAACTGACCGCCCCCCTGCCGACGCGGCGAAGATCGCGCGGCGGACCCAGCAACTGTCCAACAGGAAAAGGAAACGCCAGATGACCACCAAACGGTCGCTTCCCACCTTCACCCGCCGCGGCTTCGGCGCGCTCGCGGGAGCCACCATGCTGACCGCCGCCCTGCCCGCCTTCGCCCAGACCTCGGGCGAGCCGGTCTATATCGGCGTTTCTGGCCCCAAGACCGGGCTGCATGCGCAATACGGCGCGCTCTGGGTGCAGGGCTTCGACCTGGCGCTCGACAAGATCAACGGCGAGGGCGGCATCAACGGCCGGCCGCTGGAATACATCTTCGAGGACAGCCAGAACGATCCGCGCCAGACCATCGCCATCGCGCAGAAATTCATTGCCGATCCCAAGATCGTGGCCGAGGCGGGCGATTTCTCCTCGACCTCCTCGATGGCGGCCTCGCCGCTCTACCAGCGCGGCGGACTGGTGCAGTTCGGCTTCACCAACTCGCACCCGGATTTCACCAAGACCGGCGACTACATGTGGTCGAACTCGATACCGCAGAGCCAGGAACAGCCGCTCTATGCCGATTTCGCGGTGAACACGCTTGGGCTGAAGAAGATCGGCGTCATGTACCTGAACACCGACTGGGGCAAGACGTCGAAGGACCTCTTCGCCTCCGCCGCCGAAGAGATGGGCGCGGAAATCGTGGCAGCCGAGGGCTACCTGGCCGACGAGAAGGATTTCCGCGCCACGCTGGTGCGCCTGCGCGATGCCGCGCCGGACGGGATCATGCTGGAAAGCTACTATTCCGACGGCGCGCTGATCGTGCGGCAGCTGCGCGATCTCGGCATCGACGTGCCGATCCTGGCAACCGGATCGATCTATTCGCCGGACTTCCTCGAACTGGCCGGCGATGCTGCCGAGGGCGTCTTCACCTCGGTCTACTACGCGCCCCAGTCGCCGCGCCCCGAAGTGGTCGAGTTCCGCCAGGGCTTCCTCGACAAGTACGGCGAGGAACCGAACCATTTCAACGCGCTGGCCTATGACGCCTTCAACATCCTCGCCGCCGTGATGCGCGAATACGGCACCGGGCGCGAAGAGATCAAGGACGGGCTCGGAAAGATCTCCGGCATTTCCTCGGTCCTGTTCGAAACCGTCTCCTTCGATCCGGAAACCCGGCGCGTTTCGGGTCCCGAGGTCACGCCGATCGTCGTCAAGGACGGCGCATTCACCATCTACACGCCCGAACAGGGCTGAGCGCGCCAGCAGCGCGGCGGTCCGGACTGCGGTCCGGCAGCGAAAGGATGACAATTTGAGCTTGTTCAGGGAACGGGCGGCGCTGAGCCGCCGGGCCTTCGGGCGGATTGCGCTTGCGGCCATGGTCACGACGGCGGCGGGGGCGCATGCGGACAGCCCGCCCGCCCCCGTCTTTATCGGCGTCTCGGGCCCGGTCACCGGCCCGCATGCGCAATACGGCGCGCAGTGGAAGCAGGGCTTCGACCTGGCGCTGGCGAAGATCAACGCGAATGGCGGCATCGACGGCCGGCCGCTGGCCTATGTCTTCGAGGACAGCCAGAACGATCCGCGGCAGACCATCGCCATCGCGCAGAAATTCATCGCCGATCCCAAGATCGCGGTGGAGGTCGGGGACTTCTCCTCGACCTCCTCGATGGCCGCCTCGCCGCTCTACCAGAGGGGCGGGCTGGTGCAGTTCGGCTTCACCAACTCGCATCCCGACTTCACCAGGACCGGCGACTACATGTGGTCGAACAACGTGCCGCAGAGCGAGGAACAGCCGCTGGTCGCGCGCCATGTGGTCGAAGACCTTGGCATGCAGAAGATCGCGGTGATGTATCTCAACACCGACTGGGGCAAGACCTCGAAGGATCTCTTCACCGCCGCCGCGACGGATCTGGGGGCCGAGATCGTCGCCGAGGAGGCCTATCTGGGCGACGAGAAGGATTTCCGCGCGACGCTGGTCCGGGTCCGCGATGCCGCCCCCGACGGGATCATGCTGGTCAGCTACTACAACGATGCCGCGCTGATCGTGCGGCAGCTGCGCGATCTGGGCATGGAGCAGACGGTCTTCGCCGCAGGGGCCAACTCGCCGGAATTCGTGGAACTGGCGGGCGAGGCCGGGAACGGCGTGCATACGGCGATGAACTTCGCGCCGATGTCGCCCCGCCCCATGGTGCAGGATTTCGTCGCCGCCTTCGAGGCCGAATATGGCAGCGCACCGTCGCATTTCTCGGCCATGGCCTATGACACGTTCAACCTGCTCGCCGCGGTGATGCGCCAATACGGCACCGGCCGCGACGACATCAGGGACGGGCTCGGCCAGATCTCGGGCCTCGAAAGCGTCATCTTCCCCGAGGTCTCCTTCGACCCCGAGACCCGCCGCATCTCCAATCCCTCGGTGACCGAGCTGGTCGTCATGGATGGCGGCTACGTCCCCTATTCCGGAGCCGGCCAGTGACCGGCGGCAACAGGAGCAACTGAATGGAGTTCCTCTCCTCCCTCATCTCCATGCCCTGGCTCGACTATTCGATCTCGGGGCTGGTCATCGGCTCGATCTACGCGCTGATGGCGGTGGGCCTGGCGCTGATCTTCGGCGTCGCCAACCTGATCAACTTCGCCCACGGGGCCGTTTTCACCGTGGGCGCCTATATCGGCTGGACCTGTCTCGTCGGGCTGGGCCTGCCGCTCGGCGTGACCATCGTCGCGGTGGCTGCCGTCTCGGGCGGGGTCGGCGCGCTGATCGAGTGGCTGGCGATCCGGCCCCTGAACCGGCAGTCGCGCATCGCGCCCTTGCTGGCCACCATCGGCGTCGCGCTTATGCTGGACCAGATCATCCATATCGTGTTCTCGCCGACGCCCCGCGCGCTGCCCGCGAACATCCCGGACTGGCGCATCGCCGTCGGCAACGGCACGATCGGCGCCATCGACATCACGATCTTCGCCACCGCCGTCATCTCCGCCGCCGCGCTCTATGCCTTCCTCTTCCGCACGAAGCTCGGCATGGCAGTCCGAGCCACCGCGCAGGATGACGACGCGGCCAAGCAGATGGGCGTGAACATCAACGCGGTGAACATGACCGTCTTCGGCATCGCCGGCGCCCTGGGCGGCATTGCCGGTCTGCTGGTCGGGCTCTACTACAACTCGATCGACCCCAACGCCTCCTTCCAGATGATGCTGAAGGGCATGGTCGCCATCGTCATCGGCGGCATGGCCAATGTCCCGGGCGCGATCGGCGGGGGCCTGATCCTGGGGCTGATCGAAAGCTGGGGCATCGGGCTCTTCGGGGCGAGCTATCGCAACCTCTTCGCCTTCGTGCTGCTCCTCGTGATGCTGCTCTTCCGCCCGAACGGCATCTTCGCCCGCGGCAAGGAACGCGCGGCCGAGCCGATGACCGGCACCTTCGTCACCCAGACCAAGGCGATCACCCTGCCGAGGCCGCTGATCTGGGTGCTGATCGGCGTGGCGGTCATCCTGCCGATGGCAAACATGCCCTACATCACCCAGGTCATGACCAACGCCTATCTCTACGGGCTCGCGGCACTGGCGCTGACGCTGGTCTCGGGCACGGTGGGGCTGGTCTCGATCGGCCATGCCGCGCTGGTGGCCATCGGCGCCTATGCCTCGGCCCTGCTGACGACCAAGGGCCTGCCGGTGTCTCTGGGCATCGTCATCGGCGGCGCGGCGGCGGCGCTGATCGGCACGGCGCTGGCCTATCCGGCCTTCCGGCTGCGCGGCCATTACGTCGCCATCGGCACGCTGGCCCTGGGCGAGATCGTCGCGCTGGTGATCCTGAACTGGGAGGGCGTGACCAATGGCGCGCTCGGCGTCTTCGCCATCCCGCCCCTGGAGATCTTCGGCCTGCCGCTCTATGGCACGAAGGCGAGCTACTGGTTCGTTCTGGCGCTGATGCTGGGCATGGCCGGGCTTCAGGTGCGGCTCCTGAAATCGCATCTGGGCCGCACCTGGAAGGCGATCCGCGAGGATACCGTCGCGGCCGAGACCTACGGCGTTTCCTCGAACTACTACAAGGGGCTGGCCTTCGGCTTCGCGGGCTTCACCGCAGGCATCGCCGGGGCCGTCACTGCGCATCAGTGGAGCTTCATCAACTATGACAGCTTCAACCTGCTCTTCTCGGTGCTGATCCTGACGATGGCCATTCTCGGCGGGCTGGGCAATGTCTCCGGCGCGATCCTCGGCGCCATCCTCGTCGCCGCCCTGCCCGAGATGTTCCGCACCCTCGCCGAGTACCGGATGCTGTTCTACGGCGCGGCGCTCGTCATCCTGATCCGTTTCCGCCCGCAGGGCCTTCTGGGGAGTGGCTGAACCATGGCCGAACCGATACTGACCGCGACCGGGATCACCCGGCGCTTCGGGGGCATCACCGCCGTCGACGGGGTGGACCTCCATGTGGCCGAGGGCGAGTTCCTCTCGGTGATCGGACCGAACGGCGCCGGCAAGACCACGCTCTTCAACCTGATCTCCGGCCAGGACCGGATGGATGGCGGCAAGGTCACGCTGGAAGGCCGCGACATCACCAATCTCTCGCCGCACAAGATGGCAGAAATTGGGGTCGCGCGGACCTTCCAGCACGGGCGGGTCTTCGGCAACCTCACCGTGATGGATAACGTCCTGATCGGCTGCCATGTGCGGATGAAGGCGGCGCGCTCCACCGTCCCCGTCATCGGCCCGGTGCTGGAACTCGGCAAGGCGCTGATCCAGCCGAAGGCCGTGCGCGAGGAGGAAGAGGCGATGCGCGAGGAGGCCCGCGCCATCATCGCCACTTTCGGCGAACGGCTGACGCCACGGACCGACAATCCGACCTATACGCTGAGCTACGCCAACCGCCGCCGGGTGGAGATCGCCCGCGCCCTGGCCCTGCATCCGCGCATCCTGATCCTCGACGAGCCGACCGCCGGCATGAACGAGAGCGAGACCGCCGAGATGCAGGAGATCATCGCCGGACTGAAGGCCGAAGGGCGCACGATCCTGCTGATCGAGCACAAGCTCAACATGGTCATGCAGCTGTCGGACCGGGTGATGGCGATGGATGACGGCAAGGTCATCTCGCATGGCACGCCCTCGGAGGTGCGCCACGATCCGAAGGTGATCGAGGCCTATCTCGGCCATTCCTCGATCGGCGGCGCCCGTCCCGCCGCCCGAGACAATGCCGAGCCGCAGGAAGTCATCACCGCCGGTCCCACCCAAGGACGGATCGGCCGGACAGGAGGTGCAGAGGCATGAAACCGCTTCTCCAGCTGGAAAACGTCAATTCCTTCTATGGCCCGGTGCAGGTGCATTTCGACCTGTCCCTGACCGTGCCCGAGAATGCCATCGTCTGCCTTCTCGGCGGCAATGCCTCGGGCAAGTCGACGACGATGAAGACCATCCTCGGCCTGCAGGTGCCGAAATCGGGCAAGGTCACCATGGAGGGCCGGGACATCACCGGCCTGCCGACGCCCGAGATCGTCCGCGCGGGCATCGCCACCGTGCCCGAGGCGCGGCGCCTCTTCGGCGACATGACCGTGCGGGAAAACTTGCTGATGGGCGCCTATGCCCGCAGCGACAAGCCCGGCATCGACGAGGATTACGAGAAGGTCCTCGACCTCTTCCCCCGGCTGAAACAGCGGCTCGGCCAGAAGGCCGGGACCATGTCGGGGGGCGAGCAGCAGATGGTCGCCATGGCCCGCGCGCTGATGGCGCGTCCCAAGCTCATCTGCATGGACGAACCCACGATGGGGCTGTCGCCCCTCTTCGTCGACCGCGTGCTGGAGCTGATCGCCACCGTGCGCCAGACCGGCGTCTCGGTCTTCATGGTCGAACAGAACGCCTCCATGGCGCTGAGCATCGCCGATTACGGCTACGTGCTGCAGACCGGCCGGATCGTGCTCGAGGGCCCGGCCGGCGATCTTCTTGCCGATCCGCGCATCCGGTCGGCCTATCTGGGCGACACCGCCGCCTGAGACATGCGGGGGCGGCTGCGCGCCGTCCCCGGGACATTCCCGAGAGGACCATCATGCTTGACGAAACCAAGGACACGCTCGCCCGCCTGACCGGCGGCGCGGGATCGGAGCTGGCTGCCGCGCGCCCCGCCGTCGCCGCCGCAATGGAGGCCTCGCAGGAGGCCTTGCTGGGCGAGGGGTCCTCGCCGCATCTGGGCATGGCCGAGAAGCACCTTGTCGCCCTTGCCGTCGCCGCCTGGCACGAGGATGCCGGTGCCGTGGCGCTCTATTCGGAGACCGCCGCTGCCGCCGGGGCCAGCGAGGCCGAGGTCGCCGCGGCCACGGGCGGCAATGCCGAAGACCCGCGTCTGGCCGCGCTGATGGCACACGCCAAGATGCTGACCTTCGCGCCGGCCGAAGGCTCCACTGCCAAGCTGGACGAGCTGCGCGCCGCGGGCGTCAGCGAGGATGGCGTGATCGCCGTCTCGCAGCTGACGGCCTATCTTTCCCACCAACTGCGCGCCGCCCACATGCTGCGCCTGCTCGGAGCCTGAGCCATGGCAGAGACCATCCCCTTCACGATGAAGATGCTGGAATGGAAATCCTGGAGCGATCCGATGGTGCTGGAGGACTGCTCGGAGGAGCAGATCGCGGTGCTGGAGGAATCCGACCCGGTCGCCAAGACGCATGAATACTACCTGACGCTGGTGCGCGACCCGGCGGCCCTGCTGGCACGCTCGCGGCTCTTCAACGCCATCATGTACTCCGAGGAGGGCGCGGGCCGCGCCGAGAAGGAATTCGCGGCCACGGCGGAGAGCATGCTGAACGGCTGCGTCTTCTGCGCCTCGGTGCATGCCCGGCTCTATTCCCGCTTCGCCAGGGACCGGCCCACGATGCAGGCCTTCCTCGATGCCGGGCTCGACATGGAGCTGCCGGACCGGCTGCGCGCCATCGCCGATTTCGCCACCGCGCTGGCCGCGACCCCGCCGAAGGCGGACCAGTCGCATGTCGATGCTCTGAAGGCCGAGGGCATGACGGCGGAGGAGATCATGGACATCGCCAATGCGGTGGCGATGTTCGCCTGGGCGAACCGGCTGATGCTGACGCTCGGCGCGCCGCAATACCAGAACTGAGCATTCCGGCCCGGGCGTGCCCCGGGCCGGAGCCTGTCCTCAATCCGGCAGGGCGTAGACGGCGATCTCGTCGCCGACCTGGTCCTTCAGGATCGTGTTGCCGCCCGCGGTGAAGGCGACGTATTCCCTGCCCTTGTATTCGTAGACCGCCGGAATCGAGACCGCCGGGGCCTGGACGTTGTCGGACCACAGCTCGTCGCCGGTCTCCATGTCATAGGCGCGGACCTTTGCGTCCATCGAGGCGCCGATGAAGATCACCCCGCCTGCCGTCACCGCCGGGCCGCCGATGGTGGGCGAGCCCATGCTCTCGGGCATGTAGAAGCCGTACTTCTGCGAGGCGCCGATCGGACGCTTCCACTTGATGTCGCCCGTGTGCATGTCGATCGCCGCGATCTCGCCATAGGGCGGTTCCCAGCAGGGCATGCCCGCCCAGTTCATCGCGACATGCAGCGACATTCCGTAGGGCGCGCCGCGCTGCGGGTGGAAGCCGCCCTCGCCGACCGACTTCCCCTGGTTCAGCTTCTCGTAGGTCTGCCGGTCATAGAGCTGGATGTATTGCAGGATATGCGAAAAGTTGACGATGGCGGTCTGGCTTTCCGGATCGTAGGCCACCCCGCCCCACTGCACCCCGCCCGAGCTGTCGGGATAGGTCAGCACGCCTGCTTCCTTCGTGGTCGGCGGCGTGTACATGCCCTCGTAGGAAAGGCTGTCGATCAGCTTGGAACATTGCCCGCCGCTGACCAGATCCGCGATCCACCAGGCTTCCGGCTTCTTCGACTGGTCGAGAAGCGGCGCGGGCTTGGTCGGGAAGGGCTGGGTCGCGGAATAGACCTCACCCTCGACTGTGCCGTCGCCCTGCGGGACGGGACGTTCCTCGATCGGCCAGACATCCTCGCCGGTCAGGCGGTTGACCACGAAGAGGAAGCCCTGCTTGGTCGCCTGGATCAGCGCCGGGATCTGCTCGCCGTCCACCGTGATGTCCATCAGCGTCGGCGCCGAGTTGATGTCATAGTCCCAGATGTCGTGATGCACCCATTGCCGCGACCAGACAGGTTCCCCGGTGTCGATGTCGAGCGCGGTCGTGGAGGTGGCAAAGGGGATCGGATCCTTGTGGTTGCCGCCCCAGTAGTTCGGCGAGGGCGAGGCGACGGGCAGGTAGACCAGCCCCGCCTTCTCGTCCACCGACATGCCGGTCCAGACATTCGCCGTGCCGGTCTGCGACCGCACGTCCTCGGGGATCGTGTCGAATTTCCACTCCAGCTTGCCGGTGCGGGCATTCACCGAGAAAACCGCGCCGGGAGGTGCCTCTGCCCAGTCCCAGTCGCTGCCGGCCCAGCCCATGATGACATGGTCGCCCACCACGGTCGGCGGCTGCAGGAGCGAGGTCGGGAAGTGGTTGTTCATCACGTTGAAGCGGTTGGTGTCGAAGACGCCGTTGTCGCCGAAATCGGTGCAGGGCTTGCCGGTATCGGCATCGACCGCGAAGAGCCGCGCATCCATCGTGCCGAGATAGACGATCTTCTGGCAGGCCTCGCCCGCGACCGGATCGGCGGCCTCCCAATAGGCGACGCCGCGGTTCTTGAGCGCGGGCTGGGTCAGCGGCTTCAGCACCGACTTGGTGTCGAAGCTCCATTTCTCCTTCCCCGTCGCCGGATCGAGCGCGAGGATGCGGTAGAACGGCGTGCCGAGATAGAGCGTGTCATTGGCGAAGATCGGGGTTGCAGACCAGACGGTCTCGGCCGTGTCGCCCGAGCCGTCGGACAGGTCGCCGGTATGGACCTCCCAGACCTTCTTCAGGTCCCCTACATTGTCTGCGGTAATCTCTGACAGCGGCGAATATTTCTGGGCGTTGAGCTGGCCGTGGAAGGTGTTCCAGGTGGCCTGCTGCGGCACCAGCGGCACGTCCGGGCGCGCGGCCGGGGCGGGATCATCATCGGACACGGCGGGCTCGTCTGCCGCCGCGGCCATGGCATTGTCGGACGCGGCATTGGCGGCCGGGTCGGAAATGTCGGCCACGCCGGGGCCGGTCTGCACGGCGCTCGGCCGGAGCGTCACGACATCGGCGGCGCGGGCCATCCCCGTGAACGGCAGGGCCATGGCAGTGGAGAGGAGGAGCAAGCTGCGGATCATGCCAGGGCTCCTTCCGTGCCTGCGGCGCGGCGGGCCGGGGTGAAGACATCGATCAGCCAGCCGATCAGCGCGACGCCCATGGCTGCGATCAGCACCCATTCATGCAGGAAGGCGGCCGCGGCGGCGGTGCCGAGAATGCCGAGGACCAGCAGCGCGCGGACGAGGTTGCGCCAGCCGCGCGGGGCGATCAGCGCGACCACCAGTGCCGCGGCAAGGACGAGGATGGACGTGATGACGACCAGAAGCGCGCCGGGCGTGCCGGTGACGCCGGTCAGCGGAGCGAAATAGGCATAGGCGGCGACGGCCGCGCCGGCGAGGCCGCCGGCGAAGATCAGAATGGCGCCCATGCGCCGTGAAACCGTGGAATTTGTCACGAAGGAAACCTCTCGGACTGCAACACTCGGGGCGCGGATCGGACCCGCCCCCGTGTGAGCGGCAACGCGCCGGTTCCCGGGAGGTTTCATGGATGCAGGAACGAAACCGTGAGGCCGCCTCAGACCAGGAAGGCGGGATCGATCGGCTCGCCTGCCGCATGGGCGCGGACATTGGCCGCCCAATGGCGCACGATCCGGGCGAAATTGTCCCGCGTCCGCCCGCCGGCATGGGCGGTGAAAACGGTGTTGGGCGCGCTGCGGATCGGCGCATCCGGCAGCAGCGGCTCTGGGTCGAAAGCGTCGAGCCCGGCAGCGCCGATCTGGCCGGACTTCAAGGCCCCGGCCAGCGCCGCCTCGTCGATCAGGTCGCCGCGGGCGGTGTTGACCACGAGCGCGCCGCGCTTCATCCGGCCCAGCGTTTCCGCATTCAGCAGGTGCCGCGTCGCCGGGGTCGAGGGCGCGTGCAGGCTGAGGATGTCGACCTTGGGCAGCATCTCGTCGAAGGGCGTGGCGCCCGGCCCGCCCGAGGCGCGCGAATGCAGCACCTCGCAATCGAAGCCCTTCAGCCGCTTCTCGACCTCCTTCGCAATGGCGCCGTAGCCGACCAGACCGACCACCGCCCCGGTCAGGTCGCGACCGGTTTCATAGAGGTCCGGCTCCGCCCAGGCGCCGCCGCGGATCAGCCGGTCCGCCACGCAGACCCGGCGCAGGCAGGCCAGCATCAGCGCCAGCGTCAGGTCGGCCACCGAGGGCGCGTTCACCCCCGGCGAACGGGCAATGGCGAGCCCCCGCGCCTTCGCTTCGGCGATCGGGATGCCGTCGGTGCCGGTGCCCCATTGGTGGATCATCTTCAGGTCCGGCCCGGCATCGAGCAGCGCGGCGGGCATCTTGACGGCCCGCACCAGCGCGTATTCCACCCCCCGCAGCGCCGCCGCCCGGTCGGCATCGTCGTTCGACTCGCAGAAGACCAGCTCCAGATCCGGCCCGGCGAGGTCGCGGAGCTTCGGGCGGATTTCGGGCGGGAAATATTCGAGCAGGGCTACCTTGGTCATCGCTACAACATCCGTTTGTCGTCGGTCGGGAAAGCAGGCGGCGGCCCCCCGGAAAACCGGGAGGCCGCCTTCTCGGGACAGTCAGGGATCAGGTCCGGCCGCGGATCAGGTCCTGCATCATTTCCATCTCCTCGCCGGTGAGATCCGTCAGCGGCGAGCGCACCGGTCCGGCCTCGAAGCCGCGCAGGCGCACGCCCGCCTTGATCGCGGAAACGGCATAGCCGGTCTTGCGGTCGCGGATCTTCGCGAAGGGATAGTAGAACTCCTTCAGGAGCCGCTCGCAGGTGGCGTCGTCGCCCTTGGTGAAGGCCTGGTGGAACTCGGTCGCGGTGCCCGGGACGAAGTTGAACACGGCCGAGGAATAGGTCGGCATCCCCGCCCCGCGATAGGCCTGGGCGAAAAGCTCGTGGGTCGGCATGCCGCCGATATAGCTCAGCCGGTCGCCCATGGCCAAGGTCACGCGGCGCACCGTGTCGATGTCGCCGGTGCCGTCCTTGAAGCCGATCAGGTTGGGGTTGGCATCGGCCAGCCGCTCCAGCGCCTCGGCGGTCACCCGCGCCTGGCCGCGGTTGTAGACGATGACGCCCATCCGCGTGGACTTGCAGACCGCGTCGATGCGCGCCTCGATCCCGTCGGCCGGCGCGCCGATCAGGTAGTGCGGCAGCAGGAGGATCCCGTCGCCGCCGGCCTCCTCGATCGCCTGGGCCATCTCGCAGGCCATCTTGGTGCCGTAGCCGCAGCCGGCGATCACCGGCTGCTGGGGATCGGCCGCCTTTGCGGTGCGGACGATCTCGACCACTTCCGCAGGCGTCAGCGAGAACAGCTCGCCGGTGCCGCCTGCCACGATCAGCCCGGCGCAGGGATGGCCCGAGAGCCATTCCAGATGCGCGCGGAACGGACCCGGCGCGAAGTCGTCATTCCCGTCGAAGGGCGTGACCGGAAAGGACAGGAGGCCGGTGCGGATTCTCTCCTTCAGGTCGTCGTTTTCCAGCATGGGGCGGGTGTCGAGCATTGGGGTTCCTCCCGTTCAGAGTGCCGGCATGGAGCCGATCACATGCGTGTCCCGCGTCGCCGCGCGGGCCTCGCCCGACAGCGTCAGGCCGAAGCCCGGGCCATCGGGGATGTGGATGCAGCCGTCGCCGATCGCGAGGCGCTCGTCGAAGAGCGGCTCCAGCCAGTCGAAATGCTCCACCCAGACCTCGCCCGGATAGGCGGCGGCCAGGTGGATGTGCTGCTCCATGACGAAATGCGGGGCGAGGCCGATCCGGGCCTCCTCGGCCAGCGCCATCACCTTCAGGAAGGGCGTGATGCCGCCGATCCGCGGCGCGTCGACCTGGGTGAAGCCGCAGCCGCCGGCGCGGATCAGCGCGCGGTGCTCGGCCACCGAGGTCAGCATCTCGCCGGTCGCAACCGGCGTGGCCAGCTGCGCGGCCAGCGCGCCATGGCCCTCATGGTCGCGCGCGGCCAGCGGCTCCTCGATGAAGGCCAGGCCCAGCCCGTCGATCTCGCGCGAGAAGGACAGCGCCTGCGGGCGGCTCCATTGCTGGTTGGCGTCGACCATCAGCGCGACCCGTCCGGCCGTGACCTCGCAGAGCGCCTCGATCCGGCGCATGTCCTCGGCCCGGTCGGGCTGGCCGACCTTCATCTTGATGCCGCCGATGCCGCGGGCGATGGCCGCCTCGGCGCCCTCGCGCATTTCCGGGATGGTCGCCTGCAGGTACTGGCCGGAAGTGTTGTAGACCGGGACGGCCTCGCGGTAGGCGCCCAGAAAATGCGCCAGCGGCATGCCGGCGCGCTTGGCCTTCAGATCCCAGAGCGCGGAGTCGAAGGCGGCGATGCATTGCGCGGCCGCCCCGCCCTCGCCCAGCGAGTTGGTGCGCCAGGCCAGCCGGTCCCAGAGCCAGGAGATCCGGTTCGGATCCTCGCCGATCAGCAGCGGCCCGATCTCGCGCGCCAGCGCCGCCAGCGCCGTGCCGCCCGCCCGGAGCGTGTAGGAAAAGCCCATCCCGGTCAGCCCCTGCTCCGAGGCGATCTCGACGACCAGCAGGTCGACCGCGGCCAGCGGACTCTGGCGGCCGGTCGCGACCTTGGCGTCCGAGACCGGCTTGGCGATCGGCTGGACCACATGGCTGAGCCTCAGCCCGGCGATCCGGTCGGTTGTGGTGACGGAGATGCGTTCCGCGCGTGTCATGGTGCCTGTCCTCCCGGGTCGGCGATGTCAGGGTCCGGCCGCTGCGGGCACGGGGTTTCCGGTCCGGCCGCCGCTCTCCCCGGGCGGCGACCGGTCCGCGGCACAGGGAAGGCCGCGGTGTCTGCGTGTCGGGGCCGCTATTCTGCCGCGGCCCGCGCCTCCATCCGCCGGTGGCGTATCGAGGACGCGAGTGCTGCTGCTATGAACGCTGCTCCGAGGAGTCCCGTCACGGCCTCGTTGATGTGGACGAGGGTCTGGGCGAACATG